>NZ_JBVJCE010000019.1:44978-61588 GCF_055588925.1 Amycolatopsis sp. NPDC041971 | reverse complement strand
CTGGCTTGGTGTGTTTTTTCTGTTTTGTCCCCCCCCCCCCCCCCCCCCCCCCCCCCCCCCCCCCCCCCCCCCCCCCCCCCCCCCCCCCCCCCCCCCCCCGGCACCGGCCTACGCCGACCGCAGCCCCGCCAGCTCGCTCCGCGACCGGACCTTCAGCTTGCGCAGCACGCTCGCGACGTGCTGTTCCACCGTGCGCCGGGACAGGAACAGCACCTCGGCGATCTCCCGGTTTGTGTGCCCGGCGGCGAGCAGGCGGGCGACGTCACGCTCGCGCGGGGACAGTTCGTCGCCGTAACCCCGGCGGCCACGTCGCGACGGGGCGACCGCGCCGGTGGACCGGAAGGCGTGGCGGCAGCGCGCGGCGTCGCGGGTGGCGCCGAGGTGGTCGAAGGTCTCGGCGAGCGCGGCGAACGTTTCGGCGACGTCCTCGGTGCAGGCCAGGCGGCATCGCGCGGCCCGTTCGGCGATCAGTGCCGCGTGATACGGCGCGGGGAGGGCCTCGAACCGGGTCCGGGCTTGTTCGAAGGCTTCGATCGCTTCCGCGTGGTCTCCCCGGGACGCCGCGACGAGCCCGCGGTTCGCGGCCAGCGCGGCGCGGGTCGACGGCGCGTCGAGGTCGCCGATCTCGCGTTCGAACTCGTCGGTCAGCGCCTGCGCCTCGGCGTCCCGCCCGGTGGCGCAGTACGCGTCGACGGCGGCTATCAGCAGATCGGCGCCCCAGGCCCAGACGCCCTTGGCGCGAAGGAGTTCCAGTCCCTTTTCGGCCTGCGCGACGGCGGCCTCGCCGAGGTCCTGCGCGAGGAGCATGCCCGACATTCCGGCGTGCGCGGCGATCGCGACCGGGGTGAACGCGTTCTCCGGCTGGTCGGCCGCGGTGCCGGCGAACCGGGCCGCGGCCTCGTCCCATTCGCCACGGGCGGCGGCGAGCAGGCCGAGTACCAGGCACAGTTCGCTGGTCACCGGCAGGAGGTCGCGGTACTCGTCGATCAGCGCGACGGCCCGTTCGGCGAGGCCGTCCCAGTTCCCGGTGAGCCAGTCGGTGTGGACGGCCGTCGCGCGGGCGGTGCTGACGACATACGGCGCCCCGCAGTCGGCGGCCAGCTGCATCCCGCTGCGCAGCAGGCTTTTCGCCCGCCGGTGGTGGCCCGTCCAGGCGCAGGCGTCGGCACTGTTGCAGTGCAGCCGCGCCAGATGCCGCTGTTCGTCGGCGGAACCGACGCTGGTGGGCGCCCGGTCCAGCATTTCCCAGCCGCGCGCGTCCCCGATGTGCAGCCGCGACGCCGCGTTGTTGGCCAGCAGGATGATCTTCAGCCGCCGGTCGGTGGCCCGCTCGATGAGCTCGTCCACCCGGTCCATCCACCGCCGATGCTCCCGCAGCGGCGTCGCGCCGACCCACGGCTGGGCGAGTACGCCCATCCCGCGTCCGGCCAGGTCGGGTCGGTCGGCGAGGTCGTTGACGGCGATCTCGATCTCGGTACGGGCCGCCTCCAGCCCGCCCGCTTGGCGCACCAGCAGAAGCCCGAGCCCCAGCCGGACCTCACCGCTCAGGCGTCCGGACAGCCTGCCGTCGGTGAGCAGCCGTTCCAGCGCCGGGACGACTTCGGTCTGCGCGAGGCCGTTGCACGCCACCGAACTGAACTTGACCGCCAGTCTGTCCACATCGGATGGTTGCAGACCCGGTTCGTCGAGCAGGGTGCGGAGCAGATCCGTCGCGGTGGCGAGATCGCCGACGGCCGACGCCTGATCGGCGGCCGCTTCGCCGTATTTCAACGCACCGGCCCGGTCGCCGGCCTTGCGGCAGTGTTCGGCGAGCCGCACCAGCGACTGCGGGAGGCGGTCGCGCAGCAGCCGCGCGGCCCGCCGGTGCAGTTCCTGGCGGTCAGGGCCGGGAATGGTGCGGTAGACGGCTTGCCGGGCGAAGGCATGCCGGAAGTCGTACGTGCCTTCGCCGGTCTCCACCAGGATGTTGCGTTCGAGCGCGAGGACGAGCGCGCGCCGGGCGCGTTCGGGGGTGAGCGCGGCCGCGGCGGTCAGCAGGTCCGAAGTGGACGGTGTGCCGAGGACGGCGGCGGCCTCGGTGATCCGCCGGGCGGCCGGCGGCAGCGCGACGAGGCGTTCGACCGTCGCCTCTCTCAGCAAAGCCGGGACCTCGACCGTGTCGAGCAGGCGCCGCGCGGTCGCGCCGTCGGCGTGGACCGCGGCCTCGACGTCACCGAGAGCGTGCACGATCTCCTCGACCACGAACGGGATCCCGGCGGTCCGCTCGTGCAGCCGCGCGGCGAACTCGGCCGAGACGTTCGCCTCGCCGAGCAGGGCCGACACCAGCGACTGGACGCCGTCGCGGTCCAGCGGGCGAAGGGCGACGAGCGCGTGCGCGGTGCCGGGAGCGGGCCGGTAGGCGCTGCCGAGCGGGATGCCGCCGGGTGTCTCTTCGCGCCGGTACGTGAGCACGAGGGTCAGGCCCGGGGGCGGGTCGGTCATCAGGAACCGCAGCAGCCGCCGGGAACCGTCGTCCGCCCAGTGCAGGTCTTCGACGAGCAGGACGTGCGGGCCCAACGAACCGAGCAGTTCCCGGACGGCGCGGAAAAGCCGGTGCCGTTCGGCTCGCGGATCGCCGAGCCGCGGTGGCGGCTGGGGCAGGAAGCCCGCGAGTTCCGGCAGGTAGGGCGCGAGTACACCGGTCACCGGGTTGAGTTCGCGCACGGTGCGGACGTCCTTCAGCGCGTCGAAGACCACGCCGTACGGGAAGGGCTCGCGCAGCGGCTGGCAGATTCCGGTGAGGACCGGCCGTCCGGCCAGTTCGGGACACGCCAGCAGTTCGGTGGCGAGCCGGGTCTTGCCCACGCCCGCTTCACCTTCGAGCATGATCACCGACGGAGAATGCCTCACGCCGTCGAGGAGTTCGCTCAGTTCCGCCTCACGGCCGACGAGCACCGGCGAACTCGTCCTGCGTCGGTAGTCACCGATCACCATGCCGGGTCACCCCCGCTCCACGAACCACACTGTTCGAGTGAACGCAGCTTAAGCACCTGCTTAGTGATCACGGAACCCACTCGGACCGGCACGGAACTTTCGTAGGGACGGCGGGTATCCCTATTAGATACGTAGTCCTACGGACCGTTGCCTCGCTTGTTCGTACAGGTCCCGCCACCCGAAAGTGAGTAAAGCGTGACTGCACGTCACGGCGCCGGCCCGGACTCCTGCCGGCGCGAACCACCTGTTCGAGTGAACGGAGCTCAGGAAATGCGTGGAGAACTTCGACGTCACCAAATCGCGGGTGCGGTACTCGCCGGGGCCTGTGTGACGGCTTCGCTGGCCTTCGCCGGACCGGCCGTGGCAGCCGAGGGACAGATCCGCGGCGCTGGTGTGCCGGGAGCCGTCACGGACGGGTACATCGTCTCGCTGAAGAGCGGCGATGCCGGCCTCGCGGCCAAATACGGCGGTCAGGTGAAGGCGACCTACACCGCCGCGCTGAACGGCTTCTCGGCGAAGATGACCGAGGCGCAGGCCAAACGGCTCGCCGCCGACCCGAACGTCGACTTCGTCCAGCAGGACGCGGTCGCGCACATGACCGGCACCCAGACCAACCCGACCTGGGGCCTCGACCGGATCGACCAGAAGAACCTGCCGCTGGACCGGAAGTACACCTACCCGAACGACGGAGCCGGGGCGACGGTCTACGTCCTCGACACCGGTGTCGACTACCGCCAGACCGAATTCGGCGGCCGCGCGACCAGCGGGTACGACTTCATCGACAACGACAGCGACGCCCGCGACTGCCAGGGCCACGGCACGCACGTCGCCGGCACCGTCGGCAGCGCCACCTACGGCGTCGCCAAGGGCGCCAAGATCGTCGCGGTCCGGGTGCTGAACTGCCAGGGCAGCGGCCAGTACTCGCAGATCATCAGCGGGATCGACTGGGTCGTGAAGAACGCCAAGGGCCCGTCGGTGCTCACCATGAGCCTCGGTGGCCCGGCCGACTCCGGTGTCGACGCCGCCGTGCGCCGCGCCGTGTCCGCGGGCATCACCAACACGGTGGCCTCCGGCAATTCCAACACGGACGCCTGCGGCACCAGCCCCGCCCGCGTGCGTGAGGCCATCACCGTCAACGCCACCCAGAGCGACGACCGCCGGTCCTCGTTCTCGAACTACGGCAGCTGCACCGACATCTTCGCGCCGGGCACCAGCATCACGTCGCTGCGCAATGGTGGCGGCACCCAGCAGATGAGCGGTACCTCGATGGCGACGCCGCACGTCGCCGGCGCGGCCGCGATCTACCTGACCTCGAACCCGTCGGCCACCCCCGCCGCCGTCGCCTCCGGTCTCGCCAACGCCGCCACCAGCGGTGTCGTCAAGAGCCCGGGCACCGGTTCGACCAACAAGCTGCTGAACGTGGCGGGTCTCTGATGCGCCGCGGCGTGCGGGCCGGTGTGGTGGCCGTCGCGGCCACCGCGCTGGCCGCGCTCGCCGCGGGCAACGCCCTCGCCGCGGAGGCGGAAGGCGTTGTCGTGCAGGCGAAGCAGCACTACGGCGATCAGTACATCGTGGAGCTCCACGAGGTCGACACCATGGCGGTCGAGCGGTCCTCGGCCGCGCTGACCGGCCGCTACGGCGGCGAGGTCCGGTCGGCGTACAAGAACGTGCTGCGCGGCTTCTCGGTGAAAGGAATGTCCGAGCGGCAGGCCCGACGGCTCGCGGCCGACCCGGCGGTCAAGGCGGTCTACCAGGACGGCACCGCCCGTGCCGTCGGCACGCAGACCAACCCGACCTGGGGCCTCGACCGCGTGGACCAGAAGAACCTGCCACTGGACAAGAGCTTCACCTATCCGAACACGGGTGAGGGAGTCACGGCGTACGACCTCGACACCGGGATCAACCCGGAGAACCCGGAGTACGAGGGGCGCGCGTCCATCGGCAAGGACTTCGTGGGCGGCAACGGGAAGGACTGCAACGGGCACGGCAGTCACACCGCGGGCACCATCGGCAGCAAGACCTACGGCGTGGCGAAGAAGGCCAAGCTCGTCGGGCTGAAGGTGCTGGGCAACGACTGTTCGGGCAACGGTCCCGACTCCGCCATCGTGGACGCGGCGGAATGGCTGACCGCGAACGGCACCAAACCGGCGGTGGCGAACCTGAGCCTGCGGATGGACCAGGTCGGGCTCGGCGACGACGTCATCAAGAAGTCCATCGCGGCGGGCTTCGTCTACGTGGTGGCGGCGGGCAACGAGAACCAGAACGCCTGCAACGTCAGCCCGGCCCGGATCCCCGAGGCGATCACGGTCGGCGCCTCGGACCAGAGCGACGACAAGTCCTCGTTCTCCAACCACAGTTCGTGCGTGGACATCTTCGCCCCTGGCAGCAACATCACGTCGCTGTCCACGTCCAACGGTGGTTCGGCGAACATGAGCGGGACGTCGATGGCCACGCCGCACGTGGCCGGGGCGGCGGCGCTGTACCTCGCCGCCGATTCCGGCGCCACCGCGCAGCAGACGCGGGACGCGCTGGTGAACAACGCCTCCGCCGGTGTGCTCAAGGGACTGCCGTCCGGCACGGTCAACAAATTGCTGAACGTGTCGTTCATCGGCGGCGGTGGCCCCACACCGACGTGCGGGGCCAAGTCCAACACGACACCGGTGCCCATTCCGGACGCCGGTGCCGCGGTGACCAGTTCGGTGACGCAGGAAGGCTGCGACGGCAAGGCGTCGGCGACGCTGCCGGTCAAGGTCGACATCGCGCACACCTACACCGGTGACCTGGCGATAGACCTGATCGGGCCGAGCGGTGCGGTGTTCGGCCTCAAGCAGGCGGGAGGGACGAGCGAGGCGACCGGCGTGCACACGTCGTACACGGTGAACGCCTCCTCCGAACCGGCGAACGGGACCTGGAAACTGCGGGTCCGTGACGTCCACCGGTTCGACAGCGGGACGATCGAAGGTTTCTCCATCACCTTCTGAGTCCTTGCGAACGGCGGTGCGCCGCGGTCACGATGACCGCGGCGCACTGTCGTTTTCGCTGGGAGGCTTGCCATGGAGTCCTTTGACGCCGTGATCGTCGGTGGTGGGCACAACGGTCTGGTGGCGGCCGCCTACCTGGCCGGGGCCGGACGTTCGGTGCTGGTGCTGGAACGCCGGGACGAGGTCGGCGGGGCGGCGGTCTCCTTCCGGGCCTTCCCCGGCGTCGACGTCCGGCTGTCGCGGTACTCGTACCTGGTGAGCCTGCTGCCGCGCAAGATCATCGCGGACCTCGGGCTCGACCTCGATCTCCGGCGACGGCGGATGTCGTCGTACACACCCGTCGGCGACGGCGGTCTCCTTGTCGACACGGGCGACGACAGCCGTACGGCGGCGTCGTTCTCCGCGCTCACCGGGTCCACAAAGGACTTCGAGGCGTGGCGGCGGTTCTACGCGATGACGTCGCAGGTCGCGGAACGGACGTTCCGCACCCTGACCGAACCGTTGGTGTCCAAAGAGGAACTGCGCTCGGGCATCGAGCAGGCGGCATGGGACGCGCTGTTCGAACGGCCGATCTCGGAAACGCTCACCGGGATGTTCGGCGACGACACCGTCCGCGGCGTCGTCCTGACCGACGCGCTGATCGGCACTTTCGCCGGCACCGGCGATTTCCGGCAGAACCTGTGCCTGCTCTACCACGTGATCGGCAACGAGACCGGCGACTGGGACGTGCCGGTCGGCGGGATGGGCGCGGTGACCGGGGCGCTCGCGTCGGCCGCGCGGACGGCGGGCGCACGGCTGGTCACCGGTGCCGAGGTGCTGTCGATCGATCCCGGCGGGTCAGTGCGTTACCGGCTCGGCGACGACGAATTCACCGTGCGCGGCGGGCACGTGCTGTCGAACGTCGCGCCGCGAGTGCTCGCGCGCCTGCTGGGGGAGGAGCCGCCGGAAGCGCCGGAAGGCGCGCAGCTCAAGGTGAACATGGTGTTGTCACGGCTGCCGCGGCTACGGGATCCAGGCGTCGACCCGCGTGAGGCGTTCGGCGGCACGTTCCACGTCAACGAGGGTTACGAGCAGTTGGCGACGGCCTACGCCGAGGCCGCCGCGGGCCGGATCCCGTCGCTGCCGCCGTGCGAGATCTACTGCCATTCGCTGACCGACCCGTCGATCCTCGGCCCCGCCGAACGGGCCGCCGGGGTGCGGACGCTGACGTTGTTCGGGCTGCACATGCCCGCGCGGCTGTTCGAAGGGCGCAACGACGCCGCGCGCGACGAGGCGCTGCGGGCGACGTTGTCCTCTTTGGACAGTGTGCTGGCCGAGCCGATCGAGGACTGCGTGCTGCGTTCGCCGGACGGCGGGTGGTGTGTCGAGGCGAAGACGCCGCTGGATCTCGAAGCCGAACTGGGGTTGCCCGCGGGACACATCTTCCATCGCGATCTGTCGTGGCCGTACGCCGCGGATGCCGCTCAGGTGGGGCTTTGGGGCGTCGAAACCGCGCACGACCGGGTGCTGCTCTGCGGGGCCGGGGCCGTGCGGGGCGGCGGTGTCTCCGGTATTCCCGGGCACAATGCCGCCATGGCGGTGCTGGCGGCTTCCTGACGTCCGTGAAGGCCTCCTTGAGGGACCCAGAGTCCCTCAAGGAGGCCTTCACGGACTTGCCTGCTACCGGACGGTCAGGGTGTAGGTCGCCGTGGAGGTCTTGCCCGCGGAGTCCGTCGCGGTGACGGTCACCGGGTACGTGCCGCGCTGGAACGGCGCGACCACCTGCATGGTCGAACTGCCCCCGCTCGAGATCGTCTTCGGGTTGAAGAACGGTGCGAACGGCAGCCCCTGTCCGGACGCGGACAACGTGATGGCACCCGTGCCACCGGTGGCGGAAACCGTGACGTCGCTGAAGAAGCCGGGCTGCGACGCCCCGCTGGTGGGGCTCAAGCTCACCTTGAGTTCGCCGGGCTGCGGCCCGCCGTTGCCGACGGTCAGCGTCAGGTTCGCGGTCGCGGTGTCGGTGGTGCCCTTGCCCGAAATCGTGACGGCGTAGTCCTTTTCGGCCGTCCCGGCGGGAACCTCGATGGTCACCTTCGCCGACTCACCCGAGGTGATGGACGTGGGCTGGAACGTGGCCGTCGCACCCTCGGGAAGACCCGAAGCGCTGAGATCGACCTTCTCCGCGCCGTTCTTGCCGGGCTTGCTGGTCACCGTGGCCGAAACGTACTTACCCGGTTCGACCTTGAGCGCGGACGGGGTCACCCCGAGCGAGAACGTCTCCGGGTTCTGCGGCTCGCCGATCTGCTGCTTGACCCAGTCGCCCATCTCGTTGTTGAGCCTGCCGTAAACGCTGTACCACTTGAAGTCGCTACGGCTCCACGACGCGACACCGACGATCTTGCCGTCCACGATCAGCGGCCCGCCGCTGTCGCCCGGCAGGATGGTGACGCGGCCGTCGCTGTAGCCGCTGCAGATCATCGTGGCGTCTTTGAAACCCGCGCCGACGCCGTTGCAATTGCTGCCCTGGACGACCGGCAGGGTGAACTTGTGCAGTTCGACGTTGCGCGTGTCGTCGTTGTGGTCCTTCTTGCCGTAGCCGAGTCCGAGCCCGGACTTGCCCGGCTCGTGCAACTCCGTGTCGGCCGAGGTCGCGACCTTCGCGTACTGCCCACCCGGCACCGGGATGTCGGCGTCGGTGGTGACCACGGCGACGTCGTAGCCCTGGTCGAAGTTGACATACTTCGGGTGCTTTTCGTAGCTGACGACGCCGATCCGCGTTCCGCCACCGGCGTTGAGATCGTCCAGGCCGTAGAGGAAGGACTTCTCGCCCGCCGAGTCCTTGCAGTGCGCGGCGATCAGGATCTTGCGCGGCGCGACGACCGAACCGGTGCACGTCTGGCCCTGCGGCCGCGTCCCGCCTTCGCGCAGGCCCGCGATGATGAAGGGGTGATCCTTGACCGAGGCGGGGGTGCCGCCGATGGAGTTCGTGTGCAGTCCACCGGGCACGACGGCTTGATCCGTCGGGGTGACGGCGGGCAGGTTCGCGGCGGCCGCGGGCGCGGGCAGGAGGACCGAGAGGCAGCCGAGGGTGGCGGTGGCGATCCCCAGTAGCCGTTGTCTTCTGTTCACGGTGGTTCCTTTCCAGGTGGCTGGAAATCACTTTCCGCATGTGCACCTGGCGGAACAACCGAGGAAGGAGCCCGTAGGGGTACGGAACTAATGCACCGCGTCCCCGGTGAGCAGTTCCACACTGTGCTCCCCGGTGCGTTCGACGTCGAGGCCCGCCTTCGACAGCACCCGCATCAGCTGTTCCACAGTGGACGGTTCGCTGCGGGACTTGACCAGCTCCGCGGCCAGCCGTCCCTTGTAGGCCTTGTTGAAATGGCTCACCGTGGTCCGGTTGCCCTTCGCGTCCTCGGTCACGACGCGCACCGTCACCGCGTCCGGGCGGAGCTTCGCCAGCGCCGAGTAGGTCCCGGAACGCAGGTCGACGACGAGCCCCTCGATCCCCTGCAGCACCGGTTCGAGGACCGGTTTCCACACGCTGCGGACGGTGCCGAGCGACGGCAGCGCGTTCCCGCCGGACAGCCGGTACGCGGGAATCGGGTCGGTCGCCGCTACCACCCCGAACAGCGCCGAAGCGACGGCGAGCCGCTTCTCGGCCTTCGCCAGCGTCGCCTTGGTGAAGGACTTCACGTCGAGCGCGTCGTAGAGGACACCGGTGTAGCGGCGCAGCGCGGGCATCGAGGGCGAGGTCCACAGCTCGGCGTTGCGGGCGACCTCGTCGGTCTGCCGCGGCGTGATCCCGAGCGCGGCGATACTGGCCGGGACGTCGCCCGCCAGTTCGGCCAGCGCGTCGGTCAGCTTCGCGCGGGTCGGGTTCAGTTCCGGGAACGACAGCGCGCAGAGGTCCAGCGGCGCGCCGGTGCCGCCGGCGGCCTTGGTTTCGGAAGGGGGGAGCAGCACGAGCACCACGGAAGCGTAACTAAATGGAGTGCGTCACCCCGAGGCGCGGGCTTAGCCTCGACCGCATGAGCCCGACCTGGCGCCCGCTGACCATGGACGACATGCCGCGACTGGCCGAGGCCTTCGCGGAGGCGGAACGTGTCGAGCCGATCGACGAGCATTACAGCGCGGAGGATCTCGCCGAAGAGATCGGCTCGCCGACCGTCGACCTGCCGACCGCGACCACCAGCGCCTGGGATGGCGACACCCTGGTCGCCTACGGTCTGCTCCGGAAACGTGACGCGGCGGATCCGGTGCACATGATGCGGGTCGAGATGCTCGTCCACCCCGCGTACCGCGACGACGCGATCGCCGCGCGCCTCATCGGCTGGTGCGAAGAGGCGGGCAAGGAGCTCCACGCGAAGTCCCACCCGGACGTACCGCTGGAACTGCACGCCGGGGTCAACACCAAGCAGCGCTGGCTCACCGACGTACTCGTGGACGCCGGATACGAACACGCCCGGTGGTTCGTCGACATGCGGGCCGACCTCGGCTCGATCCCGCCGGTCAAGCCGCTGCCCGAAGAGTTCCCGCTCGTCACGTACGAGGACAAGTACGAGGCGCTCACCCTGCGGTCCCGCAACGAGACCTTCGCGGACCACTGGGGAAGCACGGAGCAGTCCCCGGAGGCGTGGCGGCATCTGGTCGTCGGCGGGAAGAACTTCCAACCGGATCTGTCGTTCCTGCTGCTGAGCCCCGAGCGGGACAGGGTGGTCGCGATGGTGCTGAGCGTGTTCTTCGCCTCAGACGAGGCCGCCACGGGAGTGAAGGACCTGTATGTCAGCCACGTCGCGACCGACGCGAGCCTTCGCGGCCGTGGGATCGCGGGCGCGCTGCTCGGGCACACGCTCGTCCAGGCCAAGGCCAAGGGTTTCCAGCGGGCCTCGCTCAACGTCGACCAGGACAACACCCACCGTGCTCTCGGGGTCTACGAGCGGGTGGGGTTCACCGAGTTCCAGCGCTGGGCCGGCTACGTGAAGCCCCTCCCGACCTGACCGGTTGCCACCCGAAAGGGTGGATTTCGGTACAGTCGATCTTCTCGGAGAGATCGGTGGGGGTGGTAGGGCGTTGCCGGTTTCCGCACGCCTCGGCTGGCATGACCTGCCGTCGGCGACGCGTGACGCCGTGGAGCGTGAGCTCGGTTCGGCGGTCCGCCGTTCGCTGTGGCAGACCCCGGAATTCGACGGCGGTGTCGCCGCGAGGCTCGAACTCGAACGCGATCATCGCTGGGTCTTCCTGAAGGCGATCCCGGCCGCCAGCCCACGAGCGGGCGGCTACCGCACGGAGGCCGCCATCGCGCGACGGCTTCCCCCGGAAGCACCCACGCCGAAGCTGATGTCCTTTGTGGACGGTGATTGGCTGGTGCTCGCGTTCGCCGACTTCGACGGCACCAGGCCGAACCTGCGTCCGGGTTCGCCGGACCTTTCCGCTGTCCTGGCCACCTTCGGCACGCTCGGACGCACGCTCACCCCGTGCCCGCTGCCCGACGTCCCGGACGCGCTCGACGATCTCGGCCCGCTCCTGCGCGGCTGGCACGAACTGGCGAAGGAACCGCCGGACGACCTCGACGGCTGGGCCGTCCGCAACCTCGACAGGCTCGTCCAGCTGGAGACGTCCTGGCATCCGTGGTCGGCCGGGGACACGTTGCTGCACAACGACATCCAGCCCGAATACCTGGTGCGGACCGGATCGGGCAGGGTCCTCGTCACCAACTGGCGTTACCCGGCGAGGGGTGCGGGCTGGCTCGATCTGGTCGCGCTCGTCCCGCATCTGCTCGACGCCGGACACGAGCCCGCCGACGTCGACCGCCTGCTCCGGCGGCGTCCCGTGCTCACCGGTGTGCCGGTCTGGGCGGTCACCGCGTTCGGCGTCGCGTTGGCGGGGCACGCCGAACGCGCGAGCAGGCTACCGGAACCGCCCGCGACGACAGGGGTCCGCGCGGCGCAACGTCGTCTCGCCGCGGCGATGCGCGACTGGCTCGCTTACCGGACGCACTGGCAGTAGCGCCCGCGTCGTGAGTGGCGAATCGTGTTCTATTGAGGGGTGACGCAGAGGTGCCGGGTCGCGGGGTTTCGCTCGCGGCCGTGCGGCGACGGTGTCGCGAAAGCCACTCTTCGCTACCGCAACCTGCCACCTGCGCCTTACCCCTCAATAGAGCCCGAATCGCCACTCACGAGCAACCGGTCTAGCCACTCACGAGGTTCAGCGGCTCCTCACCGGCGGCGTACCGGCGCAACTGCTCGGCGACCAGCCGCTTCGCGCGCGGGTAGAACGACGCCGACCCGCCCGCGATATGCGGCGTGACGATCACTCCCGGCGTGGTCCACAGTGGATGCGCCGCGGGCAGCGGCTCCGGGTCGACGACGTCCAGCGCGGCACGCAAGCGTCCGGAGCCGGTCTCGGCGGTGATTGCCTCGGTGTCGATCGCCGAGCCCCGCCCGACGTTCACCACCAGCGCGCCGTCCGGCAGCGCGGCGAGTTCCGCGGCACCGAACAAGCCCACCGTCGCGGGTGTTTCGGGCAGGATCAGGACCACGATGTCGGCCGACGGCAGCAGTTCCGCCAGTTCGCCGACGCCGTGCACCCGCTCCGCGGGCCGGGCCGTGCTCGCCACCCTGCTCACGACCGCTTCGGCCGCGAGCAGTTGCCGCTCGATGGCTTGGCCGATCGAGCCGTACCCGACCAGCAGCACCCGGCTGTCGGCCAGCGAGCGCGTGTGCTCGCGCTCCCACGACGCCGTCGCCTGCCGCGCGAACCAGCGCGGCAGATCCCGCTGCGACGCGTGGATCAGCGCCAGCGCGTGCTCGGCCACGCTGAGGTCGTGCAGACCGCGGCCGTTGGCGAGCTTCACCCCCGCCGGCACCAGCGGGATCAGCTTCTCCACCCCGGCCGACAGCGACTGCACGAGCTTGAGCGACGGAAGCCGGGCGATCAGCTTCGCCGGCTCCATGCCGGTGTCGTACGGCAGCACGTACACCTCGACGTCATCGAGGCGATCACCCGGCAGCGGGCCCGTACCGTCGTAGAGCCGTGAGTTCAGGCCTTCGGGCAGCTCGATGTCGGTCCAGGGCAGGATGGCTCGCTCCGTCATGCCGCCATTCTGACCATCGCGGCCCGCCTCAGCCCTCGTGGGTGGCCACGCAGAATTCGTTGCCGACGGGGTCGGCCAGCACCGTCCAGGCGAGGCCCGGCATCTCGTGCTTGTCCAGCTTCGTCGCGCCCAGTCCGATCAGGCGGTCCACCTCCTTCTCCATGTCGTCCGTCCCGAAGTCCAGATGGACCCGGTTCTTGCCGGCGCGCGGCTCCGGCACGCGCTGGAACGCCAGCACGGGCCCGTTCTCCGCCTTGGGGCGCAGGATGAGGAATTCACCCTCGTAGTCCTGATCCACCTCCACGCCGAGCGCCTTCGTCCAGAACGCCGCGAGCCCGCGCGGATCCGCGCAGTCGATAGTGATCATGCCCAGCTCGATACCCATGGCGGCAAGCTAGCGGAGACCACCGACAAAACCGGGCGCCCCCGATAACCGGTTGAATCGTCCCGGGGCGGGGTGACTACGCTGCGCAGAACGTCTCAGCACGTAATTCCAGCGAGGAGCCCAGAAGTGATCACCAGGATGTCGTCGTTGTTCCTTCGCACCCTGCGTGAGGATCCGGCGGACGCCGAGGTACCGAGCCACCGGCTCCTGGTACGCGCCGGCTACGTCCGCCGGGTGGCCCCGGGCGGCTACTCCTGGCTGCCGCTGGGCCTGCGGGTGCTGCGCCGCATCGAGAACGTCGTCCGTGAAGAGATGAACGCCATCGGCGCGCAGGAGATCCAGTTCCCCGCGCTGCTGCCGAAGGAGCCTTACGAGGCCACCGGCCGTTGGACCGAGTACGGCGACGCCCTCTTCCGCCTCAAGGACCGCAAGGGCGCCGACTATCTCCTCGGCCCGACGCACGAAGAGCTCTTCGCGCTCACCGTGAAGGGTGAATACAACTCGTACAAGGACTACCCCGTCGTCCTGTACCAAATCCAGACCAAGTACCGCGACGAGGCGCGTCCCCGCGCCGGCATCCTGCGCGGCCGCGAGTTCGTCATGAAGGACTCCTACTCCTTCGACCTCGACGACGAGGGCCTGACGAAGTCGTATGAGCTGCACCGCCAGGCCTACACGAAGCTGTTCGACCGTCTCGGCATCGAGTACGTCGTCGTCAAGGCGACCTCCGGCGCGATGGGCGGCTCGGCGTCGGAAGAGTTCCTCGCCGTCGCCGAGACGGGTGAGGACACCTACGTCCGCAGCACTGATTCGGGTTACGCGGCCAACGTCGAAGCGGTCACCACACCCGCTCCCGAGGCGAAGCCGATCGAGGGCCTGCCCGAGGCGAAGGTCCACCACACGCCGGACACGCCGACCATCGAGTCGCTCGTCGCGTTCCTGAACAACGCCGACCTCGGCCGGACCTTCACCGCCGCGGACACGCTCAAGAACGTCTTGGTGAAGACCCGCCAGCCGGGCGCGAAGGAGTGGGAGCTGCTGGCCATCGGCCTCCCCGGGGACCGCGAGGTCGACACGAAGCGCCTCGAAGCCTCGCTCGAGCCCGCCGAGTTCGAACTGCTCGCGGAAGCCGACTTCGCCAAGAACCCCTTCCTCGTCAAGGGCTACATCGGCCCGAAGGCACTGAAGGACAACGGCGTCCGCTACCTGCTCGACCCACGCGTCGTCGACGGCACCGCCTGGGTCACCGGCGCCGATGAGCGCGATCACCACGTGGTCGATTTGGTCGCGGGCCGCGACTTCACCGGCGACGGCACGATCGAGGCCGCCGAGGTCCGGGAAGGCGACGCGTCGCCCGACGGCAACGGCACCCTGGTCGCCGCGCGCGGTATCGAGATCGGGCACATCTTCCAGCTCGGCCGCAAGTACGCGGACGCGTTCGAACTCGACGCGCTGGGTCCGGACTCCAAGCCCATCCGCATCACCATGGGTTCCTACGGCGTCGGCGTCTCCCGGCTCGTCGGCGTGCTCGCCGAGCAGAACCACGACGATCTCGGCATCATCTGGCCGCGCGAGGTCTCGCCGTTCGACGTCCACATCGTCATCGCGGGCAAGGACGAGACGGTCACCGCGGGCGCGGAGAAACTCGCGGCCGAACTGGACGCCGCCGGCGTCGAGGTCGTCCTCGACGACCGCAAGGCCAGCCCCGGCGTGAAGTTCGCGGACGCCGAACTCGTCGGCGTGCCGACGATCCTCGTCGTCGGGCGCGGCCTGGCGAACGGTGTCGTCGAGGTCAAGGACCGCCGCACCGGGGACCGTGAAGAGATCGCCGTGGACGCGGTCGTGGAGCACCTGGTCAAGCTCGTCCGTTCGTAATGGGCCTGTTCGGCAAGAAGCGCGGGGATTCCCCGGGCTACGAGGACAACGCGGCGCTGGACGGGTTCGGGGGCTATCAGCCCTCGGACTCGTCCGCCTACACGCCGGCCCCGGAACAGGCCGCTCCTGTCGAACCGGAGCCGCGGAAGCCCGTGAAGCAGCCGATGTCGCGAAGCGGGCGAAGGGCCATGTACGGCTTCTTCGCGACGCTCGGTGTCATCGCGGTCGCCACGCTCGCGAACAACGGTTCGGACCGGTCGTCGAGCAGTACGACGACCCGGACTCCGATCGTCTACACGCCGTCGCCCCAGGTCGTCGCGCCGCCGGTGACCGACGGTTGGCAGTCTGTGGCAGGAAAGGACGGCGTCTACGCCTACGACGTCCCGCCGAACTGGACGCCGAAACCCGGCACGATCCATGGCTGGGAGAAGGGCACCCAGGTCCCGGGCATCACCATGGTCGCCAGTGCCTTCGTCGGCGACGGCTACTGCCCGCAGGACAAGCGGAGCAGGATCGGCGGCAGTGGGGTGACGAACGTGAAGGTCGCCGAACCCGCCGCCGCGGCGCAGAAGGCGATCGATGATCTCACCGTCAGCGCCTACAACCCGGAGAACGGTCCGCTGACGGCCAAGATCACCAAGGAGCCGGCCCAGCCGGCCGAGTTCACGCTCGGTACCGGCAAGAAGGTCCCCGCGAGCATTGTCCTCGCGGAGGTCCTCACCCCACCCGGACCGTGTGGCGCGCAGCGCGCCCTGGTCGGCGTGATCGCGCCGGGACTGGGCGAAGCCTCGGCGGCCCTGGCCGTCTATTCGGGCCAGGACACGCCGGGCGGTGCGGACCGCGAGCAGATCCTGAAGATCCTCAAGACCTACCGGGGTGTCCCGGAGGCCGACCGCAAGACCATCACGCCGCCGCCTTCGACGTTGCGCTGAACTCGACGGCGGAGCCGAGGGCCTGGACCCGCTCTTGACCGTCCATAAAGGACGCCAGTCAGGAGATCGTGCCCATAGGGGTCGTGAGTGGCGATTCGGGTTAGCGCTAAGGGTGTCTACGTGGGTTCCGGCTGCGGTTGATCCCCAGCCCGGTCCGTGAAGGACTCCTTGAGGGACTCTGGGTCCCTCAAGGAGTCCTTCACGGAATCGATGATCGCCACGTACGTCCCACCTGTACCAGCAGTCGCAGCGGGCTGCGTGTGAAGGCCGGGCAAGAGGGGATCGGTACCGACCGGTCAGGGGGGGGGGGGGGGGGGGGGGGGGGGGGGGGGGGAGGGGGAAGCACGACCCCCACCACCCCCCAAGCCACACCCCCCTCCCGTCTC
>NZ_JBVJCE010000019.1:0-44968 GCF_055588925.1 Amycolatopsis sp. NPDC041971 | reverse complement strand
GGTGGGGGGCAATGGGGAAGTGCCTTCTCTCCCCCGCCTTCTTCGTTTCCCCCCCCCCCCCCCCCCCCCCCCCCCCCCCCCCCCCCCCCCCCCCCCCCACGCGGCATGGCAGTCCGCTAAGGCCCTTCTACTGTGAAGCCAGCGAGGAAGTCGTTCGCGGCTGCGCGTTCGCGACCAGGCGCTGAGGCTTCTTGCCGGAGCGCGCGAGCTTCGCCAGCCGCAGCAGTCCGGTGTTCGGCAGGTAGGCCCGGCCGAGCGCGATCCCGATCCGCGGCAGATCCGCCTCGTCGCGGAACGCGAGGTACAGCGGGACGTGGCGTGGCTGGAACTTCGCCTTGAACGCGTGCAGTGAACGGAAGCCGTAGAACGGCTCCATCATCGTGCCGAGCGCGTCGAGCACCCGCTCGACGGCGTGCGCGGGTTCACCGGAGCTCGCCAGCGGCGCACCGGACAGCGAAACGAACTTCGCGCCTTCCTCGCGGAAGGCCAGGCACGACGACGCGATCAGGAACTCCATCGACGGGCGGAATCCGTCGGCGCGTTTGCGCATGACGTCGAGTGTCCAGCCGCCGATCGCGCCCGCGCCGGTGTACACCGGCAGCCACGACGTCACGCCGTGGACCACCCCGTCCCCGTCGACCGCGAGCCCTACGCGGGTCTCGGGGTCCATCGCCTCGTCGACCCCGCCGAGGGTGAAGCCCATTTCCGGCATGCCCTTGTCGCTGATCCACTCCTCGGAGATGGCGCGCACCTGCGAGATCACCGCGCGCGGCTGGTCGGCGAGCCGGACGAGCCGGAACTCGATGCCGTCCTTGGTGGCGCGGTTGAGCGCGGTCCGCACGTCCTGCCAGCGCTTGCCGCGGAACTCCAGCGTTTCCAGTTCGATCAGGGTGTCCTCGGCGACCTGGACCTGTTTCCAGCCGAGTTCCGCGGTTTTGGCGGTGGTGTCGCCGGTGGCGGAGAACAGGCACGGCACGAGACCGGTGTTCTCGCACATCGTGATGAACTCGGCGATCGTCCGGTCGGCGGCGCCGTCCGGGGCGATCGGGTCGCCGAGGGCGATGGCGACCCCGGCGTGGCGGCGGTAGGCGAGGTAGGACTTGCCGTCGGCGGCCACGAAGTACGAGTTCTGCGGCCAGGTCGTCATCCACGAAAGCGTGCTTCCACCGTGACGGCTGAGCAGCGTGCGGGCCAGCGCGGGGTTGCCCATCCGGCCGAGACGGCGGCGCTTCCGCCGCGACGGCACCCGGAAGGCGCCTCGCGCGGAGATCAGCAGCGCGAACTCGACCGTCCACAGCAGGTTGTCCACGAAGAACAGCGGCGGATCCACCAAGCCGGCGTCTTCACCGAAGATCTCCGCCAACGTGAGCACTCCGCCGTAGACCATCACCTGGAGGATGACGAACGACGTCAGGACCATCGCGCACCACCAGGCGACCTGGCTGCCCTTGCGCAGGCCGTTCATGATCGGCACCACGATCAGGCACAGGACGACGACTTCCCACGTGGACAGCGAAAGCTCTTCGGACGAACCGAAGGGGCCGTTGCCCGGTACGAAGGACATCACCAGTTCGGCGACGGTCAGCACCAGCAGACCGGCCACCACGTAGAACCGCCACTCGCGCAGACTCGGCCTCCGTTCGCGCGAGGAGTTCTCGGTACCGAGGAACTTGCGCCCGAACGGCAGGGCGAGGACGAGGGCGAAGAAATGCACGAGGTCGGCGAGCGTGCCGACGAAGATGATCGCGATCCCGGCGTAGACGCACAATCCGGCGCGCAACCGCAGCCGCCACGGCGGGCGCAGGGTGGCGCTGGCGACCGCGACCGCGGCGAGCGCGCCGCCGGAGAACCCGACGTCGAGGCTGCCCGCGACCCGTTCCGCCCATTCCCAGCCGGAGTTGCGACTCAATGCCAAAAATTGGACCGCCACCAGCACGCTGACGAACTGGCCACCGATGGTGACGGCCATCGCCCGCCGCGTGCCGAGCCGCCATTCCGCGAACCCGGCGAACAACGCGAAGCTGAGCACCATCGGCAGGTAGTACAGCGGGACGACCGCGAACAGCGGTCCGGTCAACAAGGTCCACCACCGGCCCGCTTCGAGCGACGGCAGCCCGTACGCGACGTACGGGTACACCGCGCGATCCTCGGCGGCCGACCAGAGCGCGCCCGTGGCCAAGGCGAGCGCGAGCATGGTCACCGTGACGAGGGTGGTGAAAGGCAACCGCTGCTTCAGCACCGTGGCGATCTTGTGCGTCCGGCCCGGCGCGGCCGTCCCGCTTCCCCCTTTTGACATGGAACCAAGGTAGGTGCGGGCGCCCGTCGGCCACATCCGGCAGGGGACCCATATTTCCCTTAGGGGAGTGCTACTCGCGACGGATGCTTTCACCCATCTTGAGGACGACGTCCCTGGCTACCGGGCCGGGGATCTCCTGGTCCGCCAGCACCAGAAGGACGTGATAGCGGCCGGATCCGGGCAGGGCGTCCAACGGGAGGGCGATCGCGGTGATCGCGACCGACGGGGCGGGACACGGTCCGTCCGCGGCGGGGACGACGGTGGTGGTCACGGCGTGGGCGGTCGTGCCGCCGTCGAGGACCGGCACCGGCCCGGCCTCGCCGACTTCGGCCTTTGTGGACCGCCCGTACGCCGCTTCGGCCCACCGCAGGATCGTTTCCTCGGCAGCTTGGGCGATACCGCCGACCTCGCCCTCGTCGATGGTGGTGAACCCCGCCATCGCCCGCGCCGAGAGTGCGGCGGCGGGGCAGAAGTCGCGGCGGTACCGGGCGACACCCTGCAGGGTGACGAGGTCGCCGGCCGGTGTCTCGTACCCGACGGCGACGTCGGGCTCTTCGATCTTCCAGCCCGGCGGAACGTCGTAGACGAGTGGGTGATCGTCGGACAGCACGGGTTGCCAGCCCGCGATCACGGGTTTGATCCGGGTGGGCCCCACCGGATCGGGCAGGACGAGATCGTGGGCGGACGGCGGCGGGGCCGCCGTCTTGGCCTGGTAGGTGGCCGTCGTGCCGACGGCGATGACGACGGCCAGGCCGAGAGCACCCAGCACCGGCCCGAGACGGAAGCGACGGCGCGGCGGGGCGAGGTCCCGGATGACCGGAAGCGGCGCCGTCCGTTCGGCTTCGGTTTCGAGCGACTGCCCGGTGAGCGGATCGACGAACCACGGCCGAGGTTCGTCGTCGCGCCCACCGGGACCGGTCATTGCTGTGGCCTCAAACTCGCGAGGATCATTTGCGCGTCCGCTTCGGACAGGGCGTCCGGGGTGCCCTGATCGAGGACCATCACGAAGCAGACGGTCTGCTCACCGACCTTGAAGGCCGCCGAAGTGACCTTCACGCTCGGCGCCCGGCAGCCTTCGCCTTCGCTCGGGGTGAACGAGGCGGTGGAGCTGAGTGCCTGGATCGTGCCCCCGGCGATGGGGAGCTGCTTGAGTTCAGGCAGCGGCACGTCGGCCTTGCCGGTGGCGGACTGGATCCAGAGCCGGACAGCGCCTCTGGCGGCGTTCTCGACGGGGATCTGATCCGCGGTGGCGAAACCGACCATTCCCCGGTTCGAACCGCTGAGGTCGGGGCAGGCGCCGAGCTTGTACCTCATCGCCTCGCGGATCACCATCTTGAACTCGCGCTCGGTGTTCCCGGTGACGTATCCCGGCTTGGTCTCCCAGCCCGTCGGGGGCAGGTCGTATGCCGTCTTGTCCTGTCTGGAGACGATTCCTTGCCAGCCCAGCGTCTTGGACGGAACCTTGTTGTCCTGCGGGGCGTCGCCGCTCTGGGAGGTCGACGGAGGGTTCGACGCGGAGGCGGCCGCGGGCGGTGGAGTGGGCTCCGGCCGCGGATCTTCGCCGTCACGCAGGACGAAGAACAGCGTGGACGCGACGGCGATGACCACGACGAGCGCGCCCAGGCCGATCCACAGGCCTTTCTTGCCCTTCTTCGGCGGTTCCGGAGAGAAACCCTGGTAGGTCTGCTGCGGGAACTGCTGGAAACCCTGCTGCTGATAACCCTGGGGCGGATACCCATGCGGTGGGGGTTGCCGCTGATCGGGCTGTTGTGGTCGCTCCGGCCAGCCGTTGCCGCCTGGGTATGCCATGGACCGAGTTTAGACCGCGTTCAGCCGGCGTCCCTGAGCACGGCCGCACGGACCGCTGCCAGGTCGGACAGGTCGCCGAGCACGGTGTGCGCGCCCGCGTCGGCCAGTTCCTCGGCGCTGAACCGCCCGGTCGCCACGGCCACCGCGACGGCGCCGTTGTCGAGCGCGGCCCGCACGTCGTCCGGGGTGTCGCCGATGACGACGACCGACGCCGGCGCGAACTCCGTGCCGTGTTTCGCCGAAGCGTGGCCGACGGCGGCGGGCACCAGATCGGGCCGGTGCGCCGAGAGCGAGCCGTAGCCGCCGATCTCGAAGTCCACGTGCTCGTGCAGGCCGAAGGCGGTCAGCTTGTGCACGGAGATCTCCGGAAGGTTGCCGGTGACCAGCGTCTGCACGACGCCGCCGTGCGTGGCGAAGGCGTTCAACGCGTCTTTGGCGCCCGGAAGTGCCCTGCCACTGGTGGACAGCGTCGGGGCGTGGCTTTCGGAGACCGCGATCAGCGCGAGCCAGAGCTTGCGCACGTTCTCCTCGGTGGGCTCGACGCCGTGCGAGGTCAGGATGTCCGCGCTGATGGCGCGTTCGGTGCGGCCGCCGAAGTTCGGCAGCGCCCGCAGTTCGACGCCCGCGACCTCGGCGAGCGCGGTCGTGTACCAGGCGGCACCGACGCCGCGCAGGTCCACAAGGGTCTGGTCGATGTCCCACAGCACGAGCCGGTGCGGAGTAGTCACGCGGTCGACGGTACCGGTGAGCTTATTCAACGTCTGTTGACTTCCGTGGCGCGGCCGCCTACCTTGGCGGCTAATTCAACGTGAGATGAATAAATGGAGGACGGTCATGCCTACCCAGAGCCATCGCCCCGCCGGGGCGTTCGCCTTACTCGCCGCGGTGGCCGGTGCGCTGGTCGCCGCCGTACTCGGCTTTCTCACCTTCGGCGCGCAGGCCACCATCGCGCCCGACGGTCTCCCCATCGCCGTGGCCGCGCCCCCGGGACCGCTCCAGGCGGCCGCGAAGGGGATCGCGTCCCATGGCGGAGGACAGGTCTCATGGCGGGTGACCTCTCCCGAGGAAGGCCGGAAACTGTTGGAGGACAAGGAGGTCTACGGAGTTCTCGAACTTCCGTCGACGGTCGTGGTCTCCGGGGCGGTGAACCCGTCCGGAACGCAGATCGCGCAACAGGTGCTGACCGGCGCCGCGCAGGCGCTGGGTGGGACGCCCAAGGTCGAAACGCTGCAGCCCGCCAGTGCGGCGGGCCGGGTCGCGCCGCTCGCTTTGAGCGCGCTGGCTTGGGTCGGCTGCCTGGCCGCGGGTGCCGTGCTGATCCTGGCCGGACGGCGGATCGGCCGGGACGCGGGAGTCGCCGCGCGCTTCACGCAGATCGTTTCGGCGGGGATCCTGGTCACCGGCGTCCTGACCGGGTTCCTGAAGCTGTGGGACTCGTCGCTTCCGCTCGGTTGGGACGTCCTCGGCTTCCTTTTCCTGGCCTCGATCGCGTTCGCGGCCCTGCAGACCGGCCTGCTGCGACTGCTCGGCGTACGGGCGATGGCGATCCTCGGCCCGCTGTACCTGGTCGCGCCCGCCGTCGCGGGACAGGTGCCGGAACTGCTGCACCCCGCGTACCGCGCGGTGCTGTGGTCCTGGACGCCGTTCCGGTTCTCCGCGGAAGGACTCCGGAGCCTGCTGCAGGGCGTGCCCGGCGCGCCGGATGTCACGACCGGGGTGTGGGTGCTCACCGGATTGCTCGCGGCGGGACTGCTACTCGCGCTGTGGCCGGCCCGGTCAGCCCTCGAGCAGACTGAAACGGACACGCCGGACCGGGTTGTCCAGGTTGGTGTCCACTAGGCAGACCGATTGCCAGGTGCCCAGCGTCATCACTCCGCCGAGCACCGGGATCGTCGCGAACGGCGGCAACAGCGCGGGCAGGACGTGGTCACGGCCGTGACCGGGACTGCCGTGCTGGTGCCGCCAGCGGCCGTCGCGGGGGAGCAGGTCGTCGAGCGCCGCGAGCAGGTCTTCGTCGCTGCCGGCGCCGGTCTCGAGGATCGCCAGCCCGGATGTCGCGTGCGGGACGAAGACGTGCAGGATCCCGTCTTCGGCGTCCGCGTCGCGCAGGAAGGTCTCGGCGTCCTTGGTCAGGTCGTGCACCACGGCCACGCTGCCGGTGCGCACCTCGATCTCCGTGGAATACATGCTCTTACGGTAGTGCCCCGAAGCGCGCGACGTAGTGCCAGACGCGTTTGAGGGCCTGCTGGTCGTGGTGGCGGGCTTCGCCGAGGACACGGGGATCGAGGTAGCCGTCTTCGGCCAGTGTCAGGCCGAGTTCGACGAATTCGGCCCCGCGGTATCCGGGGTGCCGTTCGAGTTCTTCGGTCGACAGGCGGAAACCCGGATGCCATTCGACCGGGCAGCCGAGTCGTGACGCGGCCTTCTCGACGTCGGTGCCGCGGTGACTCGGGTCGAGGACGAGAGCTTCGACGTCCTTCGTGAGATCGACCGGGCCGTGGACGTGTGCCTCGATGTAGTCGTCGAGGAGATCGGTGTCGTCTTGCTCCGCCAAGGCGATCAGTGCGGAAACCCTGGTGCCGTGGCCGAAATCCCGGGGCGCCAGCACACTGTCCGGGTAGCAGAACGTCGTCCTGTCCACGGTGTGCGCGGCCATCCGGAAGTGGGCCGAGCCGAATCTCGGCGCGCCGCCGCCCGCGCGGCGACGGAAGTTCAAGGCGCCGTACTTCGGCCGTTCCGCGGGCGGCGCGCCGTCGTAGACGCCGCCGAACATCCGGCTCTCCCAATGCCAGCGATCTCCGCCGGGATACGCGGTCAGTCCTCCGTTGCTCGTCCCGGTTTCGAACTGGTTGCGGTAGAATCCGTCCTCCGCCATCGCTTCCAGCAACGGACGTCCGTCCACTGTGGACCTGTCCGGATGGAAGTGCAGGGTCACCGGCAGCCCGGCCTCGTACCCGCCGCGTGCTTTCGCCGCGACGTACGCGAGGGCGCGGTGCTCCATGACCCGAGTATCAGGCGTGCCGCCGCGCGAGCGCGACCAGATATCGGACCGGCTCCCCGGTCGGGTTGACGTAGGCGCACTGCTGCGGAGTGCCGAGCTGTAGGCAGTCTCCAGCGTCGAGTTCGTGCTCGACGTCGCCCTCGCGGAACCGCAGATGGCCGTCGAGTACCCAGATCTGGTGGTGGGTCAGCGCATAGGTGTGGGCGGGGAAGGCGACCTCGGCGCCCGCGGGCAGCACGACCTCGACCAGTTCGAGCGGCCCGCCGAGCGAAGGTGACACCGCGCGGCGCACATATCCGGTGTCCGGGTCGGTCCAGGTCGGCTGATCGGCCACGCGTACGAGGCGGCGGTCGCCGTGTTCGGCGCGCGCGATCAACTCGGACAACGTCATCCCGAGGGCGGACGAAAGTCTGCTGAGCAGGACGGCCGTCGGCTGCGCCTCGCCGCGTTCGATCTTGCCGATCATCGCCCTGGACACCCCCGACATCTCGGCGAGGGCGTTGGCCGAAAGGTTCTGGTCGAGTCTCGCGGACTGGAGCGTCGCGGCGAGCGACGCGGACAAGGAATCCGGCATGGTGCTCACTATAGTGGTCAATTCGGTTACTATGGTCGCCATGGTGATCAGGGAAGCGACGGAAGCCGACGCGGCGGCGTGCGCGGAAATCTACGCGCCGTATGTCACCGACACGGTGATCTCGTTCGAGACCGAGCCGCCCAAACCGGACGAGATGACCGAACGCATCGCCAAGGCGCAGCGATCGCACGCATGGCTCGTGCTCGAAGACGACGAAGGCCGTGTCACCGGCTACGCCTACGGAGGCCCCTTCAGCGGCCGACCTTCCTATCGCTGGTCTTGCGAGGTCAGCATCTATCTGGAGCTCGGCCGACGGCGGACCGGTGGCGGACGCGCGCTCTATCAAGCGCTGCTGGACAAGCTGGCGTCTCGCGGCTTCCGGAACTTCTGCGCGGGAATGGTGCTGCCGAACGACGCGAGCGCCGGGCTGCATCGCGCGCTGGGATTCGAGCCGGTGGGGACCTATCGGCGGATCGGGTACAAGCACGGGGCCTGGCGGGACGTCGCGTGGGTGCAACTGTGCTTGCCGGAGGTGGCCGGGGTCCCGGTGGAACCGGCCTAGGACTCCAGGTACCGGAGCACGGCGAGAACCCGCCGGTTGTCCCCTTCGGACTGGGGCAGCGCCAGCTTCCCGAAGATGCTCGACACGTACTTCTCCACCGAGCCCGCCGAGAGGAACAGCGCCGCCGCGATGGCCGAGTTCGACCGTCCCTCGGCCATCAACCCCAGCACCTCACGCTCCCGCGGGGTCAGTCCGGCGAGCGCGTCCGTCTTCCGGGTGGCGGTGAACAGCTGGCTGACCACTTCCGGGTCGAGCACAGTCTCTCCGTCGGCGACCCGCCGAAGCGCGTCGAGGAAGTCCGAAACCTCCGCGACGCGGTCCTTCAGCAGGTAGCCGACGCCGCCCGCGCGGTCGGCCAAGAGCTCCGTCGCGTACTGCGTCTCGACGTACTGCGAGAACAGCAGGATCGCGCATCCGGGAAGTTCCGCGCGCAACGCGATCGACGCGCGAAGTCCTTCGTCGGTATGCGTCGGCGGCATCCGGATATCCACAATGGACACGTCCGGCCGGTGTTCGCGAACCGCCGCGCACAGGCTTTCGCCGTCGGCGACGGCCGCGACGACCTCGTGCCCCCGAAGGTTCAGCAGTTCGACGAGCCCCGCCCGGAGGATGGCCGAATCCTCCGCGATCACGACGCGCACGCCGCCCCCCATAGTCCTATTTCCGTAATGGTATTTCCGCGCTGATCACCGTAGGCCCGCCCGGCGGGCTGTCGATGTCGAGCCCGCCGTCCACCGTCGCGAGCCGCTCGGCGATCCCGGCGAGCCCGCCGCCGTGTTCCAGCCGGGCCCCGCCTTCGCCGCCGTCACACACGACGAGCCGCAAGCTGTCGCCGACGATACCCACGTCGACCTCGATCGCGGCGGAAGTGTGCTTGGCGGCATTGGTCAGCAGCTCGGCGACGGTGAAGTAGGCGATGGTCTCGAGTGACGGCGACGGCCTGCTCGGCAGGTCCACGGTGATCCGCGCGTCGATGCCCGAGCCCGCGGCCAAAGTGGACAGTGCGACGTCGAGACCGGCGTCGAGGGCGGCGGGATGGATGCCGCGGGCGAGGTCGCGCAGTTCGACCAGAGCCTGTTTCGCGTTGGCGTGCGCGGCGGTGACCAGGGCGGTGACCTGGTCGATGTCGCCGCCGCCCGCGAGTTCGTCCTTCGCGATGCCGAGCTTCATCGCCAGTGCGACCAGCTGGGCCTGCGCGCCGTCGTGCAGGTCGCGTTCGATCCGGCGCAGCCGCCGCGTCGCGTCGTCGACCGCGGTCGCGCGTGTGCGTTCGAGGTCGCGCACACGTTTGGAGAGGTCCTCGGCGCCGAGCATCCCGCGCACCAGCAGACGGTCGAATTCGGCGAGGCCGTGGACCACCCACGGCATCGCCAGCAGCACGGTCAGCCCGGTGAGGGCGAGCGGCAGGGTGAGGGGCCAGGTGTCGACGCGCAGGTCGAACGCCGGCATGGCGTCGCCGTCCAGGGTGAACCAGAACAGCGGATAGATCAGCGTGCTCACGGCGTACACGAACAGGGACGCGACCAGGAAGAGCTCGATCAGCGACAGCGGCAGCCGGATCGCCAGGTAGGCGATCGACCGCCAGCCCATCGGATCCCCGAGGCGCCCTTTGACACCGTTCCAGAGCCCCGGCCGCAACTCGGGCCGGGCCGGCGGGGTGACGGTCGTCCCGAGCAGGACACGCGCCAGGCCGATGTGGGCGGCGCCGATCAGCCGCGCGCCCGCCAGGACCCCGATGAGCACCGGCAGCCCGATGGTGAGCAGGCTCAGCCCGATCCCGAGGAACAACCCGACGACGACGAGCGCCATGAACACCAGCGTCAGCGGCGCGCCGATGATCACCCACGCCAGCTCGGCCCAGTACGCGCCGCTCAGCTGTGCGCTGAGGACGCGACCGGCGAACCGGGGCGGGGCGAGGCGGGTGATCACGGCTTCAGCCTGCCGTGCCCACCCGCCTCGTGCCCATCCGGTTTTCCGTAATCTTCGCCGCGCCGGGTCGTCTCACCGGGCGGCCGTCCGACACCTAGTCTTCGCGGGTGTCGTCGGCCTGCGCCCGCTGGGACGCCTCACGCATCTCGATGACGTCCGTCAGCCAATCGCCGGTCTCGCGGGCGATGTCCCGGATCGCGCCGGTGATGATCGTCGCGATGTTGCCGATGTGGGTGGCCGCGGACTCGGTGACCTCTTGGACCACGTCCTTGGTGGTTTCGAACTGACCGACCATGTCAGACACCTTAAGCCGCTCGGAGGGTCTTGTCGCTCTCCACGGTAGCCGGAGTGCGGGGTTCACCGTTCCACGGCAGGGCCAGTTTCACGATCTTCCTGGCCACCGAGAACAGCTGCTTGCGCAGGGGACCGGTGTTGTAGGGCAGACCGTACTTCTCGCAGATCGCCCGCACCTCGCCCGCGATCTGCGGGTAGCGGCGCGCCGGGATGTCCGGGAACAGGTGGTGCTCGATCTGGTGCGAGAGGTTCCCGGTCATGATGTGGAAGAGCTTGCCGCCGGTGATGTTCGCCGAGCCGAGGATCTGCCGCAGGTACCACTGGCCCCGCGACTCGTCCTCGGTCTCCTCCTCGGTGAAGCTCTCGACGTCGGCGGGGAAGTGCCCGCAGAAGATGATCGAGAACGCCCACAGGTTGCGGGTCAGGTTCGCGGTGGCGTTGCCGAGGAAGGTCAGCGGCGCGAGCGGACCGGTCAGCAGCGGGAACAGCACGTAGTCCTTGCCGACCTGGCGACCGGCCTTCTTGAGCATCTTCAGACCGACCTCCTTGTTGTCCGACCACTTGCGCTCGCCCTTGACGACGCGGTCGAACTCGAGATCGTGCAGCATGACGCCCCACTGGAAGAACAGCGCGAGCAACGTCGCGTACACGGGGTTGCCCAGGTAGTACGGGTTCCACTTCTGCGCCGGGTCCATCCGCAGGACGCCGTAACCGATGTCGCGGTCCTTGTCGAGGATGTTCGTGTACGTGTGGTGGATGTAGTTGTGGGAGTGGCGCCAGTTCTCCGACGGCGCGACGGTGTCCCATTCGAATTTCTGCGAGCTCAGCGCCGGGTCGCGCGTCCAGTCGTACTGGCCGTGCATGACGTTGTGGCCGATCTCCATGTTGTCGAGGATCTTCGCCACTGAGAGCGCGGTCACCCCGGCGACCCACGCCGGCGGGAAGAACCCGGCGAACAGCAGCCCGCGGCCGGCGACCTCGAGCGCGCGCTGGGTCTTGATGACGTTGTGGATGTAGTCGACGTCGACCTGGCCGAGATCGGCGACGATCCGCTGCCGCATCTCGTCCAGTTCGCGGCCGAAACTTTCGATCTGGGCCGGGGTGAGCTTGTCCTGCAAGCCGGTCATGACTGGCTCCTTTCTAAGCGTTGATCTCGACGTCCCCGACCGGGACGGAGATGCAGAGCTGGATCTCTTCGTTCTCTTCGCTGGAGGTCTCACCGGTCTTGGCGTTGCGCACGCAGCCGGAGGTCTTGATCTGCGTGCAGGAGAAGCAGATGCCCATCCGGCAGCCGTGTTCCGGGCTGAGCCCCGCCTCTTCGGCCTGCTCCAGCAACGGTTTCCCGGAGTTGGCGAACTCGCGGCCGCTGTGCGCGAACCGCACCTGTCCCTCGGCGTTCTCGGTGTCGAAGGTGAGCGCCGGCGGCGTGAACTCCTCGGTGTGCAGATGTGCGTCCAGGCCGTCGGCCTCGAAGGCTTCGCGGACCGAATCCATCAGCGGCTTCGGACCGCACAGGAAGGTTTCGGCCTCGGGGTACCACGGCGCGGCCTCGGCGAGGTGCTCCTTCGAGA
Source organism: Amycolatopsis sp. NPDC041971 (assembly GCF_055588925.1). Classification (NCBI taxonomy): domain Bacteria; kingdom Bacillati; phylum Actinomycetota; class Actinomycetes; order Pseudonocardiales; family Pseudonocardiaceae; genus Amycolatopsis; species Amycolatopsis sp. NPDC041971. The sequence goes on along the minus strand of NZ_JBVJCE010000019.1, from coordinate 32,932 downwards.
AGAACCCGTGCAGGTCGCCACCGGTTTTGGCGTGGGTGAACGCGTGTACCACCCGCAGGCCGGGCAGGCGGCGCGCGAGCTCGGCGAGCTCGACGCGGTAGAGCGCGTCCTCGGCCGTGTTGGAGTAGTGCAGGAAGGCGAGATCGCCCTCGTACTTCTCGTCCGCCAGCGTGCGCAGCATCGACAGGACGGGCGTGATCCCGCTCCCGCCGCTCAGCAGCAGGATCCGCCGGGGCCTCGGCGACGGGAGGGTGAACTCACCATCCGGAGTGGACAGACCGAGCACCGAACCGATGGTGACCGTGCGGTTCAGGTGCCGCGAGACGAGTCCCTGCGGGTCGGCCTTGATGGTCAGTTCCAGTGATCCGTCGTGCTCCGAACCGGCGGGTGAGTAGCAGCGGGTCCGGCGGACGCCGTCGATCTCGACGGTCACCCGCACGTACTGGCCCGCGACGTGTCCCCGCCAGGCGCGGCTCGGCCGGATGGTCAGCGTGACCGTGTCAGGTGTCTGCCGCCGGACGTCGGTGACCAGGCCACGGATCTCGCGGCGGACCAGCATCGGATCGACGAGTTCGAGGTAGCGGTCCATGCCATGGGGCGTGAGCAGGGCCTCGGCCAGCGAAGCCAGCCGCCTGGCCCTGCGTGGTACCAGTGCCGTCATCACTTCTCCCAAATTCAGTGAACGCTTGTACACTCAATAGTGAAGTGGCGATGGTCGCGCTTGTCAACGCGAGAGGAGGGCGATGTGACGTGGGTGATACCGCGCAGGCGATTACGCTGTCCGTCGTGACAACGGAGCCCGTTTCCCGGCAGGAGCGCAAACAGCGCACACGGCAGGCGCTGTTGGACGCTGCCCTGGACCTGGTGGCGGAACGAGGGTTCTCCGGGCTGAGCCTGCGCGAGGTGGCGAAGCAGGCCGGAATCGTGCCGACGGCGTTCTACCGCCATTTCGCGTCGATGGACGAACTGGGCGTGGCGCTCGTCGAGGAGTCGATGCGCACGCTGCGCACGATGATCCGCCCGGCACGCACCAGACCGGCCGCGTACAGCGACATGATCAAAATGTCCGTGCGCATCCTGCGCGAGCACGTGCGGGCGCACGAGGACCACTTCCATTTCCTCACGCGCGAGCGTTACGGCGGCACGGGACCGGTCCGGCAGGCGATCGCCTTCGAACTCAAGCTCTTCGTCAGCGAACTCGCCGTCGACCTCGCGCGGTTCGACAATCTCCGCGAATGGAGCACCGAAGATCTCCACCTGCTCGCCGACCTGATCGTGACGACCATGCTCACGACGGTGCTGGAGTTGCTGGAGGCACCTTCGCGGGACGACGAGATCGGGCGCACGGCCGAACGGCGGCTGCGGCTGATCTTTCTGGGCGTGCCGAACTGGCGCAGCGGGTCGTGAGTGGCGTTTCGGGTTAGAACGGACCGGTATTCGCTCACCTACGCCTGACCAGGCCGGTCTCGCGCGCTCAGCGTGCGCCGGGATGTCGGCGATGGAGGAATCGGGACGGTGAGTGTCCCGATTCCTCCATCGACGAGAGGGCGTTGCGGTCTCGCCCGGAACCCTCCCCGCTCACACCACCCAGCACGAACCCCAACGGCAGCGAGACAAGCCCGGATTCCCGTGGATAGGCAAATACAGGCTCGGGCCAGAACCCGAAACGCCACTCACGACCACCTGGACACACCACGTTCGGCCTCCCTCTCGCCGTCACCCCAAAACCCTCACGAGTCCTCGGTATGACGTCGCGCACCTGGATCGATGGCTGGATCGATCGTGATGAGCGAGGTCACGGAAAGATGCCGTCCGGATACGTTCAGCCAGGAAAGTTGTCGGCCGGACGTGGTAAACAGTGCGGGTTCGTGTGGTCCTCTCCAGCGAGGAGGTCGCCTGTGGCGGCAAGGAACGAGCAGCTCACGGTCGGTGTTGTCCGGGAAACCGGACAAGGTGAACGCCGCATCGCGCTGGTACCGAAGCTCATCGAGCGCGTCTCCGGACGCGGACTGCGGGTGGTGGTCGAGCCCGGCGCGGGCGCCGGCGCGCTGCTCGCCGACGAGACCTTCGAGCAGGCGGGCGCGGTGATCGGCGACCCGTGGGATGCCGACATCGTGGTGAAGGTGGCGCCTCCGAGCGCGGCCGAAGTCGCGAAGCTCAAGCAGGGCACCATTCTCATCGGCTTCCTGAATCCACGGGGTGATCCGGAGGGGATAGCGGCGCTCGAGTCGGCGGGCGTCCGCGCCTTCGCCGTCGAGGCGATCCCGCGGATCTCCCGCGCGCAGGCGATGGACGCGTTGTCGTCGCAGAGCAGTGTCGCGGGCTATCGCGCGGTATTGCTGGCCGCGGAGAAACTCACCCGGTTCTTCCCGATGCTCACCACCGCGGCCGGAACGGTGCCACCGGCGAAGGTACTCGTGCTCGGCGCGGGTGTCGCCGGTTTGCAGGCCTTGGCGACGGCGAAACGGCTCGGCGCGCAGACCACCGGGTACGACGTGCGGCCCGAGGTCGGCGAGCAGGTCAAGTCACTCGGCGCGAAATTCCTCGACCTCGGTATCGAGGCGGTCGGCGAAGGCGGGTACGCCCGCGAGCTGACCGACGAGGAAAAGGCCGAGCAGCAACGCAGGCTCACCGAGGCGAACACGAGGTTCGACGTCGTGATCACCACCGCGCTCGTCCCCGGCCGCCGGGCACCGGTCCTCGTCACCGCCGACGCGGTGAAGGGAATGCCCGCCGGTGGCGTCGTGGTCGACCTCGCCGGCGAGTCCGGCGGCAACTGCGAGCTGACGAAACCGGGCGAGGAGGTCGTCGAGTACGACGTCACCATCTGCTCGCCGCTCAACCTCGCCGCGGAGATGCCCGCGCATTCCAGCGAGCTCTACGCGCGCAACGTCACCGAGTTGCTCGAACTGCTCGTCGACAAGGAGGGCAAGCTCGCGCTCGACTTTTCCGACGAGATCGTCGCCGGGGCCTGCGTGGCCGGAAAAGAAGAAGGGGGCGAGTGATGCTCGTAGGCAGTTTGGCGATCCTCGTACTCGCCGGATTCGTGGGCTTCACGGTCATTTCCAAGGTGCCCAACACGCTGCACACCCCGCTCATGTCGGGCACCAACGCCATCCACGGCATCGTCCTGCTCGGCGGGCTGATCGTGCTCGGCCTCGGGGTCGACGGCGTACTGAACAAGATCCTGCTGGTGATCGCGATCGCCTTCGGCACGATCAACGTGGTCGGCGGCTTCCTCGTCACCGACCGGATGCTCTCGATGTTCAAGGCGAAGAAGCCGGAAGACGGTGGTGACAAGTGACGACCTTCATCGCCGTCCTCTACATCCTTTCCTTCGCGTTGTTCATCTACGGCCTGATGGGGCTGACCGGTCCGCGCACCGCGGTACGCGGCAACTGGATCGCCGCGGTCGGCATGGGCATCGCGGTGATCGCGACGCTGCTGACACCGGGGATGGGCAACTGGCTGCTGATCGCGCTCGGCGTCGCGATCGGTGTCGTCGTCGGCGTGCCGTCCGCGCGCAAGGTGAAGATGACCGCGATGCCCCAGATGGTGGCGCTGTTCAACGGCGTCGGCGGCGGGGCGGTCGCGCTGATCGCGTGGGTCGAATTCCGCACCACCGAGGGCTACGCGCACGAGCCGGCGTACGTCGCGATCGCGTCGTTGTTCGCCGCGATCGTCGGTTCGGTGTCCTTCTGGGGCTCGAACATCGCGTTCGGGAAACTGCAGGAACTCATCTCCGGCCGCCCGATCACCCTGGGCAAACTGCAGCAGCCGGTGAACGCGCTGGTGCTGATCGCCGCGATCGTGCTCGCGGTCGTCATCGCCGCCGGCGGTGACGCCGAACTGCTGATGATCGGCCTGCTGGTCGCGGCGGGCGTGCTCGGCGTGGTGGTCGTGCTGCCGATCGGCGGCGCGGACATGCCGGTCGTCATCTCGCTGCTGAACGCGCTCACCGGATTGTCGGCCGCGGCCATGGGTCTCGCGCTCGACAACACCGCGCTGATCGTGGCGGGCATGATCGTCGGCGCCTCGGGCTCGATCTTGACGAACCTGATGGCGAAGGCGATGAACCGGTCGATCCCGGCCATCGTCGCCGGCGGGTTCGGTGGCGGCACGGCGGTTTCGAGCGGTGGATCCGGTGAGGTCCGGCCGGTCCGCAGCACCAGCGCGTCCGACACCGCGATCCAGATGGCGTACGCGAACAAGGTCGTGGTCGTCCCCGGCTACGGCATGGCCGTCGCGCAGGCACAGCACGTGGTCCGCGAGATGGCGAAACTGCTGGAGGCCAAGGGGATCACGGTCGCCTACGCCATCCACCCGGTGGCGGGCCGGATGCCTGGGCACATGAACGTGCTCCTAGCCGAGGCCGACGTCCCGTACGAGCAGCTCAAGGAAATGGACGAGATCAACTCCGAGTTCGCCCAGACCGACGTCGCGCTGGTGATCGGCGCGAACGACGTCACGAACCCGGCCGCGGAGACCGATCCGGGCTCGCCCATCTACGGGATGCCGATCCTCAAGGTGAACCACAGCCGGTCGGTGATCGTGCTCAAGCGTTCGATGAGCTCGGGCTTCGCCGGCATCGACAACGAGCTCTTCTACGATGCGAAGACAAGCATGCTCTTCGGCGACGCCAAATCGTCGGTGGGCGAGATCGTGGAGGAACTCAAAGCACTGTGATCGGTCCCTCGGAAGTCGTCGCCTCCTTCGACGACCCGGCCGACAACCTCGCGTTCGACGAAGCCCTCCTGCGTGCCGCCCCGGAGGCGCCGGTCCTGTGGATCTGGCGCAACACCGATGCTGTGGTCGTGGGGCGGGGGCAGAAGATCGAACGTGAGGTCAAGGCCGACGTCTGCGCGGGCGACGGCGTCCCGGTGCTGCGCCGGGCCAGCGGCGGCGGCACCGTGTTCCACGATCCCGGCAATCTCAACATCACCCTCGTCCTGCCCGGGCTCGGCCTGTCGGCGAAAGCCGTCAAGCCGCTCGAAGCGCTCGGGGAACTGATGACCGCGACGGTGGCCGAACTCGGGCTGCCGTCGCGGCTCGGTGATCGGGGACTGTTCGTCGGTGACGCGAAGCTGTGCGGTTTCGCCGTGTTCCGGACGAGAACGGGCTTGCTCGCGCATTCGACGTTGCTCGTGTCGACCGCGGCCGAACGGGTCGGCCGGTACCTCACTTCGGCGCCCGCGGATCCCCGTCCGCTCGACTCCCACCGGAGCCCGGTCGCGTCGCTCGCCGAGCATGGCCTGCGCAAAGGTGTTGCCGAAGTCACGGCAGCGGTCCGCGTGGCGGCGGTCGCGCAACTGGGTGAACTCACCACCAGGAAGCCCTCGGCCGAGGAGCGGGAGTGGCACCGCTCGCTCCGGCACACGCGGTACGGGTATCCGAAGTGGCATTCGGAAGGGGCTCAACGTCCGGCCTCGTGAATGATCCGGTTCGGTGGAACGACCCGAATCAGTCACGACGACAAAAGGGGCTCCATTCGCGTAGTAGCGAATGGAGCCCCTTTTGTTTATCGACTACTTTTCGGTGGCCGAGAAAGTGACGACGGGCACCTTGCGAGCGGCGCGCGTGGTCTTCTTCGGCTCCGAGGCCTTCTTCGCCGGCGTCTTGGCGGCGGCCTTCGGCGCGGTCTTGGTCGCTGTCGTCTTCTCGGCGGCGGCCTTCGGAGCGGTCTTGGCCGCTGTCGTCTTGGCCGCGGCCTTCGGCGCTGCCTTGGCCGTGGCCTTGGTCGCGGCGGCGGTCTTCGCGCGACCGGCCGGAGCCTTCGCCGTGGTGGCCTTCGCCGCCGTGCCGCGGGCCGTCTTCGCCTTGGCAGCGGTGGCTTTCGCCGTGGTCTTGGCGGGAGCCTTGGCCTCCGCCTTGGCGGCGGTGGTCTTCGCGCCGGTGGTCTTGGGAGCGGCCTTGGCGGCGGCGGGCTTGCGGCCGGCGACACCCTTCGCGGCGGGCTTGCGGCCCGGCTTCGCGGCCGACTTCGCCTCGGCCTTCGCGGCGGTGGCCGTGGTCTTCGGGGTCGACTTCGACACCCGTGCGCCCTTGGGTCGCTGCACGACCCGCGGCCGCAGTTTCCGTCCACCGATCCGTCGGCCGTTTTCCACAAAGGCACGCAGGATTCCCCGGAGTGCGGTGGCGTTGTCGGCCGAAAGGTCGATGTCGTAAGCGATTCCGTCCAAAGCGAAAGCGACCGTTTCTTCGGCCGCCTCGCCGGTCAGATCATCCAGCAAATGCACAGCAGTGTTCCTGGCCATGAAAAACCTCCCGCGCTCGATCGTTCTACTGCGTAACCGGCACGGTGCAACCTGAACCCGCGGCTGATGACTCACGCAGCGACACGAGGATAGCGGCAGGTTGCGCGAAGCTGCGCGGTGGTGTGCGCTGAATGCATGTCAGCACAGACTTTTGACGTGATCGTGATCGGAGGCGGCCCCGTCGGCGAGGTCGCCGCCGAACGGGCAGCACGCGGCGGACTCCGGGTCGCGCTCGTCGAGCACGAACGCTTCGGCGGCGAATGCTCTTACTGGGCCTGCATTCCGAGCAAGGCACTGCTGCGGCCGGGGAACCTCCTCGCCGCCGCCAAGCGGGTCCCCGGCGTCCCGGTGGGCGACGCGGTCGACCCGGCGGAGGTGTTCGCGCGGCGGGACTGGTTCACCGGCAAGGGAGACGACACCGGACAGGTCAAGTGGGCCGAAGGCGTCGGGATCGTCCCGATCCGCGGGCACGGCCGGATCACCGGTGAGCGGAAGGTCACGGTCGACGGCGGTGACGTGCTCACCGCGCGGCACGCCGTGATGGTCGCCACGGGCAGTGTGCCGCGGACGCCGTCGATCCCCGGACTGGACACCATTTCCCCGTGGGGTTCGCGAGAGGCGACTTCGGCCGAGAAGGTTCCGGGCCGCCTCGGCGTACTGGGCGGCGGTGTCGTCGGAGTCGAAATGGCGCAGGCCTTCGCCACGCTCGGCGCCGAAGTCCACCTGATCATCTCGGGGGCGCGTCCCTTGCCGCGGCTGCCGGACTTCGCGGGTGACGCCGTCATCGCGGGGCTCCGCGAAGCCGGGGTCACCGTGCACACCGGCTCCGGCCTCGACTCCGTGTCCGCAGTGGACGGTGGCAAGGAATTGGCGTTGAAGGGCGGTGACCGGTTGGTCGTCGACGAACTGCTCGTCGCCACCGGCCGCCGCCCGGCGACCGACGGACTCGGCGTGGAGTCACTCGGGCTCGAAGCCGGCGCGCCGCTCGAGACGGACGACAACGGACGTGTGTCCGCTGTGGACGGTGACTGGCTGTTCGCCGTCGGGGACGTCACCGGCCGGGCGCCGCTGACCCATCAGGGCAAGTACGCGGCCAGGGCCGCCGGGGACGCCGTGGCCGCGCAGGCGGCGGGCAAGCCGGTCGATTCCGCCGCGTGGAGCGCGCACAGCGCCACGGCCGATCACCACGCCATCCCGCAGGTCGTCTTCACCGACCCGGAGGTGGCTTCGGTCGGCCTCGCCGGACCCGAGGAGGGCAAGCCGCACCGCGTCGTCGACATCGACATCGCGGTCGCCGGTTCGTCGCTGCACGCGGACGGTTACGCGGGCAAGGCGCGGATCGTCGTCGACACCGAACGGGGTGTCCTCCTCGGCGCGACCTTTGTCGGGCAGGACGTGTCCGAACTGCTGCACTCGGCGACCATCGCGATCGTCGGGGAGGTCCCGCTGTCGAGGCTGTGGCACGCGGTCCCGTCGTTCCCGACGATCAGTGAGGTGTGGCTGCGCCTGCTGGAGGCGTACGGCCTCTGAGCCTTAGCCGTTCACAGGCAGGTCGAGCGCGGCCTTCGCGCCGCGGACCAGGCCGGGATCGTCCGCAGTGGACGGTCCCGGCACCCACACCACCTGGACCAGCCGGACCGACTTCCCGTCCAGGCTGCTCTGGTAGGCGGCGCCCTCGAACACCGGGACCTCGCCCTGCCACTGGTTGGTCTCGGTGGCGAGGTCGAGGACGCCGCCACCGCCGGGGGTGTCGGCGGCGGCCTTGAACGCGGTCGCCTGTTCGGTGTTCGGGAATTCCACGACGGCGATCGTCACCGCGGCGGCCCTGCCGTCGATGGAACTGGCGAAACTGGCCCGTTTCACCCCTGCGCAACTCGTCCGCTGAAGGCTCGCTTGGACGTCGCCGTACGCGTGCGACGCGCATTTCTGGTCCGCGGCCGACGCCCGCGACGTGAACTGGATGTTCTCGACCGCGCTGCTGCTCGGCGGCGGAGGACTGGTGGCAGGGGTCGGCGGCGGGGGAGTCTGCGTGGACGCGGTGTCGTCACCGCCGGAAGCCACGCTGATGGCGGCGACCAGCAGCACGATGAGCAGGCCGATCGCGGCGACCGGAAGCCACTTCACCGTCTTGGACTGGTGCGGCTTCTTCGGGGCAGGCTCGGCGGGAGCGGGAGCCGCCTCCGGGGGAGCAGGCTTCGCGGCGACGGCCTGCTGAACGGGCGGGGCGGCCCGCACGGGCTTGGCGGGAGGAGCGGCCGGTTTCGCCGACTTTTTCGTCTTCCCCGGATGCCGCACCGGAACCGTCGGGGCGATGGCGACGAGCGGGTTCTCGCGGATCACCGTCGGCTCGTCGTCGGAGAAGGCGCTGAAACCCTCCCCGAGCAACGTCTCCTCAGGCATCGGCGGCGCGTCCGGGGCGAGCGCGGCGATCAGTTCGCGCGCCTGCTGGACCGAGCGGGGCCGGGGCGCGGTGGCCAGTGAGACCGTCGCGGCGAGCATCGTCGTCGCCGTCGGGTACAGGACGCGGACCGAGCCGGCGAGGTCCGCGGCGGGCTGGTCGACCGTCTCCACATAGGGGCCGACGGCGATGATCGTGCCGATCGGTCCGGCGCCGGGCGCGACGTCCGCGATCTTGTGGGTGCACGCGGCGGAAAGCGAGAGCGCGTCCGTGGCGGGGTTGATCGAGGTGTCGCCGTGGACCAGCGGCCAGCCGTCCGCCTTCCAAGGCCCGCCGAGCGGGGCTTCGAGTTTCAACGCCGGGTCCGGAAGGTCGACGCCGATGACGATGAGGATGCCCTTCGGCATGACGACGACGGCCTCCACGGGCCGCCCGTCGACCGGGCTGGCGCCTACCAGGGCGACCCCGCCGACGACGTTGCTGCCCCGGCCGAGTGAGGCCAGCGCGGCACGGACGTCCTCGGCCACCCGGGACGGCTGTTGAGCGAGGCGAACGAGTCGCACCGAACCCCTCCCCATCTCGTCGGTCTCGGTGCACAAACTAGCGCCTCCATCCGGAGCAACGGGAAGACACGTCGCAGGTAGGCGCGGTGAGGTTGCGCCGAGAAGTTGTAAGGGACGTGAGCGCCGTCACCCGTTCGGGTGGTACCCGTCGGTAGGTGACAGTTCCTTGCCCCCCTGTCACCAGGAGAAACGCAATGGCCGTATCTCGCCCTCGGCGCCCAGGGCTGACCTGGAGCAAGTCCGTGAAGGCCTCTTTGAGGGACCCAGGGTCCCTCAAAGAGGCCTTCACGGACCGCGGGAAACGCGAGTCCCGCGTCCCAATCAGGTGCGACTTGTGGTGTTCATGTGGCCAAACAGCACAGTTGGGGTGCACAATGTGCTCACGCGTACCGGGAGGCGGCACGAGCCACCTGACCAACGCAGCTCGCGAGGTCGTAGGGGAAGACGCCCCTCGTCGAGTAGCGGAGGTCAGCAGTGAGCACCCGTGGCAACACCCGTGGCGTGGTGTACGTCCACTCGTCGCCGTCTGCGGTGTGTCCGCACGTCGAGTGGGCTATTTCGGGCACCCTGGGTGCCCGAGTCGAGTTGAAGTGGACGGCGCAGCCCGCCAGTCCAGGACAGCTCCGCGCCGAATGTGGTTGGCGTGCGCCTTCGGGCACCGGCGGAAAGCTGGCGTCCGCGCTCAAGGCGTGGCCGATGATCAGGTTCGAAGTCACCGAAGAGCCCAGTGCGGGGGTCGACGGCGAGAGGTTCTGTTTCGCCCCGGGCCTCGGCCTGTGGCACGGCAGGACCAGTGCCAACGGCGACATCGTCGTGGGTGAGGACCAGTTGCGCGCTCTCGTGAGCAAGGTCCGCACCGGCGAATCGTTGGCTCACAAGCTCGACGAGCTCCTCGCCGCCAACTGGGACGAAGCGCTCGAGCCATACCGGCACGCCGGTGACGGCGCCCCGGTCACCTGGCTGCACCAAGTCGGGTAGACACCGGTGAAGACGGAAGAGGTGGGCGGCTAACCTTTCGGGGTGACCGCCCAGCCTCGCCCCTTCTCTCGCCAGCGGTGGCTGATCCCCGTCATCGTGGTCGTGGTCTCCCTGACCGTCGCCGTCGGGCTGCTGGCACGCGATCTCTACCTGCGCCGGGAGGCCGCGCCCACCGAACCGGTCGTCAGCGACTCGCCGACATCGGTCGCCCCGGAGGCGCAGCCCGGCTCGCCCGTCGTCGAGGTGACTCCCGACGTCTTCGCGCATCCGCAGTACCAAAGCGTCCGGCAGGTCCTGCAGGGTTATTTCGACTCCATCAACGAACGCGACTATTCGAAGTGGACTTCGGTGGTCTCCCGCGACCGGGCCAAGACCAAGACCGCGGCGGAATGGAAGAAGGACTATCAGTCCACTCGGGACGGCACCATCCTCGTCTACCGCGTCGAGCCGGGTGCCCCGAGCACGCTCCGGGTACTCGTCGCCTTCACCAGTACGCAGGACGTCGAAGACGCGCCGGTGTACCTGCCGGAGGCGTGCATCCGCTGGCGGCTGGTGCTGCCGCTACGGCTGGAGAGCGGGTCGTGGCGCGTCGACACCACCGAAGGCGGTACCAACCCCGAGCACGAAAGATGCTGAAGTAAGGGGTGACATGGTCCCGCAGGCTGACGCGGGCGGGAACCGGCCGGAATAGAGTCGCGGTCATGGCAATAGATCAGCCGGCCCTGCTGACCGACGCCTCGAGGGGGCTCACCAGCGAAGAGGTGGCCCAGCGGGTGGCCGCGGGCCAGACCAACGTCGTCTCGACGAAGACCAGCCGGACCACCGGCGAGATCATCCGCGCGAACGTTTTCACCCGGATCAACGCCATCTACGGCGTGCTGTTCGCGCTCATCCTGTCGACGGGGTACTTCATCGACGGGCTGTTCGGCGGGCTGATCATCGTCAACAGCGCGGTCGGCATCATCCAGGAACTCCGGGCGAAACGGACCTTGGAGCGGCTCGCCATCGTCGGACAGGCGAAGCCGACGGTCCGCCGCGACGGGCAGAGCGCCGAGATCGCCCCGGAAGACGTCGTGCTCGGCGACCTCGTCGAACTGGGGCCCGGCGACAAGATCGTCGTCGACGGCCCGACGCTGACGGCCGACGCGCTGGAGATCGACGAGTCGCTGCTGACCGGTGAATCCGATCCGGTGGTCAAACAGCCCGGTGACAAGGTGCTGTCCGGCAGCTTCGTCGTCGCGGGCAGCGGCACCTACCGCGCGGACGTCATCGGGGACGAGTCCTACGCGGCGAAACTGGCCGCGGAGGCCAGCAAGTTCACCCTCGTGAAGTCGGAACTGCGGCAAGGCATCGACAAGATCCTCAAGTTCATCACGTACCTGCTCGTCCCGGCGGGCGCGCTGACCATCTACAACCAGCTCGCGGGCGACCAGGCGTGGCCGGACGCGCTGCGCGGCATGGTCGCGGCGCTCGTGCCGATGGTGCCCGAAGGACTGGTGCTGATGACCAGCGTCGCGCTGGCGGTCGGCGTCATCCGGCTGGGCAAGCGCCAGTGCCTGGTGCAGGAACTCCCGGCGATCGAGGGCCTCGCCAGGGTCGACGTGGTGTGCGCGGACAAGACCGGCACGCTCACCGAGAACGCGATGCGGCTTTCCGAGGTCCGGGAGATCACGCCGGGCCATCCGGTGGACGACGCGCTGGCCGCGCTCGCCGCCGCCGATCCCCGGCCGAACGCGAGCCTGCGGGCGATCGCGGAGGCGCACCGGACCGATCCGGGCTGGCGGGTTTCCACGACCATGCCGTTCTCCTCGGCGCGCAAGTGGAGCGGCGCCTCGTACGGCGCGGACGGCGACTGGGTACTCGGCGCGGCCGACGTCCTGCTGCCCGAGGGGGAGCACCGGGCGGAGGCCGAGAAGATCGGCTCTCGCGGCCTGCGCGTGCTGTTGCTGGGCCGTGCCGAGCGCGCCGTCGACGCGGCCGAAGGGCCCGGCGACATCGAACCGGTCGCGCTCGTGGTGCTGGAGCAGAAGGTCCGCCCGGACGCGAAGGACACTCTGGACTTCTTCGCGCACCAGGACGTCGCGGTCAAGGTCATCTCCGGCGACAACGCCATTTCGGTGGGCGCCGTCGCGGGCACCCTGGACCTGCCGGGCGCGGACAAGCCCATCGACGCGCGGAAGCTGCCGGACGACGCCGAGAAGCTGGCCGACACCGTGGAGGACCGCGCCGTCTTCGGCCGCGTGACCCCGTTGCAGAAACGCGCGATGGTCGGTGCCCTGCAGTCGAAGGGCCACACGGTCGCGATGACCGGCGACGGCGTGAACGACGTCCTCGCGCTGAAGGACGCGGACATCGGTGTCGCCATGGGCGCCGGCAGTCCCGCCACCCGCGCGGTCGCGCAGATCGTGCTCCTGGACGACAAATTCGCCACCCTGCCGTACGTCGTCGCCGAGGGGCGGCGCGTGATCGGCAACATCGAGCGCGTCTCGAACCTGTTCCTCACCAAGACGGTGTACTCGGTACTGCTGGCGCTGATGGTCGGCATCGCGCAGGTGCCGTTCCCGTTCCTGCCGCGGCACATCACCATCACCGCGTGGTTCACGATCGGCCTGCCCGCGTTCGTGCTTTCGCTGGCGCCGAACAACGAACGCGCCCGCTCGGGCTTCGTCGGCAGGGTGATGCGGATGGCCGTCCCGGCCGGGCTGGTCATCGCCACCGCGACCTTCGTGAGCTACCTGCTGGTGTACAAGGGATCCGGCCAGTCCGAACTGGACAAGATCCAGGCGGGGACGACCGCGCTGATCACCCTCATCACGATCGCGCTGTGGGTGCTCGGGATCGTCGCGCGGCCGTACCGGTGGTGGAAGATCCTGCTGATCGGCGGGATGGTCGTGCTGACCCTCGCGTTGTTCCTGATCCCGTTCACGCAGAAGTTCTTCGCGCTGGACCCGAACGTGAGCGCGTATACGCTGTCGGCGTTCGCCTGCGCCGGGGTGGGGATCGTGCTGGTGGAAGCGGCCTGGTGGATCGGGCGGCATCTGGTGAAGCGCTCGGAGGCCTGAGCGTCCCTTTGACGCACCCGGCCAGTGCTATGAACGGTCCGTTACTTGCAAAATTTGCAAGTAACGGACCGTTCATAGCATCCGGAGGCGGCGCCCCCGCCTCCCCGCGACCGCCGCGCGTGCCCCGAAGTACGTGTAGGCCCCCTTCACCGCGCTAGACGCAGTGAAGGGGGCCTACACGTACCGAAATCAGGCCGCCGGGGTGAACAGCAGCGCCGTGTTGTGCCCGCCGAAGCCGAACGAGTTGCTGATCGCCGCGCCCAGCTCGACCTTGCGTGCCTCGCCGGCGACGACGTCGAGCTGAACCTTCGGGTCCAGGTCCTCGAGGTTCAGCGTCGCCGGGATGAGCCCGTGGTAGATCGCCAGGATCGTGGCGATGCCCTCGACCGCGCCCGCACCGCCGACCAGGTGGCCGAGCGCGCCCTTGGGAGCGGTCACCACGGTGTGGTCGCCGATGGCGTTGCGGATCGCCGCGGCCTCGCCGACGTCGCCGACGACCGTCGAGGTCGCGTGCGCGTTGACGTGGCCGACGTCGGTCGGGGAGACCCCGGCCATCGTCATCGCCTGCCGCATGGCGGCGATCTGGCCGACGCCCTCCGGGTGGTTGCCCGTGATGTGGTAGGCGTCCGAGGTGATCCCGTACCCGCTCAGCTGCGCGTAGATCCGCGCGTTGCGGGCCTTGGCCCGGTCCGCCCGCTCGAGGATCACGACACCGGAGCCCTCGCCGAGGACGAAACCGTCACGGTTCACGTCGAACGGCCTGGACGCCTTGGTCGGGTCGTCGTTGCGGGTGGACACCGTCCGCGCCTGGGCGAAACCGGCGAGGGTGATCGGGTGGATGCACGATTCGGCCCCACCGGCGATCACGACGTCGGCACGGCCCGAGCGGATCATCTCGTAGCCGGCGGCAATGCCTTCCGCACCCGACGCGCAGGCCGACGCGGGCGAGTGCACACCGGCCCGCGCCTTCAGGTCGATCCCGACGTGTGCGGCGGGGCCGTTCGGCATCAGCATCGGCACGGTCAGCGGGGAGACCTTGCGGAGTCCCTGCTTGTGCAGAAGGTCGTTCTGGGAGATCAGGGTGACCGGACCGCCGACACCGGTACCGATGGTCACCCCGAGGCGCTCGGGTTCCACATCCTGATGCTCGTCGGTCGGCTGCTCGAAGCCCGCGTCCGCCCAAGCCTGCCGGGCGGCGATGAGCGCCACCTGTTCACACCGGTCCAGCCGGCGGGCCTGGACCCGCGGCAGGACTTCGGACGGGTCGACGGCGAGCATGGCGCCGATCTTCACCGGCAGCTCGAGTTCGTCGACCCAGTCGGCTTCGATGCGGCGGATTCCGCTCGCGCCGGCGAGCAGGCCGTCCCACGTGGACGCGACGTCCCCGCCGAGCGGCGTGGTCGCGCCCATCCCGGTGATCACGACGTCGATGTTGCTCATTGGAGTCTCCCCAAGGTCGGCGCCAATCAAGAAGTCGGACTTACTTGGAGTTGGCCGACACGTAGTTCACCGCGTCGCCAACGGTCTTCAGGTTCGCGAGCTCGTCGTCCGGGATCTTGACGCCGAACTTGTCCTCGGCCTGAACAGCGATCTCCACCATGGACAGCGAGTCGATGTCGAGGTCGTCCACGAAGGACTTCTCGGCGGTCACGTCGTCCTGCGCCACACCGGCGACCTCTTCGACGATCTCGGCGAGGCCGGCGAGGATCTCTGCGTTGTCTGCCACTGGTTGTTCCCTTCTCGGTGATGCTTTCGGATGCCCTGCGGACACGGTGTCCGCAGGGGAAGTATTCATCACGGGCAGATGAAGGCCTGGCCCGCGTAGGAGAGTCCGGCCCCGAAGCCCACGGCGAGCACGACGTCGCCCTGTTTCGCGGTGCCTGCCTTGCGCATGTGGTCCAGCGCCAGTGGAATCGACGCGGACGAGGTGTTGCCCGAGTACTTGATGTCGTCGGCCACGACCATGTCCTCACGGGCGCCCTTGGCGCGCAGCTTCTTGGCGATGGCTTCGACGATGCGCAGGTTGGCCTGATGCGGGATCAGCACGTCCACATCGGACGGTTCGAGCCCGGCCAGTTCCAGTGCCTGCATGGCGATCGGCGCGATCTGCGTGGTCGCCCAGCGGAAGACCGACTGGCCCTCCTGGTAGATCCACTTGTCGTCGCGCATGTAGATGAGGTCCACGTGCTCGCCCGCGCTGCCCCAGGCGACCGGGCCGATCTGCGGCGTGTCGGCCGCGCCGACCACCGCCGCGCCGGCGCCGTCGGCGAAGATGATCGCGTTCGCGCGGTCGACCGGATCGACGTGGTCGGTGAGTTTTTCGGCGCCGATGACGAGCGCCTTCTTCGCGGTGCCCGCCCGGATGAGGTCCGAGGCGACGCCGACGCCATAACAGAACCCGGCGCACGCGGCGTTGAGATCGAACGCGGCCGGATGCGTGATGCCGATCCGGTCGGCCACCTGCGCGGCGGCGTTCGGGATCTGCGTGGGCATCGTGCAGTTCGGCAGAATGACCGTGTCCACTTCGGACGGGTCCACCCCGGCGTCCGCCAGCGCGGCGGTGCCCGCCTTGACCGCCATGTCGACCAGCGACTCGTCCTTCTCGGCGAACCGGCGCTCGACGATGCCGACCCGATCGCGGATCCACTGGTCGTTGGTGTCCATGATCTTCGAGAGATCGTCGTTGGTCACGATCTTCTCGGGCTGGAAGCTCCCGACACCGAGGATGCGGGTCCCGGCGGCGCCCGGCGCCTGCCGCAAGGTGGATCGGTCGGTCACGAAGCGTCCTCCTGCCCCTGAAGCTTCGCCAGCTCGGCGGGCGTCTTCAGCGCGATGGTCGTGGTCACGGTTCCCTTGAGCTGCCGCTTGACCAGCCCGGTCAGCGTGCCCGCCGGCGGAAGTTCGAGCGTCGAGGTGACACCCGCGGAGACCAGACCGTCCATGGTCAGATCCCAGCGCACCGGGTTCGTGACCTGCTCGACCAGCCGGTCGAGGTACTCGGCCCCGCTGGTGACGACCTGGCCGTCGGCGTTCGACAGCAGCGGACGCGTCGGGTCCGCCGGGGTGATCTTCGCAGCGTGTGCGGCCAGCGCTTCACGCGCGGGTGCCATATAGGAGGTGTGGAACGCGCCCGCGACCTTGAGCGCCCGGACCTTGGTGCCCTCCAGCGGCTCGGCCACGATCTTCTCGATCGCGTCGGCGGCGCCGGAGGCGACGATCTGGCCGGCGCCGTTGCGGTTCGCCGCGGCGAGGCCGTGCCCGTCGAGCCACGCGACGACCTGCTCCGGCTCGCCGAGCATGACCGCGGCCATGCTGGTGGGCTCCAGCGCGCACGCCTTCGCCATTTCCGCGCCGCGGACGGCGGCCAGCGCGACGGCGTCTTCGGAGCTCAACACCCCGGCGATGGCGGCGGCAGCCAGCTCGCCGACGGAGTGACCGGCGACCGGCGAGTCCGCGGCGACCGGGGCCGAACGCTGGAGGTGCTCGAACGCCAGCAGGGACAGCGCCACGATCAGCGGCTGCGTGATCGCGGTGTCCTGGATCTCCTCGGCGTCGGCTTCGGTGCCGAGACGGACCAGGTCGAGACCGGCCCGCTCGGACCAGGCTTCGACGCGCGCGCGAGCACCGTCGAGCTCGAGCCAAGGGGAGAGCATGCCTGGGGCTTGGGAACCCTGACCGGGGGCGAGGACTGCGACTGTCACCCCACTAGAGAACACTCTCGGCCACCATGGTCGTGATGCCGACGCTCACCAAGTCCGAGCAACGTAATTGTCGGAACCCTCCAAAAGCGCCTTCCTGATCTCCACGCTTAACCCAAAAGCCTTGTCGGGTTCAACCAGGTTTCCCTATGAAGTCCGTCACTGCGCAGAGTCACCAGCCGGTTGGTGTGTCATCGACGATTTCGCGAAGGAGCACCTGCACGGTGAACTGCGGGAGATCCGCGAGGCGATGCTCCGGAAGGTCGCTACCCGCCGCTCGGCGGGTTCACCGCGAGCCTCAGCGACACCGCCGTTCACAACGTCTCAGCCGTGGGCGCTCGACCTTCCCGACGCCGGGCGGGGCTACGACCTGTGGCTACCAGAGGCCACGAGCGCGAGCCAACCGCCCGACCGTCAGGGCCACCTTCAGCACCCAGGCGTCGCGCGATTCGGCGGCGTGGCGGCCGGTGAGTTCGGCCGCCTTCCGCAGCCGGTACCGGACGGTGTTCGGATGCACGAACAGCGTCCGCGCGCAGGTCTCCAGGACACCGCCGCTGTCGAGGTAGGTCTCCACCGTTCGCAGCAGGGCGGGGCCCGCTTCCTCCAGTGGCCGGGCGATCTGGTCCACGAGCAGGCGTTCGGCTTCGGGATCGCCGGACAACGCGCGTTCCGGGAGCAGGTCGATCGATCTCGCGGGCCGCGGCGCGCCGGGCCATCCGACGACGGCCCGCAGGCCCGAAAGTGCTTCGGTCGCGCTGTGGTGCGCTTCGGCGAGGGTGGGCACGGTCGGCCCGGCGACGACCGGGCCCTCGGCGAAGGCGACCGAAAGTTTGGTGAGGATTTCGCGGTCCTTGACGCTGCCGTCGGTCGGCCCGGCGACGACCACGACCAGCCGGGACCCCTGCACCGAAAGCAGTACGGGGCGTCCGACCCGGGCGGCGCGGCTGCGGACCTCGAACACGACGGCGGGCGGGTCGTCCGAGGTCGGGGTACCGACCAGCGCCGTGGCGGGCGCGGCCGGATCCCAGCCGAGCGCGGCGGCGCGGGAGAGCACCGCTTCCTCGGCGTCGCCGCGGACGATGCCGTCGACGACCAGCGCCTCCAGCCGCGCGTCCCAGGCGCCGCGCGCCTCGGCGGCGGCCGCGTAGGAGTTGGCGGCGGCGAACGCGATCTCCCTGCCGTAGCGCAGGATCCCCTCGATCAGCGCGGCGCGTTCCGCCTCGTTCGCGGCGAACTCCGGCAGCTGCTCCTCGAACACCTCGATCGCCAGCCGCACCATGCCGACCGCCTGCCGCAGGCTCACCCAGCGCGAAAGTTCGGCGGGTGCTTCGCGGAACGCCTCGGTGGTGAGGGAGAGCGCCTCCTTCGCGTCGCGGAGCCAGTCGACGAACCCGGCGGCACCCGCCTGGGTGATCAGCAGGACGCTCGCGCGCTGGTCGGCGGGAAGCCGGGCGAACCAGCTCAGCCGCTCTTCCATCACCGCCACGCTCGCGCTCGCGAGCCGGCCGGAGGCGTGATCGAGCCGCCGGAGGGTCTTGGCGGACAGCCCGTGGTGCTTGGGCACCCGCCGTCCGGAGGTCGCATCAGCCATGGTCAGCCGATCCTAGGCCGTGTCCCGCGAGTCATGTTCGCGGTCTCCGCGACCACCTGGATCACGAAGCCCATCGAACAGACTCACCGGACACGGCTGGTCCACCGGGCAAAGAGGGCCTTCATTCTGCGGCCTTCGCGCTTCAGTCCGAAGTGGACGGTCGGCGGTGAATTGCGAAAAGAGTTCGGATAATACTCGAGGCCGCCCGGCGCTCGCGTTTTTCGCTGCGCCGGACGGCCTCGTCTCCCCGGTCCCCACCGGTAGGACAAGTATGGGACTTGTGGATCTTTTCCCGCTAGCTCACTCACTCGATCGTGGGTCGCCGAGTTGCCGGTGCGGTGCCGCTGATCAACGATCCGTCGCAAGCCGCACCGGGTAGGTCACGGATGCGCGGAGGAGGGAGTTCGCCGTGGGCGAGCAGCTGAAATACGGTCTGGGGCAAGCGTGGAACCTCGTCGCCACCTTCGTGCCGAAGTTGGTCGGTTTCCTGGTCATCCTGTTCATCGGCTGGTTGATCGCGAAAGCCTTGTCGAAGGCATTGGGACTGGTTCTGTCGAAGATCGGTTTCGGCAAGCTCATCGAGAAGACCGGACTCACCGGAACACTCAAACAGGCGAATGTCGACGCGGGCGGAATCCTCGTCAAACTCGTGTACTACTTCGTTCTCCTGATCGCGCTGCAACTCGCGTTCGGCGTATTCGGTGAGAGCAATCCGGTCAGCGCGCTGCTCAACGACATCATCGCGTTCCTGCCGCGGATCCTGGTGGCGCTGGTGCTGGTGATCGTCGCGGCCGCCGTCGCGAAGGTCGTCCGCGACCTGGTGACCGGAGCGCTCTCCACCCGACCGGTGGGACGGCTGCTCGGCACGATCGCCTACTGGATGATCATGGCGTTCGGCATCATCGCCGCGCTGGGCCAGGTGAACATCGCGACGGCCGTGACGGTGCCGGTTCTGGTGGCGGTGCTCGCCACCGTCGGCGGTGTCATCGTCGTCGGCTTCGGCGGCGGCCTGATCAAGCCCGCACAGGACCGCTGGCAGGGCTGGCTGGCCAACCTGCAGAGCCAGGTGGACTCCGCTCCCCAAAAGCAGGGTTCCGGCAAGCGAGAGGTCGGTTCGGAGCCGCCGACTTCGCCCATGGGCATCAGTCGCGTAGATTCCTGAGCATCCCGCGGGCCCGGTGATCGAGGAAGGCACCGGGCCCGCGTGGAGTCGATGAGGGCCCGTCGTCGCGGAGCACGCGGTGGAGGGCCCTTTTCGCGTTCGGCTACGCCACCTCAGCGGCTCTCGAGCCATCTCCCTGTTCCGCACCTCACACTCGCTGGGGAATGGCGTCGCGACGGAGCATGTTGGAGCGGGAGACGGAGAGGGGTGCGGACGTGGACTTCCTGCTGCACAACGGTGTCACGGTGCTCGGACAATCGATCTCCTTCGCCGAACTGGCGGGGCAGATCTTCGCGCTGGCCGTGGTCTTCCTGGCGCAACGCCGCACGTTGTGGACGTGGCCGGTCCAGGTCGGCGCCACCGTGCTGCTCTTTTCGGTCTACCTTTCCGCGCACCTCGGCGGGCTCGCCACCAGGCAGATCGCGATCCTCGTCATCTCGATCTACGGCTGGTGGGCCTGGTCCCGCCGCAGCGACCCGGTCTACGGCGTCGTCGTCCGCAAGGGCCGTCCCGGCGAGCGTCTGGCGATGATCGGCGCGTTCGCGATCGGCACCACCGCGATGGCGCTGGTCCTCGACGCGCTGAACGCCTCTTGGGCGCCGTGGCCGGACGCCGCGATCTTCGTCGGCACGCTGGTCGCCTTCGCCGCGCAGGGCGCGGGTCTCGTCGAGTTCTGGTTGGTGTGGCTGGTCGTCGACGCGATCGGCGTACCGCTGCAACTCTCCTCGGGCCTGTACTTCTCCGCCGCGGTCTACATCGTCTTCGCCGGACTGGTCGTACACGGCTGGTGGAGCTGGAACCGCACGGCGAAGCAGGTCCGCACCGCGCCTGCCGGGGTCACCACGGCCTCCGCCTGACCCCGCGTTTCGTCCTCTGAACGCGGTAGTTCGTATGGGCAACTACCGCATCCAGAGGACGAAACGCGAGGGTGTCAGCGCATGGTGGCGTGCGAGGGCTTGAGGTCGGCGAGGGTGCGGACGCCCAGCAGCTGCATCGTCCGGACCATCTCGGTGCGCAGGATGTCCACGCACCGCTCAACGCCGCGCTCGCCCCCGGCCATCAGGCCGTAGAGGAACGCGCGCCCGATGAGCACCGCGTCGGCGCCGCGCGCGATTGCGGCCACGATGTCACCGCCGGAGAGGATGCCGGTGTCGACCCACACCTCGGCGTCGCCCTGGATCTCGTCGAGCACGGCGGGCAGGAGTTCGATCGGGGTCGGCGCGCGGTCGAGCTGACGGCCGCCGTGGTTGGACAGCAGCACCGCGTCGGCGCCGTGCTTGACCACGTCACGCGCGTCGTCGACGTTCTGGATCCCCTTGACCACGAGCTTGCCCGGCCAGGTCTGGCGGACCCAGTCGAGGTCGTCGAAGTTCAAGGTCGGATCGAAGAGCAGGTTGAGCAGTTCGGCGACCGTGCCGTCGAAATGGCTCAACGACGCGAAGGTCAGCGGCTCGGTGGTCAGCAGGTTGAACCACCACGACGGATGCATCGCGCCGTCGACGAACGTCTTGAGGGTGAGGGCGGGCGGGATCGTCAGCCCGTTGCGGACGTCGCGCAGCCGCGCGCCCGCGACCGGCGTGTCCACCGTCAGCATGAGCGTGTCGAAACCGGCGGCCCAGGCGCGATTCATCAGATCTTCGCCCGCTTTGTGGTCGTGCCAAACGTAGAGCTGGAACCATTTGCGAGCCTCTGGTGCGGCCGCCGCGAGGTCTTCGATCGACGTCGTCGCCATCGTCGACAGGCTCATCGGGATGCCGTTGCGCTGCGCGACGCGGGCCACCGCGGCCTCGCCCTCGTGGTTCATCATGCGGGTGAACCCGGTCGGCGCGAACGCGAACGGCAGCTCCGAACGCTTGCCGAGAATCTCCTTGCCGGTGTCCACATCGGACACCCCGCGCAGGACGTTGGGATGGAATTCGATGCTGCGGAAGGCTTGCCGGGCACGACGGAGGCTGTCTTCCAGCTCCGCGGCGCCGTCGGTGTAATCGAACGCGGCCCGCGGCGTGCGCTTGCGGGCGAGCATCCGGAGGTCGGCGATCGTGTGCGCGCCCGCCAGCCGCCGCTCGGTCGGGTTGAGCACGATCGGCTTCGGCCGCAGGATCTGCTTCAGCTCACTCGGCTTCGGCAGTCGACGCTTGGTCACACTCGCTCACCCTCTCCACAAACATCCGATGTCTCACCCTAGCTCGTCCGGTCCCGGACGCAATGAACGGTCCGTTCCTTGCAAATTTCGCAAGGAACGGACCGTTCATGGCATTGCTAGGCGCTGCCGGAGTCCGACAACTGCGGCCCCGCGGCGGCGACGTCGTCGAGGCGGTACTTCTGTGCCGCCTCGGCCACCTTCGCCCGGTCGAACTCGCCACGCTTGGCGAGCGCGCTCAGCGTGCCGACCACGATCGACTGTGCGTCGACCAGGAACTTCCGCCGGGCGGCGGGGCGGGTGTCGGAGAACCCGAACCCGTCGGTGCCCAGCGTCAGCATGTCGTTCGGCACCCACGGGCGGATGAGGTCCGGTACGGCGCGCATCCAGTCCGAAACCGCGACGACCGGCCCGTTCGCGCCGGACAGCTTCTGCGTGATGTAGGGCACACGCGGGGAGTCGCCCGGGTGGAGCAGGTTGTCGTGGTCGGCCTCGACGGCCTCCCGCCGCAGCTCGGTCCACGACGTCGCCGACCACACGGCCGCGCGTACGCCCCACTCCTCGGCGAGCATCTGTCGCGCGCGGAGAGCGTCCGGCATGGTGACGCCGGACACCAGGATCTGCGCCTCCGGACCGTCGCCCGAGGGGGCGTCGGCGTAGCGGTACAGACCCTTGAGCAGGCCGTCGACGTCGAGGTTCTCCGGCTCGGCGGGCTGCTGGTAAGGCTCGTTGTAGATCGTCATGTAGTAGAAGATGTTCTCGCCGTTGCCGTCCGGCCCGGTCTCGCCGTACATCCGGCGCAGCCCGTCCCGCACGATGTGGGCGATCTCGAACGACCACGCCGCGTCGTAGGCCACGACGGCCGGGTTGGTCGCCGCCAGCAGCAGCGAGTGCCCGTCGGCGTGCTGCAGACCCTCACCGGTCAGCGTGGTGCGGCCGGCGGTGGCGCCGAGCACGAACCCGCGGGCCATCTGGTCCGCCGCCGCGTAGAGGCCGTCACCGGTCCGCTGGAACCCGAACATCGAGTAGAAGATGTAGATCGGGATCATCGGCTCGCCGTGCGTGGCGTACGAGGTGCCGACGGCGGTGAACGACGCGGTGGAGCCGGCCTCGTTGATGCCCTCGTGCAGGATGACGCCCTTTTCGGACTCCTTGTAGGCCAGCATCAGGCTCGCGTCGACCGACGTGTACGTCTGGCCGTGCGGGTTGTAGATCTTGGCCGTCGGGAACATCGAGTCGAGCCCGAAGGTGCGCGCCTCGTCCGGGATGATCGGCACGATCCGCTTGCCGATCTCGGAGTCCTTCGCCAGCTCGCGGACAAGCCGGACGAACGCCATCGTGGTGGCGACCTCCTGCTTGCCCGAGCCCTTGCGGATGCTTTCGTAGACCTTGTCGCCGGGCAGCACCAGGGCCTTCGAGGCCTTCGGGCGGCGTTCCGGCAGGAACCCGCCGAGCGCCTTCCGGCGGCCGATCATGTACTCGATCTCCGGCGATTCCTTGCCGGGGTGGTAGTACGGCGGGAGCTTCGGGTCGCGCTCGAGCTCCTCGTCGCTGATCGGGATGCGCTGGGCGTCCCGGAACAGCTTGAGGTCGTCGAGGGTGAGCTTCTTCATCTGGTGCGTGGCGTTGCGGCCCTCGAAGGACGGGCCGAGGCCGTAACCCTTGATCGTGTGGGCCAGGATCACCGTCGGCTGGCCGTGGTGCTCCAGGGCCGACTTGTAGGCCGCGTAGACCTTGCGATAGTCGTGCCCGCCGCGCTTGAGGTTCCAGACGTCGGCGTCGGTGAGGTCCTTGACCAGCTCCTTGGTTCGCGGGTCGCGGCCGAAGAAGTGCTCGCGGACGAAGGCGCCGTCGTTGGCCTTGTAGGTCTGGAAGTCGCCGTCCGGCGTGGTGTTCATCAGGTTGACCAGCGCGCCGTCACGGTCGGCGTGCAGCAGCGAGTCCCACTCGCGGCCCCAGATGACCTTGATGACGTTCCAGCCGGCGCCGCGGAAGTACGACTCCAGCTCCTGGATGATCTTGCCGTTGCCGCGCACCGGACCGTCGAGCCGCTGCAAATTGCAGTTGATCACGAAGGTCAGGTTGTCGAGGCCCTCGCCGGCGGCCACGTGGATGAGGCCGCGCGATTCCGGCTCGTCCATCTCGCCGTCGCCGAGGAACGCCCAGACGTGCTGGTCGCCGGTGTCCTTGATACCGCGATCACGCAGGTAGCGGTTGAACCGCGCCTGGTAGATCGCGTTCATCGGGCCGAGGCCCATGGACACGGTCGGGTTCTCCCAGAACTCCGGCATCAGCCGCGGGTGCGGGTACGACGGCAGGCCGCCGCCCTCGCCGGCGTGCGAGTACTCCTGGCGGAACCCGTCCAGCTGGTTCTCGGTCAGCCTGCCCTCGAGGAACGCGCGGGCGTAGATGCCGGGGGAGGCGTGCCCCTGGATGAAGATCTGGTCGCCGCCGCCCGAGTGGTCCTTGCCGCGGAAGAAGTGGTTGAAGCCCACTTCGTACAGCGCCGCGGACGAGCCGTAGGTCGAGATGTGCCCGCCGACGCCGACACCGGGACGCTGCGCCCGGTGCACCATGATCGCGGCGTTCCACCGGATGTAGGCGCGGTAGCGGCGCTCGATCTCCTCGTCACCGGGGAACCAGGGTTCGTTCTCGGTGGGGATGGTGTTGACGTAGTCGGTCGACGTCAGCGCCGGAACGCCGACGTGGCGTTCCCTGGCCCGCTCGAGGATGCGCAGCATCAGGTACCTGGCGCGCTGCTGACCACCCCTGGCCAGCGCCTCGTCGAAGGAGTCCAGCCATTCGGCGGTCTCCTCCGGGTCGATGTCGGGCAGGTGCGCCGCCAATCCGTCACGGATGACGCGGACGCGTGCCGGGGTCTCCTTGCCGGAGGCGCCGTCGTTCTGCGGGGCCAAGGGGTCTCCTTGCGAAAGGTGGTAGCTGGTTGTGCTCGTACGCGGGCGTGTTCGCCTTCCATCGTCGTCCTCCGGTTCCGTTCTCGTCACCGCTACTGATCGGTAACGTTCACGGACCCGATTGCGACACGCCTCGCACGCGCCTGTATCCGCGCGCGCGTTTTCTCTCCCACCCTAAAGCAGGGCGTTCCGGGGTGCCCAAGTGCGCCTGATTCGACCCCGCGAGACTGGGCCGAATGTCCGTACGCCGCGACACGAGTTGTTCAAGATCCGGTGTGGACGGTTGCGCGCAGCGCCTTACCAGTGTTCGCTAACGGGCATCGTGTACCCGAGTGTGGTGCCCGCGCGGTCGATCCGGCCGTGGCGACACCACGCTCCGTCGTAGTTGGAGGAGTGACAGCAGTGGTCGCCGCGGGAGACGCTGATCAGAACAGCGTCGCCGAAAGGCTTGGGATCAAGCCGGACATGGTGGTCCAGGAGATCGGCTGGGACGAGGACGTCGATGACGATCTTCGTGCGGCGATCGAGGAGCAGATCGGCGGCGACATCCTCGACGAGGACGCCGACGAGGTCATCGACGTGGTGCTGCTGTGGTGGCGCGAAGACGACGGTGATCTCGGCGACACGCTGATCGAGGTCCGGACCCCCTTGAACGAGAACGGCGTGATCTGGGTGCTGACCCCGAAGACGGGACAGCCCGGACACGTCCAGCCGAGCGAGATCGCCGAAGCGGTGCCGCAGGTCGGATTGGCGCAGACGGCCAACATCAGCGCCGGCCCCAAGTGGGCCGGTACCCGGCTGGTGTCGCCGAAGTCGTCGAAGACCAAGCGGTGACCTCGGGAGCCGCGCGAGCGACACGATAAGGTTGTCGTCGCAGGCCCCTGTTCGCTCTTGAGAGGAAACCGCCGGTATGGCCGTCGAGGTCGGATCGCAAGCCCCGGACTTCACGCTCAACGACTACAACAAGCAGGCCGTGAAGCTGTCGTCCTTCCAGGGCGAGAAGCCGGTCCTGCTCGTGTTCTACCCGTTCGCGTTCAGCGGTATCTGCACCGGCGAGCTGTGCCAGCTCCGTGACGAGTTCGCGGACTACGACGGCCAGGGCGTCCAGGTCATCGGCGTGTCCGTCGACACCCCGTTCTCGCTCAAGGCGTGGGCCGAGCAGGAGGGCTACCAGTTCCCGCTGCTTTCGGACTTCTGGCCGCACGGTGAGGTCGCGAAGGCCTACGGCGTCTTCAACGAGGCGGCAGGCCTGGCCACCCGCGGCACCTTCCTGATCGACAAGGACGGCATCGTGCGGTTCGCCGAGGTCAACCAGCCCGGCGAAGCGCGTGACCAGCAGGCGTGGAAGAAGGCCGTGGCCTCGCTGGCCTGAAGTCTTCACCGGTGGCACCCGTACGCGGGTGCCACCTCCCGGGCGCATAGCTCAGCGGGAGAGCACTCGGTTTACACCCGAGCGGTCGTAGGTTCGATCCCTACTGCGCCCACCGAAAACCCGGCGACAGGCCGCACGCGTGGCGATAACGTCGGCCGCATGCACGATCTCACGTGGCGGCCACTCCGGCACGAGGACGCCAAGGCTTCGGCCGACCTCCTCAACGCCATCGAGACCGTCGACGAGATCGGCGAGAACTACACCGAGGAAGACACTCTTCAAGAGTTGATCGACCCGTACGCGGACCTGGAGCGGGCGAGTCTCGCCGCTTTCGACGGTGACGTGATGGCCGGTTACATGAAGATCCGCTTCAAGCCGTCCGCGGAAGAGGTCCATCGGGTCTTCCTCGACGGCGGCGTCCATCCCGGGTATCGCCGGAGGGGCATCGGAACCGCGCTCGTCGACGCGGGAGTGGCGGCGGCCAAGGTGGTGCACGCGCTGCATCACCCGTCGGCGAAGCTCGTGGTCGACGTCAATCGGCCGGAGCGCATCGCGGGTCTGGCCGAGCTCGTCCGTTCCCGGGGTTTCGTGCCGGTGCGCTACTTCCAGCGCATGGAGCACTCCCTCGGCGCCTTGGACGATCCGGCGATCCCCGACGGGTTCCGGGTCGAGCCGTGGTCCGAGCGGAACGACGAGGACTTCCGGATGGTCCGGAACGAGGCGTACCGGGACTACTGGGGCGCGGTGCCGATGCCGGCCGATCTCTGGCGGAACAAGATCACCAATCAGACTTTCCGGCCCGAGGTCAGCTTCCTGCTTCGTGAGGCGGGCTCCGCGGTGGGGATGCTGGTGACGATGTGCTGGGACGCCGACACGGAGGCCACCGGTGTTCGCGACGCGCACTTCATGGTCGTCGGAACGCTTCGGGAGTACCGGCGGCGAGGTGTCGCCGGCGCGTTGATGGGTCACGCGTTGAGGGTCGCCGCCGATCAGGGGTACGACCGCGCCAGTTTGAACGTGGACTCCGCGGATCCCGCCGGGGCGTTCGGGGTCTTCGAGAAGGCCGGTTTCGTGCCGACGATGCGGTACGTGCGATGGGCGCTCGAGGTCTGACGCTCGTCGTGAGTGGCGATTCGGGTTCTAGCCCGAATCGTCACTCACGACCCACCCTGCCGACGGCTTACGTGACCGTGTGGGGCAACCGCAGCCGGGAGGCCCTTGGGCCCCGCTGCGAGGATTGCGAAGGCGAGACACGTGAAGGCCCCCTTCCCGCGACTGAGTCGCGGGAAGGGGGCCTTCACGTACCCCCAACCCCTGTGGAACGTCTTCGGTTTTCGGCGGTCTGGTCTGCCCCCTCGGCAGGCCAGACCGCCGGTGCGCCGCGCCGCGGGTGGCGAACTTTCGGCTGCACAAGACAGGAGACGGTCGGGACTGCCCAGATACATCAAGATCGGCGGCCATTGGAGTGATCCGGGGCCGCGAGGGGGGATCACGCAGAGTGGCTAGGCCGTGTCCGGTAAGTCTGTCCGCGGTCTTCGCGCCCAGGTGGTTCCGGGCGGCACGGGCGGTCCAGCCGAGTACAACCCGGTACGAGGCAGAACCGCCCGCACCGCCAGGAACCACCTGGAGCACGAAGCCCATCGAACAGACTTACCGGATACGGCCTAGGCGCGGGTGAGCCTGTTCGCCAGGGTCGACATCGTGTAGGTCCCGATGCCCATCACGACTTCGAGGGCGTTCCGTTCGGTGTATCCGTGCCCGAGGAAGGTCCGCAGTGTCTCGTCGTCGACGCCACCGGCGGTCTCGAGCACCGCCAGCGTGAACCGCCGGACGGCTTCCAAGCGCTCATCGGGCACGGGCTCCTGCGAGCGGAGCGCTTCGATGACGCCCTCGCCCGCGCGAAGCCTCTTCAGTTTCGCGGTGTGCAGTTCGATGCAGACTTCGCAGCCGTTGCGCGTCGCCACGGTCATCACGACCGTCTCTCGCGCGAACGGATCGAGCGTCGTCTGCTCGAAACTCGCGCTCAGCTTCAGGAATCCGTCGAGCAGTTCGGGAGACGTAGCCAGCCGGGCCACGGCGGTGGGGAGGTGGCCAAGGCGGCGGATGGCCGCTTCCATCGGGCGGCGCGAGGCTTCGGGTGCGGTTTCGAGGGTGTGGTCAGGAAACAAGGCTGCCCCTTTAAGATGGTCAATGTGGTTGACGAAAAGGTAAACCAAGTTGTCGAACGAGGCAACCCAGTTTCCGATCCGCCCGGTTTCGAGCTGCCCCTCCTGCTGTTCGCGGGTTTCCGCTCGATCATCGACCGGATGCACGCCGAACTGGCCGAGCAGGGACATCCCGACGTCCGCCCGGCGTACGGCTTCGCCATGCAGGCGATCGGCCGCCACGGCGCGACCGCGAGCGAGATCGGGCGGCGGCTCGGGGTCAGCAAGCAGGCGGCGGGCAAGACCATCGACAAGCTCGAGCAGCTCGGCTACCTCGAACGTGCCGACGACCCGGCCGACGCACGGCGCAAGATCGTCCGGCTCACCGATCGCGGGTCCGACTCACTCGGCCGGTCCGCGGCGATCTTCGAAGAACTGCGCGAGGAATGGGTCGGCGCGCTGGGCGTCGAAAGGGTCCGCGCGCTCGAAGCCGACCTTCGCACTATGGCGCCATCGGAGGGCTTCCGCCTCGACGTGGCGGGCTGGTTCGGGGCCTAGAATGGGCAACCCGGGTTCGGTGCGTCCTGCGAAGCGGGTTCCCGTGCGGCAGCACGTAGAGCACCTCGAGCACCACCGGCGTCGCCCCCGAGGTTCCGTCCGATGTGGACGGTGTCGCTCCGTTCGGTGAAGACGGCGCCCTGCCGATCCCGGCCGTCGCGGGGACGGCGAGCGCGAGAACGAGGTCCTGGGCCGCGACTTCGTAGAACGTGCTCGTCCCGTCACAGTGTCGGCCGCAGGGTCTCCAGATGCCGCCGGAGCACCGTGCGCATCAACTCCGGCGACGTCCGCCCGCCCGCCATGGCGAGGCCGTCCAGTAGCGCCGCCAACCGTTCGGTTTCGACGTCCAGATCGAGGTCGTCGAGCAGCCCGCCCGCGCCACGCGCGCCTTCGAGCACCCGCCGGACGAGCGCGCGGACCCCCGCGTGTGTCCGCGCGGCTTCCCCGGCGAGATCAGGGCGGTTCTTCGCGGCGGCGGAGAAGGCCAGCCAGACGTCGGTCTCGGCCCGGGTCTGCTCGGTGAGCGGAAGCAGTTCCCCGAGCAGCGCTTCGGTGAGTTCCCGCCGGCGTGAGGGCGGCGTCTTCGGATCGAGCAGTTCGGGGAGGTGGCGCAGCAGCCGGGCTTCCACCCGGTCTCCGAGCGCGCGCATGGCGAACACGATCAGCTCGTCGTGGCCGCGGAAGTAGTGCCGCACCGAACCGATCGCGAGCCCGGCCTCGTCGGCCACGCTCCTGAGCGACGCCTGCGCGAGGCCGTCCCGCTGGATCACCCGGAAGACGGCTTCGGCTATCTCCAGGCGCCGGGCCCCGGGGTCGACGATCTTCGGCATGTTGTCTTTATAGCACGACCTTGCTATTTTATTTGGCACAGTCGTGCTACAAAGGGGGAGTTCATGCGGACCTGGTTGCTGATCGCGCTGGTGGTCGCCGTGGTGATCGTGATCGTCGTGCGCAGGCTGCGCGGAGAGCCGCTGGTCGCCCGTGAGGTGTTCGGGGCGCCGGTGGTCCTGCTCGCGATCGGGGTCTACGGCCTGGCCAAACTCGAAAACTTCACCTTCACCGACGGTGCCTGGCTCGTGCTGGGCTCCGTGGTCGGGTGCGGCCTCGGCGCGGTCCGCGCCGCCACCACGAAACTGTTCGAGCGCGACGGCGTGCTGTGGCTGCGCTACACCGGCTGGACGTTCGGAGTCTGGGTGCTCTCGCTGGCGGTGAACTTCGGGATCGGCTTCCTGGCCACGACGGCCGGGGCGCATCCCGACGCGCGGCCGGTGACGTTGTCGATCGGCGTCAGCCTGCTGGGGGAGGCGTTGGTGATCGGCTGTCGCGCGAAGACGACGGGACTGCCGTACGCCCCGCCGTCCGAGTCCGTGCTTTCCCGTCGTTAGGCCAGCTTCCCGACTTCGCCGACGAGGAGCGCGATGTCGTCTTCGGTGTTGAAGTAGTGCACCGAAGACCGGACCAACGACGGCAGCCCGCGCGCGGCGAAGTCGAACTGTGCGGATGTCGCTTCGACGACGCTGACGTTGATCTTCGCCGCCGCCAAGCGCTTCTTCACTTCCTGCGATGGCGTTTTCGCCGCGCTGAACGTGACGATCCCGCACTGTCGCGCGCCTTGGTCGTGGACGCTGACGCCGGGGACCCCGCGGAGCGCGTCGCGAAGTTTCGCGGCGAGGGCGGCGACGCGGGCTTCGATGGCGGGCATGCCCCATTCGAGGGCGTAGTCGATCGCCGCGCCGAGACCGTGCAGGGCGGCGTGATCGCGTTCCCAGACCTCGAACATCTTCGCCGTCGGGTCGACTTCGTAGCTTTCGGGCGCTGTCCACACCGCCGAATGAAGGTCGAGCATCGCGGGCTCGACGCGCTCGCGCAGCCGCGGGTGCGCGTAGAGGAATCCGGTGCCCCGCGGCCCGCGGAGGTACTTGCGGCCGGTCACGCTGAGCGCGTCGCAGTTCAGGCGCGCGACGTCGAGGTCGATCTGGCCGGCGCTCTGGCAAGCGTCCAGCAGGAACGGGACCCCGGCCTCGCGTGCGACCGCGCCGATCTCCTCGGCGGGGTTCACCAGCCCGCCCTGGGTCGGCACGTGGGAGACGGCGATCAGCTTGACGTCCCCGTCGACGCGGCGTTTCAGGTCCTCGACGTCCAGCTGGCCGGATTCGTCGTTCTCGACCACCTCGACGACGGCACCGGTGCGCTTCGCGAGCTGCAGGAAGGAAATGGCGTTGCTCGCGTACTCGGATTTCGCCGTCAGGATCCGGTCTCCCGCGGCGAACGGCAGCGCGTAGAAGATCGCCTGCCAGGACCGGGTCGCGTTGTCGGTCAGCGCGATGTCTTCGGGTTCGGCGCCGACGAGGCGCGCGGCCGAGGCGTACACGCCGTCCATCCGCTCCACGGTCGCCGCGGCCTGCTCGTATCCGCCGATCAGGGCTTCATCGCGCAGGTAGTCGACGACGGTGTCGGTCACCCGAGCGGGCGGCAGCGACGATCCGGCGTTGTTGAGGTGGACCACTTCCCCGCAGCCCGGTGTCTCGGCGCGAGCGCGGTTCACATCGAAGTCCGTCATGCCTAACTGAATACAGTACGGCCGAACTGCATGCAATACTGCACCGATGACGAGGAACCTGCTCCGGCGCGACCTCACGGAGGAGATCACCGCCCGTGTGCTCGACGGCCGGATCGCCGCGGACAGCCGCATCAACGAGGTGCACCTCGCGCGCGAGCTGGGCGTCAGCCGGACACCGTTGCGTGAGGCGCTGATCGGGCTGGCCGACCGGGGGCTGCTCGTTTCGGCGCCGGGGCGCGGTTTCCTCGTGCCGCCGTTCGATCCGGAGGAGGCCCGGCAGCTGTACCCGCTCGTCGCGGAGCTGGAGTCGCTCGCGTTGCGGTGGAGCTCGCCGCAGGACCTCGCCGGCCTCACCGGTGGCCTGGACCGGATCGCCGTCGAGATGACCGCGGAACTCGAGCGGCAGGGCAATCTGTCCACTTTGGATGATCGCTGGCACGCGCTGCTCGTCTCGCGGTGCACGAATCCGCATCTGCTTCGCCTGCTGGAGCAGACGAAGCCGCTGCTGAAACGCTATGACGCGCGCTATTTCGGTGGCGACGAACGCACCAGGGAGAGTATCGACGAGCATCACCGGATCGCCGACGCGATCCGCGCCGCCGACCTCGCGACGGCCTTGGAACTGCTCGTGCGGAACTGGGTGAAAACGTTGGCGTATCTGGAAGACATGGGGTGAAAAGATGTTCGTGACGGCACGTCTGAGTGACGACCATCTCGGCGGCGGGGAACGCGCCGACGAACGCACGCGCGGGTGATGCGGTACCTGGCGACACCGGTCGACTCGATCCTGGTGACCGGGGACATCGCCGACCACGGCACGCTCGAAGAGTACCGGCGCGCGGCCGAACTGTTCAAGACCGGCGTCCCGCTCTTCACCTGTCCCGGCAACCACGACAAGCGTGGCCCGTTCCGCGAAGAGCCGCTCGGCCAGACGCCGGCCGACACCCCGGTCAACGCGGTGCACACCGTCGGCGACGTCACGTTCGTGCCGGACGATTCGAGTATCCCGGGAAAACCGGACGGTCAGTTCGACGACGAGACCACGCCTGGCCGTACGGCGTGCTCGCCGACGGCGACGGCCCCGCCTTCATCGCCTTCCACCATCCGCCGGTCCCGCTCGGGCCGCCGTTGGTGGACGCCATGTACCAGTACGGTGAGGACAAACTGGCCGAGGTGCTCGCACGCCATCCGCGAGTGGTGGCCCTGTTCCGCGGGGCACGTCCACGCGGCGGCGTCGACGATCCTCGCGGGTGTGCCGCCGCGTTTCGGCGCCCTCGGTCGGGTCGAGCATCCTGTTCCCGTGGGAGGAGAACGGCCTCCGGCCGTGGGGCGAAGGCGGGCCGATCGACTACGACCCGCCGCCGGGGGGGGGGGGGGGGGGGGGTGTTGTTCCCCCATCACCCCCCCCCCCCCCCCCCCCCCCCCCCCCCCCCCCCCCCCCCCCACCCACCGAACGGTCACCGCATATGCTGAGCTCACTCACCGCCGCGTACCTCGCCTTCTCCTTCACGCTGGTCCCGCCGAGCGAAATCCGGCC
>NZ_JBVJCE010000018.1:0-211563 GCF_055588925.1 Amycolatopsis sp. NPDC041971 | reverse complement strand
CCACCACCAACCAACAACCACCACCCCCCCCCCCCCCCCTCCCCCCCCCCCCCCCCCCCCCACCCCCCCCCCCCCCCCCCCCTCCTCCCCCCCCCTCCCCCCCCCCCCCCCCCCCCCCCACTTCCATGCCCACACCGCCCGTCCGGGGTGCGGGCTCCAGCCACGCGGCAGGATGAGCACGACCTGCCGCATGGGGAACGCTGTAGCGGCGGC
This sequence comes from Amycolatopsis sp. NPDC041971, assembly GCF_055588925.1. Taxonomy (NCBI): domain Bacteria; kingdom Bacillati; phylum Actinomycetota; class Actinomycetes; order Pseudonocardiales; family Pseudonocardiaceae; genus Amycolatopsis; species Amycolatopsis sp. NPDC041971. The sequence continues at coordinate 211,350 of NZ_JBVJCE010000018.1, read as the reverse complement.
GTTCCGCCGGTCGTCGCCGTCGCTGGTTTCACTCCATGGCCACGGCGACGGCCGGCCCTTACGCGATCCCGGAGCGGCCGCGCACCGGGTCAGAAGTCGGATACGAGAACCACCTGGCCCCCAGCGTCGAACACCCGGAATCCGGCAGCACCGGTGCGCAGTACGGAACTATTGAGATTGCAGCGCATTTCCGTGGCACCTGTGCCGATGAACTCGCCCGCGACCGCCTGGGCCCCCGTCTCGTCCACGACCACCACGCGATACCGCTTGTTCGCGTCGAATCCCGTCCCCGTCAGCTTGATCTCGACGCCCCAGGTATGGGGAACGAGGCCGGCGGAAGCGTGGATCGCCGGAACCGACGTGGTCACCGGCACCGCTTCGAACGGGCCTGGCACCGAGGCGTCCGGATGCGCGACCCAGCCGGCACCGGCGCCGCATACCAACGCGATCACCGCGGCGGCCACCCAGCGAGGGGGGCGCCACCGGGTACGGTTCGAGCCCTCGATGACCTTGCGCACGACCGCGTCACCGAGATCGGGTGGCACCGTCACCTGCCCGTGTTCGCTGACCTGCGCGGCTTCGGCCAGGCCCAGCGCGCGCACTACCGGGCTCAGTTCCCGTAGCTCCGAACGGCACTCCGCACAGCCGGACAGATGCGCGTCGATCTTGAGTCGTTCGTGCTCGTCGAGCCGGTCGAGCGCGTAACCGCCCAAGGTCTCCCGCAGAACACGGTGATCATCGGGATTCACAGCTCGACCCCCATTTCCTCCATCACGACGCGGAGCGCTCGCAATCCGTAGAACAGCCTCGTGCGCAGTGTCCCGACCGGGATTCCCAGCTCGGCGGCGACCTCCGCGTACGGCCTGCCCCGCAAATGGGTTTCGACAAGGCACACCCGGTGTTCCGGGGTGATCCGCCGTAACGCTTCTTCCACGAGCCAGGCGTTGACCTGTCGTTCGTCGAACCCCGTCTCGGTGGGCTCATCGGCCAGACCGAACTCCCTGGCCGGGCGAACGGACCGGCGGCGCATCTCGTCGGTGATCACATTCCTCGCGATCGCGAACAGCCACACCCGAAGGCTTGCCACCTCGGGGTCGAACCTCTCCGCCGCCCGCCACGCCCGGAGGAACACCTCCTGCACCACGTCCTGTGCCGCGCCGTCGTCGTTCAGCTGCCGCATCGCGAACCGGTACAGCTCCGGTCCGTGCGCGTTGTACACCGCACGGAGCGCGTGTTCCCCGGTCAGGCCGAGGCCACCACCGGCCGATCTGCTCATTCCGTGTCCCTCCTGCCGAACTGTGTTCGGAACAGGCAGGGCGAATGTTCATCCGATCACCGAATTTTCCGGAAAAGGATGAACGCGAAGAACGCCGCGTCCGTATACACCGGCCGTAAACCCCTCTCGACAAACAGGAGCTGACATGCGCAGAACCACCCGCGCGCTCGTGACCGGAAGTGTGCTGCTGACCCTCATGGCGAGCGGCACCGTCGCCTCCGCCACACCAACGGGCAACAACGACTGCGCCCTGCTCATCTTGAGTGAAAACGGCACCCTGAGCAGACACCACTGCGAGCGGCCGCTGCTGCCCACCTCGAAGAAACGCGTCTCCGGTCTGGCCAAAGGCGACCGCCTGATCGGCCTGGACACCCGCCCGGCCACCGGCTCGCTCTATTCAATGGCCGCCTCGGGCAGGCTCTACCGCATCGACGCCACGACCGCCAAGGCCACCGCGGTCGGTGCGCCGATCACCCTGCGAGGCAAAGCGATCGGCTTCGACTTCAACCCGACCGTCGACCGGATCAGGCTCGTGACCGACAGCGGCCTCAACCTCCGCCTGCACCCGGACACCGGCGCGATAGCCGCGACCGACACGGCCCTGAGCTATCCGGGCCGATCGCGGGCTCCCCGCGTCGCCGCCTCCGGCTACACCAACAGCGTCGCCGGAGCGACATCGACCGCGCTCTACGGCCTCGACTCCGGACACGACACGCTTGTCAAACAAGGCAGTCTGCCCGGCGAGACACCCGTCGTGTCGCCCAACACCGGCCAGCTCACCGCGATCGGCGGACTCGGGCTGAACATCAGCTCAGTGAACGGTTTCGACGTCGCCGGCGCCGCGAAAGCCGGTGCGTACGACCCGCGCGACTACAAAGCCGTCGCGGCCGTCCGAGCGCACGGTATCCCGTTCCTGATCCGCATCGACCTGGCCACAGGCCGGGCCCACGTCGTGTCGCCGCTGCTCACGCATCCGGTCGGCCTCACCCTGACGAGCTGATCCTTGTCCCCGGGCCGAACGAGTGAAATCGCGGTCCCGCGCCGTCCACACGCTTCGCTGTCTCGAAGAATCCCTGACGACTGTTGAAAGGGACCGAGATGAGCGGGAATCCGGATCCAGCGCACGACGGGGCCGATCTGCCCTTACCGGTGGACGTAGACCGGGAAGTCGAACGGCTCACCCAGCGAGTCTCATGGGCGGCGGAGGTCAGGCTCGGGCTGTCGAACCGTCCCGAACTACGTCGCGTGCGCTCGACGGTGGTGAACTGCCTTGGTTTCGGGCGTGGTGAGAACGAACCGCTGGGCGCGGTGGTGCTGGTGGTCGACGAACTGGTCTCCAACGCCTACCGGCACACCACCACTCCCGGTGAACTCGGCATCACCCGGACACCCCGCGGCCTCCTGGTCGAAGTCACCGATGACGACCCGGACGTGGAGCGGATGAAAGCGAGAACGGAAGGACGACCTGGCTCCGGCCATCACGGGTTTCGTCTTGTCGCCCACCTGTCGCTCGAGTGGGGAGTGCTGCCCGGAGAAACCGGGAAAGTGGTGTGGGCGCTGGTTCCCGCGCAGATGTACTTCGAGCGGTGACGCTTTCACCGAAGGCGTGACAGGGCCGAGCGGAGACGCCCGCTCGGCCCTGTCATCGTGTCAGCCGTTGGCGGCGCTGGTGTTCACGTCACCGTTGACACCCTTGGGGAAGAACCCGCCTGACGTGGCCGCCTTGGGAGTCAGGTAGACGATGTTGAGCACCTGGCCCGGTGACCGGCTGAAGGCGATCCCGTTGCCGTCGGTGGGAACGATGTTCGCGCGGCCCTGCCCGTCGACGACGCCCTGGTCGAGATCCGTCGTGCCGTCGAGACTGTCGCGGGCGTTGGAAAGCTTGACACTGGCTTCCCTGAGATCACGCCCCAGCAAGCCGAGACCGAGAATTCCGCCGCTGTGCTGGTAAAGCGCGGTACGGATGCCGGCGGCGTGGTAAGCCTCGACGGCGAGAATGCCGGCGGCGGCCTCGAGGTAGGTCTTGTTGCTGATCAACGGCGCCGCTCCCTTGTACGCGGTGACACCGACGTCCTCGAACAGATAGGCGGCGAGCAGGAAGTTCTCCTCGCAGGCGAAAGCGTCGAAGCTCTGGCCCTTCCTGACCAGACCGGCCGCTTGAGCCGCCGCGGTGAAGCTGGACCGCAGATCGATCGCCGGACGACTGACCGCGGCCGAGCCGAGCGCGGTGCGCAGGAACTCCACATGCGCTTTCTCGTCGGAGGCGATCTCCTGGGCGTACTGGCGGGCGGCCTTGGTCTTGAACCGCACCGCGCGGCCACCGGTGACGCCACCACGGGTTCCCGTGCCGGTGGTCAGTGAATCGGCGAGCCCCTCCCCCGTGACGGCGTGGAGGTAGAACTCGGCTTCCAGGTATTCCAGGTTGAGGGCGAAGTTGAGTACGGCACCGTCGCTGATCCCCTCGGCCGCCGCTTCCCCCGCCGCCTGCCGAACAGTGGCGGCGGAAGCGGGACCGGCCAAGCCACCGAGAGCTCCCGCCCCGACGACCCCCAGCCCCGTCATCCCGGCAGCGCGCAGGAACCGACGCCGATCCTGCGGGTTCTCCGCACTACGGTTGATCATCGATGCGGCATAGCGTTTGCCAAACACGTGCGATCTCCTTCCCGCCCGTGTCCCGACTACGCACGACAACGGGCGTGCCCCACCATCTCGGGCGGACCCGGGAGGGCAGGGTTGACCTTCGCGGACACCCTGCTTTCGTACTCGCGAGCGGCACGGCTTGGTGTCCGCACCAAATCGACCGAAATCCACGAGAATCGGCATCGAATCGGGCGGACCGGTCCGCTCAGCACCGGCGTTACTGCGAGTGAGTAGATGCCGCCCCGATCGGGGCGTGACTGTCACCCGTCTTGGTAAGGAGTCGCGCAGCGGGTTCCAGGAGGGGGGCGGTTCCGTGATCCTGGATCGGTGACGACTGACGACGATGGCGACGACGGCCAGTGGCGTGCGTCCCTGTGGCGCGAGATGGCGGCGATCGAACGCGCCAAAGGGGTACTCATGGCGCGTCACGAGATCGACAGCCGTACCGCCGCTTCCTTGCTGGCGCTCTGTGCCGAACAAGGCGGAGTGGAGGTCCCCGAAGCCGCTCGGCGCGTGAGTTGAGCTCGATATCCCCAAGGGCGCGCTGCTGAGGTCGACGACGCAGAAGCGGTTGCCATCCGGGTCGGCGAGAACGACGAAGTCAGGGTTGGGCGGATAGCGGTCCCAATCGACGTCTTTGGCCCCGAGCTCTTTCAGACGTGCGACTTCGGCCGCTTGCTCCGCGGCGGTGTCGACGAACAGGTCGAGGTGGATCCGCGGATAGGGCTCGATCGGGGAAGTACTCGACATCAGCCCCAGCACACGCCCGGACCCATCGGCACGGACAAGAGTCCGCCAGCCGTCGCTCGCCCACTCGTCACTCGCGACGAGATTCAACGCCGCGGTCCAGAACGCCACCGCCCGCGGCAGATCCGACACGCCGATCACGGGCAACCCCAGCCTGAGCATGTCGACAGATCAACCCTGTGCTGCTGGTCGATGTCCGTCTACGTGTCCGCCTGACCACCGGCGGGGAACAGGATCGGGCTCAGTAGATACTGCGCACGGCCGGGGGTGGCCCGATTGCGCAGGCGCGGAAGGATCGCCGACTGGCTCAGTGCTCGCGTTCGTTCCGACCGCCGCTGATCCACCCGGTCCAGGACAGGGAGAAAACCGGCACGATCAATGAGCGGTAAGGCGCATCGATCACCGGATTGTGGGCACTCTGCGAAGAGGTTGCCGATCTGCCGCGGACGATCGACGACTCAGGCCCCGTCGGTTGATTCACCCAGCCGGCGGGGCCGAACTCACTGTGTTCGTCGGCGTCCCCGGCCTGACGACGATTCGCGATGATCGTCAGCGCGCCCGTCGTGAGCGATTCCGTGGCGCGGAGCTGGCGAGACCGCCGGGCTTCTCGATGACGTTTGCCGGGCGAACGTAGCCCCATCGGAGACGACGTACCCGAAGACGCGGGCGGGGATGTCCGCGCGGCTCGATGTCGGAAGCGGTGGCGCCGTCGTGCGACGGAGGCCACCGCTTCAGTCGGTCGGTCTATTTCAGGCCGTAGGCCCTGACGATGGTTTGCTCGGTGGTGCCGCCGCGGTTGTCGGTCGCTTTGGCTTTGAGGGACACGAAACCCGGCCCGGCGGGATGCCGGAGATAGGTGGCCCAGTGCGAGGTTCCGGCGGGAACGACGGCGGCCGTCTGCCAGGTCTTGCCGTCGTCGTAGGAGGCCGACAGCTCTAGGCGATTGACCCAGGTCGGGGAGCTGCTCTTCTGCGTCTGTACCTGGATCGGCAGCCGGAACAGCGTGCCGGCCTTGGCGCGGTTGTCCATGTCCACGGCGGGGTTGAACCGGATGGCCGAGACCGGCGGGCCGGTCGCGGTGTCGGTGCTGAATCTGGAACGACATGCGCTCCCGGCCCTTGGCAGGCCGCACCAGCGGAGAGAGCCGACCGTCCCGCTTCTCGACCACGGTGACCTCGTCTCCCGACAACAGTGTCACCTGCCCGCGCACACCGTCTGCCTGCCCGCGTGGACAACACCCGCCTGCGGCTGCACCACCTGGCCCGTTGCCGCGGCCGGTGACAGGGCACCACCCACCAACGCGACTGCCGACACCGAGGCGATCACCGCTGCGCGGCCACGCGCGGAACCGGGTATTCCGGCTCGGGATTCCAACATCAATCACCCTCCAGAAAGACGAAATACGAAAGGGAAAGACGGAATTCAAAACGGGCCACCTAGCAAACGATCCACTGTCCGATCGCCCGAAAGTAACGAAGAGTACAGGCGTGAACAATGTCTGCGGCCACACATTTCGCAGTTCGAGGCCGTACAAAGAGCGGCGCCTTGACGGAGCAGAATCAAGGGTGTGGTTTTCGACATGCGGAGGCGGCTCAAAAGTGTGTATCGAGCCATGGTGTCGCCGTTTTCACCTTCGTAGCATCAGCGAAACAGCGTGACCCGGATCACCTGTCGATTCCGCATCACCCCCCGGTCCCTGGAGGCTGTCCGATGTCCACAAAGAACGCACGCGCCGTCATCCGCCGCCGCGGTCCGGCACTGCTCGCGGTGCTGACCGCGGCGGCGGCCGCGCTGTCCCTGGTCGGGTTCTCGTCCCAGGCGAGTGCCGGCCTCGCCGACACCGCCTCCGCGGCCGTCGAGCACGACCCGGTGCTCATCATCCCTGGCATGACCGGTACCACCCAGTACATGGAGCCGATGAAGACCAAATTCGTCTCCGCCGGATGGCGCGCGGACCGGGTCGAGACCTGGACCGACAGCACCAGCATGACCGGTGACCTCACCAAGGCGGGGCAGGAGATCGGGCAGAAGGTCGACAGCGTGCTGGCCAAGACCGGCGCTCGCAAGGTCGTTCTGGTCACCTGGTCGGCCTCTACCCTCGCCGCCCGCTCCTACCTCAAGAAGGTCGCCGGCGCGCAGGACAAGGTGTCGCTGTACTTCTCGATGGCCGGACCGCACCACGGCACCACCACCGCCGCGCCCTGGTGCCAGAACCTGTACCCCTCCTGCAAGCAGTTCGCCATCGGCTCACCGTGGTTGGCCGACCTGAACTCCGGCACCGAGGTCCCTGGCTCCCCGGGTGTCCGCTACACCACGCAGCGCTCCACCTGCGACACCAACGTCAACCCCAGCACCTCCGCCGAACTCGCCGGGGCCACCAACCTCCAGACACCGACCTGCATCACCCACGGCAGCTTCCCCAGCGACTCTGGGGTGTTCACCCAGATCAAGAACATCATCATCGAACACGAGAAGCAGACGCCCACCACCACTCCCACCCCGACCACCACCGGCACCTCGACCGCCACGCCGACCAGCACGAGCAGCCCCACGACGACCACCACCACCCCGCCCGCCTCGCCCTGCTCGTCGGTCAACGGCCAGTGGGACGCCGCGGGCCCGTTCGCGGTGACGTCGGCCTCCAACGGACGCGGCACCACCGTCGTCCGGCCGGTCGACCCCGGCACCCTGGGCTGCACCACGCACCCGGTCGTGCTGTGGAACAACGGCGCCCAATCCAAGCTGGACCGGTACCTCCCCCTGCTCAACCACCTCGCCTCCCACGGCTTCGTCATCGCCGCCGCCGAAGGCAACACGGGCACCGGGACCGCCATGCTTTCGGGCCTGGACCACCTGACCACCGAGAACAACCGCGCCGGTAGCCCCTTGCAGGGCAAGGTCGACCTGACCAACGTCGGCGCCACCGGCCACTCCTTCGGCGGCGGGGCGGCGGTCGACGCCGGAGCCGACCCCCGGGTGGACACCATCGCGCCGATCTATCCCCTGGCGTTCAGCAGCGGCAGCCGCGTGCGGGGCCCGGCGGTGTTCTTCGCCGGGCAGAACGACACCATCGTCTCGCCCTCCACGGTCCGCAGGACCTACAACCAGGCCACCCAGGTGCCCGCCATCTACGCCGAGCAACGCGGCGCGGACCACTACGGCATTCCGAATCTGCACGGCCCCGTCACCGCGTGGTTCCGTCTCCACCTCATGCGCGACGAACAGGCCCGAGGCCTCTACTTCGGCCCGAACTGCACCTACTGCTCCTCGCAGTTCTGGTCGATCTACGAACGCAACGCCAAGGCCCAGGCCGTCCCCGGCGCCTGACCACACCCGCAAACGACGAGCGGGGAGCCCGACACCGGTCGGGCTCCCCGCTCGTTTTCTATGGCGGTACAACACATCCTCGGCGCCGAATGGCGACCTGGGCGGCGCCTGTCGCAGCCGAGAAAATCGGTGTGCCTCGAGAGCAATGGTTCGTTGAAACATTCCAGCACCCTCCAGTATGTGAGAAACAAACATTGTCGGGCGCGCATAGGAGTACACACTGTTGACATCGACATTGCGCACTGGAGGTGAACCGTGGAAAGCGGATGGGGACGTGCTGGACGCGGTGGGTTCCACCCCGCTCCGGAGACGACCGAGTAGCACATTCCGCGCCGAGAACGAGACTGCGAACCTTTCGACGAGGCAGCCTGCACACCGTTGTGCAGTGAGGAGACATGCCCATGGACAACGACGTCCCCACTCGACTTCTTGAGTTGCTCGCCGGCGGCGCGGACAGCGACGAACTGGCGCGGGTGACGGTCGAGGAGCCCTCCTCGACCGCGGCCGTCAAACTCGCCCTGCGGATCAACGCGACGCTGCGCGGACACCGGCGACGAGAGGCGGAGCTGGCGGCGTTGTTCGACACCGCGGGCGATCTGGCCCGGCTTCGTGATCCGGACGAGGTGCTGCGGTCCATCGTGCACCGCGCCCGCAGGCTGCTCGGTGTCGATCTGTCCTACCTCACCCTCACCGACGCCGCCGCGGGCGTCACCCGGATGCAGATCACCGACGGCTCGGTGTCGAAGCTGTTCCCACAGGTCAGAATGAGACTGGGAGTGGGAATCGGTGGACTGGTCGCACAGACGGCGCGTCCGTACACCACCCCCGACTACCGCTCCGACGAGCACTTCCGGCACTCCGAGCCGGTGGACGAGGCGGTCCGCGACGAGGGACTGACCGCCTTGCTCGCGGTACCGCTGACGGTGGGCGAAACCGTCACCGGTGTGCTGTACGCCGCGGACCGCACGCCCCGGGAGTTCACGCCCGAGGAGATAGCCTTGCTGTCCTCCCTTGCCGACCACGCCGCCATCGCGTTGGACAACGCGCGGCTGCTGGCAGAACTCAGCGCCCACAGCCGAACGATGGAACGCGCCGAGGAGGCCCACGACCGGCTGATGGACCTGGTGCTGCGCGGCGAGAACACCTCCGCGGTCGCCGCCGCGGTCGCCGACGTACTGCACGGCGGCATCGGCGTGTACACCAACGACGGCGGACAACTCGCCCACGCCGGACTGCCCACGACGCCGCCGGACCCCCAGGCCGTCGCCGCATCCCACAACTCCGGCCGCGCCACAGCCACGTCGGAGGGCTGGGTCTGCGCCGTGCAAGCGGGACCCGAACTGCTCGGCAGCATCGTGCTGCGCACCGACACGAAGCCGGCCGCCGCCGATCGACGTCTCTTCGAGCGTGCCGCCGTGGTGACCGCACTGCTGCAGATGCTGCGCCGCTCGGCGGCCAAGGCCGAAGACGAAGTCCGCGGTGAACTGCTCACCGACCTGCTCACCGCACCTGAGCGCAACCCCTCCGCCCTCATCGACCGCGGCCACCGCCTCGGCCTGGACCTGACCGTCCGGCACGCGGTCTTCATCGTCCACGCCGACGAGATGTCCCGACGACGCCTGGCCGCGGCCGCCGCCCCCTTCGCGGCCCTCAGCGGCATCCACGCCGAACAAGTCGTGCTCTTGGCCTCCACCGACGCGCCCGGGGCCCTGGCCGCCCGCATCGCCGCCGCTCTCGGCTCCCACGCGGGCCTGCCGATCACCGTCGCGGCGGGCGGCCCGGCCCGCGGGCCCTCCGGTCTCGCCGCCGCCTACCACGAGGCGAACCGCTGTCTGCGCGCGCTGCTCCGGCTGGGCCGCGAGGGTACCGGTGCTTCGATGGCGGAGCTGGGGTTCATCGGCCTCGTGCTCGCCGACCACGCGGATCATGCCTGCTTCATCCGCGAGACGCTGGGCCCGGTCTTCGACTACGACCGCAACCGTGGAACCGAACTGGTCCGCACCCTCAAGGCCTACTTCGCGAGCGGCTGCAGCATTCCCCGCACCAAGGACACCATCCACGTCCACGTCAACACCGTCGGCCAGCGGCTGGACCGGATCGGCAAACTCCTCGGCCCGGACTGGCAATCCCCGGACCGAAAGCTCGAAATCCAACTGGCCCTACGACTGCACGAACTGAACGCCATCTGAATCCCACGCTCCCGCCGGCAGCGGCACGCGCTTTCGAAAGCAGGGTATTTCCTTACCGTGCCGTAGGAAGTGAGCCTCGAATCAGCGGGGAGCGAGTTCCGAAAGGTTGCGGCGGCGGGTTTCTTTGGCCGCCAGGATGCCGAGAACCGAGATGGCGGCGGCGATGGCGATGTAGACGGCGATGGGTGTGCCGTTGCCGTAGCGCTGCAGAAGCGCGACGGCGATGATCGGGGCGAGGGATCCGGCGAAGATCGAGGTGACCTGGTAGCCGATGGAGGTGGCACTGTAGCGGACGCTGATGTCGAATTGTTCGGCGAAGAACGCCGCCTGGGGGCCGTACATGGCCGCGTGCATGAAGAGGCCACCGGTCACCGCCACGATGATGAGTGCCGGTTGGCGGGTGTCGAGAAGGTGGAAGAACACCGGCGCCCAGATGGCCGTCCCGATGGCGCCTGCCAGGTACACCGGCCGCCTGCCGACTCGGTCGGACAGTGCGCCGAACAGCGGGATCGCCACCAGGTGGACGGTGTTGGCGACCAGCAGGGCGGTGAGGACGACGCCGCTGGAGAGTTTGAGGTGGGTCGTGACGTAGGTGAGCACGAACGCGGTGATGACGTAGTAGGAGACGTTTTCCCCGACCCGGGCGGCCATGCAGATCGCGATTTCCTTGGGGTGGCGGCGCAGCGCTTCCATGGCGGGTGCCCGGCGTGGGGTGTCGCCGGCGTCCGCCAGCGCTTTCGCTTTGATGAACGACGGGGCGTCTTCGACCGCCGTGCGGATCCAGAAGCCGAGGACGACGAGTGCGGCGGAGAGCAGGAAGGGGATGCGCCAGCCCCAGCTGAGGAAGGCCGCTTCGTCCATCGTTCCGGCGAGGATCGCCAGGACGGCGGTGGCCAGCAGGTTGCCGATCGGGACGCCCGCCTGTGGCCAGCTGGCCCAGAAACCCCGGCGTTCGGCCGAGCCGTGTTCACTGACCAGCAGTACGGCTCCGCCCCATTCGCCGCCGACGGCGAAGCCTTGCACCAGCCGCAAGGTGGTGAGCAGTACGGCCGCCCAGATGCCGATCGATCCGTAGGTGGGAAGCAGGCCGATGGCGGCGGTGGACGCCCCCATGAGCATGAGACTGACCATGAGGAGCTTTTTCCGGCCCAGGCGGTCGCCGAAGTGCCCGAAGACCAGGCCTCCGATGGGCCGGGCGACGAACCCGAGCGCGTAGGTCAGGAAAGCGAGCATCACCCCGACGAGCGGATCACTGTTGGGAAAGAACAGTTTGTTGAACACCAGCGCCGCGGCGGAGCCGTAGAGGAAGAAGTCGTACCACTCGACGGCGGTGCCGATCAGGCTGGCGGCGACGACGCGGCCCATGCTGGTCCGGGGCGCGGTGGATTCGTTTGTTCTCGTCATTGAGACTCCACTGGTAGCCCTCCCGGCCTTCGACCGGATGGGTGGGAAGGGTGTAATTCGCTGCTGCGGCTGAAGTGTCGTTAGTTCTGGCAGGTGAAGCTGCGGGCGTTGTCCGGGTCGCCGCCGGTGTAGCGGGGCCAGGTCGGGTACTGGCACAAGGGTCGGGTGCGCTGGCCTGCCGAGGCGTTGACGTCGGTGACCACCGGGTGGGTGGGTGCTTTCCCTTGTCCGGTCCAGGTTTCCAGGGCGGTGAGCGAGTCCCAGCCGGCGGCGAAGGCCGCGCCGACGTTGACGTGGTTGGCGCCGGGCACGACGTAGAACCTGGCGAACCGGTCGGTGGCCGGACGTCCGACGGTCCGCTGTACGCGTTCGAAGTATTCGGCGGTGGAACGCGAGCTGACCAGTTCGTCGGCGGCGCCGTGCAGCATCAGCAACTTGCCGCCTGCCCGCGCGAAGGGACGCAGATCGGGATCGTTGACGTCCTGCAGTTCCGACAGGTCGCTGATCCGCTGCTTCCACTTGCCGGGGGCACGCGGGTCGAGGGTGAGGGAGTCGAAGGAGGGGTCCCGGGTGACGAAGTACCGCGCCCACTGGTCCCAGAACTGAGGCCCGTATCCGGCTGTCGTCGGCATCGGGTGGGCCGGTGCCTGAGTTCCCATGCCGAGCAGTGGCGTGCTCATTTTGGCTCCGGACAGGAATGGGAATCCCGGGTAGCCGCGCTCCCCGCTGCCGAGGCGGTAGTTCCAGCGCAACGGCGAGGAGATCCGTACGACCGCGTTGATCTGGATGTCGGACAGGCAGGTGTCCGCGGTGTCCTTCCCGCCGGGACAGCGCAAGAGCCAAGGGTTGTAACGGCAACCGTCCGGATTGGACACGACGCCGTCGGTCAGCCCGTCACGGCGGTCGCAGGCGGCGATGACGCCGCGGTAGAGCAGGGCTTGCTCGGCAGGGTTGAGAAAGGCACCTGGCCGGGACAAGATCCGCGTCTCGTAGCCGAAGAACAGATCGAGGCTGGCGGCGTTCCACGCGGGATAGACCGCGATCACCCCGTCGAACGCGGTGGGCCAGCGTTGGGCGACGGCGAGCGCTTCCCGGCCGCCGGTGGAGCCTCCGGCGAAATAGCTGTGTTCCGGCGGCGTGCCCGCGTAACGCTCGCCGATGAGATGGACGGCCGTGTCCCTGGTCTTTTTCAGTGCGTCGCCGGCGAAATTCCGCACCGCTTCGTCATTGCGGCCGAACGATCCGTCGAGGCTGGTGCTCGGCGGAAACCCGGGCGTGGCCTGGTGCCCGGAGTCACTGGCGAAGACGGCGTAGCCACGCGCAAGAGGTACGGGTTGATCGGCGGGTCCGAAAGGGACGTTGCCGGCGACGTTGGGGATGGTGCCGTCGTAACCGCCTCCACCGAACATCAGCGCGTCACGATTCCACTGGGTGGGCAAGGCCAGCCGCATCTCGATCCGTGGGGCGGCCGGGTCCACGGGCCGGATCGCGGCATCGACCAGGCAGTGTTCCCCGATGGTCGCGGTGCCGGCGACCAGCCGGGTCGAGGTGACCTGCGCGCCGGAGGTGGGCAGACCGATCACGGCAGCGGGGATTTCGACACCCCCAAGGCCGGCGCAATGCCCGGACGCGGACTGCTGAGCGTGTGCCACGAGCGGCATGACGAGCGTGGCGAGCAACGGGGTCACCACCGCGGCTGTCCGGAAGACCTTCATGACGACCTCCATCGTTCGTACCTTGGCGCGGGCATCAGGCTAGGCAGCAACGACCACTCACCGCGATGTGCGCGCGGCACACTGGATCCGGTCACCGCCTGTTCAGGTGTGACACCCGCGGTGTGTTTCTGACCGACTGCCACCCACGCCTGCCCGTTGGTGACACCGCGAGTGCGACCTCCACGAGCCGTGCGCGTCGAGTCGAAGATCGCGGAGCGGACCTACCTCACGCCTCGCCGGAGCCGGCGCTGGTCGTAGTGCTCGTGGCGCCAGTGACCCTCAGCAGGCGCAAGGCGACTTGAATCTCCAGCAATTGATCCGCGTGACGCCAGGTTTCGCCGATGAGGTGGCTGATGCGGCTGAGCCGCTGGGACACGGTGTTGTGGTGCAAGTGCAGTGTCTGCGCGGTGTTGCGGGTGTTGTGGTTGGTGGCGCAGAAGACTTCGAGGGTGTGCAGGAGCTCGGTCCGGTTGACGCGGTCGTAGTCCAGGATCGGTCCGATCGTGGCGTTGATGAAACCGCCGAGGTCGGGGCGGCCGTTGAACAGGGTTCCGACGAAACCGAGGTCGCCGGCTTCGGCTGTGTCACCGTGGCGGCCGAGGGCCAGCAGGGCGCGCAGGCATCGGGCGGCTTCGTCGTGCGCGGCGATGATCGCGGTGGGGCGCGGCACCCGGGCAACGCCGGCGGTGACCCGGTGGCGAGAGGCCCGCGCCAGCTCGCGTGTGGCGGCGCCGGCGACCGCGCGGGGTTCGTCGCCGGGCGCCAGCAGGACGACGGCGTCGTGGTGGTGGGTGGCCAGGCCGCGGAAGCGGCGGGCCAGCGCGGCGATGGCGGGATAGATCCGCTCGCGAGCGGGGCCTTCCAAGTGAGCGACGACCATGACGTGACAGGTGTCGAGGTCGACGCCGAGGATCGCGGCACGGCGTCGCAGCAGGTCGTAGTCCTGCGTTTGCCGGGTGAGGAGTTCGCCGAGCAGTTCGCCGCGGACCCGCGCTTCGGCTTCGGCCATTCGCCGCCGGGTGACCAGGACCAGCGCGGCGACCAGCGCGGCCCGCTCCAGAATGCGCCGGTCGGTGTCGCTGACGGTCGACGGGCCGACGTGGACGATGGTGCCCAATGGCTCGGACTCGGTGATCATCGGCACGACGCACAGATGGCCCCGCACGAGGGTATGACCGGACCGACGCGCCTCGACACCGATTTCCGCCAGCTCCGCCAGCGGCGCGTCGCCGTCTTCGCCCGAGGTGGCGATCGCGACGCCGTGTTCGTCCACGACCACGACCTCACCGGGGACCGCGGCGGCGGTCGCTTGGACGACCTCGTCGACGCCCTTGCCCTGGATGACCAGTTTCGTCAGGCGCTCGTGGACCTCGGCGGTGCGTTCCAGGTCGTCGACGTGGGAACCGATGGTCGAGTTGGCGACACGCAGATCCTCGACCGCGGATTGGGCGGCGGTCAGCAGCCGGGAGTTCTGGATCGCGACGGCGGCGTGGTTGGCGAGCATGCTGAGCGCGTTGATGTCGCGGCTGCTGAACGTCCGTACCGCACGGTGCGCCGCGAGCAGGACACCGATCACTTCCTGTTTGAGCTTCACGGGGACACCGAGGAGAGATTCGATTCCCTCGGCGGCGACCGTCCGGTCGACGGGCTCGGTATGCGTGAGCGCGCTGTCCCGCCGGTAGGACGCCACACTGTAGGGCTCGCCCGTGCGGGCGACCATGCCGCCGAGTCCGCAGCCGGGAGCCAGGCGCAGACCGACCAGCAAACCGGAGACGTTCCCGGAGGCCGCTTTGATGAAGCAGTCGCCGCGGTCACTGTCGCTGAGACTGATGTAGGCCAGGTCGCATTCCAGCAGCCGTCGGGCCCGGTCGGCGATGGCTTGCAGGATCGAATCGAGGTCGCGGATCGACGCGAGATCGTTGGCCGTGTCGTTGAGCAGTTGCAGTTCGGCTTCGTTGCGGCGGTGCCGGATGAGGGTCTCGCGCAGCTGAAGCGCGATCGCGCGTTCCCGCTCGACCTCGGCGAGTTCGCCGGGGGCCAGGTTCGCCGCCCGCGCCCGCGTCACGGCAGTGTCGAAGGCACTGATGTCCGCGTCCTGCTGCAACAGCTGAAGCAGGGATTCACCTTTCGCCCGCATCGATCCTCCTGATGAGCGGCGGCACGTCCCGCCGCGCGTTCGACCACGCCTTGTGGACAGTGTGACCTTCGATGATCGAGGTGGCGAGTCAGTTCGCGGACAGTCCTCGGCGGATCCCGGCTTCCAGTCGCGCGGCCACCTCGTCGCCGCGTCCGTCCGGCCAGGCGAGCAGTCCGCTCCCGGTGGGGCGGCCCGTGCGGGCCTGCTCGAGGAGCTGGTCAAGGGTGGGGAACGAGTTCGTCCGGCTGGACAGGTCGTGTGCCAGGTTGGCCAGGATCGCGCGGGTGAGGTCCAGTCCGATGTAGTCGGCGTTCTCCATGGGGCCCACGGCGGCCCAGCGCAGCCCGAGGCTGGCGCGGACGACCGTGTCGATCGTCTCCGGCTCGCACACGCCCTCGTCGAGCAGGTAGAGGGCTTCTCTCACCAGGGCGAACTGCAGGCGGTTCCCGATGAACCCCGGTACGTCCCGGTGCAGCCGGACGGTGGTCTTGCCCAGCGACGTGATCAGGTCGTAGGCGTGTTTGACGACATCCGGGTCGGAGTCCGCGCCTGGCGCGATTTCCACCAGGGGGATCAGATAGGGAGGATTCCACCAGTGCACTCCGACCAGGCGCTGAGGGTGCGCCATCGCGTGGGCGACCTTGCTGATCGACAGCACCGACGTGTTCGTCCAGACCGGCGTGTCCGGCGCGATGTCGGATTCGAGGGCGGCCAGCACGTCATGCTTGACCGCCAAACGCTCCGACACCGCCTCCACGACGATCTCCGACTGCCGCGCGAGCTCCGGCAGCGAAGCGACCGGCACGATCAGATCCCGCACTGTGCCGGCCCGCTCGGGCGAGACCCCGATGCGCGACAGCGCCTGGCCGACACGGTCACTGAGACTCGCCAGGATGGCGGGGTCGATGTCGAAGACACCGACCTGGTGGCCGGCTTGAGCCAGGGCGACGGCGATACCGTGGCCCATGAGACCGCCGCCGATGATACCGAAACGGGTCACTGAACGACTTCCTTCAGAATGGGTTCGCGAACCTGACTGGCGCACGGCGTAAGAAGCCCGGTTACCGGAGCGTCACCGAGGTGACGTCGCTCTGTGCGGGGCGGTGACCTGTCGGTGATGGCTCGACCGTGAGCGGTGAGTGAGCACCACGTTATGGGTGCCGGACCACCGGACAAATATGCGGGCAACACACTTCTGGCTCCTCGGCAGTGTGCCTCTGTCACTCCTTGGATGAGAAATCAGCCGGTGACGGGGGTCTGGACCCGGGGTTACGCCATCGGTTTGTCCGCCCCCGGTGAGACAACGCGACGGGTGACACATCCGTGGCAACGCAAGAGTGTGACGTTTGCACATACCGCTACCGGGGTGCCTTGTCCCTACAGTATTGCCACCTCGAGCACCGACTCCCCACCGCCGGGGCCGCGAACATCTCTCCCGTCTCGCGCAGTGCTGTAACACCATGGAGGCAACGATGCCTGCGAATCCGCACCCTTCCCATTCGGCGCGAAATCTTCCGAGCCGTCGAACTCGGCTTTTCGCGGCGGGCTCCGCCGCCCTGGTCGCCGTGGCCGCCACCGCGCTCGCGCTGAGCACAGGTCCGGCCAGTGCCGAAACCGATGCCGCCGCCGCACACGACCCGGTGATCATGATTCCCGGGATGACCGGCACCACGGCCAACATGGACACGATGAAGTCGAATCTGCAGTCCAACGGGTGGCCGTCGAACATCTTGTTCACCTGGACCGACAGCAGCAGAATGACCCAGGACCTCGCCGTCGCCGCCCGCGAACTCGGCACCAAGGTCGACCAGGTGCGCTCCCAGACAGGGGCCGCCAAGGTCGTACTGGCGACCTGGTCGGCGTCCACGCTGGCGGCCCGGTACTACATCAAGAACCTCGGCGGCGGGGACAAGGTGTCGCAGTACATCGGATTCGCCGGCCCGCAGCACGGGACCACGAACAATGGTTGCCAGTTCTACGTCTCCTGCCAGCAGTTCGGCAGCGCGAATTCCCCGTTCCTGCGGGAACTGAACGCCGGGACCGAGGTGCCGTTCAACGACAAGGTCGCCTATATGACCGTGCGGTCGGTCAAGGACACCAACGCGGCCCCCTATGACACCGCCAAACTCGCCGGTGCCGACGAGAACCACCTGATGTCCGGGGCCGGGGCACCGGACCATTTCACCATCATCAAGAACAGCACCGCGCTCGCCGCGATGCGCTCGTTCATCACGACCCACGAGGGCCGCCCGACCGGAACTCCTGTCCCCACCACCGGGACGACACCGCCCACCAGCACCACTCCGACGACCACCCCCGGGGCCTGCTTCTCGGCGTCCAACTACGGGCACGTGCAGGCAGGCCGGGCACATGACCGGTTCGGTACTGCCCTGGCCAACGGCTCCGAGCAGAATCTCGGCCTGAACATCACCAGTGGAACGACCAAGCTGCGTGAGACCGGCCCGAACTTCTACATCCTCGACACGACCTGCGCGTAACGAGTCGCCGCAGCACCGTTCCACGGGCCGGGGTGCGAGGTACCCGCCATCGTCACCCCGGTCCGTGTCTTCACTTCGCACTGGTAGAGGAGTGGCCTTCCCTCATGAACAAAGTAGTGTCCAGCGCCGCACAGGCCGTGGCCGATGTCCACGACGGAGCGTCCTTGGCCGTCGGCGGCTTCGGGCTGTGCGGCATACCCCAGACGCTCATCCAGGCCGTACACGGCACGACAGCGTCCATGCTGAGCCTCGTGTCGAACAACTGCGGCACAGACGGACGGGGACTCGGCGTCCTCCTGGAATCCGGCCGAGTCGCACGGGTCGTCGCGTCCTATGTGGGCGAAAACAAGGAATTCGCCCGTCAGTACCTGGCAGGGGAACTCGAGGTCGAACTCATCCCCCAGGGCACGCTCGCCGAGCGGTTACGCGCCGGGGGCGCGGGCATTCCCGCGTTCTTCACCCCCGCGGGTGTGGGCACCCAGATCGCCGACGGCGGGCTGCCCTGGCGCTACGCCGAGGACGGCACGGTCGCGGTGGCGTCCCCGCCTCGCGAGACCCGCGTGTTCGATGGCCGCGACTATGTCCTCGAACGCGCCATCACCTGCGATTTCGCCCTGGTACACGCTTATCGCGGGGATCGGCACGGGAACCTGGTCTTCCGCCGGTCGGCGGCCAACTTCAACCCGCTGGCCGCGGCCGCCGGGCGCATCACCATCGCGGAAGTCGAAGAACTCGTCGAACCCGGTGACCTCGACCCCGACCGGATCCATGTACCGGGGATCCATGTCCAGCGCGTCGTCGCACTCACACCCGAACAAGCCGCGGACAAACCCATCGAACGCCGCACCACCAGTGAAAGGACCACCGACTGATGCCGTGGACACGCGACCAGATGGCCGCCCGCGCCGCCGCCGAACTCGCCGACGGCAGCTACGTCAACCTCGGCATCGGCCTGCCCACCCTCGTTCCCAACCATATTCCCGCAGACGTCCACGTCGTCCTGCACTCCGAGAACGGCATCCTCGGCACCGGCCCCTATCCCCGTGAATCGGAGGTCGACCCCGACCTCATCAACGCCGGGAAGGAAACGGTCACCACGCTCCCCGGAGCCAGTTTCTTCGACTCCGCGCAATCGTTCGCCATGATCCGCGGCGGCCACATCGACACCGCGATCCTCGGCGCCATGCAGATCTCCGGCCAGGGCGACCTCGCGAACTGGATGATCCCCGGAAAAATGATCAAAGGCATGGGCGGCGCGATGGACCTCGTCCACGGCGCACGCCACGTCGTCGCCCTCACCGAACACACCGCCCGCGACGGCAGCCCCAAAATCGTGGAGAAGTGCACCCTGCCGCTCACCGGCCGCCGGTGCATCAACCGCATCATCACCGATCTCGGTGTCCTCGACGTGACCGACGAGGGGCTCCAGCTGATCGAGACCGCACCCGACGTCACCGCCGACGACATCGTCGCCGCGACGGGCACATCCGTCCTCACCGCGGCCCCTCCTGCCCACGCGAAGAACATCGGGTCGGGAGCCCACCTATGACAGCTCGGTTGCGGATAGATGTCCACGCATTAGTCAGAATGAGGGCCAGACCGCCCGCGGTGTCAGGAACACTGGCCGGTCCGGCCCATGGGCGAGTCGACGTCCACCGCTCCGAGGACCGCGCCTCAGAGACCTACGAACCGCTTCGCGATCGGCTCATCCGGGGACCTCGAAACCGCCTTGATCTTCATCTCCGGGCATCAGATGCCGGTTGACGCCGCCGCACACCTTCAGTTCGCCGCGAGCCTGTCAGAAGAAGCTCTCACCGCGCTCCCGACTGCGATGGAGTCCGCCGGTGGCGCGCGAATCCTGAAAAGCGTTGACGGACAACGCGTTTACGTGCCGGCTGCCGGTTTGCCGACGGCGACATCCCCGGCGTTGCCGGTGATGTCGCCGCCGTTGAGTTCACTGGTCAGCAGGTGCAGACGCCGCCGTTGTTGACTCCGGCGACACCGTTGCCGCCCGCCAGGCCACTCGCGCCGGACGGCGTGGCGATGGTGTCCGCCCCGTCGTTGATGGTCCCGGAGTTCCCGAGACCGCCGGCACCCGCGGCACCACCGATGCCACCAGGACCACCGGGGCCACTGCAACCCGTGCCACCGTTACCGCCGACGGCACCGTTGCCGCCCTTGCCACCGGTGGCGGTGATGCTGTCGATACCGGTTCCACCCGTGAGAGTGCCGGAGTTCCCGATCCCACCGGCACCACCCGCACCGCCGACACCGCCGGCGCCGCCGGGCTGGACGGATGCGGAGCCGTTGCCGCCCTTGCCACCGACGCCACCGTTGCCGCCGAGCCCGCCATTGGACTTGAGTGTGTCGACACCGGCACCACCGTTGACGGTCCCGGAGTTCCCCACGCCACCGGCACCGCCGGCGCCGCCGACGCCCCCGGCACCGCCACCATGGCCGCAGCCCGCGACGCCACCGGCCGCGCCGGTACCACCGGCACCACCGTTCACGGTGACGTTGTCGAGCCCGGGATCGACGAGATCATCGTTATAGGCTCCCGAGTTCCCGACACCACCGGCCGCACCCGCGCCACCGATACCCCCGGCACCCGCACCACCGGCGACACCGCCGCCGTTGCCACCGAGGCCACCGAGACCGCCGTTGCCACCCCTGCCCGCGGTGAGGACGACGGTGTCACTGCCGACGCCGCCGGTGACGTTCCCGGCGTTACCGGCACCACCGATCCCGCCGACACCGCCACTACCTCCGGCACCACCGGCACCGCTGGCGAAGCCGGCCCCGCCCTGGCCGCCGTTCCCGCCATTGCCTCCCGCACCACCGAGGACGGTGACGCTGTCCGTGCCGTCACCGGCGTTGATGACCCCGGTCGTCCCCACACCGGAACCACCGACGATTCCCGCTCCGCCGTTGCCACCCGCGGTGCCCGCGGGCGTACCCGCGTTACCGGCCGCACCCGGAGGGCCGTTGGCGCCCAAGGACCCGGCGGTACCGGTCACCCTGATCGTGTCGTTGCCGGCAAGACCGTTCACAGTCCCGTTCACGGCACCGCCGGTGATGGTGATGATGTTGTTCCCCGTGGTGCCGTCCAGCACCTGACCGGCGGGAATCCCAGCGGTACAAGTGAAGTTGGCACCACTCTGGGTGCACCCCGGCGGGAGCGCCCACGCCTGTGAGGGAACCGCGAGGGCGAACCCCGCCGCGGTGCCCACACCGATCAGGACCCGGCCGACCTGGCCCGCCGTACTGATACGCGCTGTCGATCTCATGATCAACCTTCCAAGGGATATAAGGGATCCGGGACTGATGCCACGAACCTGCGAGGTGGCGTGGTGACCGAAAGACTGGGGTCACTGCCCGATGCCGTGTTCGAAGGGGACCGGACAAACCAACACCCTCGACATGACCGACCCTTCGCCCCTTCACCGGGGTTTGCAAGCGCAACCGTGGCTAGTCACCCATACGCCGTCAAACCCACGGATGCCAGCGATCGCGACCGGCGTCGACCGTCGGCCATATCCGCCGTGAGACGCCCTCTCACCCGCCGCATACAACACTTTCGCCGCACGTCAGGCTCGAAACCGAAGACAAACCGACGGAACTCGTTCGACCCTTCGCCAATCCGGCGCGACTGCCGACGTCCCGCGGTATCGCACATCCCCGGGAACCCCACCGGAAAATCCAGATGACCGAGGGCGGATGAGGTGAAGCCTCGATACCCTTGTTTCCCCAGGCATGCAAGAAATGACGTCGCGCCGAACTCCGTCGGCCGGCGACGGCCGTCATGCCGAACTCGGCCGAGCGTGGACGACACGGTCTCGTGTCGACTCCGGACGGTGCACGCGCATTCGAGGTACACCCGTATCGGTTTCCGCCACCGCCGGAGTAACTTGCCTCTTGTACCCCTAGACCTCGGTGACGTGACATATCCGTGAAGATCGCGGTTCAAGATCACGAACCGAGGTTTTTTGTGCGAACGAGGCGAACGTCGACAATTCGACCGCACAGCGGCGCACTTCTATTCCGCCGGCGCACCGCGCCTGTGCGAGTCCTCACTCAATTGTGTTTCGGGAAATGAAGAACATGAGATTTCAGCAGAATCCGGTCCGCCGGGCAATCGTCGCCATGCTGGCCGGAACCCTCGCGGCCCCGGCCCTGTGGGCGGCTACCCCGCTGACCGCCCACGCCGCCGTCAACTGCGTCGTCAGCCCAGGCGTGACCCAGACCAGTACGGTCGTGACCGGAACTCCCGGCAACGACACGATCGACTGCGGCGGCACGAACCCAGCCAAGACGATCAACGGCAACGGCGGAAACGACACCATCACCGGCTCGGACTTCGACGACACGGTCAACGGCGGTGACGGCAACGACACCATCACCGGCGGCACCGGGGCCGACACCCTCGCCGGCGGCCTGGACATCGACACCATCTCCGGCAGCGCGGGCAACGACACCCTCATCGGCGCCTCCAACGACGGCAGCCAGGACAGCCTCGACGGCGGCGACGGCATCGACACCTGCCAAGGACCCGCGCCCGACCCCGACATCCACGCCGGCTGCGAGAACACCAGCACACCACCCACCTCGGGCCCAGGCTCGAGCACCGGAAACGCCACCGAACTGTGCAACACGACCGGCGGCGTCCTGTCCCTCACCGTCAACCCAGTGGGATACGTCTGCGTCTTCAACCCCCTCAACCCAGCCAACCGCCGCGTCCAGGAAGCCGGCAACATCTGCACCGGAGCCAACGGAACCTTCGTCAACCTGCTCCCCGCGAGCTACGCCTGCCTCCTGCCCGCCGGGCCACAAGCCACCCACGACACCATCTGACGTAGGCAGCTCTCTCGGCCGGATCGGTTCTCACGCGGCTCCCGCATATTCGCGACAGCGTGGCAGGCCAGCTGCACGAGCCGCAGCGGGCTTCGCGGATGTTCGAGCACTTCGGACGGCTTACCCGGGCCTTCCGGCGCGGGAACCCAGCGCCGTGGTGGTTGCCCCGTTCCTCCCAGGAACACACCTCCGCGTAGAACGAGTCTCGGATGGCTTTGGTTTCGACTTCACCCGTCAGCAGCGCCGAGACCGAAGGACTCGTGTTCGCGGCATGCGGCAACACGCGCCGGCCCGCGTTCGCCAGGGCATCCACACCGAGTTGCCTGCTGCCCGCGAGATCGTCCTGGCCACCACGGCGGCGTAGCAAATCGGCGAACGTCTGAAGCTGGTCTTCGAGACCGGGGTAAGCCGTCACCACTAAGCCAACTCAGCAGCTCGGTGTACGCGTCGTCGAGTGCCGCGGATCCGCCGGATCCAAAGTGGACAAGGTCCCGCGGGCCGCGGCACGAATACCCCGTACCGACAGGTTGACGGTCGGGTCAGGGCTCCGGTCGACCAGATCATTCCCGACCGTCAGTCCCGCTCCGTACTGCCGCTGCACACACACCGAACGGACGTACGTCTTCCGCGGCGCGGTCTTCCTGGCAAGAACCGCCGGGCCGCCGCACGCCGTGCTTTCGGCAGCCCTCCGGCTCCGCGAGGATGAACTACTCGAAGCCGTATCAGCCTTCTGCGTCGACCGACCCTTCTGCCCAGCTCGGCGAAATATCGTCGAAGCCGACCTGGCCACAGTGGACGACCGCGCCGCCCAAGAGCGTCGAAAAAGCCTCCAACGGCAACTGGCTGAAGTGGTCCGGTGGCAGGACTCGGTTCCGCGGCAAGCACAAAGCTCGAAGACGACAAGACCACGGCTCTGGCGGCGATCGCCCGCCTCGACACGGAAGACAAGAAGCAGCCACCGAAGGCCACGTCGTCAGACCTGAACTCCGCATCTCCAGTTCAACTACCGAAACAGCTGTAACCGCAGAAAGGATCAGCCACGCCGATGACTTCCCCCGAAACGCAAAAAGTCCCGACCGATTCGGTCGGGACTTCTTGGATGGAAGCTGTACGTACCCCCGATGGGATTCGAACCCACGCTACCGGCGTGAGAGGCCGGCGTCCTAGGCCGCTAGACGACGGGGGCTAGGATCTTCCTCCTCTGAGAGGAGGTTTTCAGTTGTTCACCTGCTGTGTTGCTGCGGAGAAACTTACCAGACCGGGTTTCCCTCCTTCGCAGGGGGGTCACTCTGTGTTTCACTCCGAAGAGTTTCTCCAGCTGGGGTACCAGGACTCGAACCTAGACTAACTGGACCAGAACCAGTCGTGCTGCCAATTACACCATACCCCAGTGAGGTACCGTGCCGATCTTGACCGGCTCGGTGCCGCACGAGAAAGAATACTAGAGCACGCTGTTCCGCACCGTGAAAGCGGGGGTCTCCGTGGCGCGCTGAGCCGGGACGCCGAGCTTCGCGAACTCGGAAACCAGCAGCTCAGGCAGCTCGTCGAGGCCGGAGATGGTGTGCACGCCCGCCGGGGCACGCTCGGCGATGCCGTCCCGATCGAGCCAGACGGCGCCCAGCCCGGCGTCACGTGCGCCGATGGCGTCGGTGTCGAGCTTGTCGCCGACGTGGACGGCCTGCGCCGGGTCGCAGCCGAGGCCGAGGCAGACCGAGTGGAACATCGCCGGGTCCGGTTTGGCTACTCCGAGTTCACCGGCGATGGCCACGTGGTCGAAGAACCGGGCGAGTCCGAGGTCGGCGATCTTCTTGCGCTGATGCGTGCCCGAGGCGTTCGTGACGGCCGCGACGAGGACGCCGGCGGCACGAAGCCATTCCAGACATGGGAGGACATCTTCAAACAATTGCCACGAACGGGTGAGAATTTCACGACGGCGTCTTTCGAAGCCGTTGACCTGGTCTTCGTCGGCCAGAATGCCGATCTCGGCGAGAAAACATTCAGTACGCTTGTGATGCATGGTCGCGTAATCGATTTGGCCCGCGACCACCAGCGCGACGTGCTCTTCGGTGATGAGATCCCACAGTGGCCAGAGATCGTTCTGGCCGGTGAGCGCGCGCAGACTGAGGCGGATCGCCGCCGTGCAGTCGATCAGCGTGTCATCGATGTCGAGGCACACCAACCGCAGCTCCGGGGGCTCCCACGGGGCTCCTTCCGGAACGTCCGGCGTGGTTCGTGACGGGGTCCGGGGCACGAGAGCGAAATCCACCAAGTGAGGCTAGGGCACCCAGCGCGATCGCGACTCTGCCGATGAGGTGATTAAGGCTGCTCTGTTCCGGCGCGGGCACTCTACTCCCAGTTGGTGAGATGACGTTTTTTAGTTACCGGACAACGAGTAGCACGGCCGGCCGGGTGAATTGCCGATGCCCGCCCTCCCATCCGATCCACGGCGCGCACACCGCGTGACGACGACGAAATCCTTACGCGGCTTGAGACACGGACCGTCCACAAGGGTATTTCCACGATCGCTGTCCTTCCGGGACTGTCACACGGCCCCCATAGGTCCTTTTTGGACAATCCCTGTCCACCGCCGGGAAGCTCATGCGGACCGGTGAGACCCAGGACATGGCCCGAACAGGGCATCCGCCCGGACGGCGCTTGACGCGCATGCCGGACAGGTGCATGCTGAGCTTATTCAACAAGTGATGAATAAGGGTTTCGAAGGGGTGGGACGGATGAGCGAACGCACGAACTGCGTGGTCGTCGGCGGTGGCCCCGCGGGCATGGTCGCCGGATTGCTGCTGGCCAGGGCCGGGGTCGAGGTCACCGTGTTGGAGAAGCACAAGGACTTCCTGAGGGACTTCCGCGGCGACACCGTGCACCCGTCGACGTTGACGTTGCTCGACGAACTGGGCCTCGGGGAGAAATTCCTCAGCCTGCCGCACAGCGAGATCTCCTACGCCGGTTTCCCCACCGACGACGGCACGATGATGCGCCTGGCCGATCTGACCCGGCTGAAGGTGGCGCATCCGTTCATCGCGATGGTCCCGCAGTGGGACTTCCTGGACCTGCTCGCCGACGCCGGCGCGAAGGAGCCCACGTTCACGTTGCGGCAGAGCACCGAGATGACCGGGCTGATCCTGGAACGGGGCCGGGTGAGCGGGGTCCGCTATCGCGACGCCGACGGGAAAACCGGCGAACTGCGCGCCGACCTGGTGATCGCCGCCGACGGCCGCTGGTCGCAGGCCCGGCGGGAGGCCGGGTTGATGACGAAGGATTACCCCATCCCGTTCGACGCGTGGTGGTTCCGGATCTCGCGACGGGACGGCGAACTCGAGGGCGTACTGACGCCGAAGATGCGGGACCGCCGCTTCGCCGTGCCGCTGCCGCGCAAGGGCTACTTCCAGATCGCCTACCTCAGCCCCAAGGGCGGGGACCTCCGCGAGAAAGGCATCGAGGCGTTCCGGGAGAACGTGGCCGCGATCCTTCCCGAGCTGGCCGACCGCGTGGACGAGCTGAAGACGACCGACGACGTCAAGTTCCTCGACGTCAAGATGAACCTGCTGCGGAAGTGGCATCTCGACGGGCTGCTGTGCATCGGTGACGCGGCGCACGCAATGTCACCGGTCGGCGGGGTCGGCGTCAACCTCGCGGTGCAGGACGCGGTCGCGGCCGCCACCCTGCTCGCCGAACCGCTGCGCCGGGGCAGGCCGTCGGTGGCGGACCTGGCGAAGGTCCGCAGGCGCCGTCTCGCGCCCACGATGCTGGTGCAGGGGCTGCAACGGATGTTGCACAAGAACGTCATGGGGCCGGTCATGGCGGGCAGGCGCAACGGCCCGCCCGCGATGATGGTGAAGCTGTTCAGCCGGTTTCCCGTGCTGTCCTACGTCCCCGCACGGCTGCTGGGCCTGGGCCTGCGGCCCGAGCACGCCCCCGCCTTCGCGCGGCGGGCGATGGAGCCGGCCGGTGGCTAGGTCCCCAGTGCTATGAACGGTCCGTTACTTGCAAATTTTGCAAGTAACGGACCGTTCATAGCACTCGGGTCAGACTTCCTGCACCGGGTTGGTCAGCGTGCCGATGCCTTCGATGGTGATCGAGACCGACTGGCCGTCCTCGATCGGGCCGACGCCCTCGGGCGTGCCGGTCAGGATGACGTCGCCGGGCAGCAGGGTCATCACGCCGGACACGAACTCGACCAGCTCGGGGATCTTGTGCACCAGGTCCGACGTCCGGCCGTCCTGCTTGAGCACACCGTCCACCTCGGACTTGAGCGCGAGGTCGGCCGCGTCGAGCGAGGTCTCGATCCACGGGCCCAGCGGGCAGAAGGTGTCGAACCCCTTCGCCCTGCCCCACTGGCCGTCGGACTTCTGCAGGTCACGGGCGCTGACGTCGTTCGCCACGGTGTAGCCGAGGATCGCGCTCGCCGCGCGGGCGGCGGGCACGTTCTTGACCGGCTGGCCGATGACGATCGCCAGTTCGCCCTCGAAGTCGACGCGGCCGACGCCGCGCGGACGGCGGATGGGCGCGTTGGGGCCGATCACCGTGGTCGACGGCTTGATGAACAGCATCGGGTCCCGCGGGACCTCGTTGCCGAACTCGGCCGCGTGCTCGGCGTAGTTCCGGCCGACCGCGATCACCTTCGACGGCAGGATCGGCGCGAGCAGCCGGACGTCGGCGAGCGGCCAGCGCTTGCCGGTGAAGTTGGGGTTGCCGAAGGGGTGCTCGGCGATTTCCAGTACCTGGGCGTCGTCGCCGTCCCCTTCGATCGAAGCGAACGCGACACCACCGGGATGAACAATTCGGGCTAGACGCACTCCCCCACTGTACGACTCCTCAGCCACGACCTTCGGAGAGGGACTTGTGCACGAGCGCGTCGCACAGCGCGAGCCAGCTCGCTTCGACGATGTTGCCGTGCACGCCGACGGTGGTCCATTCCCGTTCGCCGTCGCTGGTCTCGACGAGCACGCGGGTGACGGCGTCGGTGCCCGGGTGGCCGGGCAGGATCCGCACCTTGTAGTCGGCCAGCTCGACACTGTCCAACCAGGACAGATACGGGCTGAGCGCCTCGCGCAGGGCGGCGTCGAGCGCGTGCACGGGGCCGTTGCCCTCGGCGGTCGCGATCACGCGCTGCCCGGCGACGTGCACCTTCACCGTCGCTTCGGAGACGACCTCTCCGTCGGACCGGTGATCCAGCACGACCCGGTACGACTCGAGCTCGAACGGCGGTTCGTCGAGGACGTCGCTCTGCGGGCCGTCGACCTCCCGCCGCAGCAGGAGTTCCAGTGAAGCGTCCGCGGCTTCGAAGGACCAGCCTTCGGATTCCAGCCGCTTCACCTTGCGTATGGCGCTCGTCAGCGCCTCGGGCTGGCCGGCAAGGTCGACCCCGAGCTCACGTCCCTTGAGCTCCAGGCTGGCCCTGCCGGCCATCTCGGTGACCAGTACCCGCATGTCATTGCCGACAGAAGCTGGATCGATGTGGTTGTACAGCAACGGATCCACCTTGATCGCGCTCGCGTGCAGTCCCGCCTTGTGGGCGAAGGCCGACGCCCCTACGTACGCCTGGTGGGTGTAGGGGGCGATGTTCGCGATCTCGGCAAGAGCATGGGAGACCCGGGTGAGCTCGGCGGCGCCTCCGGTCGGGAGCACCTCCATTCCGAGCTTGGTCACCAGATTTCCCGTCACGGCGAACAGATCGGCGTTACCCGCCCGTTCGCCGTAACCATTGGCGGTGCACTGGACGTGCGTCACGCCGGCCTGCACGGCGGCGACGGAATTCGCCACCGCGCAGGAAGTGTCGTCCTGGCAGTGGATTCCGAGCCGGAATCCGGTCCTTTCCTTGACCTCGCGGACGGTTTCCGCGAGGCCGAGCGGCAGGCGGCCGCCGTTGGTATCACACAGCACGGCGACGTCGGCGCCCGCGTTCACACCCGCGTCGAGCACCTTCAACGCGGTGTCCGGGGAGAACGCGTAGCCGTCGAAAAAGTGTTCCGCGTCAAGGAAGACGCGACGTCCTTCGCCGACGAGGAACGCGACGGTGTCCCGCACCATCTCGCACGCTTCGCCGACGTCGACCCGCAGCGCCCGCTCGATGTGGCGTAAGTCCGATTTGGCCACCAGTGTGATCACCGGCGCCTGGGAGTCGAGCAGGGCGCGAACCTGCGTGTCCTGATTCGCTTTCGTGCCCGCCTTCCGGGTCGCGCCGAAGGCCACGAGCGCGGCGTGGCGGAGTTTGAGTTCGCCGGAAGCGGCCCGAGCGAAGAATTCCGTGTCCTTGGGCAAGGCGCCCGGCCATCCGCCTTCGATGAACCCGACCCCGAGATCGTCGAGCAGCCTCGCCACCGCCAGTTTGTCCGTGACGGAGTAGGAGATCCCCTCGCGCTGCGCACCGTCGCGCAACGTCGTGTCGTAGAGGTGGAATGCGTCGCCGAGCGGTGTGCCGGCGGGCTCCGTGCGAGTCACGGGGGAACTCCTCATGGTGGTGGCAAAACGTGTTCAGGCAACAAAAAAACCTCCCGCATGGGTGCGAGAGGTTGCGCGCCGGGGGCTCTTGTGGAGCTGTTATCCGGCGCGCTCGGCGATAATGATGGTGCAGGAGGTCACGGACGCATCATGGCACACGGCCCGCCTAGGGTCCACAAGCCGGGCGCAATTTCCCATTCGCTGAGACGCCACAGTGATCCCCGAATGCAAGGAACGGTCCTTTCCTGGCGAAATTCGCAAGGAAAGGACCGTTCATGGCGCGCGTGGGAACTAGTGAGTGACCGGGCGCACGTTCGACGACACCAGGGCCGCCAGCCGGTCACCGATCGCGTGCGTCGCGCCGGGCGACGCCTGGTCGCGGGTCGCGAGGTCGAAGGCCACCGAGGCCTCGATCCGCCGCGCCGCTTCCTTCTGTCCCAAGTGGTCCAGCAGCAGCGCGACCGAAAGCACCGCGGCGGTCGGGTCGGCGAGACCTTGGCCCGCGATGTCCGGCGCGCTGCCGTGCACCGGCTCGAACATGCTCGGGTTCCGCCGGGTGATGTCGAGGTTCCCGCTCGCCGCCAGCCCGATGCCGCCGGTCACGGCCGCCGCGAGGTCGGTGATGATGTCGCCGAACAGGTTGTCGGTCACCACGACGTCGAAGCGGGACGGGTCGGTCACCAGGTGGATGGTCGCGGCGTCCACATGGGAGTACGCGACGGTCACCTCCGGGTGCTCCAACGAGACCTCTTCGACGATCCGCGACCACAGCGAGCCCGCGTACTCCAGCACGTTCGTCTTGTGCAGGAGCGTCAGATGCTTGCGGGGCCGCGCCTCGGCACGGTTGAACGCGTCGGTCACCACGCGCCGGACGCCGAACGCGGTGTTGACGCTGACCTCCGTCGCGATCTCGTGGTCGGTGTCCTTGCGCAGCAAACCACCGTTGCCCGCGTACGGGCCTTCGGTGCCTTCACGCACGACGACCATGTCGATCTCACCCGAGTCGGCGAGCGGGCCGCGCACCCCCGGGTACAACCGCGCGGGGCGGAGGTTCACATGGTGGTCGAGCTCGAACCGGAGCCGCAGCAACAGCCCACGCTCCAGAATGCCGCTCGGCACCGTCGGGTCGCCCACCGCGCCCAGCAGGATCGCGTCGTGCTGACGGAGTTCACCGAGTACCGACTCCGGGAGCAGCTCACCGGTGGAGTGCCACCGGGCGGCGCCGAGGTCGTAGTTCGTGATCTCCGCCGTAGGTACGACCTCACCGAGCACCTTGAGCGCCTCGGCGACCACTTCGGGCCCGATCCCGTCTCCTGGGATCACCGCGAGCCGCATCCACACACCTCCGTAGACCAGGCCACCGGCAGTCCGGATGGCCCATCCGCAAGAAAACGCCAGCAGCGGAAGGTTACCGGCCGTAGCCCGGTAGCCGTAGCCGCACCACCCTTATGCCGGAATCTCCCACAGAGCGAGACAGCCGAAAGAGTGAATACAAGAAGGGACGCCCTGGCGAAAACCTGCCGCCAGGGCGTCCCTCACCTCATCGAACGCGGATTACCGCACTTCCGCGTCAGCCGACACCGATCGGCTGACGTCCGGTGTGCCGTCCGCCGTTGCCCGGCCGGTCGGCGCCCGCGTTGCCGTTGCCGGCGTTCGCCTGGATCTTCACCACGGTCGCCCGGTTGCCCGAGGCGTTGTGGTGCTCGATCGCCAGCAGGCCCAGCACGGTGTCCTGCGCGGCCGCGTTGCGGTTGACCACCAGCGCCGTGCCCGGCTTCGCGACGTAGCCCAGCGCGGAGTCGCCGCCGCCCTGGACGGTGTACGCGGGAGCCAAGGCGTCGAACGAAAGCGGCGTGCCGACGTAGTCGATCGTCGACGAGTCCGCACCGGGCGCCGCGTAGAACCCGGAGGTCCCGACCGTGTAGCTGATCTTGTGCGACGCGGCGTTCGGGTCGATGCCCAGCGCGGCGATGCTCACCGGCAGCACGGCGACGTTGGTGTCGTACACGTTCGTGTCGACGTCGCCGAGCTGGCCGTTGATCGGCTGGATGTCCACCTGCGGGAAGCCCGGCTTCAGCGCCACGGTGACCGCCACGAGGACGTCGGTGGCCGTCACCTTGGTCACATAGGTCTCGAAGTCCGGCTGTCCGTCGCCCGTGGTGTCGATGTCCACGAACGGCGAGGTGTTGCTGCCGAGGTTGGCCAGGTCGCTCCAGGTGGTGAGACCGAAGGCCAGCAACGCGTTCTCCGGCTCACCCTGCGCCTTGGCCAGCGGGGCCGTGGACGCCGCGCCGATGTAGCGCAGGTCGGCGCCCTTGGCGGTCTGGTTCAGGGTGCAGTCGGTGGTGACGTCGCCGTCGCACTCGGGCAGCTGCGGCGATTCCGCCTGAAGCTCGAGCACGCTGATCAGCGAGCGGTACCGCTGCGCACCGGTGCCCTGGTCCACACCCTTGCCGGTCAGGTTCAGCACGGCCTGGTTCTGGCCCGCGCCGAAGTTGACGTTGCCCGGGGTGTTGATGGCCGAGACGGGCTTCGGCGCGGAGTACACCGAGAGCCGCAGCGGAACGGCCGTGCCACTCTTCGGGGTGAACGCGATCCGGCCGGAGGCGTCCGCCACGAACTGCCGGGCGAGCCCGGCCTGCGTGGCCGCCATGGTCGGGTCCATGACCTTGCGGAGCGCCTTGGGGTCGGCGATCTTCAGGGTCACCTTCACCAGCGCGATCCCGCGCGGGCTCAGCTTCACCGTCGGCTTGTCCACTGTGTACTCGACACCGGGGAGCGAGTTCACGGCTTCGTAGCCCACCGAGTACTCGACCGGCTTGATGCCCTTGTTGACCACCTTGACCGTCTTGGTCAGGGTGACCGGGCCGCCCGCTTCGACGACACCGAAGTTCACCGAGACGAAGCCGGGGTTGTCGACGACGTAGGCCAGGACCTGGTTGTCCAACGCGGCCTTCGCGTCGATCCGGCCGCTGCCGACGCGCTGCGGGCCGTAGGTGCGGCCGGAGGCGTCGCGGATGTCGTGACCGGCGGTGTTGATGACCGAGGCCTTGACCTCCTCGACGGACCAATCGGGGTGCGCCTGACGGATCAGGGCGGTGATACCCGAGGTGTGCGGAGCCGCCATCGACGTCCCGGAGATGACCAGGCGACCGGCCCCGCTTCCGCTCAGCGCGGACGAGATCGAGTCACCGGGCGCCGCGACGTCCGGCTTGACGGCCGGGCCGCGCCCGCCCCGCGAGGTGAACGAGCTCGGGGTGTCCACAATGGACTGGTCGGTGGTCGGCACGGACACGCGGCCCTTGCCGGTCATGCGGACCTGCAGCGTGCCGGCGGCCAGCGCCGGGCGGACCGAGGCGGTCGCGCCGCCGGTCAGCTGGAACGTCGGCGTGGCCGCGTTGCCCGCGATCCCGGCCGAGAAGTGCTCCAGCGTGGACGAGAACAGCGCGCCCTTGGCGCCGGCTGCCTGCGCGTTGTTCGAACGGGCGCCGGAACCGCAGGCGCGGGTCGCGTCGTTGTCGTCCCATTCGAGGAACACGATCTTGCCCGCGGCCTTGGCCTTGTCGGCTTCGGAGTACGGCTTGCAGCCGGCGGCGTTGTCGGCCGACAGCGTGACCACCGGCGCGGTGACGTCGAGCGTGTCGTAGGCCGCGTAGTTCTGGCTGAACTGCCCGGTCTTCGCACCCTTGACACCGAGGGGAGCGACGGCTTCGACGGCGTCGCGCAGGACGGACGCGTCTCGGCTGCTGGCGACGGTCAGCGCCTCGGGCGTGTTGCCCGGCGCGCCGCCGACGTCGTTGAGGTCGCCGCCGTTGCCCGCGGAGAACACCGGCACGACGTTGTTCGCGGCGATCTTGCGCACGAACAGCGAGTCCGGGTCGTCCGGGGTGGCGAAGTCGCCGCCCAGCGACAGGTTGACCACGTCGAGATGGTCGGTGAAGTCGCCGTCGCCGTCCGGGTCGAGCGACCAGTCGAGCGCCTGCGAGGTGACGTTGGTCGAGCCGTCGCAGCCGAAGACCTTGATCGCGTACAGGAGGGCCTTGGGCGCGGTGCCCGGGCCGATCTGCATCGCTTCGATCTTCTTCTTGTTCAGCTTCTTGTAGTCGCCCGTGAAGGTCTTGCCCGCTTCGTCCACACCGAAGCCGGCGACCGTGCCCGCGACGTGCGTGCCGTGGTGGCCGCACGAGATCGGGTTGGGGTCGGGCTTCGGGGTGTTGAGTGCCGGATCGTCGCTACCCGAGTCGTAGGCGTCGCCGACCAGGTCGATACCGCCGACGACCTTGTCGGTCGGGAAGGCGGGGGTGGCCTGGTCACGGTTGATCGCCTTGTACGCCTCGGCCGTGCCCGGGCCGCCGAAGGTGGCGTGGGTGTAGTCGATGCCGTCGTCGATCACGCCGACGCGGATGCCGTCGCCGTAGCGGCCGGTCTGCTGCCACGACGCGAGCGTGTTGGTCAGCTGGACCGCGCTGGAGTTCGTGCGGGTCTTCGGGACCACCTTCTTGACCGAGACGACGTCCGGCCGCTTCGCCAGCTCGCGGATCTTCGCCGCGTCGGCCGTGACGACCGCGCCGGCGACCGCGTTCGAGGTCTGGGTGACCAACTGGGTGCCTGCGTCGGCGGCCTTGAGCTGCCCGACGACGGAGTTCACCGTCGCGACGGTGTCGGCCTTGGCGTCCTTCGCGGCCTTCTTGGCCTTTTCCTTGCCGGCGCCCTTGTTCTGCTCGGCGTTGAAGGCGTCGACGGCGGGCTGCTTGGCCAGCTCGACGAAGGCGGTGATCTTGCCCTGTGCGGCCTTGAGCTTCGGTTCGACCTTCCCCTGGAATCCGTTACGGTCGATCTTCGCCGGCGTGACGCCGTCCGCGAGCGGGACATCCTGTGCGGCTGCCGTCGCCCCGGTCACGGACGTCGCGAGCAGTGCGGCGAAGACCGCGGCCGATGAGCGGATGGCCCACCGGGGTACGCGGGATCTGTTCATGAGTACGTGCCCTCACTCGAGGCCTTGACTTCGAACCTGCCTGCCGCTCGAACACACCCCCGACGGTGAGCCCCGGCGCCGCGCCGTGCCCTTGACGGCGCGATGGTTCGGCCTCGCCGCAAAAACCTATCGGCCCGCCCACCCGACTTCAGTAGGCAATTTTCACCGTTACTGAATCTTGCCCTGCACTCTCGCGAACCCCGCACACACAACGATCGCAGTTAGTCGACTAATTGCGAGAAAGTACATGAAGGCCCCCTTCCTGTACCCAGGCGCAAGGAAGGGGGCCTTCATGTACTCGGAGGTCAGCCGAAGTCGACCGCGCGAATCGTGTGCGCGCCCACGGTGGCGCCGATCGGCTCCAGCAGGTGCGAGTCCACGGAACGGTCCACCCGCAGCAACATGACGGCGTCCGCGCCGTCGGTGGTCTGGCTGATCTGCGCGGCCTCGATGTTGAGACCGGCCTCGCCGAGCAGCGTGCCGACGCGACCCATGATGCCCGGGCGGTCCGGGTACTCGAGCAGCAGCACGTTGCCCTCGGCACGCAGGTCGAAGTGGCGGCCGTTGACCTCGACCAGCTTCTCGACCTCGTCCTTGCCGGTGACCGAACCGGACACCGACAGGGTCGCGCCGTCGGCGTAGACCGCGCGGACGGTGACCAGGCTGCGGAACTTGGGGCTTTCGGTTTCGGTGACCAGCTCGACCTGGACACCCAGTTCCTCCGCCACCCGCGGCGCGTTCACGAAGGTGACCTGGTCCTCGACGACACCGGAGAACACGCCGCGCTCGGCGGCGAGCGGGAGCACGCTGACGTCCTCGCTGGACAGCTCGCCCTTGACCACGACGGTGACCGAGGACGGCGCCTTCGGGTTGAGCGCGGTCAGCACGGTGCCGAGCTTCTGGGTGAGCGAGAGGTACGGCCGCACGAGTTCGCCGACCGTGCCGCCGCCCGCGACGTTCACCGCGTCCGGCACGAAGTCGCCGCGCAGCGCGAGCAGCACGGACTTCGCGACGTCGGTGCCCGCGCGGTCCTGCGCCTCGGCGGTCGACGCGCCGAGGTGCGGCGTGACGACGACGTTCGGCAGCCCGAACAGCGGGCTCTCGGTGGTCGGCTCGGTGACGAACACGTCGACACCGGCGCCGCCGACGTGGCCGGAGCGCACCGCGTCCGCCAGTGCCTCCTCGTCGATGAGGCCACCGCGCGCGGCGTTGACGATGATGACGCCCTGCTTGACCTTCTTGAGCGCCTCGGCACCGATCAGGCCCTTGGTCTCAGGGGTCTTCGGCAGGTGGATGGAGATCGCGTCGGCGCGCTCCAGCAGCTCGTCCAGCGTCACCAGCTCGATGCCGAGCTGCGCGGCGCGGGCGGCGGAGACGTAGGGGTCGTACGCGATCAGCTTGGTGTCGAACGCGGCGAGCCGCTGCGCGAACAGCTGGCCGATCTTGCCGAGACCGACCACACCGATGGTCTTGCCCTGGATCTCGACGCCGGAGTAGGCGCTGCGCTTCCACGCGCCGCCCTGAAGGCTCTGGTCCGCGGCCGGGACCCGGCGAGCGACCGCGAGCAGCAGCGCGACGGCGTGCTCGGCGGCGGAGACGATGTTCGAGGTCGGCGCGTTGACGACCAGCACCCCGCGTTCGGTGGCGGCGGGGACCTCGACGTTGTCCAGTCCGACGCCGGCGCGGGCGACGACCTTGAGCGAGGTGGTGGCACCGAGGACCTCGGCGTCGACCTTGGTGGCGGACCGCACGAGCAGCGCGTCCGCCGTCTTCACGGCTTCGAGCAGCGCGGGGCGGTCCGTGCCGTCCACATGCTGGACCTCGACCTCGTCGGAGAAGACACTCAGCACGGAAGGCGCGAGCTTCTCGGCGATGAGGACGACGGGCTTGTTCGGCTTGGTCACGATACGGCTCCCACTATCTGGTCTGTGCCTGCGACTCGGGGTTGTTTGGCTTCTCGACGGGAAAAAGTGCCTCGAAGCGGTTGACGGTCACGCCGTTGTGCCCGGTTGCGCCGCAGTTTAGCCCTGGTGACAGGGGATTGTTAACTCGCCCGTAATCCGGCGAAAACGAGGTCGAGGAGCCGTTCGAGGCCCTTGTCACCCGAAAGGTGTTCGCTGGCCCAGGAAAGCGCGTGCAGCAGCACCAGCAACTCGTGCACGGTGACGTCCGCCCGGAGCTCACCCGAAGCCTTCGCTCTGTCCACCAGGTGGGACACCTGGTTCCGCATCGCGTGACAGGAGGCATACAGCGGCGAGGTCTCGTCGTCGAGGACGTCGACCATCAGTTCGGGCAGTCCGCGGTAGCGCGCCCCTTGTTCACCCATCCCGGCGAACCAGGCCTTGAGCGCGTCCACCGGATCCGGGGAGCCGAGGAGTTCGCGGGCCACCGCGGCCTGCGCGTCGTAGCCCTCGCGAAGCACCGTCTCGACCAATGCCTCTCGCGTCGGGAAGTGCCGGTAGAGCGTTCCGATGCCGACACCGGCCCGGCGCGCGATCTCTTCCAGCGACGCCTCGACCCCGTGCGCGGCGAAGGCGCGCTTCGCCTCTTCGACGAGGCGCTCGTAGTTGCGCCGGGCGTCGGCCCGCAGCGGCTTCTTCTCGGTGTCCATCGCGCTCCCGAGCTTAGTCTCGACAAATCGGAGGCAGCCTCCGTATAGTCGAAGGCGTAAGCGGAGGCTGCCTCATGTTAACTGGGAGACCGGGAATGACCTTGATCGAAAGAACGCGAAAGCGGCTGGGCCCGGTGGGCGTCTGGCTGCCGGTCGGCCTGTTCACGCCGACACCGGACGAGGAACGGCGGGCCGTGCGGCGCCTGGAAGAGCTGGGTTATCGCACCGTCTGGGGCGGCGAAGGGCCAGGGAACCGGGAGCTGTTCGCGTACAGCGCCATCACGCTGGCCGCCACCGAACGGGTGGTGGTCGGTACCGGGATCGCGAACATCTGGTCGCGGCCCGCGTACACCGCCCACAGCGGCGGGCG
Source organism: Amycolatopsis sp. NPDC041971 (assembly GCF_055588925.1). Classification (NCBI taxonomy): domain Bacteria; kingdom Bacillati; phylum Actinomycetota; class Actinomycetes; order Pseudonocardiales; family Pseudonocardiaceae; genus Amycolatopsis; species Amycolatopsis sp. NPDC041971. Next base: position 174,154 of record NZ_JBVJCE010000018.1, on the reverse strand, counting down.
GACGCTCGCGGAGGCCTTTCCCGGCCGGTTCGTGCTCGGTGTCGGGATCGGGCACTCACATCAGGCGGCGAAAGCGGGTTCGGACTACCGGCCGCTCGAGCAGACCCGTGAGTACCTCAGGGCCATGTCCGCGGCGGCGGAGGAATTCCCTTCGCCGGTACCTTTCCCGCGCGTCCTCGCCGCCGTCGGCCCGAAGATGCTCGGACTCGCGCGGGATCTCACGGACGGCGCGCACCCGTTCGCCCAGCCCTTCGAGCACACGCCGTACGCCCGCGAGATCCTCGGCCGGGACAAGCTGCTCATCCCCACCCATTCGGTTCTGCTCGGCGATCGCGAACAGGCGCGGAAGAGCGTGGCGAGGGACATCGGGCTGATGAAGCAATACGGCATCCCGCACTATTTCAAGGGCTGGAAGCGGCTCGGCTACACCGACGCCGACATCGACGACGTCAGCGATCGGCTCGTCGACGGGCTGACGGCGTGGGGCGACGAAGAGCGGATCGCCGTGCGGATCAAGGACCTCGTCGACGCCGGCGCGGACACCGTGCTCGTCAATCCGGTGGGCGACGATCTATCGTCCATAGTGGACCATCTGGAACGGCTCGCTCCGGCGTTGACGGCGGTGAGCCGATGAGCGTCGGGATCTGGACGTTCTCGTTCGACGGCATGGAAATCGGCGCGGTCCGCGAGGCGGTTGCAGAAGTCGAGGAACTCGGCTTCGACACGGTGTGGTTCGGGGAATACCGGGGGCGGGAGGCGTTCACGCAGGCGGGCCTGCTGCTGGCGGCGACCTCCCGGCTGACCGTCGCCACCGGCATCGCGCGCTTCTCCCACCGGACACCCGTCGCCGCGGCCGCCGCCGAACGGACTCTCGCCGAGGCCTACCCCGGCCGGTTCGTCCTCGGACTGGGTGGTCACCTGCCGGGCGCGAAACCACTGGAGGCGATGCGCGGCTATCTCGACGGAATGGACGAGGCCGAACTGTCCACACCGGACTCCCCGCGTCGGCGCGTGCTGGCCGCACTGGGGCCGAAGATGCTCGCACTGGCCGCGGAACGCACCGATGGGGCGCATTCGTACTTCGTCCCCGTCGAGCACACCGCGCTGGCGCGGGAGGTCATGGGGCCTTCGGCCTTCCTCGCCGTCGAGCAGGCCGTCGTCCTCGGATCGGACCGGGAGATCGCGAGGCGGCACGTGTCGATGTATCTGGACCTGGCCGTCCACCATCAAGCGAATCTGCGGCGGTTCGGGTTCACCGAGGAGGACTACGGCTCCGACCGGCTGGTGGACGCGTTGGTCGCCGTCGGGGAGGACGAGATCGGCGCCCGGGTGCGGGCGCATCTGGACGCGGGGGCGGATCACGTCTGTCTGCAGGTCCTGACCGGGGACGACCGGATCCCGCTGGCCGAATGGCGGGTTCTGTCGGGGGTCGGGGGTAGCGTGCGGAAGCGTGACGTCACCGGCTGAACTCGCTTTCGAACGGGCACGGGAACTGATCGACGCGCGGGACCTCGCCGGGCTCGCGCGCCTGATCGGCGACCTGCCCACGCTCGTCCACGCGCACGGGAAGAACGGGAACGACCTGCTCGGCATGGCCGCCGCGACCCGCGACGAGCGGCTGTGCCGGCTCCTGCTCGACCACGGCGCCGATCCGGCTTCGGCCAACGTCCACGGCTGGACGGCGTTGCACCAGGCCGGGTACGCCGGGCTGCCGCTGCTGGTCACGATGCTGCTCGACGCGGGCGCCCCGGTCGACGTTTCCGCCCGCGGTGACGGCGGGACACCGCTGGTGGTCGCACTGTTCTGGGGCCACCGTGAGGCGGCGGAGCTGCTGGCTTCGCGCGACCTCTCCCCCGGCAACCTCCGGGTGGCGGCGGGACTCGGCCGGGCCGACCTGCTCGATCCGCTGCTCGCGCCGGACGGCACGCTCTCCCCCGAGGCCGGCGCGCATCGCGAGTTCCACCGGCCGCACAGCGGTTTCCCGGAATGGCGGCCGAGCGACGATCCGGCCGAGATCATCGACGAGGCGCTTTCGTGGGCCGCGCGGAACGACCGCTCCGACGCGGTGCGGACCCTGGTGGAGCGGGGCGCGGACGTGGACGCCGACGTCTACCGCGGCACGGCGCTGACCTGGGCCGCCGCGCAGGGGAAGACTTCGGCGATCAAGACCTTGTCGGAACTCGGGGCTTCGGTCGACCAGCGGGGGACGTTCGGCGGGCTTTCCCATGGGGAGGGTGTCACGGCGCTGCACCTTGCCGTGCAGGGCGGTCACGTGGACGCGGTTCGCACTCTGCTCGAGGCGGGGGCGGATCCTTCGGTCGAAGACTCGCTGTACTCGTCGTCGGCCTTGGGGTGGGCCGAGCACTTCGAGCAGACGGAGATCCTGGCGGTGCTGCGGGACGCCTGAGGGGGAGCCACGGCTTGCATGCGGCCTGTTAACTGAACTAACAGCATAGTTTTTGCAGGTCATGGATGGTTTCTGCTAGCTTCCGTCGTCGTGAGCGATCGCGAAGCACATCAAGATTGGCCGGGTTGGTCCTCCCCGCAGAGGGCTGCCTGATTGCGAGCGGTGCCGACTGGATGCCCTACGAATTGATCGATGCCGATGGTGAAACGGGGTCGTCGCAGCGGAGGCGCCAGCCAACAGTACTGCGGCACCGCCTGGTGACTACTGCTCGTCGCGGTCGACAATAAGGGCGTCCCCTCGAAAGCCAAACTCGCACGAATGTCCACCAAGGCGCCCTGAGACCGGATACGAACGATCGGGCACGACCGCGGCCATCTGTCTTGGCAGCGATAGGCCGGTGTCCGCCGACGATCACGGTGTCCTGGAAGCGGCCGCGACCATCCGCGCGGCGGCTCGCGGCCTGGACAAACTGCGTTCGACGGGGACAGGCGACCGCGGGCTCAGCCCCGGCGCCCTGGACATCCTGCTCCGCCTGGCGGTCGACGAAACCGGCATCAGCATCAAGGATCTCGCCGCCTCGGCGGGAGTGAGTTCGAGAAACGTCACCGGCCTCGTCGACACGCTGGAGCGGGGCGGACTCGCCGATCGCGTCCCCGCGCCGGAGGACAGGCGTTCCGTACTCGCCCGGATCATCCCTGCCGGACGGACCTGGCTCGACGAGTTCCGTCGGCCCTCGCAAGCGGCCATGGCGGCGGTCTTCCGCGGTTCACCCCAGCCGAAACCGCGTTGTTCCGACACCTCTGCCTGCGTGTGGTGGAAAACCAGGATTGTTTGGCCCGCTATCTGGAAGAACGTTCATGACCGACACGACACGGAAAACCGTCCAGGCCTATCACCGGGCGAGATTCGCGGGCGACGTAACCGCCGCAGCCGCCCCGCTCACCGACGCGTTCACATTCCGAAGCCCGCGGATGAGCGCCGACGCCGACGGCCATCTGGCCGGACTCCCCGGTTTTCTCCAGGTCGTCACCCGCGTCGAGATGATCAGTGAGCTGTACGGCGACTCGGAGGCGACACTGGTCTACGACATGCGAACCCTGCTGCCGATGGGAATCCAGCACACCGCCGAGCACTTCCGCCTGCGGGACTGCCGGATCGAAGCCATCGCGACCTCTTGGCATCTAGTGATGGCGGCGGCCGGATCCGCCTGATCGACCGGAACTCATCGCCTGCCACAGGCGCGTGATCCCGGCGCGGAGCCGCTCTTCGCCGAGTTCCGGCAGCAACGCCGTCGCGTGCTCGGCCGCCATCGGCGCGAGCAGGGCGTGCGCGGCGTGCTCCGGGTCGGGCGTGCCGTCGAGCAGGATCGCCACGTGCCGATGCCAGAAGCGGTAGGCGCCGATGCGGTAACGCGCCCCCGGCGCCGCGGTCTCCGACATCCGCACCAGCGGCAAATGCTTGAACAAGTAATCGAGGTAAGCATCGGCGAAGGCCACGAGCCGTTCCGATGGCGGGGCGCCGGGGCCCAGCGGAGGCGGTCCCTGCAGGACTCCCTCCTGGAGCACGCGTTCCCTGGCATCCAACAGCGACGCGGCCAGTCCCGCCTTGTCGCCGAAGCGGCGGAACAGCGTCCCCTTGCCCACACCCGCGGCCGCCGCCACCTGGTCCATCGATACCGCGTCGACGCCGTGCTCGGCGAACAGCGACGCGGCCGCGTCCAGGATGGCGGCCCGGTTGCGGGCGGCGTCCGCGCGCTCCTTGGGCGGCGGCGTGCGCAGGAGTTCCAACGAGGTTGCATAAGCGGACTGCGGTCCGTTATGGTCAAGAGGCACATGCGGACTATAGTCCGATTGACTGGAGGTAGCGACATGACCACACTCATCACCCGTGACGAGCTGAAGGCCGCAATCGACGCGAAGACCGTGACGGTGGTCGACGCCCTGGGTGGCGAGTACTACGCCAAGCAGCATCTGCCCGGCGCCGTTCCCCTCGTTCTCGCCGACGTCGACGCGCAGGCCGCCACTGTGCTGCCCGACCGCGGCGCCGCGATCGTCACCTACTGCTCGAACCCCGCCTGCCCCAACAGCGGACAGGTCGCCGACCGGCTCACCGCGCTCGGCTACACCGACGTCCGCAAGTACCGGGAAGGCATCGAGGACTGGGCCGACGCGGGCCTTCCCCTCGAACAGGGCTGACCTCGAGCCGGCGAGGTCGTGAGTGTTTTCGGGTCATTGGGACGACCCGAAAACACTCACGACCTCAACTGCGGTCAGGACTCCCTTCGTCGCCATCCGGCCAGGAACAGCTGGGCGCCGATGGCCGGCATCCCCAGTGCCAGCACCGTCATCGTCTTCACCGGCGAACCGGTGACGGCCAGACCGGGCGGACGCGGGGTGGTCGGCGGCTGCGGGTTCGGCTTCTCCGGTGTCGGCGGATCAGGCGGCACCCGGGGATCGGTGCCGCAATCCGGCTTCGCCGAACCGGGCGGGCAGTTGACGCCCGGCGTGTCGGACGTGACGACGTTGCGGAGCCGGTGGTCACCGCGCACGGGCGACTTCACGGTGACCGCGTAAGTGACGGTGGCCTTCGCGGTGCCATCGAAGGTGGCGTCGTCGAGCACCTGGGTCAGGGCCCCATGTGAGCGATCAGCCAGAACCGCCTGGGCGGCCCCGAAATCCTCGAACTCGTCGACGTCGAAAGATCCGTCCCCAGCCCGGATCCTGGTCCGGGTGCACGCCGCCGGCGTCCACCCGGTCGACTGGAAGACCCGTGAGACCGGCGACATCGGCCCGATGGTCAGACAAGGCGCCACGGCTCCATCCGGGTGATCGTGCTTATCGGGTGGCAACGGCCTCATCGGCGAATGCGTGCACCCGATGGCGAGTTCGGATCCGCCGGGCTTTGCCACCGTGAGGGAGGACTCGATGTCGAGAATTCGATCGACAGTGCGCGCGGGAGTCGCGGGAAGGCCGGCCGCGGCGGTGATGGCGATCGCCGCCGGCCTGCTGGTGGCGGCCGCACCGGCCGTATCCGCGTCGACCCAGGCCATTCCACCTGACTGCAGGGTGTGGCGGAGCACAGGCTCGTGGGCGGTTTCGTCGAAATGCACCCAACGCGCACACCGAGCCGCGGCGGAGTGCCGCACTTATACGCAGCCCACATACCGGTGGTACTTCGGCGCGTGGGCGAACAGGAACGAGGAATCGAAGGTGAACTGCCCCCAGGACACCACGGGCCTGCGAGGAATGAGCGTCGACTACCCGGACTGACCGAACCACGGGCAAGCGGCTCGATCATACGGTCTAGGCGGGCAGGTCGAATTCGCCGTCCCGGACGCCTTTCACGAACGCGTCCCATTCGGTCGGCGTGAACACCAGCAGGTGACCGTCCGGATCGGACGATCGGCGCATCGCGGTGTAAGTGACGCCGTCGCTGTGCGGCACGAGCGCGTACTCGACGCTGTCTTCGAGGTTCGCGCCTTCCGGTTCCCCTCGGATCCACTTCGCGTCGCGCAGATCCAGCTCTGGCCGGATGTGGGCCTTGTCGTCCACCGGCTGCTCACTCATGGTGTCCACGCTATCGCTTTCCAGCGCGCAAAACGAAGGGGCCCTTCACGATGAAGGGCCCCTTCGCGGCGACAACTAAGCGGTGAAACTAGGCGGTCTCGGTGATCGGCCGGTCCACCCACGACATCAGGTCGCGCAGCTTCTTGCCGGTCTCCTCGATCGGGTGCTGGTTGCCCTGCTCCTCGAGCTTGGTGAAGTTCGGCCGTCCGGCCTCGTCTTCGGCGACCCATTCGCGGGCGAAGGTGCCGTCTTGGATCTCGCCGAGGATCTTCTTCATCTCTTCCTTGACCGCCGGCGAGATGACGCGCGGACCGCGGGTCAGGTCGCCGTACTCGGCGGTGTCGGAGATCGAGTAGCGCTGACGCGCGATGCCGCCCTCGTACATGAGGTCGACGATCAGCTTCAGCTCGTGCAGCACCTCGAAGTAGGCGATCTCCGGGGCGTAGCCGGCCTCGGTGAGCACCTCGAAACCGGTCTGCACCAGCGCGGAGGCACCACCGCAGAGCACGGCCTGCTCGCCGAAGAGGTCGGTCTCGGTCTCCTCGGTGAAGGTCGTCTTGATGACACCGGCGCGGGCGCCACCGATGGCGGCCGCGTAGGAGAGCGCGAGTGCCTGCGCGTTGCCGGAGGCGTCCTGCTCGACGGCGATGAGCGCCGGGACGCCCTTGCCGTCGACGAACTGGCGGCGGACCAGGTGGCCCGGGCCCTTCGGGGCGACCATGGCGACGTCCACGCCTGCCGGCGGCTTGATCAGGTCGTAGCGGATGTTGAAGCCGTGGCCGAAGAACAGCGCGTCGCCGTCCTTGAGGTGCGGCTCGATGTCCTTCTCGTAGATGGCGCGCTGCTTGGTGTCCGGCGCGAGGATCATGATCAGGTCGGCTTCGGCGCTGGCCTCGGCCGGGGTGAGCACGCGGAGACCCTGCTCCTCGGCCTTGGCCCGCGACTTCGAGCCCTCGGGCAGACCGATGCGGACATCGACGCCGGAGTCGCGCAGGCTCAGCGAGTGCGCGTGACCCTGGCTGCCGTAGCCGATCACGGCGACCTTGCGACCCTGGATGATCGAAAGGTCCGCGTCGTCGTCGTAAAAGATTTCCACTGCCATGAGGGGTACTACTTCCTTTCCTGACTTACAGAATTCTTTATCGAGCGGAGGTGGCGGTAATGGATCGGGCGCCCCGGCCGACCGCGACCATTCCGGACTGGACCAGTTCGCGGATGCCATAGGGCTCCAGCATCCGCAGCAGGGCACCGATCTTGTCCGAAGTCCCGGTGGCTTCGACGGTGAGCGCCTCGGGGGACACATCCACCACTTTCGCGCGGAAAAGCTGGACTGTCTCGAGGACCTGGCTGCGCACGGTGGCGTCGGCCCGGACCTTGACCAGCAGCAGTTCGCGCTGCACGGCTGTGGACTTTTCCAATTCCACGATCTTGATGACGTTGATCAGCTTGTTGAGCTGTTTGGTCACCTGTTCGAGCGGTAGCTCTTCGACGGCGACCACGATCGTCATCCGGGACACCTCGGGATTCTCCGTGGGCCCGACGGCGAGGGATTCGATGTTGAAACCACGCCGGGAGAACAGTCCGGAAACCCGCGCGAGGACACCGGGCTTGTTCTCGACCAGAACGCTCAGGGTGTGCACGCTCATCGGGCGTCTCCTTCTGTGGCGGCGTTCAGCTCCGCCTCGGCGGCGACCTCGTCGTCGTCGAAGAGCGGGCGGATTCCGCGCACGGACATGATTTCGTCGTTACCGGTGCCCGCGGCCACCATGGGCCACACCTGGGCATCCTTCCCCACCACGAAATCGATCACGACGGGGCGGTCGTTGATCTCCATGGCGCGCCGGATGGTGGCGTCGACGTCCTCCTTGGTCTCGCAGCGGAGCCCGGCGCAGCCGAGCGCCTCCGCGAGCAGGGTGAAGTCGGGGATGCGGTGCTTGTGCGTACCGAGATCGGTGTTGGAGTACCGCTCGGAGTAGAAAAGGTTCTGCCACTGGCGGACCATGCCCAGGTTGCCGTTGTTGATGACGGCGACCTTGATCGGCGCGCCTTCGATGGCGCAGGTGGCCAGTTCCTGGTTCGTCATCTGGAAACAGCCGTCGCCGTCGATGGCCCAGACCTGCTTGTCCGGCATACCGAACTTGGCACCCATCGCGGCGGGGACGGCGAAGCCCATCGTGCCGAGACCACCGGAGTTGATCCAGGTGCGCGGGTTCTCGTACTTGACGAACTGCGCGGCCCACATCTGGTGCTGGCCGACGCCCGCGGTGTAGACCGCGTCGGGGCCGACGAGCGAACCGATGCGCTCGATGACGTACTGCGGGGAAAGTGTCCCGTCCTCGGGCCACTCGTAACCGGCCGGGTAGTCGTCACGCCAAGCGCTCGCCTGCGTCCACCAGTCCTTCAGATCCGGCTTCGCGGACTTGTCGGTCTCGGCGCGGACGGCCTCGATCAGCTCGGTGATGATCTCCGCGCAGTCGCCGACGATCGGCACGTCCGCCTTGCGGTTCTTGGAGATCTCGGCCGGGTCGATGTCGGCGTGGACGATGGCGGCGTCCGGCGCGAACGACGACAGCTGCCCGGTGACGCGGTCGTCGAAGCGGGCGCCGAGGGCGATCAGCAGATCCGCCCGCTGCATCGCGGCGACCGCCGCGACCGAACCGTGCATCCCCGGCATGCCGAGGTGCTGCGGGTGCGAGTCGGGAAAGGCGCCGCGGGCCATCAGCGTGGTGACGACCGGGATCCCGGTCAGCTCGGCCAATTCCATCAGCTGGCGCGAGGCGTCGGCCTTGATCACGCCACCGCCGACGTAGAGGACCGGGCGGCGCGACTTGCTGATCAGCCGGGCGGCCTCGCGGACCTGCTTGCCGTGCGGGCGCAGCGTGGGCCGGTAGCCCGGCAGCCGCATCTCCGTCGGCCAGGAGAAGGAGGTCATCTCCTGCAGGACGTCCTTGGGGATGTCCACGAGGACCGGGCCAGGGCGGCCGGTCGAGGCGAGATGGAAGGCTTCCGCGATGGTGCGCGGGATGTCCGCCGGGTCGGTGACCAGGAAGTTGTGCTTGGTGATCGGCATCGTGATGCCGCAGATGTCGGCTTCCTGGAAGGCGTCCGTGCCGATCAGCGCGCGGGACTGCTGACCGGTGATGGCGACCACCGGGACCGAGTCCATATTCGCGTCGGCCAGCGGGGTGACCAGGTTGGTCGCGCCGGGACCCGAAGTGGCCATGCACACACCGACCTTGCCGGTCGCCTGCGCGTACCCGGTGGCGGCGTGGCCGGCGCCCTGTTCGTGGCGGACCAGGACGTGGCGGACCTTCGTCGAATCGAGCAACGGGTCGTACGCCGGGAGAATGGTGCCGCCGGGAATACCGAACACGACTTCCGCGCCCACCGACTCGAGCGAGCGGACGAGCGACTGCGCGCCCGTGACCCGCACCGGGGTCCCGGCCGGCGGCGCCGGCTTGGGACGTGCTCCAGAGGTTCCGGCATTCGCTTCAGCTCGCGAGGTGGCACTGGTCATCGCTTGTCTGCCTCGTCTTGTCTAGTCACTCGTTCGGGTATTCATCGGCTGGTCGGGCAAGTGAAATTGTTCCAGGCAACGCTGTGCCAATGTTTTGAACATCAAAAAACCCCCGCCGACCGTAGTGGTCGCACGAGGGTCGCGCGTCGACGCAGCGGAGACTTCCCTAAGCGTCGACGCGCTTGGGAAGTACGAGGCCGGTCTGCGTTGTCACGAGAGTGAAGCTAGCCGGTCGCCGTCAAGAGTGTCAACTCTGCGGGACGGCGATTCCGCATGCTGGACACCATCGGTGGATGGCGCGACCCGCGTTCGGGGCCAGGGAGGCGGCGGTGCACCATCTTTGACGTGGCAGAAGAAAAGCAGCAGGAACAGGCGAACGAGGACCGCACGGCCGTCTTCAAAATCCCGAACACGGCGTTGCTGGCGATCGCATTCCTCGTCGTTTGTGTGACGCCTGTCGCGTTCGGCGACGTGCCGTACCTCCAGTGGCTCTACCTTTTCCCCATCGCGCTGGCGGTGTTCGTCATCCGGACCCGCACGACGGCGACGGCCAAGGGACTGGAAGTCCGCACGATGTTCGGGCGGCGGGATCTGCCGTGGGCCTCGCTCAAGGGCCTCGCCATCACGGAGAAGGCGAAGGTGCGGGCCGTACTGAAGGACGACACCAAGATCGCCCTCCCCGCCGTACGTACTCGCCATCTGCCGGTGATCTCGCTGGTCAGCGCGGGGCATGTGGCCGATCCTTCCGGGCTTACCGACGACGTGGACAAGGCTCCGGAAAAGCGGGAAGCTTCCGGGGAGTAGGATTGGTAGGACCAGTTTGGTGCCCGTTCGCCCTGGTCTCATCCCGAACCTTGGAGTCAGCCGTGCCTCAACTCCGTTCCCGGACCACCACCCACGGCCGCAACGCGGCGGGCGCGCGCTCACTCTGGCGCGCCACCGGAATGACCGACAGCGACTTCGGCAAGCCGATCGTCGCCATCGCGAACTCCTACACCCAGTTCGTGCCGGGGCACGTGCACCTCAAGGACCTCGGCGAGATCGTGGCCGGTGCGGTGAAGGAGGCGGGCGGTGTCGCCCGCGAGTTCCACACGATCGCCGTGGACGACGGGATCGCCATGGGGCACAGCGGAATGCTGTACTCGCTGCCCTCGCGTGAGATCATCGCCGACTCGGTCGAATACATGGTGAACGCGCACCAGGCCGACGCGCTGGTCTGCATCTCCAACTGCGACAAGATCACCCCGGGCATGCTGAACGCCGCCATGCGGCTCAACATCCCCGTGGTGTTCGTCTCCGGCGGGCCGATGGAGGCGGGGAAGGCCGTGGTCGTCGGCGGGGTCGCGCAGGCACCGACCGACCTGATCACCGCGATCGCCGCGTCGGCCAGCAGCGAGGTCGACGAGGACGGGCTGTCCATTGTGGAGCGTTCGGCCTGCCCGACCTGCGGTTCGTGCTCGGGCATGTTCACCGCGAACTCGATGAACTGCCTCACCGAGGCCCTCGGGCTCTCCTTGCCGGGCAACGGTTCCACCCTCGCCACGCACGCTGCCCGCAAGGCGCTCTTCGAGGACGCCGGACGCACCGTCGTCGAGCTGTGCAAGCGGTGGTACGAGAACGACGACGAGTCCGCGCTCCCGCGTTCGATCGCGTCGAAGAAGGCGTTCGAGAACGCGATGGCCCTCGACATGGCCATGGGCGGCTCGACCAACACGGTGCTGCACATCCTCGCCGCCGCGCAGGAGGGCGAGGTCGACTTCACCATCGACGACATCGACGACATCGGCCGCCGCGTGCCGTGCCTGTCGAAGGTCGCGCCGAACTCGGACTACCACATGGAGGACGTCCACCGCGCCGGCGGAATCCCGGCCATCCTCGGTGAGCTGTACCGCGGCGGCCTGCTGAACACCGACGTCCACTCCGTGCACTCGCCGGATCTCGAGTCCTGGCTGTCCACTTGGGACATCCGCGCGGAGAAACCGTCGGAGCGCGCGATCGAACTGTTCCACGCCGCGCCGGGCGGGGTCCGCACCACGGAGGCGTTCTCCACCGAGAACCGCTGGTCCTCTTTGGACACCGACGCCGCGGACGGCTGCATCCACGACGTCGAACACGCCTTCACCAAGGACGGCGGGCTCGCGATCCTGCGCGGCAACCTCGCCGAGAACGGCGCCGTCATCAAGTCGGCGGGCATCGACGAGGAACTCTGGCACTTCGAGGGCCCGGCCCGGGTGCTGGAAAGCCAGGAAGAGGCGGTTTCGGCCATTCTCAAGAAGGAGATCCAGCCCGGCGAGGTGCTGGTGATCCGCTACGAAGGCCCGGCGGGCGGCCCCGGTATGCAGGAAATGCTGCACCCGACGGCGTTCCTCAAGGGCTCCGGCCTCGGCAAGAAGTGCGCGCTGATCACCGACGGCCGGTTCTCCGGTGGCTCGTCGGGCATCTCGGTCGGGCACATCTCGCCCGAGGCGGCCGCGGGCGGGGCGATCGGCCTGGTCCAGAACGGCGATCGGATCCTGCTCGACGTCCACGAACGCCGTCTCGAACTGCTCGTCGACGCGGACGTCCTCGCCGAGCGGCGCGCGAAGATGGAGGCGAGCGAGCGGCCGTGGCAGCCGGTCGCGCGGGACCGGAAGGTCACCGCCGCGCTGCGGGCTTACGCGCGGATGGCGACTTCGGCCGACACCGGCGCGGTGCGGGACCCGAACAAGTAGGTCACTCGGGCACTCCGGCTGCTATGAACGGACCGTTCCTTGCCAAATTTGCAAGGAACGGTCCGTTCATAGCACACGCGAGGGGCCGTCAGCGGCAGAGAACGATCACCACGACCGAGGCGGCCGCCGCCAGCAGAAGACCGATCAGCCCGAACGAAAGCGGCCGCTTCCGCCACGGGGTGTTGACGTCGAGCGCGATCCGCCCGGAGCCCGCGAGCAGGACGGTCAGCGAAGCCGCGGCCAGCAGGAGTTCGAATTCGAAGCCCTGCCCTTCCTTCTGAAAGAACCCTCCGCCGAATTTCACGTACACGATGTTCGCGCAGACACCCAGCAGCGCGGCGGCGCCGACGGGGGTGAACAGGCCCACCAGTACGAGCGTGCCACCGACCACCTCGCTGATCCCGGTGATCCACGAAAGCAGCGTGGTCTGGGTGGTGTAGCCGAAGTTGCCGAGCACCCTGGCGAAGCCGCCGACCCCGGGCCCGCCGAAGGCACCGAAGAGGTGCTGCAGTCCGTGCGCGCCCATGGTCACGCCGAGCACCACTCGCAGGACGAGCAGACCGAGATCGATCCCGCCCCTGGTCTCCGCCGGGTTCGGGCCGTTGGCGGGCTCGGCCACGTCCGAGATCATGCTGGTCTGGTAGTCATCGCTCACGCGCGAAGGGTAGGCGAAACCGGCCCGTCAGGCGACCAGTGCCACGTCCTACGCCGACCCCTCCCGTGTCGGAACAGACGACACACGTGATTGGACGGACGGCTCAGAACAGGGTCGCCGGCTCGATCGGTTCGGGCTCGGGCAGCGGGGCGAGGCCGGGTACCAGGGCACGCACGTCGTCGTGGAACCGGCGGGCGAGCGGCGGTGCGTCGTCGTTGTCGGGGGTGTGCACGAAGACCGTCGGCGACCGGCCCTCACGCAGCCACTCGGCGACCACCTCGGTCCACGGGCGCCAGCCCTCGACGGTCTCCTCGGTCGAGTCCCGGCCCAGGTAACGGACGATCGGCCGGTCGGTCAGCGCCCGCGTCCGCCGCGGCAGCCGCGGTTTCTTGCCCCAGGCGTCCTGCTCGGCCTCGCCGGCGGGCGGTCTCCGGAAGAAGACCGTGGTGTCGAACGGCACCCATTCGGCGTTCGCGTCGGCGAGTGTCCTCTCCAGCAGCGACGTCGAGCGGGTGTCGGTATGGAACTCGGGATGCCGCACCTCCACGGCGCGTCGGCGATCGGCGGGGAGCCGGCGCAGGAAGCGGCCGAGGACGTCGGTGTCCGGCGGGCCGAACGAGCCGGGCAACTGCGTCCACAGGACCGCCCGTTCGCCGAGGGGTTCGATCGCGTCCAGGAACGCCCGCATCTCGGTCTCGACACCGGTGAGCCGTCGTTCGTGCGTGACGATCTTGGGCAGCTTCACCACGAACCGGAAGCCGGGATCGGTCTGCCGTGCCCACGTCGCGACGGTGTCCCGTGTGGGGGTCGCGTAGAAGGTGGTGTTGCCCTCGACCGCGTTGCACCAGCCGGCGTAGGCCCGCAGCCGCTCCCCCGCGGGCAACGACCGCGGCACGAACCGACCGGCCCACGCCTTGTGCGCCCACATCGCACAGCCGACATGAAGTTTCGCCACGCTGTTCAGTATTCGCCGTGGACCAGGTTCCTCGGCAGCTCCCCGCCCAGATAGTGGCTCAGTTCCCTGGCCACCACCGCGTAGGCGCGCTGCCGCCGCCCGCTCACCGCGCCCGCGACGTGCGGGGTGAGCAGCAGTCCCGGCACGTCCCACAGCGGATGCCCGGCGGGCAGCGGCTCGGGGTCGGTGACGTCGAGAGCCGCGCGCAACCGTCCGGAAGCGAGTTCCGCGACGAGCGCCCCGGTGTCCACGACCGGTCCCCTCGAGACGTTGACGAGGATCGCGTCGTCCGGCATCGCGGCCAGGAACTCCGCGTCGACCATGCCGCGGGTGTGCTGCGTGAGCGGCACCATCAGGACCGTGACGTCGTGCTCGGGCAGCAGGGCGGGGAGTTCGTCGACGCCGTGGACGCCCTCACGAGCGCTCACGCCGACCATCGTGCAGCGCACGTCGAACGTCTCCAGCCGATGGCGCAGGTGCCTGCCGAGGTCGCCCGCGCCGATGATGAGGACTCGCTTGCCCTGGAGGGTGTCGGTGGTCCGGCGTTCCCAGTGCTTCCGTCGCAGGCCGTCGGCGAAGTCGTGGAGACCGCGGTAAATCGCCAGGAGGACCGCGACGACCCACTCGGCCGAGCTTCCGCCGTGCGCGCCGCGGCAGGTCGAGAGCAGGACTCCGTCCGGCACCTTGCCGATCCAGTCCTCGGCGCCCGCCACCAGCAGCTGCACGAGTTTGACGTTCGGCAGTTCGCGCCAGAGTTCCTCGGTGGGCCGGTCACCGGTCACGAGGACCTCGGCCTCGGCGGCTTCGGGGGGCACCGGCTCGCCGTGGCGGTACACCACCGGACGCACCCCCTCGATCTCCGAAAGCGCGGCCACTCCCTCTGCGTCGGGCACGAGAACGGTCACTGTCATGATCACCACGGTATCCAGTGCCGCTTACCGTTGGCTCACGCACGCCCACCTAGGCTTGGCCCGTGCGTACCCGGTACCGGCGGAAATGGACCGCGCCGCTGGCCATGCTGGCCTGCGGCGCGCTGATGCTCTCCGGCTGCGCCGACTTCGACAATACGGCCGCCGGCCAGAAGTTCACCCCGGTCAATCCGCCGTCCCCCGTGGTCCCGCCGCAGATCGGGCCCGGCGGTGAAGCGGGCGACACCGGTCCCGGCCGCGGCAACGGGCCGAACCAGACGCCGACGCCGGTCCCGCCGCCGCAGGGGTGCAAGGACTTCGACAAGGCCGTCATCGCGACCTGCCTGGACACCGTCGCCGCCGTGGCCGCGCTTCCCGGCGACGGCACCGCGCCCAGCGCGCTCGCGGGCGAACGCAAGAGCGGCCGGATCGTGCTCGCCGCCGCGGAGAAGGACCCGGCAGCCTGGGCCACCATCCCCGTGGACGGCTCCGGCGACGGCGGCCTCACCTCGCTCGCCCTCTCCCCCGGTTTCGCCGAAGACCAGCTCGTCTTCGCCTACATCACCACGCCGACCGACAACCGGGTCGTCCGGCTGGCGAAGGGCCAGGCACCGAAACCGGTGCTGACCGGCATCCCCAAGGGCGCCACCGGCAATCGCGGCGCGATCGGCACCGACGCCAAGGGCGCGCTCCTGGTCGCCACCGGCGACGCGGGCAACGCCGGGCTCTCGGCCGATCCCGCGTCGCTCGCGGGGAAGGTGCTCCGCATCGACACGTCGGGCAAACCGGCGGCGGGCAACCCCACGCCGGGTTCGGCGGTCTTCTCGACCGGCGTGCACTCCCCCGGCGGGATCTGCCGTGACCAGACCGGTTCGCGCCTGTGGCTGACCGACAGGCTGGCCGACAAGGACGTGCTGCACCGGCTCCGGGGTGGCCAGCCGCTGACCACCCCGGCGTGGAGCTGGACCGACAAACCCGGCGTGGCGGGTTGCGCGGATTTCGTCGGTGCCACCGGCTATCTCTCCATCACGACGTCGATCGCGGGCAACCTGCAGAATCTCCCGGTCACCCCGGACGGAGCGGTGACCGGGAAACCCAGCGTCGCCATGGACGGCAAGGTCGGCAAGCCGCCGAAGACCTTCGGCAGGCTTTCCGCGATGAGCATGGTCAATCCGCAGATCGCGCTCACCGGGACGATGAACAAGGACGGCGGCTCACCGGTTTCGAGCGACGACCGCGTCGTCATCATCACGCCGTCGGCCAGCGCCGGTGGTGGCGGCAAGGACTGAGCGGCCTCACCTGGACGGCCTCGGCTGGGCCGGCGGGGTGAATCGGGTGAACAACGGCGCCATGGCCTTCTCCTCGCCCCGCGGGTCGAACAGCTCCGGCACGAGCCGGTACGCGGAGCCGAGTGCGGTCGCGGCGGCGGTGAGCCGGCGCGGCTCGGTGGACGGCCAGTGGCCGGTGTCCACTCGGGACAGCAGGGTGCGCAGCAGGACGATCTCCTCGGCGGCGTTGAACGAGCAGTGACCGCCCCGGCTGACGTAGGTCTGCCGCAGCAGACCGGGATCACCATTGCGCCGGACCTGATCGCCGTACCACCGGGCCTGTCCCGCGACGGCACCGCCGTCACCGGTGGTGTGCGCGGTCAGCACGGGTGACGGCGTGGTCCCGCGCGCCACGGTGTAGCGGTGCAGGTAGGCCCGCGCCTTCTGATCCGCCGAGATCCGCGGGGCCGCGGCGAGCCGGTCCAGATCGGCTTCCAGATCCACGCCTCCCGCCCGGTAGGCGTGCCGCACCAGGTCGAGCCCGGCGGAGCGGCCGAGCTGACGCCGATAGTCGATCCCGGTGTTGGAGGACGGGTTACCGCCGGCCCGGCGTTCGATTTCGGGGCGTGCGGACGGTCCGTAGCCGTACAGGTAGGCCCCGGTGACCCACAGCGCCTGCTGGGCGAGGCGGTCGGCGGGCGCCGTCGGCTCCGGTTCGTGCGCGAGGGCCCAGCCCGGAATGGTGCCCAGCGCTCCGGCCAGCGCGATCCGCGCCCGGCCCGCCTCGGTCTTTTGGGCTTCGAGCACGACGGCTTCGAGTGCCGCCTGCGCGGCCCGCGGGTCGCGGGGCCGGACGAGGTCGATGTCCGCCTCCGGCGCCAACAGGATCTTGAGCGCGAAAAGCATGTCCAGCGCGCTGTTCCACGTGCCGTTGGCGTCGTACTCGCCGCACTGCGTCAGGACGCCGTCGAACCGGCCCGGGTTGTTCTCAGCCAGCTTCAGGGAGATCACGGCGCCCATGGACATCCCGCTGGTGATGGTCCGCCGCGGTTTCCCCACCTTGACCTGGAACCAGTCCAGCAGCGCGATCTGATCGGTCAAGGCCTCCTCGATCGCGTGCCCGAAAACGCCCTTGTAGTTCGACGCGGCCAGCGCGTAGCCCTGGTCGAGCAGCCAGGTCTCGGTCTCGGGTCTGGTGGCCAGCATGATCCGCTCCGGCTTCCATGGGTGCACGTAGAGCCCGTGGCTGTAGAGCACCAGCGTGCCGTTCCAGCGTTTCGGCACTTTGACCAGGAAGTCCGCGCCGTCGATCGTTCCCTCATGGACACGGGGGCGTTCTCCGGCGGCCGCCGGCGCGGTGGTGAACAGCGTCCCGAAGAGGAGCGCGACGAGCACGGTGACGAGGGTCCTGCGCGAGTGGGTCATACCGGCAAAAATAGGTGACCATATGGTCACATGTCAAGGAGGTACTCCGTTCGGTGCCCGCACATGCCATAACCGTCCTCTTTGGACGGAGCGGCGACCCGTACCCCGGCCCGCTCCAGATGGCTCACGTCGCCGTTCGCGAGCGCTTCCAGGTGTTCCCCGGTCAACTCGGCGGCGGCCAGCGCACCGGCACGCCAACGTGGGATCCAGGCGGCGACCTTCGGCGCGGCCAACGCGGCGGCCGCGCGGTGGAAATCCCTCAACGGGCCGGGGTTTCCCGACACGAGGGCTTCGCGCATCGGCAGATAGCCCTCGATCGCGAGATCGCGGCGACGGCGGGCGGCGTCGTCGTCCGCGGGCATCGCGGCCGCCTCCTCGTACGCGCCCGGGTCGGCGAGGATCGGCGGCGGAAAGGTGAAGACCGCGTCCCCCGCTTCGGGCAGCCCGCTGTTCTGCATGAGCACAGTGATCCGCAGGTCGTCGCGCTGCACCATCCGATGGACCGTGCCGGGCGCGAACCACGCGACGACACCGGGTTCGAGTTCGGTCTCCCGATAGCCGCCGACGTCGAGCGTCTGCACCGCGCCACGTCCACCGGTGACGACGTAGGCCTCGGTGCAAGCCAGGTGCAGATGCGGGCTGCCGCCGCACACCCCGTCCACGGCCTCCCATTCGTAGGCGCGCAGATGGGAAAGACCGATGCCGCCGGGAAGAGGGAACAAAATGAACTCCTCCAAAGAAAGCGCTTTCTCACGGGACCCCTTCGCATCCAGAGGACTGAATGCGAGGAGAACTCAGGGGCGGCGGACGCGGGTTTCCGCGCGCAGACGCCGGACGTCGAAGAACGCGACGACCGCGGAGACGACGGCGGCGAGCAGGCCGAGGTAGCGGCCGAGGCCGGACCCGATCTCGATGCCGGCGGCGGAGAGGATCCCGCGCTGGTCGGCGTCGAACTGCCAGTCGAGGCTGATCCAGCCGAGCAGCATCAGCAGCAGCGCGCCGACGGCCGCCATCAGCCACAGATGCGGCAGACCCGCGCGGCGGACGGCGTCGACGCGGCCGAACAGCACGACGGCGAGGCCGGGCAGGACCAGCAGGAACACCGGCGCCCAGGCGAGAAAACCCGAACGCCAAGCGTCACGCGTGACGTCGTCGGCGGGCAACGTCGTCAGGACGTCCTCGATCTCCGGGCGCGACGCGGTCAGCGTCGTCCACGGCAGGAACAAGGCCACTAACGCGAGCAGCCCGGCCCCGAGGCCGAGCCACTCACGCCAGGTGACCTTCTTCAAAGCGAGCTCAGGCACCGACTCGCTCGACGATCAGTTCGCGCACGCGCTTGGCGTCGGCCTGGCCCTTGGTGGCCTTCATGACCGCACCGACGATCGCCCCGGCCGCGGCCACCTTGCCGCCGCGGATCTTCTCGGCGACGTCGGGCTGCGCGGCCAGCGCCTCGTCGACCGCCGCGATGAGCGCGGAGTCGTCGGAGACGACCTTCAGGCCGCGCTTCTCGACGACCTCGGACGGCGAACCCTCGCCGGCGAGGACGCCGTGGGTGACCTCCTTGGCCAGCTTGTTGGTCAGCTCACCGGAGTTGACCAGCGCGATGACCTCGGCCAGCTGCGCCGGGGTGATCGCCAGCTCCGCCAGTTCGATCTCGCGGGAGTTGGCCTCCTGCGCCAGCGTGTTGACCCACCAGCTACGGGCCTCGTCCGGCGTCGCGCCCGCCTCGACGGTGGCGGCGACCAGATCGACCGCGCCGACGTTGAGCAGGTCACGCAGTGCCTCGTCGGTCAGGTTCCACTCGCGCTGGATGCGCTTGCGGCGCTCCGACGGCATCTCCGGGAGCGTCTTGCGCAGCTCCTCGACCCATTCGCGCGACGGCGCGATCGGCACCAGGTCGGGCTCCGGGAAGTACCGGTAGTCCTCGGCGGTCTCCTTGGTGCGGCCCGGCGACGTGGTGCCGTCGGCCTCCTGGAAGTGCCGCGTCTCCTGCTTGATCGTGCCACCCTCGGCGAGGATCGCCGCCTGGCGGGTCATCTCGTAGCGCACGGCGCGCTCGACACTGCGCAGCGAGTTGACGTTCTTGGTCTCGGTGCGCGTGCCGAACTCGGTCGCGTCCTTGGCCATCAGCGAGATGTTCGCGTCGCAGCGCAGGGAACCCTGGTCCATGCGGACGTCGGAGACATCCAGCGCGCTCAGCAGATCCCGCAGGGCGCTCACGTACGCGCGGGCGACCTCGGGGGCGCGGCCACCGGTGTGCTCGATCGTCTTGGTGACGATCTCGATCAGCGGAACACCCGCACGGTTGTAGTCGAGCAGCGAATGCTCGGCGCCGTGGATCCGCCCGGTGGCGCCGCCGACGTGCAGCGACTTTCCGGTGTCCTCCTCCATGTGCGCGCGCTCGATCTCGACGCGCACGACCTCGCCGTCGTCCAGCGTCACGTCGAGGTAGCCGTTGAAGGCGATCGGCTCGTCGTACTGCGAGGTCTGGAAGTTCTTCGGCATGTCCGGGTAGAAGTAGTTCTTCCGGGCGAACCGGCACCATTCCGCGATCTCGCAGTTGAGCGCGAGACCGATGCGGATCGCGCCCTCGACCGCCTTGCCGTTCACGACCGGCAGCGAACCGGGCATGCCGAGACAGGTCGGGCACACCTTGGTGTTCGGCTCGCCACCGAACTCGTTGGCGCAGCCGCAGAACATCTTGGTGTTCGTATTCAGCTCGACGTGCACCTCGAGGCCCAGCACCGGGTCGAACCGCTCGATGACGTCGGCGTAGTCCATGAGTTCCACTACGGCGGTCACTTCTTTCCTCCCAGCTCAGGAACCTCGTGCACCAGCGAGCCACCGTTGGCGGCGTCGCGTGCGGCCTCGTAGGCGGCGCCGACGCGGTACAACCTGTCGTCGGCCATCGCGGGGGCCATGATCTGCAGGCCGACCGGCAGGCCGTCCTCATGCGACAGTCCACTCGGGACGCTCATCGCGGCGTTGCCGGCGAGGTTCGACGGAATGGTGCAGAGGTCCGCGAGGTACATCGCCATCGGGTCGTCGACGCGCTCGCCGATCTTGAAGGCGGTGGTCGGCGTGGTCGGCGAGACCAGCACGTCCACCTTTTCGTAGGCGGCTTCGAAGTCCCGCGTGATGAGGGTGCGGACCTTCTGCGCCGAGCCGTAATAGGCGTCGTAGTAGCCCGAAGAGAGCGCGTACGTGCCGAGCATGATGCGGCGTTTGACCTCGGGGCCGAAACCCTTCTCACGGGTCAGCGACATGACCTCTTCGGCGCTGTGCGCGCCGTCGTCGGACACGCGCAGGCCGTAGCGCATGGCGTCGAACCGGGCGAGGTTCGACGAGCACTCGCTCGGCGCGATCAGGTAGTACGCGGGCAGCGCGTAGGTGAAGTTCGGGCACGAGACCTCGACGACCTCGGCGCCGAGCGCGCGCAGCTGCTCGACGGCGGCCTCGAACGACCGCAACACGCCCGGCTGGTAGCCGTCGCCGGCGAATTCCTTCACCACGCCGACGCGGACGCCCTTGAGGTCACCGGTGAGGCCCTGGCGGGCCGCGGCGACCACCGGCGGGACCGGCGCGTTGATCGAGGTCGAGTCCATCGGGTCGTATCCGGCGATGACCTCGTGCAGCAGGGCGGCGTCGAGCACCGTCCGCGCGCAGGGACCGGCCTGGTCGAGCGACGACGAGAAGGCGACGAGACCGTAGCGGGAGACACCGCCGTACGTCGGCTTCACGCCGACGGTGCCGGTGACCGCGCCGGGCTGGCGGATCGAACCGCCGGTGTCGGTGCCGATCGCGATCGCGGCCTCGAACGCCGCGATGGACGCCGAGGAGCCACCGCCGGATCCACCGGGGATACGGGCGTGGTCCCACGGGTTGTGCGTCGGGCCGAACGCGGAGTTCTCCGTGGAGGAGCCCATCGCGAACTCGTCCATGTTGGTCTTGCCGAGCACCACGACACCGGCCTCGCGCAGCTTGCGCGTCACGGTGGCGTCGTACGGCGGGATCCAGTTCTCCAGGGTCTTCGAACCGACCGTGGTCGGGATGCCCTTGGTGGTCAGCACGTCCTTGAGCGCCAGCGGCACGCCGGCGAGCGGCGACTTCGGCGCCTTGCCCTCGGCGACGTCGGCGTCCACCGCGCGGGCCGCGTCGAGCGCGCCCTCGGTGTCCACGTGCAGGAACGCGTGGATGTGGTCGTCGACCTCGGCGATCCGGTCCAGGTGGGCCTGAGCGACCTCGACGGCCGAGACCTCGCGGGACTGGATCTTCTCCGCGAGCTCGGCGGCGGTCAGCTTGATGAGTTCGGTCACTGTTCTTCTCCCAGAATCCGCGGCACCCGGAAACGACCCTCTTCGCTGGCCGGCGCACCGGCCAGCGCCTGCTGCTGGGTCAGCCCCGGTCGGACCGTGTCCTCACGGAACACGTTGGTCAGCGGCACGGCGTGCGACGTGGGCGGGACATCCTCGCCTGCGACCTCGCTCACCTTGGCCACCGAGTCCAGGATCTGGTCGAGCTGGCCCGCGAAGACGTCCAGCTCCTCTTCGGTGACGGCAAGCCTGGCCAGCTTGGCGAGGTGTGCGACCTCGTCGCGGGAAATGTTGGGCACGCGGGTGACTCCCGGGGTGTGCTGTGCGGGTTCTGTCGGAAGCTGCAAGTCTATGGTGGCGGCGTCGGCGAACTCGACTGGGTTATGCCGCGGCCTGCGCTCCCATGTCGGGTAAGGAGTGCTCGGTTCGTTATCCCACGCCCCGGACGTCGGGTCCCATTACCTCGTCCGGTCTGTCACAATCGGCGCCCGGCGTAGCGCGTTCCACGGCGAGGCTGGGACGCCTGAGGCGAGAGGGGCGCGTGTGTCGTTCCTGATCCGGGTCCAATTACCGGACACCCCGGGGACCCTCGGCGCGGTCGCCACCGCGCTCGGCACCGTCGGCGCCGACATCCTGAGCGTGGACGTGGTCGAACGCGGCGGCGGTGTCGCGATCGACGACCTCGTCGTCGAGATCCCCTCCGGCAGGCTGCCGGACGCGCTGATCACCGCCGCCGAAAGCGTCGACGGTGTCGAGGTCGACGCCGTCCGCCCGTACGCCGGGGTGCTCGACACCCATCGCGAACTCGAACTGGTCGAGGAGATCGCCGCGAAGCCCGCTTCGGGGCTGGAGATCCTCGCCGAAGGTGTGCCGCGGATCATCCGCGCGGGCTGGGCCGTCGTCGTCGAACACGCGGAGTCCGGGGCGGTGCGCCTGGCGTCGTCCAACGCCGCGCCCGAGACGCCGATCACCGACCTGCCGTGGCTGCCGCTGGAACGCGCCACCATCCTCGACGCCGAGGAGGCGTGGGTGCCGGAGACGTGGAAGGAACTGGGGACCGAACTCGCGGCCACGCCGCTGGGGAAGCCGGGGAAGGCGCTGCTGGTCGCGCGGCCGGGCGGGCCGAACTTCCGGGCCGCCGAGGTGGCGCGGCTGGCGCACTTCGCGGGGATCGTCGCCGTCGTGCTGGACAGCTGAGCGCTCGCTCCCCGTCTCGCCCCTTACGCGCGCTATGAACGGTCCGTTACTTGCAAATTTTGCAAGTAACGGACCGTTCATGGCATCGGCGGGCGGTGGTCAGGTGAGTTCCAGGCCGTAGGCGATCAGGGCCACCCCGGGATGCGGCTCCCAGTCCCGGTCGGGCAGCCGCACGAAACCGAGCCGCTCGTAGAGCCGGTGTGCCCGTGTCATCGTGACCAGGCTGCACAGCACCACCCTGGCCACGGCCAGTTCCCGCGCCCGCGCGATGACCGCCCTGGTCAGGGCCTCGCCGATGCCGCGTCCGGTCGCCGAGGGCAGCACCCCGAGCATGCGGAACTCCAGTTCGCCTTCGTGGGACAGCTCGGCGAAAGGGGTCCCCGGCAGGGCGATGGTGACCGTACCGACCGGCGTGCCGTCCCCGTCCACCGCGACCAGGAGTTCGGCCAGCTCCGCCCGGCGGGCGGCGTCGGCGAGTACGGCCGCGTAGCCGACGCCCTCCACGAGGCCATAGTCCGCCGAGTACGCGGCCAGGGTGAGTTCCCCGATCGCCGTCAGCTCCTCGGGGCGGGCGGGCCGGATCTCCAGGTCACTCACCGCTTTCCTCCTCTGTCGGCAGCGCGAGTCCGGCGGCGGCCTCGGGGCCGCTTTCGAGCAGCACGCGGAAGCCGTTCTCGTCGAGCACCGGCACCTTCAGCTGGACCGCCTTGTCGTACTTCGTGCCCGGCGCGTCACCGACGACCACGAACGCCGTCTTCTTCGACACCGAACCGGCCGCCTTCCCGCCGCGGGCCATGATGTATTCCTTGGCCTCGTCGCGGGAGTAGTCGTTCAGCGAACCGGTGACGACGATCGACAGGCCTTCGAGGTTGCGCGGGATGGACTCGTCGCGTTCCTCCTCCATCCGTACGCCGGCCGCGCGCCACTTCTCGACGATCTCGCAGTGCCAATCGACCTCGAACCACTCTTTCGCCGCACGCGCGATGGTCGGGCCGACGCCGTCGACGCTGGAGAGCTCTTCCTCCGAGGCGTTCTCGATCCGTTCGAGCGAACCGAATTCCCGCGCGAGCGCCTGCGCCGCCGTCGGGCCGACGTGCCGGATCGACAGGCCGACGATGACCTTCCACAAGGGGCGGTCCTTCACCGTTTCCAGGTTGTCCAGCAGCTTGCGCCCGTTGGCCGACAGTTCTCCCGCCTTGGTGCGGAACAGCTCCACCTGAAGCAGCTTTTCCTCGTCCAGATCGAAGATGTCACCCTCGTCGTGCACGACACCGGCGTCCAGGATCGCGACCGCGGCCTCATAGCCGAGCACCTCGATGTCGAACGCGCCCCGGCCACCCAGATGGAACAGCCGCTCCCGCAACTGCGCCGGGCACGACCGCGAATTCGGGCAACGGATATCGATGTCGCCCTCCTTCTGGTACGCCAGCTCGGTGTCGCAGTTGGGGCAGCGCAACGGCATGACGAACTCGCGCTCTTCGCCGGTGCGCGCGTCGGCGACCGGGCCGAGCACCTCGGGGATGACGTCGCCCGCCTTGCGGATGACGACCTTGTCCCCGATCAGCACGCCCTTGCGTTTGACCTCTTCCTGGTTGTGCAGCGTCGCCATCGCCACCGTCGATCCGGCCACCTTCACCGGCTCCATCACCGCGAACGGGGTGACCCGCCCGGTGCGGCCGACGTTGACCTGGATGTCCAGGAGGGTGGTGATCGCCTCTTCCGGCGGGTACTTGTAGGCGATCGCCCAACGCGGCGCCCGCGACGTGGTCCCGAGACGGCGCTGCAGCGCGACCTCGTCGACCTTGATGACGACGCCGTCGATCTCGTGCTCGGCGTCGTGCCGGTGCTCGCCCCAGTATTCGATGTGTTCCAGCAGTTCCTTGCCCGAACCGAGCACCTTGCCGTGCGGCGAGACCGGCAGACCCCACGCGGCGAGCGCGTCGTACGCCTCGGATTGGCGCTTCGGCTCGAAGCCCTCGCGTTTGCCGAGGCCGTGGCAGATCAGCCGCAGGTTGCGGGACTTCGTGATCTTGGGATCCTTCTGCCGCAACGACCCGGCGGCGGTGTTACGCGGGTTCGCGTACGGATCCTTGCCCGCCTCGACCATCTTCGCGTTCAGCGCCAGGAAGTCCTCGACGCGGAAGTACACCTCACCGCGGACCTCGACCAGCGCGGGCACCGGGAACTCGTCCGTCCCCGTCAGCCGCTCCGGCACCTGCTCCAGCGTGCGGACGTTGAGCGTGACGTCCTCGCCGGTGCGGCCGTCGCCCCTGGTCAGCGCCCGGGTCAGCCTGCCGTTCTCGTACAGCAGGTTGATCGCGAGCCCGTCGATCTTCAGTTCGGCGAGGTACTTCGTCGCGCCGATCTCCTTCTGGACCCGCTCGACCCACGTCTCGAAACTCTCGGTGTCGAAGACGTTGTCCAGGCTGAGCATGCGCTCGAGGTGGTCGTGCGCGACGAACTCGGTGGAGAACGTGCCGCCGACGTTCTGCGTCGGCGAATCCGGCGTCACCAGCCCCGGCTGCTCGTCCTCGATGGCCTGGAGTTCGTTGAGCAGCTCGTCGAACCGGCCGTCGGACACGATCGGTGAATCCAGCACGTAGTACCGGAACTGGTGGCCGCGGATCTCCTCCGCCAGTTCGGCATGCCTTTCACGGACGTCGGCGGGCACGTCCGTGACGTCCTGCGCGGGCTCGAGGTTTTCGGGAAGTTCGCTGCTCACGGGGGTGACTCTAGTCGGGGGTACCGACATTTCCGGACAACCTGCCGACCACCTCGCGTAGTTCCAGCAAGGTCAGCTGCCCGTCCTGGGCCTCGGTCACCAGCTCGACCTTGCCCAGCCGTTCGGCCGCGATCCGCTCACCCAGCGTGGCGTCCAGCGGCAGGAAGGTCATGGTCGTCCGCTTCTCCGGCGCGAGCTCGTCGAGCAGCGGATGGAACACGGTCACGTTCACCCGTCCGGCTGATTCGTCCACCTTTGCCGTCACCCGCACGTCGGCGAGCGCGATGCGGGTCTCGCCGAGGTTGACGGTGACCTCACTCGGATCGGGGACCGGCGGCACGGAGTCGTGGTACTCCCAGATGGCGTCCTCCGGCGGCGCCGCGGCCTTCCACGCGTCGGTGTACGGGCGCAGTTCCGGATCCTCCTGGCCGGTCAGCACCAGCGAGTAGATCGCCCGGTGCCCACGATCGAGGGAGAAGTGCATCCGGGGGTGCAGTGCCTCGACGATGGTGCAGAGGTCGTGTTCCACCCGATGCGGTTCACGGTCGCCGAGGGCGGCGCTGACCTCCGGCAGGAGCGCGAACCACGCCTCCCAGAACGTCGCCGCCGCGGCCGCCGCGTCCTCGGGGACCGGCTGCTCCGGCCAGGCGGTGCGGGGGTCGGGAACGTCCTCGGACTTACGAGGTCGGCGGAACAAACGCATGGAGGCACGCTACCGCGCCGTTCACCAGCCTTCAGGCGGTTCGGTGAAAGCCTTGCCCGCCTCCCGGCTGAGCGTGAGCGCGCGGCGCATCCAATCGGGGGTGGCGCCCGCGAGACCGCACGCCGGGGTCGGCACGACCCGTTCGGCGAGGATCTCGCGGCGGAAACCCAGCCGGTCGACGAGTTTGAACACGGGTGTGACCACGTCACGCAGTTCCACCGGCACGCCGGGGTCGGTCGTGGGGACGAGGCCGAACATCAGCGTCGTCCCGGAGTCCAGCGTCTCGCCGATCTCGTCGAGCTGCGCGGGCGAAGCGCCTTTCAGCAGGGTGAAATCGAAGGCGATCACCTGCGCCCCGGCCGCGCGCAGCAACGAGATCGGTGGCTTTTCGGCGCAGCAGTGCACCGCGACCGGCTGCCCGGTGACGCGCTCCGCCCCGGAGATCACCGTCGACAGCAGTTCGCGGGCCTCCGGCGCGGGCACGGCGGGAACGGTGCCGTAGCCGGACGCCGTCGGGAGAGCACCGGCGAGGACGTCGGGCAGCGACGGTTCGTCGAACTGGATCACCACCGGCGCGCCGATGCGCGATTTCAGTTCCGCGACGTGCCCGGCCAGTCCGTCGAGCAGCGACGCGGCGAAATCGCGCAGCGCGCCCTTGTCGGTGAGGATCCGGTGCCCACGCGGGAGTTCGATGTTCGCGGCCAGCGTCCACGGCCCGGCGACCTGGATCTTGAAGGCGGGCGGCGCGGCGCCTGCCTTTTCCCTCGCCTCCTGGACGGCGTCGAGGTCCCAGTTCATCAGGTCGACGGCCCGGCGGTGGTCGTGCCCAGCACGGGCGGCGACCCGGTACCCGCTCGGCACCACCTCGACGGCGAGGTCGACCAGCAGCGCCGCCGTCCGGCCGATCATGTCGGCCCCGACGCCGCGGGCGGGAAGTTCGGGCATACAGGGGAATTCGGGCAATTCGCCGAACACGATCGAAGCGGCCTCGACCGGGTCGGTGCCGGGCAAGGAACCGATCGCGGTGGCCGCGCCGAGAGGCCAAGGTCGTTCGTTCACACCCGGATTCTCCCCTTGGTCCGACCTGAGAGGACGGCGGGGCGGGGAAGGACACGGACATTCGACGCAATTGCCGTCGGCGAGCCCGTGACGGCGCCGAGCGGATTACGCTGACCTGCCATGACGAGCTCTCCACAGCCCGCCGGCTGGTACCCCGACCAGCAGAACCCCCGGATGTACCGATGGTGGGACGGGCAGGCCTGGACCGCGAACACGCGGCCGTCGCACGACGCCGAGATGATCGAGCTGGACGTCGAAGGCACGCACGACCCGGCGAAGGTCCGGGCGCAGGCGGCGAGGGCGACCCCCGGCCGCAACGGCGGCGGCACCCTGTTCTCCGAACCCGTGCTGGTGGTCAACCAGCGCGCGAAACTCATCGAGATGTCGAACGAGTTCGGGGTGTTCGACCAGGACGGCAACCGCCTCGGCGGGGTCGTCCAGGTCGGGCAGAGCACGTTGAAGAAGGCCATCCGGCTGCTCACGAACTACGACCAGTTCCTCACCCACCGCTTCGAAATCCGCGACGCGAACCACAGCACCGTACTGAAGGTGACCCGGCCGGCGAAGGTCTTCAAATCCCGCTTCCTGGTGACGAAGGCCGACGACTCCCCGATCGGCGAGATCGTGCAGGAGAACGTCTTCGGCAAGATCCGGCTGGGTTTCGTGGTCGACGGCCGGAAGATCGGCGGTATCTTCGCGGAGAACTGGCGGGCGTGGAACTTCGCGATCAAGGACGAGGCCGGCGTCGAGATCGCGCGGATCTCCAAGACCTGGGGCGGTTTCGTGAAGGCCGCCTTCACCACCGCCGACAACTACGTCGTCGAGATCCACCGGCCGCTGCGGGATCCGCTGGCCTCGATGGTGGTCGCCTCGGCGCTGACCATCGACACGGCGCTGAAACAGGACGAGGGCTGACGCCGCGTTTAGTCCTCTGAATGCGGTAGTTGCGTGTGCAAGGACCGCATTCAGAGGACTAAACGCGTGCGGGACGGAGGTCGCATGGAGCCGGTGCTTGAAGACGGCGAGCGGGACTGGGCCGAGCCAGGTGTCTACCCGGTTGCGCCAGGGGTCCACCGGATCCCGCTGCCCCTGCCGCAGGACGCGCTGCGCGCGGTCAACGTCTACGTCGTCACCGACGGCACCCGTCTGGTGCTCGTCGACTCGGGCTGGGCGCTGGAGTCGGCCCGCGACCGGCTTTCGCGCGGGTTGAAGGCGCTCGGCGCGGACCTCGGTGACATCGACGAGTTCCTGATCACCCACGTGCATCGCGACCACTACACCCTCGCCGTGGAACTGCGCCGCGAATTCGGCGGCAAGCTCGGGCTCGGGAAGCTGGAGGAGCCGTCGCTGACGCGCTCCGGCGATCCGGACCGGTTCCCGATGGAGGCGCAGGTCGGCCTGCTCGAACGCGGTGGCGCGGGACCCGTCGTCGAGGAGCTCGCCAAAGCCTTCGGCGGTGTCCGGCACACCGAGGCGCATCTGTGGGAGCGGCCCGACGAATGGCTCACCTCCGGCAAACGCGTGATCGTGCCCGGGCGCGAGTTCGACGTCGTGCACACGCCGGGCCACACGACCGGGCACGTCGTCTTCGTCGACGACGAGGCGGGTCTCGTGTTCTCCGGCGACCATGTACTGCCGCACATCACGCCGTCCATCGGGTTCCAGCCGGTGCCCGCCGAACTGCCGCTGCGCGACTACCTCGACTCCCTGCGCCTGGTACGCGGGATGCCGGACCGGCGCATGCTCCCCGCGCACGGCCCCGTCGCCGACAGCGTTCACGCGCGCGTCGACGCACTGCTGGAGCACCACCGCGACCGGCTCGAGGTCATGGGCGCCGAGATCACCGCGGACGTCACGACGGCGTACGAGGTCGCGCTGCGGCTGGGCTGGACGCGCAGGCGGCGCAAGCTCGGCGAGATGGACCCGTTCAACCAGATGCTCGCCGTCCTCGAGACCGGGTCGCATCTGGACCTGCTGGTGGCTCAAGGCAAACTGACCGCGGCCGAAACCGACGGGGTGCGACACTACGCCTCATGATCATCCGTCCAGCGCGCCGGGAAGACGTCGCGGCGATCGTCGGGATGCTCGCCGACGACCAGATCGGCAGCACCCGTGATTCCGCCGAAGACCTCACGCCGTACCTCGAGGCCTTCGAGGAGATCGACGCCGATCCGGCGCACCTGCTGATCGTCGCCGACGACGGCGGGGAGGCCGTCGGCACGCTCCAGCTGTCGATCATTCCCGGCCTGGCCAGGAAAGGCGCGCTGCGCGGGCAGATCGAGGCCGTCCGGGTGCGGGCGAGCCACCGTGGCTCCGGTCTCGGGGGCGACCTGATGAAGTGGGCCATCGACGAATCGCGGCGGCGGGGCTGCGCCCTCGTACAGCTGACGTCGGACGTGAAACGCGAGGACGCGCACCGGTTCTACGAGCGCCTCGGTTTCGAAGCGAGCCACACCGGCTTCAAGCTGAAGTTCTAGCCCTCTGCCGCATTTCGTCCTCTGAATGCGGTAGTTGCACGCGCAAGGAACGCATTCAGAGGACGAAAAGCGGGGTTAGCGCGTCCCCGAGATCTTCGCGCTGCCGAGCACGAGGTCGCCTTCGGTCGCGTCGGTGCGGTACAGCACGACGACCTGTCCCGGCGCGACGCCGCGCAGCGGCTCACGAAGCTGAATGGTCACCTCATCGCCGGAAACCTCAGCGACGGCCTCGACGATCCCACCGTGCGCGCGCACCTGCACGACACATTCGGTCGGGCCGTCCAGCGGCCGCTCGCTCGGCCAGATCGGGCGGTCCGCCTCGATCACGTTCACGCCGAGATCCCGCGCGGAACCGACCTTCACGGTGCCCGAAACCGGCTCCAGCGAAAGCACGTAGCGCGGCCGACCGTCCGGCGCCGGCGCCTCGATGCCGAGTCCCTTGCGCTGGCCGACGGTGAAGCCGTGCACGCCGGTGTGCTCACCGAGCACGGCGCCGGTCTCGGCGTCGACGAGCTGCCCGGGACGCTGACCGAGCCGCTTCTCCAGGAAGCTCTTGGTGTCGCCGTCCGGGATGAAGCAGATGTCGTGGCTGTCCGGCTTCTTCGCCACCGACAGGCCACGGTTCGCGGCCTCGGCGCGCACGTCGGTCTTCCACGAATCACCCAGCGGGAACAACGAATGCCGCAGCTGCTCCGGAGTGAGCGAGGCCAGCACGTAGGACTGGTCCTTGCCGGAGTCGACGCTGCGCCGCAACTCCGGCACACCGTCCACAACGGACAGACGGGCGTAGTGCCCGGTGGCGACCGCGTCGAACCCGAGCGCCATCGCCTTGTCCAGCAACGCTTCAAACTTGATCTTCTCGTTGCAGGTGACGCACGGGTTGGGCGTGCGGCCCGCGGCGTACTCGCCGACGAAGGTTTCGATGACCTCTTCGGTGAACCGCTCGGCGAAGTCCCAGATATAGAACGGGATGCCGAGGATGTCCGCGGCGCGGCGCGCGTCGCCCGAGTCCTCGATCGTGCAGCAGCCCCGGGATCCGGTGCGCAGCGTGCCGGGCTTCGCCGACAGCGCCAGATGCACGCCGACGACCTCGTGCCCGGCGTCCACGGCACGCGCGGCGGCCACCGCCGAGTCCACTCCCCCGCTCATCGCGGCCAGTACGCGCATCTTCCTCACACCTCTTGCTTCTGCGTCTGCTGCTTGCGCATTCCGGCGAGTCCCGCCTGCCTCGCCCTGTCGACGACGCCCGCGATCTCCCTCGAAACCGCTTCAACGTCTTCCGGCGCCGAGGTATGCCCGAACGAGAACCGCAGCGACCCGCGCGCGGCCGCGGGTTCGGCACCCATGGCCAGCAGCACATGGCTCGGCTGCGCGACACCCGCCGTGCACGCCGAACCGGTGGAACATTCGATGCCCTTGGCGTCCAAGAGCATCAACAGGCTGTCACCCGCGCAACCGGGGAAGGTGAAATGGGCGTGCGTGGGCAGGCGCTCGCCCTCGCCGCCGTTGAGCACCGCGTCCGGCACCTCGCGCCGGACGGCCTCGATCAGGTCGTCCCGCAGTTCGGCGACGCGTTTGGCGTACTCCTCGCGGCCTTCGGCCATGGCCTTCACCGCCGTCGCGAACGCGATCACCGCGGGGACGTCGAGGGTGCCCGACCGCACGGCACGCTCCTGGCCGCCGCCGTGCAGGACCGGCACGCACGCGGTGTCGCGGCCGAGCAGCAGCGCGCCGACGCCGTACGGGCCGCCCAGTTTGTGCGCGGTCAGGGTCAGCGCGGCCGCGCCGCTCTCGGCGAAGTCGACCGGCACCGCGCCGACGGCCTGGACGGCGTCGGTGTGCAGCGGGATCTCGTGTTCGGCGCAGACGGCGGTGAGCGCGGCGATCGGGTTGACCGTGCCGACCTCGTTGTTCGCCCACATCACGGTGACCAGCGCGACCGTCTCGGGGCTGTCGCCGAGGGCGGTGCGCAGCGCCTGGGGGGTCACCCGGCCCGCCTCGTCGACCTCGACCCAGACGATTTCGGCGCCCGCATGCTGCTCCAGCCATTCGACCGACTCGAGCACGGCGTGGTGCTCGACGGTGCTGCACAGCACCCTCGTCCGCTTCGGATCTTCACCGTTGCGGGCCCAGAAGATGCCCTTGACCGCGAGGTTGTCGCTCTCCGTGCCGCCGGCGGTGAAGATCACCTCGGACGGCCGGGCGCCCAGCGCCTCCGCGATCACTTCACGGGCTTCTTCGACCCGGCGGCGAGCCCGGCGCCCCGAGGAATGCAGCGCGGAGGCGTTGCCCACTGTGGACAGCGCCTCGGACATCGCCGCTACGGCTTCGGGCAACATCGGGGTGGTCGCCGCGTGGTCGAGATAGGTCATCGCACTCTTCAGGGTAGCCCGCTCCGGGGCGTGACCAAGCCCACCCTGCTCAGCGGGTGGCGCCGCTCATATCGGACGGCCACCGGCCGGTCACCCGCACCCCGAGCGCCGCGATGCCGGTCAGCACGACCGAAAGCACCACGATCGCCACCGAAGGTTCCTTCGCCGAGGCCAAGGAAGCGAGCAGAACCCCGCCCAAACCGATGGTCAGGGCCGATCCGACCCAGTCACCCAGTTGCAGTGCCGAGGTGTTGAACCCGCGTTCGGCCTCCGGCGAGTAGCGAAGGAGCAGCACCGAGATCGCGGGCATCGCGATCCCCATCCCGGCGCCGCCGACCGCCGACGCCACGAACGCCATCCAGCTGGGGAAGGAAGGCAACGGGACGAAGACGAAGATCGCCAAACCGGCCGCGACCAGCGCGAACCCGGTCCGCAGGGAAGCTTCGCGCGACCAGTCGAGCATGCGGCCCTGCAGCATCGAGCCCGCCGACCAGCCCAGCGCGGTCACCGTGAGGGGCAGCCCTGCCAGCGCGGGGCTGTAGCCGTGGACCTCGGTCATCGTGAGCGGCAGATACGCCTCCATCCCGGCGTACGCGCCCGCGATCAGCGCGCGGGAGGCGATCACTGTGGGCAACCCCGGCCGCGACGTCAGTGTCCCGGCGGGCAGGAGTTTGCGGAGCGCGTACGCGAGGGCGAAGAGACCGGCGCCACCGTAGGCCAGTGCCGCGAGGGACGGGTGCTGCGCCGCCCAGGTGAGCGCGGCGACGCCGAGGGCGGCGACCACCGCGGGCACGACCCCTGCCCGGCTGGTGGATTCGCCGGGTACGTGAGCCGGCAGCTTGCGCGTGACGACGACCAGCAGCGCGAGGCCGATCCCGGTGAGCGGGATCAGGCCGAGGAACACCCAGCGCCAGCCGACGCTCACGGTCACCACGCCCGCGATCGACGGACCGATCACCGCGGGCAGCACCCACGCGGCGGCGCTGGCGGCGTAGATCACCGGGCGTTCGCGGTCGCTGAAGGTGAGCGCGATCAGGAGCGACACCGAGACCAGCAGGAGACCGGAGCCGAAGCCCTGCAATCCCCTGCCGAGCAGCAGCAGCGGCATGTCGTGCGCGAGCCCCGCGACCAGCAGCCCGGCGGCGAACAGCGCGGTACCGGCGAGCAGCGCGGGCGCCGGGCCCTTGCGGTCACCGAGGCGTCCGGAAAGGACGGTCGCGACCACGCTGGCGACCAGGAACGTGGTGAAGGGCCAGGCGTACAGCGCGAGGCCGTCGAGATCGGCCACCATCGTCGGCATCGCGGTGGCGACGCCCATGCTCTCGAACGCGATGAGGGTGACCATGAGCAGCAGCCCGATCGTGGTCACGCGGTGCTCAGGTGTCCAGAGCACCCCCTTCGACTTGGATTTGTCCCCAGTGATCGCCATGCGACGAGCCTGCAACATCCAGTCCGGTGGAGGTCAAGCGAGCGCGGGGGCCATCCGGGGCGCGATCCCGCGAAACGAACAACGCCTGCCCGCGTGGGCAGTACCGTGCGAACACGGACGCACGCTGTGATCGCGGACCCGGCGGCTTACGCCCAAGGGCTGAAGTCCGGTTCCAGCTACGCGTCCGCCGACGCGGCCGAGGCGCATCGGGAGAGCGCTACGGGTCACGCGGGCGGGAAGATCACGCTGACCTTCGACTGAGGGCCGCGCGTACCCACCGGCGGCTGCTATGAACGGACCGTTCCTTGCAAATTTTGCAAGGAACGGTCCGTTCATAGCGCGCGAGGGTCGCCACACCGGCCGCCAGTCATACTGCGCCGCGAGTGTCAGGAAAGGGTCGTTCAGGACGAAAGATGTCCTGAACGACCCTTTCCTGACATACGCGCTACGGAGAGACCGTCTCGGAAGCCGAAGGCACCAGAGGCACCGAAGGAGCGACCGGGGCCAAGGCCGGGGCCAAGACCGGAGCCGCGACGCGAAGCCGCCGCTGCACCGGGATCTGCACCCGGCCGAGCGCCGCCTGCACCGCGGATTCCGCCAGCAGCGCCAGTTCCCGCCGGTCCGAAGCGCGGCCCGGCGCGATCTCCGGGCAGACGTGCACTTCCAGCACCAGACCGCGCAAAGCCGCGACCCGTCGCAGTGAGGCGATGAGCGACTCCGGTCCGATGAACGCCGGCTGGGTCGTCTCCCGCCCGTCGGCGAGCCGGAAGCGCAGCGCGAGCGGCCGCACCGGGACCCCGCCGTCGATCGCGGCCTGGAAAGCCGCTGGTCGGAACCGGCCCGAACCCAGACCGCACCAAGTGGTGCCCTCCGGCGTCACGCTGACGAGTGATCCGCCGCGCAGCGCGTCGGCGAGTTCGTCCATCGTCGCGGGCAGGCTCCGCAGGTTCTCCCGGTCGAGGAAGATGCTGCCGCCGCGGCGGACCAGCAGGCCGAGCACCGCCCAGGTGCCGACCTCCTTCTTGGCGAGCGCCCGCATCGGCTGGACGGCGTTGACGGCGATGATGTCCAGCCACGAGATGTGGTTGTTCACCACGAGCGCGCCACGGCCGGGCACGGCGCGGAAACGCTCGTCACCCAGCACGCGCAGCTGCACCCCGAACGAGCGAAGGATCCCCACGAAAAGCAGGCGCACCAGCCGTTCCCGGGGCATGCCACGCAGCACGAGTACCAGCGGCGCCGACAGGAAGGCGCCGAAGATGACGCCGATCGCCGCGGTGAACCGCAGGACGCGCCGCGGGAACGCCACCGTCGGCGCCCCTTCGCTCAGGCAGCCGTCGCCGCATGGCGACTTCGGCATCCAGGCGTGAGTCATCCCTGCACTCCCAGGAAGTACTTGAGGTACCGCTC
The DNA here is from genome assembly GCF_055588925.1 of Amycolatopsis sp. NPDC041971. NCBI lineage: Bacteria > Bacillati > Actinomycetota > Actinomycetes > Pseudonocardiales > Pseudonocardiaceae > Amycolatopsis > Amycolatopsis sp. NPDC041971. Next base: position 139,060 of record NZ_JBVJCE010000018.1, on the reverse strand, counting down.
GTCGACGTTGTGCAGATCCAGCAGGACGAAGAAGTCCGCGACACCGAAATCCGCGTCGAGCGCGGGCGGGCCGTGGATTTTCGCGCCCAGGCGGGTGTAACCCTTGATGAGCGGCGGGAGGATCGCTCGGTCGGGCCGCTCGACTTCCTCGGTGCGCCAAGGGTTCAACGGCGTCACGCGCAGGGATTCGTCCGCGTAATGCTTGGCGCGCAGGAGATCCCAGACACCGGCCGCGTAGACCCCGCCGCCGGTCAGTGGCACGGAGGCACAGCCCGCGAGGTACCGGTGACCGGCCAGCAGCATGTAACGCCCGATCCCCGCCCAGACGAGGCTCACCACGGCGCCGCTGCGGTGGTCGGGGTGCACGCACGAGCGGCCCGTCTCGACCAGCGAAGGACGCAGCGAATCGAGCGCGGTGAGATCGAATTCGCTGTCGGAGTACAGCTTTCCCGCCCGCGCGGCCCGATCGGGCGGCAGCATCCGGTACGTGCCCACGATCTCGCCGGTGTTGTCGTCCCGCACCACGAGGTGGTCGCAGAACTCGTCGAAGTAGTCGACGTCGAGGCCGGGTTCGAGCGAATTGAGCGTCGCGCCCATTTCCTCGGCGAACACCTGATATCGAAGACGTTGCGCGGCAACGACTTCTTCATTCCCGTTGGCCACGAGGAGGGAGTAACGCGGCGAGTCGGCCGGTAGTTCGACACCTGCCTGGTCAGTACTGACGAGGAGCTGTGACGTCGTCATAAGCAAGGTCTACCCCTCGGGGGGTACCAACGACGATGCGCCCGATGGCCGAACAGTGCACGTTCAGTTAATTGCGGGTTCTCAGGGTTCTCTCAGACTGGAAGGTCACTTTCGGATCACAGAAAAGGGGCCGCCCGGGAAAGAAATCCCGGACGGCCCCGCTTCGAACGAGGGACTCAGCCCTTGCGCTTCTGGACCTCTTCGGTCAGCTGCGGCGCGACGTTGAACAGGTCGCCGACCACACCGAAGTCGGCGATCTCGAAGATCGGCGCCTCGGCGTCCTTGTTGACCGCGATGATGGTCTTCGAGGTCTGCATACCCGCCCGGTGCTGGATCGCACCGGAGATGCCGAGCGCGATGTACAGCTGCGGCGAAACCGTCTTACCGGTCTGGCCGACCTGGAACTGCGCCGGGTAGTAGCCCGAGTCGACGGCGGCGCGGGAAGCACCGACGGCGGCACCGAGCGAGTCGGCGAGCGTCTCGACGACGTCGAACTTGTCGGCCGAGCCGACACCGCGGCCACCGGAGACGACGACCGAGGCCTCGGTCAGCTCCGGCCGGTCGCCGCCGACGATCGGCTCGACGCCGGTGACCTTGGCGGACTTCGCCGGATCACCCGCGGGGACCTCGACGGTCTCCTCGGCGGCCGCGCCTTCGGCCGGGGCGGCCTCGACCGCGCCGGGGCGGACCGAGATGACCGGGACACCCTTGGTGGACTTGGACTTCACGGCGAACGCGCCACCGAAGATGGACTGGTCCACGGAGCCGTCGCCGTTCACGCCGACGGCGTCGTACAGCAGACCGGAGCCGAGGCGGACCGCGACCCGGGCGGACACCTCCTTGCCCTCGGCGCTGGCCGCGACGAGCACGGCGGCCGGGGAGGTCCGCTGGGCGAGCGCGGTGAGGACGTCCACCTTCGGGGTGACCAGGAAGCCGGTGGCGTTGTCGCCCTCGGCGACGTACACCTTGGCGGCGCCGTGCGCGGCGAGGGCTTCCTTCGCCTTGGCGGCGGTGCCGGTCGGGCCGACGACGACCGCGGACGGCTCACCCAGTTCCCGAGCGGCGGTCAGCAGTTCGAGCGTGACCTTCTTGACTTCACCGTCGACGTGGTCGACGAGGACGAGTACTTCAGCCATTTCCCTATTCCTCCTCGAACCTGTCTCAGATGAGCTTCTGCGCGACCAGGTAGGCGGCCACCTTGCTGCCGCCGTCACCCTCGTCCTCGACGCGCTCACCGGCGGTGCGCGGCGGCTTCGGGGAGGCTTCGAGCACGGACGACCAGGCGTTGCCGAGGCCGACCTCGCCCGCGTCGACGCCGAGGTCCGCGACGGTCAGCGTCTCGACCGGCTTCTTCTTCGCGGCCATGATGCCCTTGAAGGAGGGGTAGCGCGGCTCGTTGATCTTCTCGCCGACGCTCACCACCGCGGGCAGGTTGGCCTCGAGGTGCGTGACGCCGTCCTCGGTGTAGCGGTCGGCCTTGATCGAGTTGCCGTCGACGGTCAGCTCGTTCACGTGGGTCAGCTGCGGCAGGCCGAGCAGCTCGGCGATGATCGCCGGCACGGCGCCACCTCGGCCGTCGGAGGCCTCGTTACCGGTGATGACCAGGTCGAAGCCGTCGACCTTGGAGATCGCGGCGGCCAGCACCTTGGCGGTGGCGATCGCGTCTGAGCCGTGAAGGGCCTCGTCGGAGACGTGGATGGCCTTGTCGGCACCCATGGAAAGCGCCTTGCGGATCGCGTCGGTCGCGCGGTCGGGACCCACCGAGACGACGGTGACCTCGCCCTCGCCGGCTTCCTTGATCTTCAGGGCTTCTTCGACGGCCTTCTCGTTGATTTCGTCGAGCACGGCGTCGGCGGATTCGCGGTCAAGAGTGTTGTCGGCACCGGAGAGCTTCCGCTCCGAGTAGGTGTCCGGTACCTGCTTGACCAGGACAACGATATTCGTCATGGGTCTACTTCGACCTCCCGTTAGTGGCCGGCGTCGGCCACGGGGCAACAGCTCTACTGGCCGGTAGATTAGGGCCATTTCGGCGCCGCGGCCCGCCGAGGTGACCTCATTCACCTGGATGCACGTTTTAGTGGGACCATCGTCCAGGTAATTCACCCGGAAGTGAGTGTAACCGGCCGACTAACCCGAACGGCCGTATTCCGGGGTACTCCCGGTACGTTCGACGGGCTAATCTGCCCCACCATGCGTTCCATTCCCGGCCCCGTCGCCGTGATCACGGACTCGACCGCCTGCCTTCCCACCTCGGTCGCCGAACGCTGGGGAATCGGCGTCGTTCAGGTCCAATTGCAGGTCGGAGAGCAGTTCGACGAAGAGAACCGCTACGACCGCGACGAAATCATCGGCCATCTGCGCGCCGGGACCCCGGTGAAGACGGCGCCACCCGAGGTCGCCGCGTTCTTCTGGGCGTTCCAAGAGGCCGCGAGCAAGGGCGCCTCGGCGATCGTCAGCATCCACATCTCGGGCCGGATGTCGGAGACGGTGAACGCCGCCCGCGAGGCCGCCCAGCAGGTGAACGTCCCGGTCCACGTCCTCGACAGCGGGACCACCGGGATGAGCCTCGGCTTCGCGGCGACCTCGGCGGCCAAGGTCGCCGCCGCCGGCGGGCAGGCCACCCGGGTCATCGACGCCGCCGAACGCCGGTTCCGCGGCAGCCGGGAGATCCTCTACGTCGACACGCTGGAGTTCCTGCGGCGTGGCGGCCGGATCGGCGCCGCGCAGGCGTTCCTCGGTTCGGCGTTCTCGATCAAACCCCTGCTGACGCTGAAGAACGGCGAGGTCGCACCGTTGACCCGGGTGCCGGGCCAGCGGCGCGCGCTCAACAAACTCGTCGATCTCGCGGTGGAATGCGCGGGCGACCGGGAGGTCGAGGTGGCCATCACCAGGTTCGGCCCCGACGAACGCGACCTCGAGATCGGCGGGCGGCTGCGGGCGAGGCTGCCGCATATGGTCGACAGCACCCTGGTCGACGCCAGCATGATCCTCGGCGCCCACCTCGGCCCCGGCGCCATCGGCATCACGGTGTCGCCGGTGTAGCCCGCTTCGAGGGGATCAGTGCCACCACCACCGGGAGTACCGCGCCCAGCGCCGTCGTCGCGACGATCAGCACCTGGTCCACCGGTTCGAAATGCGAGACGTGGCCGAGGTGGTAAAGGAAGTGCGGCAGTCCGAAGCAGAAGGTGGCGAGCGCCGCGAGCCTGGCCACGGCGGTCGTCCCGATCACGGCGGCCCCGATCAGGATGGCGGCGAGGGCCAGGTTGAGGCCGCCGAAGTCGTGGAGCAGGTGTTCGTTGAAGGGGCCGTCCATCGCCACCCAGCCGGTGCGGAATCCCGGGAAGTCGCGGTAGAAGCCGTCCGGGCTGAACAGCGCCCACAGCCCGACGGGCAGTTCGGCGAGGCCGAAGACGACGAGCAGTACGCGGGTGAATGTCCTTTGCATACCTCCTGGACTCCGGCGGCGCGCGAAACGTGACACGCGAGCCGAAGTGACCGGCCGGTAGGGTCGCGGCGTGACCACCCCAGCCACCAGGGCCGAAGCGCTGCACCTCACCGGTGAACGCACCGTGCCGGGCATCGCCGAGGAAAATTACTGGTACCGCCGTCACGAGGCCGCGTATCGGAAGCTCCTGCCGCTGTGCGAAGGCAAGACCGTCCTGGAGGCAGGCTGCGGCGAGGGATACGGTGCCGGGCTCATCGCCACCGTCGCGGAGCGGGTGCTCGCGCTCGACTACGACGCCCCCACCACCGAACACGTCGCCCGTCGCTACCCCGGTATCGGCGTGGCCAGGGCGAACCTGGTGTTCCTGCCGCTGCGGGACGCGTCGGTCGACGTCGTCGCCAACTTCCAGGTGATCGAGCACCTGTGGGACCAGGGCGCCTTCCTCGCCGAATGCCACCGTGTGCTCTCCCCCGGCGGGCGGCTGATCGTCACCACGCCCAACCGGCTGACCTTCACCCCGGACAGCGACACCCCGCTCAACCCGTTCCACACCAGGGAACTCGCACCGTCCGAATTGGACGAACTGCTGCGCGACGCCGGTTTCGAGGTCGAGACGCTGCACGGTCTGCACCACGGTGAGGGCGTCAAGAAGCTCGACGTCAAGTACGGCGGCTCGATCATCGACGCCCAGCTCGACGTCGTCATGGGGCAGCTTCCCGGTCAGGCGACCTGGCCCGCGGAATTGCTCGCTGACGTCGAAGCCATCCAGGCCGCGGATTTCGCCATCCACGGCGAAGACCTCGACGACAGTCTCGACCTCGTGGCCGTGGCGGTGCGCCCATGAGCGAGTACGAGGGCACGTTCTGCCTCGTCGTGCACAGCCATCTGCCGTGGCTGCCGCATCACGGCTCCTGGCCGGTCGGCGAAGAATGGCTCTATCAGGCCTGGGCGCATTCCTACCTGCCGATGGTCGACCTCCTGCGCCGCTTCGCCGACGAGGGTCGCGAAGACGTCCTCACCCTCGGCATTACGCCGATCCTCGCCGCCCAGCTCGACGACCCGTACTGCATCGACGCCTTCCACGACTGGCTCGGACACTGGCAGCTGCGCGCCTGGCACGCGTCCACGCTCTGGCGCGGCGACCCGCTGCTGCGCGACCTCGCCGCGAGCGAGTACCGAACCGCCACCAAGGCGTCGGAAGAACTCGAAACCCGGTGGCGCCACGGCTTCTCACCGATCCTCCGGTCCTTTGTGGACAACGGGACGATCGAACTGCTCGGCGGTCCGCTGGCGCATCCGTTCCAGCCGCTGCTCGACCCGGCGGTCCGCGGCTTCATGCTGCGCGGCGGCCTAGCCGACACCGCACTGCGGATCGGACAGCGTCCCGAAGGCATTTGGGCACCCGAATGCGGTTACGAGCCCGGCATGGAAGCCGGATACGCCGCCGCGGGTGTCCGGCGGTTCATGGTCGACGGCCCCTCCCTGCACGGCGACACGTCGGCGGCGCGCACCGTCGGCGATTCCGACGTCGTCTGCTTCGGTCGCGACCTCGAAGTCACGTACCGCGTCTGGTCGCCAAAGGCCGGCTACCCCGGCCACGCCGCCTATCGCGACTTCCACACCTGGGCGCACGAAGTCGGCCTCAAACCGTCCCGGGTGACCGGCAAGACCGTCGAACCACCGGACAAGGCGCCGTACGACCCGGCGATGGCGGCGGCCACCCTGGGCGGCCACGTCCAGGACTTCGTCGACACCGTCGTCGCCCGGTTGCGCTCGCTCAAGGCCGAGCACGGCCGCGAATCGCTCGTCGTCGCCGCGTACGACACGGAACTGTTCGGGCACTGGTGGCACGAGGGCCCGGCCTGGCTCGAAGGCGTCCTGCGCGCCCTGCCCGAGGCGGGCGTCCGCGTCACCACGCTCAAGGGCGCCCTCGAAGCAGGCCACCTCGGCCGGAAGGTCGACCTCCCGGCGTCGTCGTGGGGATCGGGCAAGGATTGGCGGGTCTGGGACGGCGAGCAGGTCGCCGACATGGTGCGGGACAACACCGCGTTGCAGCACCGGATGCTCGACCTGGTCACCGGGATGGACACCACGACGCGGGACGCCGTCCGCGATCAGGCCGTCGCCGAAGCGATGCTGGCGCTTTCGAGCGACTGGGCCTTCATGGTCACCAAGGATTCCGCCGCCGACTACGCGCGGCGGCGGGCGAAAGTGCACACCGAACGGTTCGACACGCTCGCCGGACTGCTCCGCGAGGGCGCGCTCGACCGCGCGCTGGAGACCGCGGCCACGTTCCGGCGCGACGACGGGCCCTTCGGCCATGTCGACGCGCGTGACCTGCTGAGGAAATGACGAAAGGGCAACCATGGGCATCCACGACATCCCGCTGAAGACGCTCGCGGGCGAGGACACCACGCTCGGCGCGCTCGAAGGCAAGACGCTGCTGGTGGTGAACGTGGCGTCGAAATGCGGACTGACGCCGCAGTACACCGGACTGGAAAAGCTGCAGGAACGCTACGCGGACAAGGGTTTCTCCGTCGTCGGGTTCCCGTGCAACCAGTTCGCCGGACAGGAGCCGGGCACCGCCGAGGAGATCCAGACCTTCTGCTCGACGACCTACGGCGTTTCGTTCCCGCTGTTCGCGAAGCTGGACGTCAACGGGGAAACCCGCCACCCGCTCTACGCCGAACTCACCAAGGCGGCCGACGCGGAAGGCGCCGCCGGCGACGTGCAGTGGAACTTCGAGAAGTTCCTCGTCACCCCGTCCGGGGACGTGGTGGGCCGATTCCGCCCGCGCACCGAACCCGAAGACGTCTCGATCACCAAGGCGATCGAGGCGACGATCGGCGCCTGATGGAGCTGAAGGGGGACTTTCCCGCATGCGCTGCGCGGAAAGCGCCCTGCACCTGCAGGGGTGATCGCCCCGTCCGGTCCCGACCGACTCACGAGTAACCTCCACCCATGCGCGTGCTGATGTTGTCGTGGGAGTACCCACCCGTGGTCGTCGGCGGACTCGCACGGCACGTCCATGCCCTGGCCCGGCACCTCGTCCGGCAGGGGCACGACGTGGTCGTCCTGTGCCGTCACACGGCGGGTACCGACGCCGAGACCCATCCGAGGACCGATCGCGTGGTCGAAGGCGTCAGGGTCATCCGGGTCGCCGAGGACCCGATGCACCTGACCTTCGAACTGGACCTCGTCGCGTGGACGCTGGCGATGGGACACGCGATGGTCCGCGCCGCCACCGATCTGCTGCGCACCTGGCGGCCGGACGTCGTGCACGCGCACGACTGGCTGGTCACCCATCCCGCGATCGCGATCGCGGAGGCCGCGCGGGTGCCGCTGGTCGGGACGATCCACGCCACCGAGGCCGGGCGGCACTCCGGCTGGCTCTCGCATCCGCTGAGCCAGCAGATCCACTCGGTCGAATGGTGGCTCGCGAACCGATCGGACGCGTTGATCACCTGCTCGCAGGCCATGCGCCGTGAGGTGGCGCAGCTGTTCGAGGTCGACGGCGACGCGGTCACCGTGATCCACAACGGCATCGAGGAACGCACCTGGCAGGTGCCCGCGGAAGAGGTCGCGCACGCTCGCGAGGTCTACAGCCCCTCCGGCGCGCCGCTGCTGCTCTACTTCGGGCGGCTGGAATGGGAGAAGGGTGTGCAGGACCTGCTCGCCGCGCTCCCTCGGATCCGCCGGGCCAAACCAGGCACGCGACTGGTGGTCGCCGGCAAGGGACGGCACTTGGAGGAACTGGTCAACCAGGCGCGCAAACTGCGGGTGCGCCGCGCGGTGGACTTCGTCGGGCACCTGTCCGACCGCGAACTGCGTGCCGCGCTGGCCGCGGCCGACGCCGTCGTGCTGCCCAGCCGTTACGAACCGTTCGGGATCGTCGCGCTGGAAGCGGCCGCCGCGAAGGCGCCGCTCGTGGCGTCGACCGCCGGCGGGCTCGGCGAGGTCGTCGTCGACGGCGAGACCGGCCTGGCGTTCAGCCCCGGCGACGTCGACGCCCTCGGGAACGCCGTCGAAGCGGTGCTGGACGACGAGGTCGCCGCGGCGCGGCGGGCACTGACCGCGCAGTCGCGCCTGGCCGCGGACTTCGACTGGGGCCGCATCGCCGAGGCGACCGCCGCCGTCTACCGGCGGGCCCGCGTCGGGGAGCCCGTGGAACTGGGGCGCCCGAAGATCGCGACCGGTAACGCTTTCGAGCCCTGATCCGCCCGGCCCCCGGAGGTGGGGCGGAGGGCGGACCGGGATGTCGGGGAACCCGGGTCCGCCCTCCACGAGCGTCGCGGATCGCGAGGGGCGCGACCCCGGTGCTGCTCTAGGTGACGAAGATCAGAAGTGGCAGGGCCGGACGCAGTCCGGCTGCACCGAGACCCCGGCCGAAGCGGACACCGCCGGGGCGGCGAGGACGACGGCGAGGACGGCGAAGGCTGCGGCCAAGACGGTTCTCAACTGCTTCTTCATGGTGGCTCCTCGGGGAAACGGGCGGAATTCCCACCCGGCGCCGAGCATCCGCGCGCCCGGCCGCCGAAACAACGGGGGTTTCAGTAGGTACCCCTACCTATTCGCCGTCCGTGACCGATTCGCCCCATTCCGCTGGCCCACTCGCCCCTTACACCTTGCGCTGCCGCTTCCAAGTCCGTGAAGGCCTCCTTGAGGGACCCTGGGTCCCTCAAGGAGGCCTTCACGGACCGAGCAAACCAGCCAGACGATTCGACTCCAGGGGCGGGAGACGTCACGGTGGTCGTGAGTGGCGATTCGGGTTCTAGCCCGAATCGCCACTCACGACCACCCGGACCGACCACGGCACCTTCGCCTTACTCCTCAGCCGCCCCTGAAAGCCGCGGAGACCCCGCCCACCGCGGTGTGGGGGTGAGCGGGGTCTCCGCGACGGCGCGCGCCCGACAGACGCTACCGGAAGGCGCGCGCGAAGCGGGTCCGGTGGCGGGGAGCCTCCACCACCGGACCCGTTGGGCCACACCGTCCCAAACCGGTGTGGAACCCGGCCGCCCCGCGTCAGGTAGGGGTGGCCGGAGCCTGCGTCACCGCGCGGTCAGGTACCGCGCGTACGCGCCGGTGGTGAGGAAGCTCGGCAGCTTCTCGCCCAGCGCGGTCTCGGTGAAGATCTCGTAGGCGTCGCCGAGACGGTTGCCCTCGCCCAGTTCGGCACGCACCGACGCCAGCTCCTCGTCCAAATAGGACACGGCGAGTTCGCGGGTGAGCGCGGTGCCGTCCTCGAGCTTGGTGCCGTTGCGAATCCACTGCCACACCTGGCAACGGGCGATCTCGGCGGTGGCGGCGTCCTCCATCAGGTTGTGGATCGCCGCCGCGCCGGTGCCGCGCAGCCAGGCGTCGATGTAGCGCAGCGCGACGTTGATGTTCGCGCGGACACCCGCTTCGGTGACCTCGCCGCCGGCGCTGGCGACGTCGAGCAGGTCCTCGGCGGTGACGACGACGTCTTCACGGAGTTTGCCGAGCTGGTTGGGCCAGCCGCCGAGCACGCTGTCGAACACCTCGCGGCAGACCGGGACGAGGCCGGGGTGCGCGACCCACGAGCCGTCGAAGCCGTCGTTCGCCTCGCGTTCCTTGTCCTGGCGGACCTTCTCGAGCGCGGTCGCGTTGATCTCCGGGTCCTTGCTCGGGATGAACGCGGCCATGCCGCCGATGGCGTGCGCCCCGCGCCGGTGGCAGGTGCGCACCAGCAGTTCGGTGTAGGCCCGCATGAACGGGACGGTCATCGTCACCTGCGCGCGGTCCGGGAGCACGAAGTCCGCGCCGTGCGAGGAGAAGTTCTTGATGACGCTGAAGATGTAGTCCCAGCGGCCGGCGTTCAGCCCGGAGACGTGCTCGCGCAGTTCGTAGAGGATCTCCTCCATCTCGAACGCGGCGGTGATCGTCTCGATCAGCACGGTGGCCCGGACGGAGCCGCGCGGGATGCCGAGTTCCCGTTGCGCCAGCAGGAAGACGTCGTTCCACAGCCGTGCTTCGAGGTGGTTCTCGAGCTTCGGCAGGTAGAAGTACGGACCGCTGCCGCGGGCCAGCAGCTGACGCGCGTTGTGGAAGAAGTACAGGCCGAAGTCGACCAGGCTCGCCGAAACCGGACGGCCGTCGATGCGGATGTGCTTCTCCACCAGGTGCCAGCCGCGGGGGCGGGCGACGATGGTCGCGGGCTCTTCGCCGATCGTGTAGCGCTTGCCCGCCTCGGTGGTGAAGTCGATGTTGCGGCGGATCGCGTCGTACAGGTTGATCTGGCCGTCGATGACGTTGTGCCACGTCGGCGAGGTCGCGTCCTCGAAGTCGGCGAGCCAGACCTTCGCGCCGGAATTCAGCGCGTTGACCGTCATCTTGCGGTCGGTCGGGCCGGTGATCTCGACGCGGCGGTCCTCGAGACCGGGCGCGGCCGGGGCGACCGACCAGCTGCCGTCGTCCCGGACGGCGTGCGTCTCGGGCAGGAAGCCCAGCGGCTCCTCACCGGACTGGAGCTTCTCGCGGCGCAGACGGCGGGCGTCGAGCAGCTCGCGGCGGCGCCCGGCGAACGCGTTGTCCAGTTTGGCCACGAAGTCCAGTGCGGCCGGGGTGAGGATCTCGTCGAACCGGTCACCGGCGGGTCCGCAGACGTCGATCCGGTAGTTCAGCTTCTCGACCATGGTGTGCCTCCGCTGGGCTTCGCGAGGGATAGAGAGGGAAGGGCGGTGGCGGTCTCCCCCTGGGAGTCGAGAGACCGCCACCTGGCACCTACTAGCGGGGGATCAGAACTGCTCGGCTTCGGTGGAGCCGGCGAGCGCGGTGGTCGAGCTCTCCGGGTTCAGCGCGGTCGCGACGTTGTCGAACCAGCCGGTGCCGACCTCGCGCTGGTGCTTCGTGGCGGTGTAACCGCGGTCCTCCGAAGCGAACTCGCGCTCCTGCAGGTCGACGTAGGCAGTCATGCCCTCGCGGGCGTAACCGTGCGCCAGGTCGAACATCGAGTAGTTCAGGGCGTGGAAGCCCGCCAGGGTGATGAACTGGAACTTGTAACCCATGTGGCCGAGTTCACGCTGGAACTTCGCGATCGTCGCGTCGTCCAGGTGCTTCTTCCAGTTGAACGACGGCGAGCAGTTGTAGGCCAGCATCTGGTCCGGGTACTTCGCCTTGATCGCCTCGGCGAACTGGCGGGCGACCTCGAGGTCCGGCTTGGAGGTCTCCATCCACAGCAGGTCGGCGTACTCGGCGTAGGCCAGACCGCGGTCGATGCAGGGGTCGATGCCGTTGGTGACGTTGTAGAAGCCCTCGGCGGTGCGTTCGCCGGTGACGTACTTGCGGTCACGCTCGTCGACGTCGCTGGTGATCAGCGTGGCGGCCTGCGCGTCGGTGCGGGCGACGATCAGCGACGGCACGTTCAGCACGTCCGCGGCGAGGCGGGCGGCGTTCAGCGTGCGCTCGTGCTGCTTGGTCGGGATGAGCACCTTGCCACCGAGGTGACCGCACTTCTTCTCGGAAGCGAGCTGGTCCTCCCAGTGCACACCCGCGGCACCGGCGGCGATCATGCCCTTCATCAGCTCGAAGGCGTTGAGTGGGCCACCGAAGCCGGCCTCGGCGTCGGCGACGATCGGGGCGTACCAGTCGATGTCAGTATTGCCTTCGGCCCAGTTGATCTGGTCGGCGCGGCTCAGCGCGTTGTTGATGCGGCGGACGACGGCCGGCACCGAGTTGGCCGGGTAGAGGCTCTGGTCCGGGTAGGTCTGGCCGGAAAGGTTGGCGTCGGCGGCGACCTGCCAGCCCGACAGGTAGATGGCCTTGAGGCCGGCACGGACCTGCTGCACCGCCTGGTTACCGGTCAAGGCGCCCAGCGAGTGGACGTAGTCCTCGTTGTGCAGGAGGTCCCAAAGCTTCTCGGCGCCGCGGCGAGCGAGCGTGTGCTCCTCGACCACGCTGCCGCGCAGCTTGACCACGTCAGCCGCGGAGTACGACCGCTTCACGCCCGCCCAGCGGGGGTCGGTCTCCCACTGCTTGGCCAGTTCGGCGGCCGCCTGCTCCAGCTGCTGCGCGTGCTGAGTCATCGGATTCTCCCGGTGTTGCGAAGTTTGCGAGTGATCGCCTTTCCTGACCTGACCCTGACATGACAGGGGAAATCCGATCCAGGCCGCCAATTTGCCAATTTCTGTGAATCTTCCGTAGCATCTTGCAAAGGTTGCGAATCACAGGTTCGCAAGCTAAGGCAAATCCACGTGCTTGACCGTTCACTGAATCGTTCAGGTCAGGAAACCTTGCGGACAGAGAGGCCTCAGTGGACAAAACCTTCGCCGGAGCGAAGCTGCGGCATCTGCGCGAAAACCGGTCGATGAGCCAGGCGGACCTCGCTCGTGTGCTGGAGATCTCACCCAGTTACCTCAACCAGATCGAGCACAACTCGCGTCCGCTGACCGTCCCGGTGCTCCTTCGCATCACGCAAGCGTTCGGAGTGGACACAGAGTTCTTCGCGAACAACGACACCGCCCGGCTCGTCGCGGACGTGAAAGAAGCGCTGCTCGACGAGGTCCTCGGCGTGGGCGTCACGAACAGCGAGCTCAACGACCTCGCCACCAACCTGCCGACGATCGCCCAGGCCCTGGTCAAACTGCACCGCAGCTACCGCAACGCCGTGGAGAACACCGCCGCGCTGACCACGGAAAACGGCCTCGGCATGCACGGCAGCGCCGCCACCGCCTTACCGCACGAAGAGGTCCGCGACTTCTTCTACGAGCGGGAGAACTACGTCGCCGAGCTGGACGAACGCGCCGAACGGATGGCGCACGACATCCCCCTGCAGCGTGGCCAGGTGCTCGCGGCGCTGAAGGAGACCCTGATCCAGCGCTACGGCGTCGACGTCACCAGCGATGGCATCGACGAGATCAACGGCGAACAGCACCGGTACGAACCCGGGCCGCGTGTGCTGCGGCTGGCGCCGAGCCTGCGCGTCGGGCAGCAGGCGTTCCGGATGGCTTCCCAGATCGCGCTGCTGGAATACGACGACCTGATCACCGAACTCGCCGACTCGTGGGCGTTCTCCGGACCCGCCGCGCGTTCGCTGGCCAGGGTCGGGCTCGCGAACTACTTCGCGGGCGCGCTGATCCTCCCCTATGGACCGTTCCTGACATGCGCGGAACGGTTCCGCTACGACATCGAGCGGCTCTGCGACCACTTCGGCGTCGGGTTCGAGACGGTCTGCCATCGGCTCTCGACGTTGCAGCGTCCGAAGAACCGCGGCGTGCCGTTCTCGTTCGTCCGGGTCGACCGGGCGGGGAACATGTCGAAACGCCAGTCCGCGGCCGGTTTCCACTTCTCCCGCGTCGGCGGCGCGTGTCCACTGTGGAACATCTACGAAGCGTTCACCCAGCCCGGCAAGATCCTCACCCAGATCGCCACCCTGCCCGACGGCAAGAGCTACTTCTGGGTGGCGCGGACGGTGTCACGCAACATCGGCGGCTACGGCAGCCCCGGCAAAACGTTCACCGTCGGCCTCGGCTGCGAACTGCGGCACGCGAAGCGGCTCATCTATTCGACGGGGCTCGATCTCGACGACCGCGCCGCGGCCACCCCGATCGGTATGGGGTGCAAAGTCTGCGAACGCCCTGCCTGCTCGCAGCGCGCGTTCCCCACGATCGGCAAACAGCTGACCGTGGACGAGAACACCAGCACCTTCGTCCCGTACCCGGCGGTGCCCAAGGCGCCTTGAGCCGTCCCGATCTCCCTGGCAGGGCGACCGGCGACGGCCGCCTGGTGGATGCGGTCGTCGCACGCGCAAGTACCGCATTCAGAGGACGAAACGCGAGAGGCGATCAGACCAGGAAGTGGAAGAGCGGACTGCCCGGCGCCACCCGCTCCACCTGCAGCGGGCTCCCGTCCATCCGGTGCAGCAGGCCTTCCAGGTCGCCGGCGCGCGCGAGTTCGACGCCGATCAGCGCCGGACCGGTCTCGCGGCTGTTGCGCTTCACGTACTCGAACCGCGTGATGTCGTCGTCCGGCCCGAGGACCTCGTCGAGGAACCGCCGCAGCGCGCCGGGTTCCTGCGGGAACCCCACCAGGAAGTAATGCTTCAATCCTTCGTGGATCAGCGACCGTTCGAGCACTTCGCCGTAGCGGCTGACGTCGTTGTTGCCGCCGGAGACGACGCACACCACGATCTGTCCTGGGTCGATCTTCACCGTCGTGCCCAGCGCCGCGGTCGCGAGCGCGCCCGCGGGTTCGGCGATCACGCCGTCGGACTGGTACATCGCGAGCATTTCCGTGCAGATCGCGCCCTCGGCGACGTCGGTGAGTTCGACGCCGCCGTCGCGGACCAGCGGATACGTCACCGCTCCGGCCAGCGCGACCGCCGCGCCGTCGACGAAGGTGTCGACGGTTTCGAGCCGCACCGGCTCACCGGCGGCCAGCGCGGCCGCCATGCAGGCCGCGCCCGCCGGTTCGACGCCGACGATCCGCATCTCCGGCGCCCGTTCCGCGGCCCACGCGGCGATTCCGGCGAGCAGGCCGCCACCCCCGACCGGAACCATCATGACGTCCGGGATGAACCCGAGTTGCGCGACCACCTCCATCGCGACCGTGCCCTGCCCGGCGACCGTCTCCGGCGCGTCGAACGCGGGGACCAGCGTCGCGCCGGTGGTCCCCGCGTCGTGCTTCGCGGCGCTGAAGGCGTCTTCGTAGGTCTCGCCGACGACGATGACCTCGATATGCGAGCCGCCCAGCGTCGCGATCCGTTCGCGCTTCTGCCGGGGAGTCGTGCCGGGAACGTAGACCCGGCCGTTCGCGCCGAGGCGACGGCACGCGTACGCGACGCCCTGCGCGTGGTTGCCCGCGCTCGCGCAGACGACGCCGCGTTCCCGGTGCTCCGCGTCGAGCTGGACGATGAAGTTGTAGGCGCCGCGGATCTTGTACGAGCGCACGGTCTGGAGGTCTTCGCGCTTGAGCCAGACCCGGGCGTCCACCCGGGCCGAAAGCCGTTCGTTCGGTTCGAGCGGCGTGCGGGTCACCACCCCGGCCAATCGCTTGGCGGCCTCTTCGACCGTTCGGGCGCTCACCGTTTCGATCCGTTGCACGAATGCTGAATGTACTGACCGCCTCCGGTCACGACGGAGAGTGGTCCGATCCAGTTCACGGGTTGTCGGTGGTCTGTGGTCCACTGGTCGCCATGGTGAGCAAGGTCGACGGAGTCCGGAGTCTCGATGCGTTGCGCGAGCTGGTCCACAGCGGCGCGGAGCCCGAGTACCAGCTCTTCTACGGCCACACCCCGCTCAAGAGCGGCCGGGTCAACGCGGCCTGCCTGAGCCAGTGGTGGCACGCGCCGTTCGTCGCGGGCGGCGAGCGGTACCCGACGGCCGAGCACTACATGATGGCGAGCAAGGCGGAACTGTTCGGCGACCACGAGGCCGCGGTGGCCATCCGTCAGGCGGCGGACCCGAAGACCGCCAAGATCCTCGGCCGCGAGGTCTCCGGTTTCGACGCCGAATTGTGGGAGCGGCACCGCTTCGACATCGTCATCGACGGCAACCTGGAGAAGTTCCGCCAGCACGCCGAGGAGCGCGAGTTCCTGCTGGCCACGGGCGACAGGGTGATCGTCGAGGCGTCGAGGATGGATCTGGTCTGGGGCAGCGGCGTCGCCCGGGACGACAAGAACGCCACGCGCCCCGACTACTGGCGCGGGCAGAACCTTCTGGGCTTCGCGCTCATGGAGGTCCGGGAGCAACTGCGCGGCTGACTCCGTTCGATGGGTGTTCCAACGGACGACACGAGACGAAGACCGCACTCACGTGTCAGGAGTCGACGCCCAGGGTCTTCTGGAGCGCCTTGTTCGCCTTACGCGCCATGTCCGCGACAGCCTCGCGGCGGGCGGCGTCGGCCGCGTAGTCGTCCTGCCGGTTCCGCACCACGCGCGCCGGCGAGCCGACGGCGATCGAGTAGTCCGGGATCTCGCCCCGCACCACGGCGTGCGCGCCGAGGACACAGCCGCGCCCGACCCGCGTGCCCTTGAGCACGGAGACCTTGGTGCCGATCCAGGTGTCCGGCCCGATCCGCACCGGCGACTTCACGATGCCCTGATCCTTGATCGGGACGGTGATGTCGGTCGTGACGTGGTCGAAGTCGCAGATGTACACCCAGTCCGCGACGAGGGTGGCCGCGCCGAGTTCGATGTCGAGGTAGCCGTTGAGGACGTTCTGCCGTCCGAACACCGCCTTGTCGCCGATGCGCAGCGAACCCTCGTGGCAGCGGATCGCGTTGCCGTCGCCGATGTGCACCCAGCGGCCGATCTCCAGCCGCCCGTAACCGGGACGGCAGTGGATCTCGACGTCCTTGCCCAGGAACACCATTCCCCGCAGGATGATGTGCGGGTTCGCGACGCGGAACTTCAGCAGCCGCCAGTAACGGACCAGGTACCAAGGTGTGTACGCGCGGTTTCGCAGCACCCAGCGCAGCGAATCCTTGGTCAGGAACTTCGCCTGACGCGGATCACGACGGGCCTGGCCCCAAGCGCGCAGCCGCGACAGCGCGGGCGCACCCCACATGGACGTCATACCGGTGACCGTAACCTGTGATCAGGCCGTCGACCGCAAAGGGGAGCACGCGCATGGGTACCAAGCTGATCATCGACACCGATCCGGGGGTCGACGACGCCTTCGCGCTGGCAC
Source organism: Amycolatopsis sp. NPDC041971 (assembly GCF_055588925.1). Lineage (NCBI taxonomy): Bacteria > Bacillati > Actinomycetota > Actinomycetes > Pseudonocardiales > Pseudonocardiaceae > Amycolatopsis > Amycolatopsis sp. NPDC041971. The sequence continues at coordinate 122,227 of NZ_JBVJCE010000018.1, read as the reverse complement.
TGGCCGCGCGATCCGAGGACGTCGAACTCCTGGGCGTGACCACGGTGTTCGGCAACGTGCCGCTGAGCCACACCACCGCGAACGCGCGCCGCCTGCTGCAACTCTTCGGCCGAGACGACGTCCCTGTCGCGGCCGGCGCCGCGCGGCCGCTGGTGTACGACAACGCCAAGCCCGCCGGGTTCGTCCACGGTCAGGACGGCCTTTCCGGCCACGCCGGGACGTTGCCGGAGGCGAAGCGCCCGCTCGACGAGCGCGGCGCCGTCCGCCTGCTGGTGGATCTGCTGGAAGCCGCCGACGAGCCGGTGACCATCGCCCCGATCGGCCCGCTCACGAACATCGCGCTGCTGCTGGCGGCCCATCCGGACATCCGCGAGAAGATCGGCCGGATCGTCGTCATGGGCGGCGGGGTGACCAAGGGGAACTCGACCACCGCGGCCGAGTTCAACATCTGGAGCGACCCCGAAGCCGCGCGCCGGGTGCTGGTCGACGAGGACATCCCGACGGTGCTGGTCCCGCTGGACATCACGCACCAGTGCTCGGTCGACACGACGTGGCTCGGCAAGCTCGCCGCGTCCGGCCCGCTCGGCGCGGCGCTCGAAGCGCTGACACCCACCTACGTCGAGCACTACACACCGATCCTCGGTCTCCCCGGGATGGTCATGCACGACGCGGTCGCGGTGGCCGAGGCGATCCGGCCGGGCATCCTCGACATCGAGTCCTACCCCGTGGACGTCGAGTGCGGCTTCGGTCCCGCGCGCGGCGCGACACTCGTAGACCGGCGAAGGCTGCGACGCACCGATCCGCAGGCCGTGCCGGGCCGCACCATCGACGTCGCGCTGACCACCGATGTCGACGCCTTCCGCGAGTTCGTTCTTGGCCGCATCGCCGGGGGGCTCTGATGGAGCAGCAGACCTCCCGCCGTCGCAGACTTCCGGTGATCGTCGCCGCCGTCGTCGTCGCCGGCGCCGCCTTGGTCGCCGCCATCACCTTCGCGCCGAAGGACGAGCCGAAGCCGGAAGCCGCCGCCGTCCAGTCCTCGGCCCCGCCCGCGCCGCCCTCGTCGTCGTCCGCCCCCGCGGAGATGCCGAAGGAGCAGCCGAAGGTGCCGCAGCAGATGGGGCAGGAGTTCGACGCCTGGGTCTCGAAGACCAGCGGGTGGCTCGACATCCCGCTGCGAGCGATGACCGGCTACGCGAAGACCACCGTGGCGCTGAGCAAGGAAACGCCGGGCTGCCGTCTTTCCTGGGTGACGCTGGCCGCGCTCGGGAAGATCGCCTCCGACCACGGCCGCGCCACCGGTTCGGGTCTGAACGCCGACGGCGTGATGACCGTGCCGCTCGGCGCCGTCGAGGTCCGCGACTTCTACAACAAGGTCGTCTCGTCCGCGAACGCCGGCGGCCCGCTGCAGCTGACCCCGTCGGTGTGGAACCAGTTCCAGGCCTCGGCGAGCGGCGGGAAGCCGAACCCGCAGAACATCGACGACGCCACGCTCACCGCCGGACGCGCCCTGTGCGCGGGCGGGCGTGACCTCGGCCAGGGCCAGACGTGGTGGAACGCGGTGAGCACGTTGCAGCCCGCGCCATTGTTGATGCACCGCACGCTCGCGACCGTGAACGTCTACGGCACGGTCGGCCAGAGCCCGCAGCCACCGAACGCGGCGGCGCTGAGCGCGGTCAACTTCGCCATCGACAAGATCGGGCTGCCCTACGTCTGGGGCGGTAACGGCACCGGCGGCGGCGACCCCGGATTCGACTGCTCCGGCCTGACGACGGCCGCGTACGCCAGCGCCGGCGTCAAGCTCATGCGCACCGCCCACACGCAGTACCACAGCGTCAACAAGGTGACCGATCCCCAACTGGGCGACCTGATCTTCTACGGCGAGCCGAACACGAAGATCCACCACGTCGGGCTGTACATCGGGAATCAGCAGATGATCGACGCCCCGCAGACCGGGCAGGCGGTGCAGGTGCACACCTACCGGAAACAGGGTGACGACTACGCCGGGGCGGGCCGCCCGACGGCCTGACCCCGGGTGTGGTTCGCCCGTCCAGACTCGGACTGGAACGACCTCGCCGCCCCCGCTTGCCGTCTGTTCAAGAGGGTCACGAGGCCGGCGTCGCCTTCTTGAAGATCTCGAACACGGCCAGGTAGTTCTTTCCGCTGTAGCCCTCGGTGATCGCCCGTTCGGCGATCTCCTTCATCAGTCGCGGTTGGTCGGAGTGAACGCCCTGTTCCACGCTTGTGCGGGTGATGTGATCGAGCGCGTTCAAATTCATCTCCATGGTGCCGAGGTCACCGGGGTAGTTGCCGTTGTCCAGGTCGGGCGCCTGCTCGGCCAGGATCGAGTCCACCACCGAGGGCATGAACCAGCCCAGCGCGAGTTCGGCGAACTCGACCGCCGAGACGTTCGCCGAGCCGACCAGGGCGGTCGCGTGCAGGAAGCCGTTCATGGTCGCGTACATCATCTCGAGCAGTGCCGTGTTGTACAGCACCGCCAGGCTGGGGTCGGAGCCGAGGTACCGCGGGTCACCCATACTCGCCAGCACCACCCCGGCCTTGTCGAAGACGTCCCGCGAACCGCTGTACAGGAAAACGGACTCGGGGTGTCCGACAAGCGGCGGCGGCACCATGATCGCACCGTCGAGGTACTCCGCCCCACGCTCGGCCGCCCAGTCGCGTGCCCTGCGTGCCTCCGTCGGCGTACCGGAGTTGAGATTCACCAGGACGCGGCCTTTCACCGCGTCACCGGCGGAATCGAAGGCCCGGTACACGGTCTCGTAGTCCTTGAGACAGGTGATCGTGACGGGGCTCGCGGACACCGCCTCGAAGACGGTTGCCGCGAGGTGGGCGCCGTTGGTGACGAGACCTTCGGCTTTCTCCGGGGTGCGGTTCCACACGGTCAGGGGGTGACCCTGCTTCTGGAGCGCCTCGGCGAGGGCCATGCCCATGGGGCCAAGGCCAACGACGGTGACGGGGTTGCTGTACGGGCCTGTTGATCGCTGTGTCGTCATGAGCGAGACGTTAGAGTCTCACATCGGTGAGAGAGTCAACTCGAATCGGTGTGGTGATCGGCACGTGCGTATCGGAACTTTGTCCCAGCGGACCGGGGTCAGCGTCCGGCTGCTGCGCTACTACGAGGAGCAGGGCCTGTTGACGCCATGCCGTCGGCCCAGCGGGTATCGCGAGTACGCCGAAGAGGATGCGCGCACCGTTCAGAACATCCGCACTCTGCTGGCCGCGGGCCTCAATACCCGCGCGATCGCAGAGTTGCTGCCCTGTATGGTCGGCGAAGGCCAGGGACTGGCGCCGGGTTGCCCTGAATTGCTTCCCGACCTGTACCGGGAACGCGAACGGATCGACCGCGCCGTAGCCGATCTCATGGCCGCGCGCGCCGTGTTGGACACCGTCATCACGGCCAGCCCGTCGCACGAGGACGCCGAGCCGGATAGCTGCCTTGCGATGACGACCGGTGCCGCGCCGTCGTGACGGACATGTGAGCCGTGTGGGTAGCGGCTGAACTCGGCGCCGATGTCCGTTCGTGGGAACCAAGGCAAATGCGCGGATACTCCGGAAAGCGCGCAACGGAACCCACAGAAAGAGTCAGTCCGAATGTTCATCTCGGAGCGGAACGACACCGCGCGAGCCGCCGCTCGACGCCGTCGAGCAACAGCCGCAGGCCGTATTCGAACATGGTGTCCATGTCCTGCTCGAATTCCTGTGTCACCACATATTCCATGGTCGGGTACCGGCCGGTGGCGACGACTTCCCGGAACTCGGCCAGCTGGGTGTTCATCCATTCGTCGCTGGTCATGCCGGTGTCCTGCCGGGCCCGCGCCTCCGACTGGAGGGACAGGGCCAGGCCGCGGATGTGGCTGAAAAGGTTCAGGTGGACGTACATCATGTCGTCCATGCCCAGCCCCAGACCGCGCAACGCGGTCAGCACCCATTCCGCGTAGAGCAACAGGTTCGGGGTAATGGCCCGAGGCCTGGTCGTGGACAGCACCTCGGCCACCCAGGGATGACGGCGGCAGATCGTCCACAGCAGACGGGAAGTGAACTCCAGGCATTCGCGCCAGTGCGCCGGAGGCCGGGCATGCACTGTCTTCTCGGCGGCCACCAGGTCCACCATGTACAGCATCAGATCGTCCTTGCCGGACACGTGACGGTACAGCGACATGGTCGCCGCGCCGAGATCGGTGGCCACCCGGCGCATCGACACCGCGGACATGCCCTCCGCGTCGGCGATCGCTATCGCCGTGCGCACGATCCGGTCACGGTCCAGCTCCAGACGGCGGGAAGCCGCCGGGGTGAACGCGCGATCCCGTGATCGCACGACCGTTCCCGAGCCCGGTTTGGTGTCCACCAGGCCTTCGTCGCGCAGGACAGCGATCACCTTGCTCGCGGTGGCCATCGCGACTCCCCACTCCCGGGTGATCTGCCGGGTCGGCGGGATCCGGTCGCCCGGGCGCAGCCGTCCGCTCGTGATGCTGTCGCGGATCTCCGCGGCGATCCTCCGGTACGGCGCCTCGCTTTCCATCAAGCTCCCATCGTACTAGTGCGATTAAGCGCATAAGTTAGCTTTGAACTGCATCGCACTAGAGCAAATATACACCGTACCCAGAGGGTTGTACGGTGCCCGCATGCGCACTGTTCTGGTCTCCGGCGCGAGCATCGCCGGACTTTCCCTGGCGTACTGGCTACGCCGCTACGGCTTCCAACCCACCTTGGTCGAACGCTCCCCCGCCCTGCGATCCGGCGGGCAGGCGATCGACATCCGCGGCACGGCCCGCGACGCGGTGGCGCGGATGGGCATCACGGACGCCGTCAAGGCCCACCACACCGGCACGCACGGAATCGCCTGGCTCGACGAGCAAGGGGAACGCGTGGCGGCGATGGGAGGTGACGACTTCGGTGATTCGGGCGGGATCGTCGCCGAGATCGAAATCCTGCGCGGCGACCTCGTGCGGATCCTGCACGAGGCGGCGGGCACGGACCTGGAAATCCTGTACGACACCGTGATCACCGAGATCGATGAGAGTGCCGAAGGCGTCAAGGTCACCTTCGACAACGCACCGCCGCGCTCCTTCGACCTCGTGGTCGGCGCGGACGGGCTGCGTTCCGGCGTGCGAGCGCTGACCTTCGGGCAGGACAAGGAATTCGTGCGGGACCTCGGCTACTACACCTCGTACTTTCCCGCCCGCACCGCACTCGACCTGGACGGCTGGGAGGTGATGTACAACCTGCCCGCGGGCAACGGCGTCGACGGCCGGGTCGCGGTGCTGTACCCACTGGGGGCGACCGGGGAGGTCCGGGCACTGCTCGGGTTCGTTTCGCCGGAACTGGCCTTCGACCGGCAGGACTCGCAGGCCCAGAAGAAGTTGCTTGCCGACGTGTTCGCCGGAGCGGGATGGGAGATCCCCGCGCTGCTCGATCAGCTGCGGCAGACCGATGACCTGTACTTCGCGCGGGTCGGGGAGGTCCGCGTCGACCACTGGTACCGCGGCCGCACCGTGTTGCTCGGCGACTCCGCCTTCGGCGGCTCGCTCGGGATGGGCACGAGCATGGCGCTGGTCGGCGCGTACGTGCTCGCGGGCGAACTCGCCACGGCCAAGGGCGACCACCGTGTCGCCTTTCCCCGATATGACAGCGAAATGCGCGAGTACGTGACAATGAACATGAAGCGGCCGCCCGGCGGCGCCGGCGGCTACGCCCCGCGCACCCGCCGCGGGATCCGGATGCGGAACCGGTTCATGCGGATGCTTCCGCACCTGCCCGGCGGCGGCAAGATGCTGGGCGGGATGCAGAAAGCGGCCAACTCGATCACCCTGAAGCCGTACGCGGGGCCGCGTTCGCACGAGTGACGGGCCGCGTCACGACCTCGCGCAAGGCGCGCACGTACGCCCGGTCCAGCTCGACGCGTGCGCGAACCTGGCCGGCTCCGCCGACCGACCCGTGGCAGCCGCAGCGCGGCCAAGTAGTCCTCGATCGGGTCTGCGGAGGCCAAATCGAGCATCGGGACCAGGACGCCGGAGAGCATGTCGCCGACGACGAGCACCCCGGCGTGCTTCGATGACCAGCGGGGCACACCCCGGTGCGTGATCTGCTTCAGCACGTGCCCGATCCTGGCCCGAGACGATGCTGTGGTCAAAGACCCTCAGGCCTTCCGCTCCTCGATCCCGAACAGGTCGAGCAGCCGTTCGGGGATGTCCTCCCCGAAGACGCTTTCGAGCAGGAAGTCCTCCTGGATGGGCGTTTCACCGCGGACGAACATGGCCTGTTCGTCCGCGGCGAGCGCGGCCTCGACGTCGTCCGGACGCGCGGCGAGGGCCTTGCCGAGTTCGGCACCGTCGAGCATCGCCGAATCGGCGCCCTCGCCGTTCGCCAGCGCGAGGTGCGCGGCGTCGCCGAGCAGGGTCACGCCCGGAACGCGTGCCCACCGCAGCCCGGACGGCAAGGCGTAGGCAGGACGGTGGATCGGCGCGACGTCGCTTTCGGTGATCAGCGCGGTGAGCTCCGGCGACCAGTCGGCGAACTCCGCCGCGATCCGCGCCTTGACCGCTTCGGCGTCGCTGAAGTCGAACTCGTGTCATGATGCTGACATGAGTCGAGGCGAGACGGTCGGACCGCTGGACCTGGCGGTGGGGTACCTGCTGAAGCGAGCGGCGACGGCGCTCCGGATGGCGATGGAAACCGCCTTGCGACCGCTCGACCTCACCGTGCCGCAGTACTCCTGCCTCGAAGTGCTCTCGCAGCGCCCGGGGCTGTCCAACGCGGAACTGGCCAGGGCCGTGTTCGTCACCCGGCAGTCGATGAACCTGGTGCTGCGCGGCCTGCAGGACCGCGGCCTGGTCACCCGCCCGACGACGGCGCCGCAGGGCCGCGCCCTGCCCAGCACCCTCACCCCCGCCGGACAGGCCCGGCTCCGCGCCGCCAGCGGTCTCGTGCGCGGGGTCCAGGATCGGATGCTCGAACCGTTTTCGGCGGCCGAGCAGGAGCGGCTGCTGCGTGATCTCGCCGTCTGCGCCGAGGCGCTCTCCGAGTGACTCAGGACCTCGTGTTCACCAGTGTTTCCGGTTTGAACGCGAACACGTCGACGCCTTGGACGAGCACATGCCATTCACCGCAGACCTTGTCCGTCTTGCCTTCCTGCCCCTGCGGCCACCAGTGCGCGGCGAGCGTGGCCGCCTGGGTCGCGGCCGGCCCCGGCACGCAGACGGCGGGCAGCGCCCCGCCGGTGAACCGCAGGAGCCGCTCCGAACCCGTCGTCCGGATGACCTCCGTGACCGCCGCCGCCCCGTCCGGCACCCACTCCGGCAGACGGGCGACCGTGTCACGCTTGCCTTCCGCGCCGGTCGCGTAGGCGACCGTTTTGACGTGTCCGTTGGCCTTTTCGGTCAAGCCTTCCTTGAGGCCGCATCCGGTGAGGGCGACCGTGGCCGTCGCGGCGGCGAGAACCGCCGCGGTGATCTTCGTGGTCATATGATCGAGTCAACCTGGCGGAACCGCTCACGGGATCGGACTTTCGGCCCGGCCGGGCCGCCATCCGGCCGATCTCGACTACGGATACCCGCCAGCGGCCGGACACTCCGCACACCACAGTGGTCGTCGTGACATCGACAGTGACATCGACAGCGGTTCACCGTCGACGACGGGCGCATCACCGAGGTGCGGCCGTTCTACTGGGACACCGCGGCGATCGCGGCGGCCTGCACGAACTACCATTCCGCTGATGACCGCCTACCACGATCTTGAGCTGTTCGAGGAAGCCGCTTCCCTGCCGGAGCGCCAGCAGAAGATCCTGCTGACCATCCGCGAATGGGTGGTGGAGCACGGGTACTCGCCGAGCACGCGCGAGATCGGTGAAGCGGTCGGGCTGCGCTCGACGTCCTCGGTGTCGAAGCATCTGGCAGCCTTGGAGGAGAAGGGTTTCCTCCACCGCGGCAGCTCGATCTCCCGCCCCATGGACGTCCGCGCGTTCCTCCACGGCACCACCTCACGTGAATCCACAGAGGACTCCGTGCCGGTCCCCGTCGTCGGTGACATCGCCGCGGGAACGCCGATCTCGGCCGTCGAGCACGTCGACGACGTGATGACCCTTCCGCGTGAACTCACCGGCCGGGGCAACGTCTTCGGCTTGCGGGTGCGCGGCGACTCGATGATCGACGCGGCGATCTGCGACGGCGACATCGTCGTGGTGAAGCAGCAGCAGGAGGCACACTCCGGCCAGATCGTCGCCGCGATGATCGACGAGGAGGCCACGGTCAAGGTGTACCGCCGCCGCGACGGACACGTGTACCTCGAACCGCGCAACCCCGCCTACGACGTCATCGACGGGGACCGTGCCTCCGTGCTGGGCGTCGTGGTTTCCGTGCTGCGCAGCGTCTGAGGCGGTTCCTGTCGGTGGTCCGGAGTAGGTTCCGGTGCATGTACGAAATCGACTTCATCGAATTCCCGTCCGGCTCGGCTGCGGACTCGAGCCGGTTCTTCGAAAAGGCCTTCGGGTGGGCGGCGACGTCGTACGGCCCGACGTATTCCGACGTCCAGGGCGGCGGCGTGGTCTCGTTCGGCTTCCAGCAGGACACCGCGCAGCAGACGGCCGCGCCGCTGGTGACGATCCGCACCGAAGACCTCGATCGGGCAAGGGGTTCCGTCGAGGCCGCGGGCGGAGTCGTCACGGCCGAGCCGTTCTCGTTCCCCGGCGGGCGCCGGTTCCACTTCCGCGAGCCCGGCGGCGCCGAACTCGCGGTGTGGTCCCCGGACTCCTGACCTCAGACGGCGAATTCCAGCACCAAGGAGGGGGCGACAGGCACCAGGTACCTCAGCGGGAACGCGACGTGCGACGCCTGGCATGTTTTAGAGCGTCTGCTCTCTTATTGTTTTAGAGCACGTGCTCTGTTATTGTCGCCCCATGCCCCGCCCCCGTGTGCACGACTTGGAACGGCTGCTCGACGCGGCCGAACGCCTCGTCGTCGAGACGGGTGCCCATGGCGTCACCGTCCGGTCCCTGGCGGCCGCCGCGGGAGTGTCCAACGGGACGATCTACCACGCCTTCGGCTCGCTCGGCGCCTTGCTGGCCCACGTCTGGCTCCGCGCGGCGGGTGAGTTCCTCGACCTCCAGACCACTCTCGCGGACGATGCGGAAGACCCCGTCGCGGCGGTCGTGGCCGCGGCGGGCACCCCGGCCGCGTTCGCCGACCGGCGGCCGGAGGCGGCCCGTCTGCTCATCACCGTCAAGAAGGAACAGGTCCTCGGCCCGCAGGTCCCCGAAAACCTCGCCGCCGACTTCCTGGCCCTCGAAAAACGCCTGATCGCATTCCTGGTCGGGCTCGCCGCCCGGCTCTGGGACCGGCGGGACGCGCAGGCCGTCGAGGTGCTGACGACCTGCGTGGTCGATCTGCCGACGGCCCTGTTCCGCCGCGCGTTCATCGCGGGCGAGCCGATCTCCGAAGACTCCCGGGCCCGGCTCGCCGCCGCGGTCCGCGCCATACTCCTGCTCCCACCCCCACGGAAGGACTGACATGCCCACTCTGCGCCAAGACGCCCCGGTGTTCCTGCTGGACCTCGGAGACGACGAGAACCGTTTCTCGCCGTCCTGGCTGGAAACCGTCCATTCCCAGCTGGACACCGTCGTCGCCTATCCGGATCCGGCGGTGCTGGTCACCGTGGGCTCCGGGAAGTTCTACTCGAACGGCCTCGACCTCGAATGGCTCACCGGCAACCCCACGCAGGCGGCGCAGTACGTCGCCGACGTCCACGAACTGCTGGCCCGTGTGCTCACCCTCGGCGTGCACACGGTCGCCGCGATCAACGGACACGCCTTCGGCGCCGGGGCCATGCTCGCGATGGCGCACGACTTCCGGGTGATGCGCGCCGACCGCGGGTACTTCTGCTTTCCCGAAGCGGACATCAACATCCCGTTCACGCCGGGGATGGCGGCGTTGATCCAGGGCAAGATCACCCCGGCCGCCGCGATCGCGTCGATGACCACGGGACGGCGGTTCGGCGGCACGGACGCGCGCGACCTGGGTCTCGTGGACGCCGTCGCCGAGAAACCCGCGCTGCTGGAGTACGCGACGGACCTCGTCCGCCCGCTGGCCGGGAAGGACCGCGGCACGCTGTCCGCGATCAAGACGACGATGTTCACCCCGGCCGTCACCGCGCTTCGCGCCAAGTAAAGGGCACAATCGTCGACTGTGAGCGAAGACGTTCTACCCACCGACGAGGCGGAGTTCAACCGCGTGGTGGAGCCGCTGCGCCGCGAGTTGCACGCCCACTGCTACCGCATGCTCGGCTCGGCCCACGACGCCGACGACGCGCTGCAGGACGCGCTTCTGCGAGCTTGGCGTGGGTTGGCACGTTTCGAGGGGCGTAGCTCGCTGCGGACCTGGCTCTACACCGTCGCCACCCGCACCTGCCTCGACGTCGCGGCCGCGCGCGGTAAGCGGGCCCTGCCGATGGACCTCGGCCCGTCGAGCGAGCGAGTGGTGTTCGAAGACGCCCCGGTGACCGAAGTGGCGTGGCTCGGCCCGTACCCCGGCGGGAGCCGTCCGGACGACCGGTACGAGCAGCGCGAGGCCGTCGAGCTGGCGTTCGTCGCCGCGCTGCAGCACCTGCCGGGCAACCAGCGGGCCGCCCTGCTGCTCTTCGACGTCCTCGGTTTCTCCGCCGCCGAAATCGCGTCCACAATGGACACTTCGGTGGCGGCGGTGAACAGCGCGCTGCAACGCGCGCGGACGATCGTGGCCGAGAAGGTCCCGCCGTCCGGCCGACAGCGAACGCTGCGGAAGCTCGACGATCGACGGGTCCGCGAGATCGCCGCGGGCTTCGCCTCCGCGCTGGAACGCGGCGACGCCGACGCGCTCGTGGCCTTGCTGACCGAGGACGTCACCTGGTCCATGCCGCCGTTCGCGCACTGGTACAGCGGCATCGAGGCCGTGTCCCGCTTCGCCGTCGAGGTCCCGATCGGGCGGTGCCCGAGCTGGCGCACCGAGGTCGTCACCGCCAACGGACAGCCCGCCGTCGCCTGTTACCTCGGGGAAGCGGCCGACGCCGTCCACCGAGCGTGGTCGATCAACGTGCTGTCCCTCCGCGGCGATCGGATCCGCGAGATCACCTCGTTCCTCGACGCGGACCTGTTCGCGAAATTCCACCTCCCCGCGACGAAGCCTTGAGTACCGCACGGGGAAAGGCGTTGATCGCGCTGACGGTGGCCGTCATCATCGTCGGTGTGGTCTTCGGTGGCGCGTTCGCCTTCCAGCGCAAGCTGATCTACCTGCCCGAGGCAGGTCCGCCGCCCGGCGCCGCCGTCGTCCTGCCCGGCGGCAGGGACGTCACGCTCACCACCTCGGACGGACTGAGCCTCGCGAGCTGGTACTTCCCGGTCGCCGGCGCGAAGGCGGCCGTGCTGGTCGCGCCGGGCAACGCCGGGAACCGGGCGTACCGCGCGCCGATGGCCCGCGCGCTGACCGCACGCGGGCTCTCGGTGCTGCTATTGGAGTATCGCGGGTACGGGGGCAACCCCGGCGAGCCGTCCGAGGACGGGCTCAAGCTGGACGTCCGCGCCGCACAGGACTTCCTGACCCGCGAGGCCGGAGTGCCGCTGGTCTACTTCGGCGAGAGCCTGGGCTCCGCGGTCGTCACCGAACTGGCCGTCGAACGCCCGCCGTCCGCGCTCGTGTTGCGCTCGCCGTTCGTCGACCTCGCGTCGATCGGACAGCTGCACTATCCGTTCCTGCCGGTCCGGTGGCTGCTGCGGGACGAGTTCCCGACGCGGGACAACATCGCGCGAGTGAAAGCACCGGTGACCGTCGTGTACGGCGCCGCGGACTCGATCGTCCCGGCTCAGCAGAGCCGTGACGTGGCACGGGCCGCGGGTGCCAGGACGGTCGAAGTCCCCGGCGCCGATCACAACGACCCGGCGTTGTCCGACGGACCGGAACTGATCGACGCCATCGCGGACGCGATCCGCTGACGGGCTCAGGCCCGCTTCGCGGTCCGGCGCAGTGACAGGGAGTGGCCGGGGTTGAGTTTACGGCCGAGTCGATCGGCCTTCGGCCAGCGGACGTCCGTCGCCCAGCCCGCCTTCTCGAAGAGCCAGATCAACCGCGCCGAGATGTCGAGCTGGCCGCGGCGGACGCCGTGCCGGGCGCCGGTGGGGTCGGCGTGGTGGGAGTTGTGCCAGGACTCGCCCATCGAAGCGATGGCGAGCGGCCAGAAGTTCGCGGATTTGTCGCGGGCGGCGAACGGGCGGTCACCGATCATGTGACACAGCGAGTTCACCGACCAGGTGACGTGGTGCAGCAGCGCCACGCGGACCAGGCTCGCCCAGAAGAACGCGGTGACCGCGCCCCACCACGACATCGTGATCAGGCCGCCGAGGACGGCGGGCGCGAGCAGCGTCACGACGGTGAGCAGCGGGAACAGGCGATCGATCCGGGCGATGTCACGGTCGGCGAGCAGATCCGGGGCGAACCGCTGCGCGTTGGTCTTCTCGCGGTCGAACAGCCAGCCCATGTGGGCGTGCCAGAAGCCGCGGGCCAGCGCCGCCGGGGTGGTGCCGAACCGCCACGGGGAGTGCGGGTCGCCCTCACGGTCGGAGAAGGCGTGATGGCGCCGGTGATCGGCCACCCAGCCGATGACCGGACCCTGCATGGCCATGCTGCCGGCGACCGCCAGTGCGATCCGCAGGCCGCGGTTGGCCTTGAAGGCGCCGTGGGTGAAGTAGCGGTGGAAACCGACGGTCACGCCCAGGCCGGTGAGGAAGTAGAACCCGACGGCCAGGCCGACGTCCACCCAGCCGAGGCCCCAGCCCCAAGCGAAGGGGACGGAAGCGGCCAGTGCCAGCAGGGGCACCACCGCGAACAGCTTGACGAGAAAGTTTTCGGTGTCGGTCTGCTCCCCGGACAACAGGGGCTGTGGCGCCTGCCGCTCTGCGCTGTCCGGGTGGTTTAGGACTGAAGTCATATCGTCGCTTCTTGTCGATTGCCAGGACTGGTACCGGCGGTGTCAGCCGATGTCACGGCGCGACGCACTGAAGGGCGACGCCCGCGACGAATTCTGCGCGAGCGTGCTTGGACAACACGACACCCAAAACGTTGGTCTACCCCGTCAACGAACGGCGTCGGCCGAAGGTTCCGGTGTGGGGTAAGAAGGTTCGCGAAAAAGATCCATGTATCGCTCCCCTTGAGGGGTCGCGGGCTCGTGCCGCTCGACCTGGGTGTCGAGCGGGTGGCTGAACATCGCACTGTCGGTGCTGTGAGTTTTGACTGTGAAACCTTTCGAAGGGACCGCTGGTTCGCGGTCTTCGGCGAGGCCGGGGGCGAATTCCACCCGCCTCGTGCCGGATCGGCGTCGCGCCGTGCAGGCGCCGCCGTCTACGATGATACACGCCCCGGGGCCGGAACCCCAGGGCATCCGCATCGATCAGCCTGGCGCCGTCACGTTGAGTGCCGTCACGACCGTTCGCTCCTCGTGAGCGAAATGCGCTTCGAGCCTCCCCGCGAGCTCGTCGAAGTCGTCACGCAAGCGAACGGGGTCACTCTCCCCGTGGACATAGCCCTCCACGAGCTCACGGATCCGCTTCTGCAACGTCGCGACGACGACATGATCTTCCCCGAGCTTCGTCAACGTCGGCGCGAGCGCGGGAAACCTCTGGGCGAGCATGGGAAACGCACCCACGTCTTCGCCGGTATGATGTTTGGTCAGCGCCTCGCAGAACGAAACACAATGCGCTCGCAAGGATTCCTCCATGGTGAGCGAATCCGCGCGGCCCGCCACGAGGTCGTCCACCCCGGCGCGCAGCGTCTGGAGCTCCTCCCGCAGCCAGTCGTGGACCTCCACCAGAAAGTCCCCCATCCCCCGCACCCGGTCGTCGATCCGGTGCAAGATCACGACAGGCAGCTCGCGCGACGTTTTCGCTTGATACTCGGCAAATCCAGGCTCCTCGGCGACAACTCGCGCGAACAGCGCGGCACGTTCCACCGCCGGCGGAACGGCCGCGATCGCCTCGTAGGTCTCCGCGCCCGTCTCGACGGTGACCCGATGGTCGCGCCGGATGTCGTGGTACCACGCAGGATGCGCCGGAGATCCCATATTGGAAGCGACAACGACGGTCTTGCCGTCGATTTCGAGGTACCCCAACGGATTCGTCCGCCGCCTACCGCTCCTGGCGCCGATGGTGGTGAGCAGAATCAACCGCCACCCCTCGAATATGCCGCCGAGCTTTCCCTTGTTACGCCTGAATTCCTCGATCACCTGGTCGTTGAAGCCGGTCAATGCGGTCCTTTCCCGTCGATGTGTCGACAGGAGGGCGCGGAACCAGCACCGGAAGAGAGCACACAAGCCTTGGCACGCCCGGGTTTCGAGCGCACCGCATGGAGGCGTCATCCCACGACGCGGGGATGACTGAAAGCGAGAGACGGTGTGTGCCGATCTCTGGTGGCTGAGTAGCCGCTACCTCCATGCGTAGGCCCATACGGGGCTCGGGGACGACGCTAGCACAGGGTCTGGCTCTCGCGCACCGGCCTTACTCGCCTTCGCTCCCTTCGCACCTTCGCTTCGCGCCCTTCGCACCTTCGCGCCCTTCGTGTCTCGGAATGCATTCACCGCTTTCTCTGCACGCGCATTTAGAATTCTTTACCCTCTAGGCCGTTCGGGCTAGCACACCTGTTCGATTTGGAGTAGTGTGGGGCTGTGGCCAGCGATGATGCATCCCCGGAGACGTCCACCGAGTGGTGGCGCGTTGATACCGCGACGCTGCACGCTCGCAAACAGGAACTCGAGATTCAGAAGCGTCGGATCGATGCGGAGCAGAATGCTATTTTGGCGGAAATCAATTCCCGTGGGGTGCGCGGATGTTCTGGTCATTCGACGTTGGCGGCGTTGATTTTCGAGGATTTTCGTGTGACGGACAAGGAAGCCAGTGCCCGTGCCGACCGCGTGCTGGCCCTGCATCCCGGCCCATCTTTCGGCGGTGACCCCGAGCCACCCCTGGCACCGTTGACCGCTCTGGCTGCCGCGGAGGGCGCGATCGGGGGTTCGCAGATCGACGCCATCATCCGCACCCTCGCGCGAATCCCGTCCACCGTGCCGGAAGAGGACGTACGGAACGGGGAGAAGATCCTCGTCGACTTGGCTCGGCATGCGGGGCCGCGGCAGATCACCCGGGCTGGGCGCCGCCTGCTGGACAAGCTGGATCCGGACGGGAAAGAACCCCGTAACGAGGACCCGGAGGACACCCGTCCGGAGATGCGGTTCATCAAACACCGCGACGGCACCCTCGGCTTGAAAGCCACCCTGGACCTGGAAACCTACGCCCGCCTGAAATCCGACCTGGATCCGATGGCCAAGCCGCACAAAGCCATCGACGGCGTCCGGGACTCCCGCACTCAAGATGAACGCTATGGGGATGCCTTCACCGATTATGTGCGGTTGAAGACCACCAGCCGCAATCTCCCCGGTCAGGCGGGCGAGGCCACCCACATTCTGGTCACCATGTCCTACGACGACCTCATGCGCGACATCGGCGAAGCACATCTGGACCTGGCAGGGCCGATCAGTGCGACCGACGCCCGGATCCTCGCCTGCGACGCCCGCGTGCGACCCGGTGTCCTCGGTACCGCAGGCGAACCGCTGGATATCGGCCGATCGAAACGAACTGTGTCGCTGGCGCAGAAGTATGCGCTGACCATCCGAGATGGTGGCTGCGCGTTTCCGGGCTGCGACATGCCCATGCCGCGCTGTACGGCACACCACATCGTTTTTTGGCGACACCACGGCGAAACGAAGATCGACAACCTCGTGCTGCTGTGCACCAAGCACCACCGGCTCATCCACCACAGCCAATGGAAAGTCCAGATCGCCCAAGACGGCTTGCCGGAATTCACCGCACCCGCCTACCTCGACCCCACCGGAACACCGAGACGCAACACCATGCACTTGAGGATTTAGACCGACCGTCCAGCAGGTTGCCAACACCGCACTGCTCATCGGTGAGATGAGCTCCCTACCTACACAACCCCTAGGACCTAAGGACACCGTGCCGCTCCCCATGTGGCGCTCAACCCTGCGCGCCCACGGTGCCCCCAACTACGGTGCTCCCAATGTGGCATTGGGGCCAGTCAACGTCTCCAATGCCACATGGGGAGCATCCCACCCCGCCGGGTATAGGCCTGCCGTAACGGAAACGCGTGCCATCCCACGAGCCAGCGGGCCATAATTACCTTACCCTTCAAGACAAGTCTTGCTCGTCTCTCCACAAACGACTTCCCCAAAAGAGATCAAGCCACCTCGTCCAGCATCATCCGAATCACGTACCGGGCGTTGCGCTCCATCGCCGCGTTGGTCGTTCGGTAGTACGGCAGCGCGATCAGCGCCTGCGAAAGCGTCCATCCGCGGCCGCGATTCCAGGGATGGGCGTGGGGAGCCGGGGCGCGGTGCGGGGCAGCCACTCCTGCTCCAGCGCCACATCTTTCGCGCCGCCCGCTGTCAGGGGCAACCGTACGACCATATCGTCGCCCAACCGGAACACGGCGTTGACCGTGCCACCGGACGGCCACCGTGCGATCGTCTGCCCGTCCCACCCAGGGACCTGTGCCGCGATCAGCTTCCGGACGAGGTTCTCGTCGACCACGGCGGACATCCAACCACGGCCGGGGCATCATCGAGCCATGCCGATCATCACCGGTCCCGAGCCACTCACGCCGAGCACCACCATCCGTCCTGTCCGCTCGGGTGAGGAGGACGCCGTACTCGACCTTCTGGCCGAGGCCGCCGCCTGGCTGACGGGACGCGGAATCCATCAGTGGCCGCCGCGGTTCCCGCGCGAATCGGTTCGTGACCAGATCCAAGCGGGCGAGGCGCTGCTGGTCATCGGTCTCGGCAAACCGATCGCGACCTGCGTGGTGACCGAGGCGGAGCCGGAACTCTGGGGCGAGACCACGGAACCGGCCTACTACGCGGGCCGCCTCGCGGTCGCGCGGGAAGCGGCCGGAGCCGGGCTCGGGATCCGGATCATCGACTGGGTCGGCGAGAAGGCGGCGGCACGGGGCAAAGCGTTCGTCCGGGTGGCGACCACGAGGGACAACCCGGCCTTGCGCGGGCTCTACGAGCGCGCGGGCTTCCAGCACGTGGCAGATCCACCCTCGGCGAAGTGGCCCACCAGCCTCTACGAAAAGCGGGCGGTCACCTGATCACGGCAGGCCGAGGATTTCCGGCCGCACCGCGTATTTGCGCCAATGCCGTCCGGGATCGGGGACCAGCCGCCGTTGTTCGAGATCCAGCAGTCCGGAGAGGCTTTCCACCTCCGCCACCACGGCGCCGTCCGGCGCCACGAATTCCTGGACGACCCGTGACACCTTGCCCGGCTCCCAGCTGAACCGGGTCAGGACGTCGATCCGCGCGCGGGCGCGAAGCTCGCGGCGGAACCGGATCGTCGTTTCGAGGTTGACCGGGCCGAGATTCGCGGCCTTGAGCGCCAACGGGTCCACGCCGGCCGCCCAAACGCATTCCCAGCGCGCGTGATCGGCGTACGCGAGGTAAGCGGGGCCGCGGACGTGCCCGTTGACGTCGAGGTCGTCCGTGCGGATGTCGATGGTGACGCGGAAAGGTTCGAGCACTACCCGATCTTCGCCTCGGGGGGCCGCCTCAGTCTGGAACGTTTCGGCCAGCCCAGGATCGCACCAGCGCGCCGGGCGAAACACCGGACAGCCGACGGCACTCCCGCCCGAGATGGGACTGATCCGCGTAACCCACCTCGGCGGCGACGTCGGCAAGTGACGAGCCGCCGCGCACGACGGCCTCGAGCCGGGTGAGGAACCGATGGAACCGCAGCACCCGCTGCAACTCCTTCGGGCCGACGCCGACGTCGTGCCGCACATGCCGCCGAAGCCCGCGCTCGCTCACGCCCAGCTCCGCCGCCACCTTGTCGGCGCGAGCACCGGGCGCACGCAACGCGCGGGCGGCCGCGATGGACAGCCCGCACGGCTCGACGTCCCCGAGCCTGTCGGTGACCAGCGCTTCCAGTACCGGCCGCGCCTCGCCGGGTGTCCCGCACTCGGCCAGCCTGGATTCCGCGCGGCGGGCACTCGCGGGCCACAGGTCGCGCAACGGGGTGGCGCCCGCTGCCAGCTCCGTCATCGGCAGGCCCAGCACGCCGCCGCCGACACCGCATCTCAGGCGGAGCCCGACGGTCCAGTCCGCCGACGGCAGCTCGTGCCGCAGCACTCCACGCACGGTGGTGACCGCGTCGAGCCTTCGCCCGTCCCAGACGAGGTCCACGCAACCGTCCGGGAACACCCTCAGCGGACGGCTCCAGCCCACCACCCCCGTCCAGACGCTCTCGACCACGCCGGTCAAGGCTTCGACCGGCGTGCTTTCGCGGTACACCGAACGGCCCGAACGGCGACGCAACGGAACACCCACGTCCGGCAGTATGCCCCCGCCCACCGACAAGATGCGCCGCACCTGATCTTGCTGGAGACTTGCCGCCGTGCTGCGACCGGTACTCGACCCGTCCCCCGCCGACTGGATCTTTCCCAGGCTCGACGGCGCGCCCGGCCGCGCGGTCCCGTGTGGCTACGCCGCCTACGCCCGGGTCTATCACCCCGCCGAACGTGACCGCGGCGGTTGGGCGAGCTGGAGCGAAGCCGCGGCCGAGACGGGACGGCGCGCTCATGGCGCCATGCAGTGGCACGCGCTGGTCGGCTCCCCGGATCCGGTGAATCTCACCGGCTCGCTCTGGCGTGGCTCCGCACCAGGACGCGGCACCCTGCCTTCACACAGCCTCACCGCTCTGCTGGCCGTTCTCGGCGATCACACGTCCACTCCGGAAGCCTGGTTCTGCCTTTGGGACGGCTACGGCTGGGCCGACGAGGCGACGCTGGCGCGCGAGCACCTCGACGCGCCGCGCCTGCGGCATCCGGGCCGGGACTACCTGATGTTCAGCGGGCCGCTGACGTCGGCGACGGAACTCGGCTGGCGGCCCCGGCCGAACTGGTTCGAGGCGCAGTCCCCCAACCTGTTCTGGCCGGACGACCGCGCATGGTGCGTGGCCACCGAGGTCGACTCCGATTCGACCCTCGTCGCGGGTGCGGAGGCACTGGTCGACGCCCTGGTCAAGGCGCCGGGGCTGGAGGTCTGGCGGATCGAATCCGACACCTCTCTCGCGGTCGACGGGGACCGGATCAACCAGCTCCCGTGAAGGCCCTCAGCGTCAAGCCTTCCGTCCGGAAGAACCCGCCTCGCGCGCTACGAAAGGTCCTTTCCTGGCAAGTTTCGCAAAGGAAAGGACCTTTCAAAGCACACCGGGGTGGGTTCAGCGCTCTTCGATCGCGTCCACCTTCGACGGGTAGAACGCCACGTGGTCCTTGATCTCGGCGACCGCGTCGTGCGGCGCCTCGTAGGTCCAGACGGCGTTCTCGGCGACGCCGTCGCCGGTGCGGATGCTGTAGTACGCCGCGTCCCCCTTGAACGGGCAGTACGTCGAGTGTTCCGTCCGCTCCAGCACGCCGAAGTCGACGTCGGCACGCGGGAGGTACTGCGCGGGCGGGTAGTTCGCTTCCCGCAGCGTGAGCGCGTTCGCGCTGTCCGCCACGACCTTCCCGCCGACCGTGACGACCACGCGCGCCTTGTTCGGCGCCACCGTGATCGGGTGGTCCGCGCTCGGCTTCAACACCTTCTTGTCAGGCATGGATCAGCTCCCTCGGGGGTTTTCCGATACCGGGAACAGCAACGTCGCACGCGCGGATATTCCCTCAGGGCAGGTAGCAGACCGGGTTCGGCAGTTTGACCTGGCCGATGTCGACGGGCCCCGGCTCGTGGAAGTGCGCCTCACGTCAGCTGTGCGCGGCAGAGGAACGCCACTCCGGAACGACCGATTCTGGTCAGCACCAGAGTCGCTTCTTCACTACCGCGAGGCTTCAGCTTGCGCCGCAACGCATCCGGGTCTATGTCGAGACCGCGGATAAGGATCTCCAATCGACCGATATCGTGTTTTTTCAGCAATACACGCAGATTCTTCTCACTGTACGG
Source organism: Amycolatopsis sp. NPDC041971 (assembly GCF_055588925.1). Classification (NCBI taxonomy): domain Bacteria; kingdom Bacillati; phylum Actinomycetota; class Actinomycetes; order Pseudonocardiales; family Pseudonocardiaceae; genus Amycolatopsis; species Amycolatopsis sp. NPDC041971. The sequence continues at coordinate 102,199 of NZ_JBVJCE010000018.1, read as the reverse complement.
TCCGTGCTCGAACACCCGGAACGCCCGGATTCCCGGCGGTGGGACGTCACCGGTCAGGTAGGCGATGCGTTCGTCGAGTTGCCACAGGCCGTGCCGCGCCGCGTAATGCCGAACGAGCCCGGCCCGGACGACGGCACCGTCGGGGTCGATGATCCATTCGCCCGGAGCACGTGAGGGAATCTCGTCGGGATCGGCGCCGGTGACCGTCCACTGTGGACCGTCCGAACGCAACACCGTCGCCCGGCGCGACACCGTCGAGCCCACGCCGCGCCACAGGCAGGCCTCACGGACCTGACCGTCCAAAGACACCAGTTCGACTTCGTCCGCCCACGGCGCGATGGAGAAATCGAGACCCGGCGCGCATTTCACCGAAAGCTCGCGACCGGCGTACGACTCGGCCAGGCCGTCCAGCGGCGGAAGGAAATCCGCGGGCTTCCACGCCCGGCGGCCGGCGGAATCGCGGCGGGCGGGATCGGCGACGACGACCGAGTCACGACTGACCGGCCGCAGGGCGTCGGCACGTACCAGAACAGGCGAAACCCCGGCCTCGAGAGCGTTGTGCCGCGCCATCGCCAGCCGGACCTCGTCCAGATCCGAGCCCAGTGCCCGGGAGGCGACACGGGCGATCTCGATCAGGTCCGCCCCGACGGAGCACGTCACGTCGTGGACGTCGCGACCGGCCAGCCGTGAAGCACGGTGCCGGGCGACCAACGTGGCGCTGGCCTGCTGGAGGGCGTCACCGGTGAACAGCCACGAGCCCGCAGAGTCCAGTTTGGACGACGACTTCCGCCGCAGCACCACCGTCTCCAGTACCGCGGCCGCGTGGTCCGGGGCGATCCGGCGCACGGCGGCGACGTCGGCGATGCGGGTCTTGTCGGTCAGCGGCAGGGACGAGCATTCGGCGAGCGCCGCGCTTCCCGCGCCGGAGCGCAGGAAGGCGACGTCGTCGGGGGTGAACTGGTACGGCACCTACGATCGCTTGGTACCGGTGATCATCACGTTGTAGAACAGGTCGCGCGGCAGCACCTTGGCGAACAGCTTCTTGTCCAAAGCGGACAGTCGCAACCAGAGCCGGTACGCGAACAGACGCCAGCGCAGGGTCAGCTTCTCCTGCGGCACGGCGGCTTCGAAGGTCCGGATCGGCCAGCCCGCCAGCGCGGCGGCGAACTCCTCGGTGACCGCGCGGACGTCCTGCGCGCCCGCGCCGCGGGCCATCGACTCTAGCTCGGACGGGTCGAAGGTGTGGATGTCGACCACGGCCTCCAACGCGGCCGCGCGGGAGGACTCGTCGAGTTCCTCCTGCGGGCGGCGCCAGCCGTTCAGCACCGGGAGCTTGGTCAGGTTGGTGGTGAGATACCACGTGAGCTGGCCGAGCTTGCGGGCGTAGAAGTCGCCGACCTTCGTCGGCTCGCCCGCGAAGACGAACCGCCCGCCCGGCTTCAGCACCCGCAGCACCTCGGTGAACGCCGCGCGGACGTCCGGGATGTGGTGCAGCACGGCGTGCCCGACGACGAGATCGAAACTGTTGTCCTCGTACGGGATCCGCTCCGCGTCGGCGACCCTGCCGTCGACGTCGAGGCCGAGGTTCTCGGCGTTGCGCAGCGCGACCTGGACCATGCCCGGCGAGAGGTCGGTGACCGACCCCTTCTTGATCACGCCGCCCTGCATCAGGTTCAGCAGGAAGAAACCGGTGCCACTGCCCAGTTCCATCGCGGTCGGGTACGGCTGGCCGTCTTCACCGGCGACCGCTTGGAACACGTCGGTCGCGTAGGAGATGCAGCGCTCGTCGTAGGAGATGGACCACTTCTCGTCGTAGGTCCCGGCTTCCCAGTCGTGGTACAGCACGTTGGCGAGCTTGGGGTCGTCGAAGGCGGCCTTGACCTCTTCGGCGGTGGCGTGCGGATTCGGCGCCGGATCGTTCACCTGGGTCATCGTGCTTACTTCCCCTCGAAAGTGGCCTTGCCAGGGCCGTTTTCGATGAACGACTTCATGCCGTTGCGCTGGTCTTCGGTCGCCCAGAGCGCGGCGAAGAGGTGGGATTCGAGCTTGAGACCGTTCGCGAGGTCGGTGTCGAGACCGCCGTCGATCGCGGCCTTCGCGGCGCGCAGCGCCACTGCCGGACCGTTCGCGAACTGCGAGGCCCACTTGTGCGCGGCGGCGTAGACGTCGTCCGGCGCGACGACCTCGTCGAGGATGCCCAGCGCGAGGGCCTCCTCGGCCTTCACGAAGCGGCCGGTGAACACGAGGTCCTTGGTCTTGCTCGGGCCGATCAGCCGCGCCAGGCGCTGTGTGCCGCCGGCGCCGGGGATGATGCCGAGCTGGATCTCCGGCTGGCCGACCTTGACGTTGTCGCCGGCGATCCGGCGGTCGGCGGTCAGCGCGAGTTCGAGCCCGCCGCCCAGCGCGTAGCCGGTGATGGCCGCCACGACCGGCTTCGGGATGTTCGCGATGGTGGCCAGCGACGCCGTCAGCGCCGCGCCGAACTTCGCGATCTCCGGGTAGGTGCGCTCGGCCATCTCCTTGATGTCCGCGCCACCCGCGAAGGTCTTCTCACCACCGTAAAGGATCACGGCGCGCACGTCGTCGCGCTCGGAGGCCGCACGGGCCGCTTCGGCCAGCTCGGCCTGCACCTGGTTGTTCAGCGCGTTGACCGGCGGGCGGTCCAGCCGGATCGTGCCGACCCCGCCTTCGACCTCGAGACTTACGAACTCTCCCACGCCGTCCTCCTTAACCGTCCAAGACAGATTGCAGGCTACCGGTCAGTATGACCCGTCAGCGGCGACGGGCGAAGAAGCGATCACCGGACCGTTCGAGCAACAGCTCCTGATCGAACGTCTTGGACAGGTTGTCGCTGGTCACGACGTCGTCCACGAGACCGGAGGCGACCGCGCGGCCGTCGCGCAGCAGCAACGCGTGGGTGAATCCCGGCGGGATTTCCTCCACGTGATGGGTGACGAGGACCATGGCCGGGGCCTCGGGGTCGAGGGCCAGCTCCGAAAGGCGCGCGACGAGGTCCTCGCGGCCGCCGAGGTCGAGTCCGGCGGCGGGCTCGTCGAGCAGCAGCATTTCCGGATCGGTCATCAGTGAACGGGCGATCAGCGTCCGCTTGCGCTCGCCCTCCGACAGCGTCCCGAAGGTGCGCTCGGCCAGGTGCGCGATGCCGAGGGCGCCCAAGAGCTCCAGGGCGCGGTCGGTGTCGAGGCTGTCGTATTCCTCACGCCAGCGGCCGACGACGGCGTAACCGGCGCTCACCACGACGTCGACGACGCGCTCCTCACCCGGCACACGCTGCGCGATCGCGGCCGAGGTGAACCCGATCCGCGGGCGCAGCTCGAAGATGTTGACCTTGCCGATGCGCTCGCCGAGCAGGTCGACCGTTCCCGAGGTCGGGTGAAGTTCGGCCGCGGCCAGCCGGAGCAGGGTGGTCTTGCCCGCGCCGTTCGGGCCGAGCACCACCCAGCGTTCGTCCAGTTCCACGGTCCAGTCGAGGTCGGCGACGAGGTCGTTGCCTGTTCGGCGGACCCCGACACCGGTCATCCTCACCACGAGGTCGTCAAGTTCGCTGGGCTGGATCGGCTCGCTCACGCGCCCATTGTGTCCGCACACGCGCGCGCGTGTGCACCGGGCCGCCGGTCGGGAGAAAGCGGCTGGTCCAGAAAGTGGGACGAAGCGACCTGGGCAGGACACTGTGGCACCATCGACGGCGTGATCGAGTCCGTGTCCGCCGCCTTCCCCGTCATCGGGGGCTCTTTCTGGCGCCGCCGGGCCATCGACCTGCTCCTCGTCGCTTCGTGCGGGTGTACCGCCGCGCGACACGGCTGAGTCCCCGCTCTTCCGACGGCACCTCCGTGTCGCGCCGCGTTCGGCCCTGCTTCCGCGCCCGCGAACCTCACGAGGAGCTTCACCGTGACCACGTCCATCACTCCCGACCAGGACTTCGAGATCCACCCGCGGCTGATCGACCCGCTGCTGCCGGAGCTGCTGCACCCCGAGCGCCTGCTCTGGACGCCCCGCGAACTGGCCGAGCTGACCTCCACGGTCACCACCGAGCTGACTTCGGGCCTGCGCGGCCTGCTGCGGTTCGACCCCGGCCGGCGCTGGTGGGCACGGCTCGCGCTGACCGACGGCGTCGAACTGTGGCTGCTGTCCTGGCTGCCCGGCCAGCAGACCAAACCGCACGACCACGGCGGCGCGTCCGGCTCGTTCACCGTGCTTCAGGGCGAGATCGGCGAGGAGTACCGCTATCCCGGCGGCCCGATCCGGCGCCGTACCCACGTCGCGGGCGAGGGCATCGGCTTCGGCGCGGGTCGCGCGCACCAGGTGACCGGCATCGGCTCCGAACCCGCCGCGAGCGTCCACGCCTACTCGCCTCCGCTGGTCGCGACCCGCGAATACGGCACGCTCGCCGAAGTTCCCGCCGAGATCCCCTCGCTCGCCCCGATACTGGGTCCATGAGTGCTATCGACGCGCTGCTGGCGGCCGCCCGGTCCGGAGTGGACCGGGCGGAACCCGAGCAGGCATTGCGGCTGCAACGGGACGGCGCCCTGATCGTGGACATCCGCCCGCACGTCAACCGGGTCGAAGAGGGCGAGATCCCGGACTCGGTGGTCGTCGAGCGCATCCACCTCGAGTGGCGGCTCGCGCCGGACAGCGATTGGCGGCTGCCGCAGGTGAAACCGGACTCGACGGTGATCGTCGTATGCAACGAGGGGTACTCGTCGAGTCTGGCCGCCGCCGATCTGCGGCGGCTCGGCCTGCCGGGCGCCACCGACCTCGAAGGCGGGTTCCGCGCCTGGCGCTCGGCGGGTCTCCCGATCCGCGAAGGCGGCGGGCCGGCCGTCCCCTGACGCGCTACCGGCGGACCGCCAGCCGGGCGATCGAGTCCGGCGACAGCGGGAGCGCGGCGTGAATCCCGGCGGATCGCGTCGGCCTGGGGTTGACCAGCACCCCGGTCGCCACGTCACGGCCGGCGGCCGCGAGCACGACATCGCGGCCGGTCCGGTGCCGGATCCGCGACCAGCCCGCGCCGGTGACCGCGCGGTACTCGGCCAGCAGGCGCTCGTCGGTGAAGACGCAGAACCAGTCGCCGTGCGCGCCGAGGCGGGCCGGGACCGGGGCACCCGCCTCGTCCGCCGGGCCGCACACCGTCCCGTCGAGGAACATCCGCAGGACCGAGGGGACGGGATCGCGCGGACCGCCGTCGATCTGCTCCCGTTCCGGACGGACGTTCCCGGCGATCCACCGCGAAGCGAGCCGGAAGTCTTCGCCGGTGAGGTCTTCCTGGAACCCGTCCAGGCTGTTCTTGACACTCCCCAGGAAGTCGTAGAACCGCCGGGTGCAGGTCCGCTCGGAAACCGCCACCCGGCCGCTGCCGACCATGGTCCTGATCCGGCCGACCATGCCCGCCCCGCCGTCGACCGGATCCACGCCGAGGTTGTAGGCGGTCCAGACGATCTCGGGCATGAGCGGATCGGCGAACCGTTCGAGAACGCGGTTCAGCCGCAGAAGGACGATCTCGCGCACCCTGCCGGGCTCGGCGTCCTCGGCGATGCCCCAGATCTCCCGCAGTTCCGGGCCCAGCGCCCGGCCCAGCCCGTCCTGCCGGATCCCGGCGCGGGCATGGATGTGGTGCAGCCGGTCCTTTGCCCTGCGCGACGTTCTCGTTTCCTTAGCCGAAGCCACCATTCCTCCGCCATTCAGGATCGGCCCGGCAAAGTGTATTTCACCTGGCCGTTCCGTATTGTTCGGCGGAAAACGAGAATCGGCGGCTTCTTTTGTTCGGTACCGGCCTAAGCGTGGACGACCCTGGCCAGTTCCGCCGGGGTGGCCAGCAGACGGTGTTTCGGCAGCACGCGAACGGTATAGCCGATCGAGCCAGGATGCGGCAGTTTCAACCGCGCCGCGAACGCGCCGATCCCGTCGTCCGACATCGGGACGGTGACGGGGTCGCTCAGTTCGTCCCCGTCGCCCACCTTCCCGACGACGGCCTGGACGTCCACTTCGGACGGTTCGAGACCGGCGAGGTCGATCCGGGCCCGGATGGTCACCTCGGTCCCGGTGACCATCGGCGCGGCGTCCTCGACGAGCAGTTCGGTGTCGAAGATCCGCACCCGCGGCCACGAGACCTCCAGTTTGGTCCGGTAGTCCGCCAGCGACAACGCGCCGCGATAGCCGTCGTCCGTGGCCTCCGCGACCATCCGCGAGGCGGGCAGATACCCCGATTCGACGTACTCCCGCACCATCCGTGAAGCCTGCACGCGCGGCCCGAGGGTCTCCAGCGTGTGCCACACCATCGACAGCCAGCCGCCGGGCACACCACCCGCGTCACGGTCGTAGAACAGCGGCGCGATCTGATGGCCAAGCAGGTCGTAGAGCGCCGCGGCCTCCAGTTCGTCGCGGCGCAGCGGATCGGTGACGCCGTCCGCGGTCGGGATCGCCCAGCCGTTGCTGCCGTCGTAGCATTCGTCCCACCAGCCGTCGCGGATGGACAGGTTGAGGCCGCCGTTGAGCGCGGACTTCATCCCCGAGGTCCCGCACGCCTCCAGCTGCCGCACCGGCGTGTTCAGCCAGACGTCGCAGCCGCGATAGAGGTAGCGCGCCATGGACATGTCGTAATCCGGCAGGAAGACGATCCGGCGCCGGACCTCGGGATCGTCGACGAACCGGACGATCTGCTGGATCAGCTGCTTGCCGCCGTCGTCGGCCGGATGCGATTTGCCCGCGACGACGAGCTGGATCGGGCGCCGCTCGTCCAGCAGCAGCGCGCGCAGGCGCTCCGGGTCGCGCAGCATCAGCGTCAGCCGTTTGTACGTCGGCACGCGGCGCGCGAAGCCGACGGTCAGCACGTCCGGGTCGAACACCGTGTCGGTCCACCCGAGTTCGAGCGCGGACGCGCCACGCTGCATCCACGCGGCCCGCACCCGGCGCCGCACCTCGGCGACCAGCTTCTCGCGCAGCTCACGCCGCAGCGCCCACAGCTGCTCGTCGCTGACGCCGTCCCGCAGGGGCTTGCCAGGGACACCGTCGAGGCCCAGCTCCTCGTGGTTGCGTCCGAGCAACGCGCTCAGCTCACGCGCGACCCAGGTCGGCCCGTGGACACCGTTGGTGACCGAGGAGACGGGCACCTCGTCGAAGTCGAACCCGGGCCACAGCCGGGAGAACATCCGCCGCGACACCCGGCCGTGCAGCGCCGAGACGCCGTTCGCGCGCTGCGCGAGCCGCAGTCCCATATGCGCCATGTTGAACAGGCCGGGGTTGTCCTCCGCGCCGAGCGCGAGGACACGGCGCGGGTCGACGTCCGGGACCAGCCTGCCGTCGGTGAAGTACCGCTGCACGAGGTCGACGGGGAAGCGGTCGATCCCGGCGCTGACCGGGGTGTGCGTGGTGAACACGGTGCCGGCGCGGACGGCGGGCAGCGCCTCGTCGAACGCCAGCCCGTCGGCCTGGATGATCTCGCGGGCGCGTTCCAGCCCGAGGAATCCGGCGTGGCCTTCGTTGGTGTGGAACACCTTCGGCTGCGGATGCCCGGTCAGCTCGCAGTACCGCCGCACGGCGCGGAAGCCGCCGATCCCGGCCAGGATCTCCTGCCGGATGCGATGGTCGGCGTCGCCGCCGTACAGCCGGTCGGTGACCGCGCGCAGGTCCTCGTCGTTGGCCTCGGTGTCGGTGTCCAGCAGCAGCAGCGGGATCCGGCCGACGCGGGCCTTCCAGATCTGCGCGTGCAGCGTGCGCCCGGCCGGCATCGCGACGTCGACCAGCACCGGCTCGCCGCCGTCGGTCAGCAGCTCCAGCGGGAAGGCGTTGGGGTCGATGACCGGGTAGTGCTCGACCTGCCAGCCGTCGAGCGACAGCGCCTGCCGGAAGTAGCCAGCCCGGTAGAGCAGCCCGACGCCGACCATCGGCACGCCAAGGTCCGACGCCGCCTTGAGATGGTCACCGGCGAGCACGCCGAGACCGCCGGAGTAGTTCGGCAACGCCTCGGTGACGCCGAACTCCATCGAGAAGTACGCGACGGCGGGCGGGAGGTCGGCGTCGTCCTGCTTCTGGTACCAGCGCGGCTCAGCGAGGTAACGGTCCAGATCGGCGACCGCCTCGCGCGCGTGAGCGAGGAAGGCGTCGTCGACGGCGAGCTCGTCGAGCCGGGCCGGTGGCAGGGCGGTGAGCATCCGCAGCGGATCGCGGACGCGGTTGAACAGCTCCGCGTCCATCGACGCGAACAGGTCGCGCGTGGGCGGATGCCAGGTCCAGCGCAGATTCGTGGCGAGGTCACCGAGGCCGGAGAGCGACTCCGGCAGGCTCGCGCGGACGGTGAACCGGCGGACTGCTCTCATGAGGAGCGACCATATCGCCACGGTCCCCGCCCCGCTCAAGACCCACTTCGGGGATTACCTGCACGCGGGCCATAAGCGCTGGGTAGGGTCCCTGCTTGCCGGAGTACGCGGCCCGGTCGGGGCCCTGACGACAAGCGAGTGAACATGATCCAAGGGGGAGCGCGGGGCATCCGTCGCCCGGCTCTGATCGCGGTCGTGACGGTGCTGGCCCTCGGGCTGAGCGCCTGCGGCGACAAGGGAAGCTCGACCGGCCAGCAGGGCAGCCAGCCGGGCGCCGGTGACATCGCGGGCCTGCCGGTCACGCATTTCGAGAGCGGTCTGAAGCCGGGCGCGCCCAAGCCGGATCTGCAGGTCCGCAACGAGGACGGCTCCGAGGACGATCAGCTCGCCATCGCCGCGATCGCCGACGCGCAGGCCTACTGGACCGAGGTCATGCCGCGCGACTTCGGTCAGCCGTACGAGCCGCTGAAGTCACTGCTGTCCTACAGCGCGAAGACCGACGACGAAGAGACCGAATGCGGCAGCGTCAAGAAGCTCGTCAACGCGTTCTACTGCCCGCCGGGTGACCTGGTGGCGTGGGACCGCGGCGTGCTGCTGCCCATGCTGCGCGAACGGTTCGGGAAGATGGCGGGCGCCGTCGTGCTCGCGCACGAACTCGGGCACGCCGTGCAGTACCGGCTGGCCGAAAAGGCCAACATCAAGAAGAACACCCCGTCGATCGTCAAGGAGCAGCAGGCCGACTGCTTCGCCGGCGGCTACTTCCGCTGGGTCGCCGAGGACAAGAGCAAGTTCTATCGCGTCTCCACGTCCGAAGGCCTCAACCAGGTCATGGCGTCGCTGTTCCTGATCCGCGACCAGGCGGGCACCAGCGCGACCAAACAGGGCGCGCACGGCACGGCGTTCGACCGCACGTACGCGTTCCAGGTCGGGTTCGAGAAGGGCCCGAAGGAATGCGCGCAGATGAACGAGGAGAACATCAAGGCCCGGATCACCGAGCGCCCGTTCGACAAGGGTGACAAGGGCAAGGGCGACGAGAAGCTCGACATGAAGATCATCGGGATCCTGAAGAAGAGCCTCGACGACGCCTTCAAGGGCGCCGGTGTCCCGGGCCCGGAGATCACCGAGGACGGCAACGGCAGCTGCCCCGGCGGCCCCAGCACCCCGCCCGCGTCGTACTGCCCGTCGAACAACACCGTCAGCATCGACCTGGCCAAGCTGCGCGAACTCGCCCAGCCGGTCGACCAGCAGGCGGAGTGGGAAAGCGGGCACAGCGAGGGCAAGGGCGACTTCGCCGCGTTCTCGGAAATCGCGTCCCGGTACGCGATGGGCATCCAGAAGGGTGTCGGCGCGTCGATCGACAACGCGAACGCGGGACTGCGCACCGCCTGCCTGGTCGGCGCGTGGGCGAAGGCCAGCTCGGTACCCGGCGCGACGCTGCGGCTTTCCGCCGGTGACCTCGACGAGGCCATCTCGGATCTGCTGAGCCCGGAGAGCCTGGTCTCCGCCGACGTCAACGGCAAGCGCGTGGACAACGGTTTCGAGCGGGTCGAGGCGCTGCGGAAGGGCTACCTGGAGAGCTCCTCGGTCTGCTCGACCCAGTACGGCTGATCGGTCCGGTCCCGCCTCAGCGTGCGGGGGGGGGGGGGGGGGGGGGGGGGGGGGGGGGGGGGGGGGGGGGGGGGGGGGGGTTTTTTGCTCCCCCCCCCCCCCCCCCCCCCCCCCCCCCCCCCCCCCCCCCCCGACCCCCTGAGCTCGGAAACCTCAGTACAGAGCGCTCGCCAGGTCCCGCCGCGCCTTCATGACGCGCTCGTCCGCCGAGTCGAAGAGGTCGAACAGCGCCACGAGGTGTTCCCGCACCTTGTTGCGCTCGTCGCCCGCGGTACGCCGCACGACGGCGATCAGCCGCGCGAAGCCCGCCTCGGGCTGCTGCCCCGCGACTTCGAGGTCGGCGGCGGCGAGCTGCGCGTCGAGGTCGGCCGGGTTCGCGTCGGCCTTCGCGATCGCGTCCGGGCCAGCGGCCTCGGCACGGGCGGTGAACTTGACCTGCGCGAGCGCGGTCTTGGCCTCCTCGTTCGACGGCTCGACGTCGAGGATGCGCTCGTAGGCCGCCTGAGCCCCCGCGAAGTCACCGCGTTCGAAGGCCTCCTCGGCCTCGGTGAACCGCGGGTCCTCCGGCACCTCGACACCGCCGCCGTTCTCCTCGGCGGCCTTGATGCCGGGGAGCCGGTCGCGCAGCGCGTCGAGCAGCGAACCGAGCCACTTGCGGATCTCGGGTTCGGGCAGTGCGCCCGAGAACGCGTCGACCGGCTGGCCGCCGCCGATGGCGATGACCGTCGGGATCGACTGCGCGCCGAAGAGCTGCGCGATGCGCGGGTTCGCGTCGACGTCCACCTTCGCGAGCACCCAGGCGCCGCCGGAATCGGCGGCGAGGCGTTCCAGCACGGGGCTGAGCTGTTTGCACGGCCCGCACCATTCGGCCCACAGGTCGACGACCACCAGCTGCCGCATGGATCGTTCGACGACCTCGGACTGGAAGGTCGCTTCGGTGACGTCGATCACGGCGCCACCCGAGGTGGTGCCGCCGGGCGCGGCGTCGTCTGCCGGGCGCGGCGGGGCAGGGGGCTGTTTCTGCGGCGCTTCGGCACGCGCCTTGAGCGCGGAAAGGTCGACCGCGCCGGAAAGCGCGGCGGAGAGGGCCGCCGTCTTCGATGCTGATCCGCGTGGGTGTGTCACGGTTCCATCCTGGCACGCATCCCCGAGCGTTTCACCGCATGCCCCCGGCTGCCCGCTTGGCAGGACGGTTTCGTTCCGGCAGGCTCGCCACGAGGGGGTGATCGACATTCCGACACGCAGGACGACCACGGTGGCCGTCGCGATCGCCGGTGCCATCGTCTGGGTGAGCGTCATCACGGTACTGATCGCCCATCGACCCGACCCCGGCGTCGGCAGCCCGGGGCAACTCCGGGAGGGCCTCACCGCCGCACTCAACGAGCACGACGTCGAGGCCCTCTCCGAACTCATCGACTACCCGCCGGCGTCGGCGGGCGACTTCGCCAAGTCCTATATCGACGCGCTGGCGGGGCGCGGCGCCCACGACGTCACGGTGAAGTTCGCACCGGACGATCTGAAGCCGACTTCGGCGACCGTCAGCGGGAAACTGGCCGACGGCAGCGCGTTCGGCTACCCGGTGGCCATCGCGGTCAAGGACGAGCTGTGGCTGGTGTCCTTCACCCCGCCGCTCCCCTGACCTACTCGCTCAGGTGCTTCTCGACGCGTTCCACCTTCGCGGTCAGCTGGCCTTCGTAACCCGGCCGGATGTCGGCCTTGAGCACCAGCCCGACCCGTGACGAGCCCTCACCAGCGGCCTCGACAGCGCGTTTGACGACGTCCATGACCTGATCCCAGCCGCCTTCCACATTGGTGAACATGGCGTTGGTGGAATGGGGCAGGCCGGACTCGCGCACCACTTTCACCGCGCGGGCGACGGCCTCGCTGACACCGCCGTCTTCCTCGGTCGCGGACGGGCTGACACTGAAGGCCACGATCATCTTCTGCTCCTTGTTCAGACGCTTTTCCCACGCATAACACCCGGTCGTGCGGCGTGGCACGGGTACCCGCTGGTAACTTCGACCGCCATGAGCCGTCCGTTGCCGTTCGACCCGATCGCCCGTGCGGCGCAGCTGTGGGAAGCCCGTATCGGGCCGTCCGAAACCATGGCCGCGGTGACCGGGATCATGCGCGTGCAACAGATCATCCAGTCCGCAGTGGACGGCGCGCTCAAACCGCACGGGCTGACCTTCGCCCGATACGAGGCGCTGGTCCTGCTGACCTTCGCCCGCGCCTCCCACCTGCCGATGCGCGTGATGGGTGAGCGACTCCAGCTGCATCCGACGAGCGTCACCAACATCGTCGACAGGCTCGAGAAGGACGGGCTGGTCAAACGCGTGCCGCATCCGACCGACCGCCGGACCACGCTGGTCGAAATCACCGACGAAGGACGCTCACGGCGCGAAGAGGCCACGAAGGCGGTCATCGAGATCGACTTCGGGCTGATCGGGCTCACCGGCAAGCAGACCGAGCAGCTGACCGACCTGCTCACCAAGGTCCGCAAGGCCACCGGCGACTTCACCGAATAACCCGGAAGTACGTGAAGGCCCCCTTCATTGCGCTAGACGCAATGAAGGGGGCCTTCACGTACCCCTGCCGAAGATCAGGCGGCGGCGGTTTCCGGGGTCCTGGCGTACAGGCCGACACCGCCGTGCGACAGCCGCTGCGGGCCGTCGAGCTTGCCGTTGCGCAGCGCCCAGGATTCGAACAGCCAGGTGAACAGCGGCGGGATGCTGGAAAGCAGCGCGAGGATCAGGGTCTTCGGGCGCCAGCCGAGCGGCTTCGCCACGGACAGGGAGACCAGCACGTAGAGGACGAACACGACACCGTGCACCATGCCGAGGACGGGAACGCCGCCCTCGCCGAGGTTGACGGCGTACTTGAGGAACATCCCGACCAGCAGCCCGGCCCAGGAAAGGGCTTCGGCTACCGCGGCCACGCGGAATACTAGAGCGGCCTTGCTGGACACTTTCTCCTCCTCATGCGTCTCACCGCTATGTGTGTACATGACTACGTCCGACGAGCACTGTCCAAGGCGGACTGCCAAGAACGTCAACAGCGCTGTCGGACGTGGTCATACCAGTGTGAGGCGTGACGGCCCTCACCGGAACACCGGGGGCCGTGACACTCCTCACGACCCTGGCACGAACCGGTCTAAGACCCGGCGCAGGGTGATTTCGGCGCCCCTTCGGGACCGGTCCCCCACGTCGCCTTCGACGGGGCAGCGCTGTCAAAATCCGCGAGCTTGAAGTCCAAAGTGGTCCCTCGCGTCAACTGTTCCAACCCGACATACGCCCGCTGCGAGCCGGTTCCCAGTCCTTGGACGTACTGGAGCTTCGACGCGTCGGCGCCGCGGGCCTTGATCGTGATGTCACGGCCGTTCTCCAGATGCACCACGGACTTCTCGAACCGCGGCGCGTTGAGCACGAACTGGCCGGTGCCCGGCACCGCCGGATACAGGCCCAGCGCGCTGAAGACGTACCACGCGGACATGGTCCCGAGGTCGTCGTTCCCGGTGACACCGTTCGGCGCGTTGGTGAACAACGTGTGCGCGGCGCGCACCACGGCCGAGGTCTTCCACGGCTGGCCGGTCAGCGTGTACATCCAGGGCGAGTGGAGATCGGGCTCGTTGTTCGGGTTGTAGCGGAACTGGTTGTAGTAGTTGTACGGGCCGACGACCCATTCCTCGCGCACGGTCTTCGCCGGGTCCTCGACCAGATCCCCGTAGGCGAAGAAGTCGTCGAGCCGCTTGCCGACGTTCTCCTTCCCGCCCATGCGCTCGACCAGCCCGGGGACGTCCTGCTGGGTCAGCCACTGGTATTGCCACGACGTACCCTCGTGGAAGCCGTCCTGGCTCTGCGGGTCGAACGGCTTGCCCGCCGGGCTGAACCACTCGCCGCCTTCGAGCTTGGGCCGGTAGAAACCGGTGAAGCCGCGGTCGGTCACCGAAGAGTCCCACAGCGTGCGATAGCCGCGTCCCTTGTCCGCCAAGGCCTTCGCGTCGTCCTTCTTCCCGAGCCCGGCGGCCATGATGGACAGCGAGCAGTCCGCGAGCGCGTATTCCAACGTGGCCGAAGCGCCGTGGTTCGGGTCGGTGTCCTGCCCCTTCTTCGGGAAGTCCTTGTCGTACTGGACGAACCCGTCCTTTTGGTAACTCGCGTTCCCCGAGCGCCCCTGGAACGGCGAGGACGGGGGCGGGATCTCCCGCGAGTTCCGCAGAAGCGCCCGGTACGCCTTGAATTCCTGTCCGGACAACGCGCCGAAGCGCCACAGGTCTACCAGGAACGGGGTGACCGGATCACCGGTCATCGTGTTCGTCTCCTGGTTCGCGTACGCCCAGCGCGGCAACCAGCCACCCTGGTCGTGGATGGCGAGCACGGACTTCGCGACGTCTTTCGCCCGCGCCGGGCGAAGGAGAGCGAGCAGCTGGTTCTGCGTGCGATAGGTGTCCCACAACGAGAAGAACTCGTAGTAGGTCCAACCCAGCGCCCGGTGGATCTTGTCGTCGAAACCGCGGTAACGGCCGTCGGCGTCGTTGCCGGTCAGCGGCTGCAGCAGCGCGTGGTAGAGCGAGGTGTAGAACACCGTGCGGTCGTCCTTCGACGCGCCCTTGATGTCCACTGAGGACAGTTCCTTGCGCCAGGCACGCTGTGCGCCGTCGCGGACCGCTTCGAACGAGCGGCCCTTCTCGGCCGCCAGATTGAGCTGGGCGCCGAACGCGTCCACATGGGAGATCGCCGTCGTCGCGGTGACCTGTCCGCCGCCGAAAGTGAGCCAGGCACCGCGCAGGCCTTCACCGCCTGCGGACTCCTTCGAGCCCGGTGTGCCACCCGTCGGCGACCAAGTGCCAAAAGACTTGAACGGCTTGTCGAACGTCGTGGTGAACCAGGTCTTGTACGGTTTGCCGCCGCAGAACGCCTGCGACTCCGCCATTCCCTCGACCGTCCGGTCACCGACGACGCGGATCTGGCTCGCCGTCACGGGTTCCTTGTCGTTGGCCTGCCCGACGTTGACGAAAACGTTCGCGTCGCCCGATTTCGCGAAGGTGTACCGCTCGACACCGATCCGTGTGGTCGCGGTGGTCTCCGCGTCGACGCCGCCGTAGCCGGTGAGCCGCACCTTGTAGTAGCCGGGTTTCCCGACCTCGCCCTCGTGCGTGTACGGCGAGGCGTACCTCCGGTGGTCGAACGTCTCGGGTTTGTCCGTGTCGAACGCCGCGCCGGGTCCGACCGCGCCGGCGGTGGGCAGGGACGACACGAGGCCGCCCTGCTCCCAGCAGCCCGCGCCGGACAGGAAGAAATGCCCGAAACCGCGGATCGCGGTGTCGTCGTAGCGGTAACCGGCGTAATGCGACGAGATCGGGCTGACCTGGGTCATCCCGAAAGGCGCCGAGGCACCGGGGAAGGTGTTGCCGTCGTCCTTGGTACCGATGAAGGTGTTGACCGCGTCCACGGGGTCGCCACCGGGCGCCGCCGCCGCGACGGGCGTGAGCAGCCCAGTGGGGACGACAAGCGCGGTGAGCAACCCGGCGACGCGGGTCGAAGTGCGTGCAGGCATGAGAAAGGCCGCCTCCTGACAACGTTGTCGCTGTCTGCTCACCTTCGACAAGAACAGACCACTCGGTCAAGGGGTCCGACGAACCTGTCCGATTCCGGACAGCGGCCACCGGGGTTCGACTCGTAACGGTTCGACTTCGGAAAACCGGGGTGACGCGAATCGGGCATTGACATCATCGCTTCGCCGGCGTTCAATTCCGGCCACTATGACAACGTTGTCTTCCAGCGGCCCGGACAACGGCCACCGCACCACCGGCCGACGGGCCACGATGAGTGACGTGGCCCGCCTCGCGGGCGTGAGCATCAAGACCGTCTCGCGGGTGGTGAACGACGAGCCCGCCGTCCATCCGGACACCGCGGAGCGCGTCATGGCGGCGATCGAGCAGCTCGGATTCCGGCGCAACCTCGGCGCGCGGAACCTGCGGCGCGGCTCGACGACCGGGACGATCGGCCTGATCGTCGAAGACGTCGGAAATCCGTTCTACTCGGAGCTCAACCGGGCCGTCGAACGCATCGCGACCTCGTTCGGCCGCCAGGTGCTGACCGGTTCGTCGGAGGAGAACTCCGACCGCGAACGCGAACTGGTCCTGGAGTTCTGCTCCCGCCGGGTCGACGGCATCCTCGTGGTCCCGGCCGGGATGCAGCACGGCTACCTGGTCCCCGAGATGCGCGCCGGCACACCGGCGGTGTTCCTCGACCGGCCCGCCGGCGACATCGTGGCCGACACGGTGCTCGTCGACAACATCGGCGGCACCGTCGAAGCGGTCGCCCACCTGGCGAAACACGGTCACCGGCGGATCGCGTTCCTCGCCGACAGCCCGGACATCTTCACCGCGGGCGAACGGCTGCGCGGGTTCCGGGAGGGCTGTGTCCGCAACGGGATTTCCTACGACGAGAACCTCGTCGTGATGCGGACGCCGACCGCCGAGAGCGTCGGCGACGCCGTGCGACGGCTGCTCACCGGGCCGAATCCGGCCACCGCCGTGATCGCGGGCAACAACCGGGTCGCCGTGCACCTGCTGCGCGCGCTGGCGCACACCGAGCGGCGTCCCGCGATGATCAGCTTCGACGACTTCGAACTGGCGGATCTGCTGGATCCGCCGGTCTCCGTGATCGCGCACGACGTGAGCGCGCTGGGCCGGGCGGCCGCGGAACTGCTGTTCGCCCGGGTCCAGGGAGATCAATCCGCCCCGAGAAAGGTAGTTCTGCCCGTGCATCTCGTAGCCCGCGGTTCCGGGGAGGTCGCCCCTTCATGAGCGGCCACCTCGAACCGATCCGCCTGCCGGCGAACCAGCCGCCGCAGTTCTACCGCGGCGGTGACGCCATCGCCGCGTTGCGGGGCGCCCCCTCGGAGTCCAAATTCGGTCCCGAAGACTGGGTCGGCTCGGTCACCACGATGTTCGGCCAGGAGACCGACGGCCTGACCAAGCTGCCCGGTGGGGTCTGGCTGCGTGACGCCGTCCGCGAGAACCCGTCCGCCTGGCTCGGCGCGAAACACGTCGAGGCGCTCGGCGATTCGACCGGCCTGCTGGTGAAGCTGCTCGACGCGGGCCAGCGCCTGCCCGTGCACTTCCACCCGTCGGACTCGTTCGCGAAGCGGCACTTCGACTCGCACTTCGGCAAGACCGAAGCGTGGATCGTGGTCGGCACTTACGGCGACGACCCCCGCGTCTACCCCGGCTTCAAGGAGACCGTCGACAAAGCGACGGTCAACGAATGGGCCCGCACCCAGGACGCGCCCGCCATGCTCGACGCGCTGAACAGTGTCGCGGTCACCTCCGGCGACACCGTCTACATCCCGGCGGGCCTGCCGCACGCGATCGGCGAAGGCGTGTTCGTCGTCGAGCTCCAGCAACCGACCGACTTCTCGCTGACCCTCGAATGGCGGGACTTCCTGGCGAACCCGGAGAAGGCGCACCTCGGCATCGGGTTCGAGGCCGCCATCGAAACCCTGGACACCTCCGGCTGGGACGAAGAACGGCTCGGCTCGATCGTCAAGCGCACCGCGGGCGACGGCGCGTCCACTGTGGACCTTCTCGCCGACGGCAGTGACGCCTTCTTCCGTGCCGACCAGCTCCGTCCCGCTGTTTCCGGGAGGTCGACATCGTTGTCACTCGATCCATCGTTCGCAGTACTGGTCGTCATGGACGGTTCGGGAACGCTCCGCACCGAACACGGTGGCGAGTACGCACTGGCCAAGGGCGAGACCTACGTGGTCCCGTTCGACGTCGGTCAGTCCACTGTGGAGGGTTCCGTCACGGTCATTCGCTGCCGTCCGCCCGCACCCGAGAAGCGGGAGCGATCGTGAGCGAACTCCTGCTCGACGCATAGCACCGGTAAGCGCTATGAACGGACCGTTCCTTGCAAATTTCGCAAGGAACGGTCCGTTCCTAGCACCCCGGGGACCGTTCACTCCGCGAACTCGACCACCCCAGCAGGAGCGAAGCGCGTGAGAGCCGCATACAGCCTGGCGCCCCCACCCAGGTGACCCAGCGCGTACACGTACTCGCCGTCTTCCAGCAGCAGCTCCGGACCGGTACCGGCCCACGACAGCCGGTAATGCCACCAGTGCGTCCACCGCCCTACCCGCCGCTTCTCCCGCCACACCCGCAGCCGCCGCACCTCGGTCCACCCGACGGCGAACCGACCCGCCACCTCGAAGCCCGAGGCCGAAATCGTCAGCGAGCCTGCCGAGCGCCGCAGAGCGAGCAGGATCAGCCCCGCGAAACCCACGCTGACCAGGCTAAACACCACCCCGGAAACCGAGCGTGAGAACAGCGAAACGACGACGGCCACCACTCCGCCCCCGCCGAACACCGCGAACCCTGCCCACGCGAGCCGGCGCATCACGACATCCAGCCGGAGCACAACGGCATCCCCAGTGACCATGCCCGGAGCGTAACCGCCGAAACCCGCGCCGACGTTAGGATCCAGTCCTCGACGTCGCGGAGGGAGGTGGCCGATGAGCACCCGGCTGCCTTGGCGTCCCGCCGCGAGCGCGGATCCGGTGCCGGTGCTCGCCGCCGCCCAGCGCGTCTCCGACGATCTCATGGACGGCCTCGCCGGGCCCCGCGCGCGTCACGCCACGCACGGCCTCCGCCGCTTGTTCGGCGTCCCCGGCCTCGGGCTGACCGACCTTTCCGGCTCGCTGATCTGGTCCGGCCGCCCGGCGGCGGACGACGTCGTCGTCTCGGCGCTCGACGAGGTCCTCCACTCCGAGACGCCGGTGTCCGAGCCCGGGCTGCTGGCGCTGCCGCTCCACGTCCACGACGAACTGGCCGGCGTTCTCCTGGTCACCGAAGGCAAGACCGCCGTCGCCCGCCAGGCCGTCGAACTCGTGGTCCACGCGCTCGAACGCGGCAGGCTGGAAGCCTCCGCCGAGCAGGCCGCGGAGGCCGAACTGCGGGCGCTGCGGGCCGAGATCTCGCCGCATTTCGTCTACAACGCGCTCACCGTGATCTCCTCGCTGGTCCGCTCCGACCCGGATCGCGCCCGCGACCTGATGCTCGACTTCGCCGAGTACACCCGCTACAGCCTCGCCCGGCACGGCGAGTACACGATGGTCGCCGAGGAGTTCCGCGCCGTCGAGACGTATCTGGCGTTGCAGCGCGCGGTGCTCGGCGAGCGGCTGCGGGTGCAGGTGCGGGTCGCGCCGGAGGTGCTGGCCGTCGCGGTGCCGTACCTCGTGCTGGAACCGTTGGTGGAGAACGCGATCCGGCACGGAATCGAGCCACGCGCCGAGGCGGGGTTCATCCAGGTTCAGGGAATGGCGGAAGGGAACGACTGCGTGATCAGCGTCGAGGACGACGGTGTCGGCATGGACCCCGCGCGCGCGGCGGCGATCCTGGCCGGACGCGGCGACGACGGCGGCGTCGGGCTGGCCAATGTGGACAGAAGGCTGCGCAACGTCTACGGGCCGTGGTACGGCCTGACGGTCGAGACCGAGACCGGCGCGGGTACCAGGGTCGTGGTGCGCGTGCCCCGATTCCAGCCGGGGGTGCTGCCGTGACGAACGGGCTGCGGGTACTGGCGGTCGACGACGTCCCACCCGCTCTCGACGAGTTGTGCAGTCTGCTGCGCGAAGCACCCGAAGTCGCCGAGGTGGTCGCGGCCGGTGACGCGCTGAACGCGCTCAAGCTGTTGCAGGGCGGTCATTTCGACGCCGTCTTCCTCGACATCTCCATGCCGGGGCTCGACGGGCTCGAACTCGCCTCGCTGCTGGCGCGGCTCAACCAGCCGCCGGTGATCGTGTTCGTCACCGCGCACGACGGTCACGCCGTGGCCGCGTACGGGATCGGCGCCGTCGACTACCTGCTCAAACCGGTCCGCGCGGAACGACTGTCCGCCGCACTGTCCAAAGTGGTCCGTATGGCGGGCAACCAGGCCGACGAGCCGAAACCGGCGCCGGACGCGATGTCCGCGCTGCCGGTGGAATCCGGCGGGCGCACACGATACGTCCGGCGCGACGACGTCCAGTTCGTCGAGGCGCACGGCGACTACGTCCGGCTGCACACCAAATCCGGCGTCCACGTCACACGCATGCCCATCTCCCGGCTCGAAGAGTACTGGGAGGGAACGGGTTTCACCCGCGTGCACCGGGGTTTCCTACTCGCCGTGGACGCGGTGCTCGAACTGCGCAGCGACACCACGGGCGGGCTGCTGGCGCATACCGAAGCGGGCGACGTGCCGGTGAGCCGCCGCCACGCGCGCGACCTGCGCGACCGGCTCCTCGCCGCCGCGCAACGCGGCGAACTCGGCCGGGGAGGCCGCCCTTGAGCCGCGTCAAACGGGTCGCCGTCACCAGCCCGCAGACCCGGCTCGCGCATTCGCGGCGCCGTGCGCGCGGACGCTGGCGTGTCCCCCGGCTGGCCGCGGGCGACGCCGAACGCGCGGACGCGCTTTACCGGGCCCAGCGCCGTCGCGGGCTCCCCGCCCTGGCGGGGATGTTCGGGCTGGTGTTCGGGCTCCCGCTGGTGTTCGGGGTGTTCCCGGGGCTGGATTCGGCGCGGCTGCTGAGTATCCCGGTGTCCTGGCTGATGATCGCGATCCTCCCGTATCCGGCCATGGCACTGCTTTCGTGGTGGCAGTTGCGCCGCGCGGAAAAGATCGAGGACGACTAGTGGTCGCCGCACTCTCGGTGGCCCCCGTCGTGCTGATCACGCTGCTGATCGGGCTGCGCGGTGTCGCGGCCATGCGCACGACGTCGGACTTCCTCGTCGCCTCGCGGCGGATCTCGCCGCTGGTCAACTCGGCCGCGGTCTCCGGCGAATACCTGTCCGCGGCGTCGTTCCTCGGGGTGGCGGGGCTGGTGGTGAAGGACGGCGTCGGCGCGCTCTGGTACCCGGTCGGGTTCACCGCCGGGTACATCGCGATGCTGGTGCTCGTCGCGGCGCCGATGCGGCGCTCCGGCGCGCTCACCGTCCCGGACTTCGCCGAAGCGCGGCTGGCCTCCCCCGCCCTGCGCCGCCTCGCCGCGGTCGTCGTCCTCGTGATCGGAACCCTTTACCTGGTCCCGCAGTTCCGTACCGCGGGGCTGGTGCTGACCGCCGTCGGCGGCACGCCGTACTGGGTCGGTGTCGTCATCGCGGGTGCCGCCGTCAGCGCGACACTGGCGCTCGGCGGGATGCGCGCGGCGACCTATGTCCAAGCCTTCCAGTTCGTGCTGAAACTGCTGTTGTTCATCGTCCCCGCGATCTGGCTGGTTTCCCAGGTCTCCCCGGAGGAACGGTCGGCAGCGGTGCACCCGGTGGAGTTCACCCACTTCGCCCGCGACACCCGGCTGTCCTTCGAGATCGACGTGACACTGACCCTGCGCGAGCCGACCACCCTGCTCACCCCGGAGAAGCACGTCGTGCCGCCGGGGGAACTGCTGGCCAGGAGCGGGCAGACACTGGAATTCGCCGAGAGCACACCGGTTCCCGCCGTCCGGGGTGGTGCCCCGCTGGGCGGGCCGGACTGGCAACGGCCGTTGCTCGACCTCGGCGACCAGGGCTATCCGCTGCTCGGCACGTGGGCGATCCTGATCGCCACCATGCTCGGCACCATGGGCCTGCCGCATGTCCTGATGCGCTTCCACACCAGCCCGGACGGCCGCGCCGCGCGCCGCACCGCGGCGATCACCGTCGCCCTGCTCGGCGTCTTCTACCTGTTCCCAGGGGTTTACGGCGTTCTCGGCCGGGTGCTGGTGCCCGAACTGTACGTCTCCGGCGCGACGGACACCGTCGTCGTCGCGCTGCCGGCGCAGGTCGACGACGGCTGGGCGGGGTCGCTGTTCACCGGACTGCTGACGGCGGGGGCGTTCGCCGCGTTCCTGGCGACGTCGCTCGGGCTGCTGCTGGTGATCTCCGGCGCGGTCGCGCACGACCTGGCGCCCGGCGGCCTGCGGAGACTGCGCTGCTCGGTGCTCGGGGCGGCGGCGGTGATGGTCCTGCTCGCGCTACCGTCGGCCAGATTGGACGCGGGCGTCCTCGTCACCTGGGGTTTCACCGTGGCCGCGTCGACGTTCTGCCCGTTGCTGGTACTCGGCATCTGGTGGAACCGGCTCACCGCCGCGGGCGCGATCTGCGGCGTCCTCGCCGGGCTCGTCGCGTCTTCGGGCTCGATTCTGGTGGCACTGTTCGTGCCGAGCCTGAGCGGTCTGCCCGCGATCCTGGTGTCGCAGCCGGCGCCGTGGTCGGTTCCGCTGGCATTCGGCGTAATGATCGTGGTTTCCTTGCGGGGCAGGCCACCCGCCTGGTCGACGGCCGCCATGTTGCGGCTGCATCTGGACGATCGCACAGCCGAGACCCCTTCGTCGTGGCCGGACCACCGTTCGTCGACCGTTCGTCGTCTCGGCGGACGTTCGAACCGCTGAAGGTTCCGGTCTCCTTGACCTCTCCTTAACGTGTCGCGGAACACATTCACGGCGCGAGGAGAGCACGATGAGTACCGAAACGAACGCTCCCGGTCCGCCTGAAACGGACTGGGACAAAGCCCACGACAGCCCCGAATTCAAGGAGTTGCGTGCGCGGCTGCGCCGGTTCGTGTTCCCGGTCTCGGCGCTGTTCCTCGTCTGGTACCTGCTCTACGTGCTGCTCGCCGACTACGCGCACGGCTTCATGAGCACGAAGCTGGTCGGCAACATCAACGTCGGCCTCGTCTTCGGTCTGCTGCAGTTCGTTTCGACCTTCGTGATCACCGGGCTCTACGTCCGCTACGCGAACAAGAAACTCGACCCCATCGCGGAGAAGATCCGCACGGACCTCGAGAGTGAGACCAAATGACCCTCGCCGCCGGAGTCGAGGGCAGCAGCCCCGTACTCAACATCACCATCTTCGGCCTCTTCGTGGTCGTCACGCTGTTCGTCGTGTTCCGGGCCAGCCGCAACTCGAAGACGGCGTCGGACTATTACGCCGCGGGCCGCGCGTTCACCGGTCCGCAGAATGGCGTCGCCATCGCGGGCGACTACCTGTCCGCCGCGTCGTTCCTCGGGATCGCGGGCGCGATCGCCGTCTACGGCTACGACGGTTTCCTCTACTCCATCGGCTTCCTGGTGGCATGGCTGGTGGCGTTGCTGCTGGTCGCGGAACTGCTGCGCAACACCGGCAAGTTCACCATGGGCGACGTGCTGGCGTTCCGGATGAAGCAGCGCCCGGTGCGGGCCGCGGCGGCGACGTCCACCCTGGCCGTCTCGTTCTTCTACCTGCTGGCGCAGATGGCCGGGGCCGGTGGTCTCGTCGCGCTGCTGCTCGGGATCGAGAGCAAGGCAGGGCAGGCCGCGATCATCGTGATCGTCGGCATCATCATGATCGCCTACGTGCTCATCGGCGGGATGAAAGGCACCACCTGGGTCCAGATCATCAAGGCCGCGCTGCTCATCGTCGGCGCGCTGGTGATGACGCTGTGGGTGCTGGCCATGTACGGCTTCAACCTTTCCTCGCTGCTGCAAGGTGCCGTGGACCGGGCGGGCAGCGCCGGTGAAGCGCTGCTCGGGCCGGGCAACCAGTACGGCAAGACCGGCACCACCAAACTGGACTTCCTGTCGCTGGGCATCGCGCTGGTCCTCGGCACCGCGGGCCTGCCGCACGTCCTGATGCGCTTCTACACGGTGCCGACGGCGAAGGAAGCCCGTCGTTCCGTGGTGTGGGCGATCGCGCTGATCGGCGTCTTCTACCTGTTCACCCTGGTGCTCGGCTACGGTGCCGGCGCGCTGGTCGGCGCGGACAGGATCAAGGCAGCGCCCGGTGGCGTGAACTCGGCGGCTCCGCTGCTGGCGCTGGAACTCGGCGGACCGGTCCTGCTCGGCCTGATCGCGGCGATCGCCTTCGCGACGATCCTCGCCGTGGTCGCGGGTCTGACGATCACGGCGTCGGCATCGTTCGCGCACGACGTCTACGCCAACGTGATCAAGAGAGGCAAGGCGTCCCCGGCCTCGGAGGTCAAGGTCGCCAGGATCACCGCGCTGGTGATCGGCGCGGTCGCGATCCTCGGCGGCATCCTCGCCAACGGACAGAACATCGCGTTCCTGGTGGCGCTCGCGTTCGCGGTGGCGGCGTCGGCGAACCTGCCGACGATCCTGTACTCGCTGTTCTGGAAGCGGTTCAACACCCAAGGCGCGCTGTGGAGCATCTACGGCGGGCTCGCGGTCTGCATCGTGCTGATCGTCTTCTCGCCCGCGGTCTCGGGTAAGCCCGTCGACGCCAAGACCGGGAAGAGCGCCTCGATGATCCAGGGCGTCGACTTCCACTGGTTCCCGCTGGACAACCCGGGCCTCGTCTCGATCCCCGTGGCGTTCTTCCTCGGCTGGCTCGGCACCGTGCTGTCCAAGGAGCACAACCAGAAGAAGTACGCCGAGATGGAGGTCCGCTCGCTCACCGGCGTGGGTGCCGAAAAGGCCGTCGCCCACTAGGCGCCGGGACGGTGCGGCCGGCATCCGACGCCCCCGGCCGCACCGTCCCGGTTTTCCTTCAGTAAGGCAGCTTCCCCGCCGCCAGTTCGTCCAGTTTCGCGCGAAGATCGGCGCGGACCGACTTCCACAGCCCGGTGCCCAGCGAGATCCGCGCCACCCCCAGTGCGGCGAGCGCGGAGAGATCGGGGCCTCCGGGCACCGGGGAAGCGTTGACCGCCCCCGGCGCGACCGCCCGCACGAAATCGCCGAGCACGTCCGGCGATTTCACCATGATCGGGTAGACGCAGTCCGCCCCGGCTTCGAAGTACGCCTTGGCCCGCAAGATCGCGTCGTCCAGTACGGCCCGCTCGTCGGACGCGCCGAGGAAGACGTCGACGCGGGCGTTGATCACCAGCGCGTCTCCGGTCGCCTCGCGCAACTCCGCGATCCGTTCCGCCTGCGCCACCGGCGAACGAACGCCGCCCGAAGCGTGGTCGGTGTCCTCGTAGTTGCAACCGACGGCACCCGCTTCGGCCAGTCTCGCCGCGAGTTCGCCCGCTTCGAGCCCGTACCCGCCTTCCGCGTCGACAGTCACCGGAACCGAGACCGCCCGCGCGATCCTCGACGCCGCCGCGAACATTTCGTCGACCGGCGCGTCTTCCCCGTCGTCGTACCCGAGGATCTTCGCGACGGCGAAGGAACTCGTCGCCACGACCGGGAACCCGGCGGCTTCGACGAGACGCGCGCTGTCAGCGTCCCACGCGTTCGGCAGGAGCAGCGGCGTACCCGCGACGTGCAGTTCCCGCAGCCGCGCCGCCGTCATTCGGCGCGCTCGGGCAGCGGCGCGTGGCTGGTCACGCACATCCGGTTCCAGCTGTTGATCGCGATGGCCTCCCAGACGACGGCGCGGTACTGCTCCTCGGTGAAGACGCGGGTGGCCTCTTCATAGACGTCGTCCGGCACGTCGTGCACGGTCGCCACGTTGGTGATCGCCTCGGTGAGCGCGAGCGCGGCGCGCTCCTGCTCGGTGAACAGCTCGGTCTCGCGCCAGCCCTGAAGCACGAACAGCCGCCGCGGCGACTCGCCCATCTGCAGCGCTTCATGAGAGTGCATGTCGAGGCAGAAAGCGCAGTGGTTGATCTGCGACGACCGCATCTTGACCAGTTCGAGGATCTTCTGGTCGACACCGGCGTTGGCGGCGGCCTTCTCGACTTCGGCCTGCAGCTTCGACATGGCCTGGTAGATCTCGGGCACTCGTTTGCCCACATGGATTCGCTCGGTCATACCGTCGAATCTAGCGGCGACTGGCCCACGAGTATGGTCCAGTCGCATGGCAGAATCATGGTCCAGTTCGGGAATGGACGTCCATCTGGACTGGCGTCCCGAAAGCGGCCGGACCGGGCTCGCCACAGCGATCCGGGCGGCCATCCGGGAGGGACGCTGGCAGGCGGGTGCCGCGGTGCCCTCGACCAGGGCGCTGGCGCAGGACCTCGGGGTGGCCAGGGGCACGGTCACCCGGGTCTACTCCGACCTCGCCGCCGAGGGATACCTGCGGACGGCGCAGGGCGCGCCGACCCGCGTCGCGACGGCGGGCGCGCTGCCCGCCTCTCCGCCGCGGCCCGTCCCCCGCGACCCCGCGCCGCGCTGGGATCTGCGCCCCGGCAGGCCGAACCTGTCATCGTTCCCCCGCTCCGCCTGGCTCGCGGCGACCCGCCGGGCACTGCACCGGGCACCGATGTCGGCGTTCGACTACACAGCCGAGTCCGGCGCGCCGGAACTGCGGGAGACGCTCGCCGCGTACCTGGCCCGCAGCCGCGGCGTGGTCGCCGATCCCGAGCGCATCCTGGTGTGCGCCGGGTTCTCGCACGCGATCGCGATCCTGGCGCGGGTCCTGCACGCGCGTGGCGCGGACGAGATCGCCTTCGAGAACCCGTCACTGCACATCTACCGGAACATCGCCGCCTGCAACGGTCCCCGGGTGACCGGCGTCCCGGTCGACGACCACGGGATCACGGTGTCCGCTTTGGACAGTCCGGCGGTCGTGGTCACCCCGGCGCACCAGTACCCGCTGGGTGTCACCCTCGCGCCAGGGCGACGGGCGGAACTCACCCGCTGGGCGGAGGAAACCGGCGCCGTCGTCATCGAGGACGACTACGACGGCGAATTCCGGTTCGACCACCAGCAGGTCGGCGCGTTGCAGGCGCTGGCGCCCGAACGGGTCGTGTACGTGGGTACGACGAGCAAGACGCTCGCGCCGTCGCTGCGACTGGGCTGGATGGTGCTGCCGCGGTTCCTGGTCGAACCGGTACGCGCGGAGATGGCCGCGAGCGGGGCCCGGCCGGCCCTGCTGGACCAGCTGGCGATGGCCGAACTGATCGAATCGGGCGCCTACGATCAGCACATCCGCCGCTGCCGCGCCGAGTACCGCTCCCGGCGGGACCGGCTGCTCGCCGCTTTGCCGGATTCCGTGCTGCCACAGGGGATCTCCGCCGGGCTGCATCTGGTGCTCCAGTTTCCCGGTGACCTCCCCGGGGAGATGGAGGTGCTGGCCGCCTGCCGCCGCCGAGCGATCGGGCTCGAAGGGCTCAGCGGTCACGGGATCGGCGAGCCGCAACGCGAAGGGCTCATCATCGGATACGGCGCCGCCGCGAAGCACGCTTTCGGCGGCGCCATCCAGGCCCTGCGCGAGGCCATCTTCGAGGTCACCTAATCCCCGCGTTTCGTCCTCTGAATGCGGTGGTTCGTTACGCGTACTACCGCATTCAGAGGACGAAACGCGTGGGGATCAGCAGAACCAGGGGCGCGCCCGGAGGATGTCGGTCTTCAGCACGGGGGCGCCGTCGACCGGGGCGGGGTTCTCCGGCGTCGGCTTGATGCCGCCGGCGGCGACGTCGTCGAGGGTTTCGAGGCCTTCGTGCCCGACAGTGCCGAAGATCGTGTAGTTCGGACGCAGCGCGGAGTCGCCGTACACGACGAAGAACTGGCTGCCGTTCGTCGCCGGGCCCGCGTTGGCCATCGCGAGGACACCGCGCGAGTACACCTTGCGCTCGCCGGTCGGGTCGGTCGGCGCGGGCGGCAGGCCCACGGGCAGTTCGTCCTTGTACTTGTAGCCGGGGCCGCCCTCGCCGGTGCCGCTCGGGTCACCGCACTGCAGCACCTTCAAGGTCGGGTACGCCGTCAGCCGGTGGCAGGTCGTGCGGTCGTAGAACCGGTGCTTCGCCAGGTGCAGGAAGCTCTGCACCGTGCACGGCGCCTTCGCCCGATCGAGGGTCAGGTCGATCTTGCCCTGATTGGTCTTCAGCTGCACCGGCACCTTGCCCCGATCCGGCGTGCGACGGGGGTCCGGCGGCAACGGGACCGGCCGCGCGGCCGGCTCGTCCGGCGTCTGCGTGTACTGGCACGGCCCCTTCGTGATTTTCGGCGGCGCGCCCTCCGCGGACGCCGTTCCGGTACCGGCCGCGAGCATCAGCCCGGCACCCAGCACTGCCACAAAGACCTTCGCGATCCTCTGCACGGTTCCTGCCTCCCAGCCGTGGACGAAGAAGAGAGCATAGGGTGAATCCCCACCGCTCACACAGGTCCGGAAGTAGGTCCGCGGTTAGGGTCGGAACCGTGGAGATCGCCGAACGACACCAATGGCAGCTGAACGCCCTGACCTTCCTGTACGCGTACACGCAGTATGTCCTCGTGCACGAACGGGTCATGGCGGGGCTGCCGCCGGACAAGCCGGCCGAACTCGACAAACCGCGCATGCTCAGGCTCGCCAAGGTCGTCGACGACATGATCCTCGACTTCCGCAAGGAGGACGGGCTGACCGATCTCGAACGGCGGCGGGTCATCCGCCTCGCCAGGGAGATCAAGGCACACGTCCGGGAGAAGTGGCCGCCTCGCGACCCGTCGTTCACCGAGTGGATCGCCTCGGCCGCGGCGCACTTCTACTGCGAGGAGCACATCAACAACGGCTACGTCCGGATGGGCCGCGTCTTCGACCCCGACATGGCCGACAGTTTCCTGGAGCGCGTCGAGTTCTGCCGGGGGCAGACCGTCACGATCACGAACTACGCCAACAAGGTGGCCGACGGCGAGCAGCTCACCTACGGCGAGACGAACCAGCTCGAGGCCTGGAAAGAGGACGCGATCGCCCATTTGGACAACCTCGACAGCGATTTCGGCGACATCAAGATGTACGTCGAATTCTGACCGCTGCCCTCAAGGTCAGACTTGACTGTCCCGACGCTCCGGGAAATTGACAAGCGCCGCCGGTGATCGAGATGCTCGTTCTCGCCCGATGCACCCTCCTTTTCACATTCGCTGAGGGAGAACTCCGTGATCTCGAGCAAGAAGACGGCCCGGCGCATCCTGGCAGCGGCGGCCGCCGCTGCCGCCGCGTTCAGCCTGCTCGTGCCGACCGGCACGTCGTTCGCCATCGACCACATCCCCTGTCGTGACGGGAGAACTTCCTGAAGATCTGGTCGCACCTCGGCGGGAGCAGCGGCGTCGACTGCTACGCCAACCGCGGGCGGATCAGCTTCGGGGGCTGGTGGATCGACCGGATCTACACCGGCAACAACGACCTGATGTACTACGACAGCAATGGCGCCGACGTGAGAATCAACCGGTGGACCGATATCGGTTTCCCGAATCGGCCGCCGAAGGTCCGCGTCATCGAGATCCTCTGACCGAAACGGGCGTCGTGAGTGGCGATCAGGGTTAGAACACGAATCGCCACTCACGACCCCCGCGACCCGACGGCGTGAACCGTCCTTACGAGTCGCGAAGGTCTTTGATGAGTTCTTCGGCCGCCGCGAACGGGTCGAGCGTCCTCGCCACCACACGTCCGGCCAGTTCGGTGAGCCGGTCGCCGGAGCGCAGGTCGACGAGATCCGCGCGCAGCCGCTGTACGGCGATCGCCTCGACCTCGTCACGGGCTCGCGCCGTGCGACGACCGGGCAGTTCGTCGCGCTGGACCAGCCAATCGTGGTGTTCGTCCAACGCTCGGACGACGTCTTCGACGCCTTCGCCCCGTGAAGCCACCGTCCGCACGATCGGCTGACGCCAGCTCGGACCGCGAATCTCCCGGCGTACCAAGGAGATCATCTGCTTGAGGTCGTGCACGGTCGCGTCCGCGCCGTCGCGGTCGGCCTTGTTGACCACAAACACGTCCGCGATCTCCAGCACCCCCGCCTTGGCCGCCTGGATCCCGTCGCCCATTCCGGGCGCGAGCAGGACCACCGTGGTGTCGGCCAGTTTCACGACGTCCACTTCGGACTGACCGACGCCGACGGTCTCGATCAGCACGACGTCGAAACCGGCCGCGTCGAGCACCCGGACCGCCTGCGGAGTCGCCCACGAAAGTCCGCCGAGATGTCCGCGGGTGGCCATCGAACGGATGAACACGCCGGGATCGGTGGCGTGCTCGGTCATCCTGATCCGGTCACCGAGCAGCGCGCCGCCGGAGAACGGCGACGAGGGGTCGATCGCCAGGACGCCGACCCTCGACCCCTTCGCCCGCAACGCGGTGAGCAACGCGGACGTCGATGTCGACTTGCCGACACCGGGCGGGCCGGTCAGCCCGATGACCCGCGCGTTGCCCGTGTGCGGCGTCAGCTTCGCCGCGACTTCGGGCAACCGCGGATGGGCGTCCTCGACCAGCGACAGCAACCGGGCGATCGCGCGGGGGACGCCGTCCCGCGCGCGATCGACCAGTTCGTCGATGTCCAGCTGTACCGGCAAGGGCTTTACGGGACGCGGAGCAGCAGCGCGTCGCCCTGGCCGCCGCCACCGCAGAGAGCGGCCGCGCCGAGGCCGCCACCGCGTCGGCGGAGTTCGTGGATCAGGTGCACGGCGAGCCGAGCGCCGGACGCGCCGATCGGGTGACCGAGCGCGATGGCGCCGCCGTCGACGTTCACCTTGTCCGCGCTGACGCCGAGCTTGTCACCGGAGACGAGGCCGACGGCGGCGAACGCCTCGTTGATCTCGATGAGGTCGAGCGCGTCCGCGGTCAGCTTCTCCTTGGCGAGCGCGGCCAGGATCGCGTTCGACGGCTGCTCGTGCAGGCTCGCGTCCGGGCCGGCGACCACCCCGTGCGCGCCGATCTCGGCGAGCGGCGTCAGCCCCAGTTCCTCGGCCTTGGCCTTGCTCGCGACGATGACCGCGGCCGCGCCGTCGGAGATCTGCGAAGCCGAACCGGCGGTGATCGTGCCGTCGGAGGCGAATGCCGGGCGCAGCTTCGCGAGGCCTTCCGCGGTGGTGTCGGCGCGGACGCCTTCGTCCTTCGAGAAGATGATCGGGTCGCCCTTGCGCTGCGGGATCGACACCGGCGCGATCTCGGCGTCGAAGCGGCCCTCCGCGATGGCGGCGGCGGCACGCTGGTGCGAGCGCGCGGAGAACTCGTCCTGCTGCTCGCGGGTGATGCCGTAGCGGCTGTTGTACTTCTCCGTGGACGAGCCCATGGCGACCTGGTCGAAGGCGCAGAAGAGACCGTCGTAGGCCATGTGGTCGACGAGTGTGGTGTCGCCGTACTTGAAGCCCGCGCGGGACTTCGGCAGCAGATGCGGCGACTGGGTCATCGACTCCTGGCCGCCTGCCACGATCAGGTCGAACTCACCCGCGCGGATGAGCTGGTCGGCGAGCGCGATGGCGTCGAGACCGGAAAGGCAGACCTTGTTGACGGTCAGCGCCGGGACGGTCATCGGGATACCGGCGGCCACCGCGGCCTGGCGGGCCGGGATCTGGCCCGCACCGGCGGTGAGCACCTGGCCCATGATCGTGTACTGGATCGCGTCCGGCGAGACACCGGCCTGCTCCAGTGCCGCCTTGATGGCGAATCCGCCGAGTTGTGCGCCCGAGAAGTCCTTCAGGGAACCGAGCAATCGCCCGATCGGTGTACGGGCGGCACCCAGGATCACGGAACCGGACACGGCGTCCTCCAAGCATCGGCGCAAGGGCAAAGGGGGTCTTCGCGACCATACCCGGGTCGCGGGTCTCTTGATGGAGCCAGTGTGAGGCGGCGCACGCCGGTCAGCCCGCGCGCGCACCTATCCTGCTCTGCATGAACCAGGCGCTGAAACCGTTCGTGACGGCCATCGACCACGTCGGCATCGCGGTACCCGACCTCGACGCCGCGATCGCCTTCCACGCCGAGCATTTCGGCTTGGAGGTCGCGCACGAGGAGGTCAACGAGGAGCAGGGCGTCCGCGAAGCGATGCTGCGCGCGCCGGGCACCGCCGGGACCGAGACCGCGATCCAGCTCCTCGCGCCGCTGCGCGAGGATTCCGCGATCGGCAAATTCCTCGCGAAGAGCGGCCCCGGCCTGCAGCAGCTGGCATATCGAGTGTCCGATGTGGACGCCGCCGCGGCGGCGCTGCGCGCGCGGGGCCTCCGGCTGCTCTACGACGAGGCGAAGCGCGGCACTTCCGACAGCCGGGTGAACTTCGTCCATCCGAAGGACGCCGGCGGCGTGCTGGTGGAA
This sequence comes from Amycolatopsis sp. NPDC041971, assembly GCF_055588925.1. Lineage (NCBI taxonomy): Bacteria > Bacillati > Actinomycetota > Actinomycetes > Pseudonocardiales > Pseudonocardiaceae > Amycolatopsis > Amycolatopsis sp. NPDC041971. Next base: position 70,369 of record NZ_JBVJCE010000018.1, on the reverse strand, counting down.
CTGGTCGAGCCCGCGAAGGAAGGTCACTGACCTCGCGTCAACGCTTCCGCGATGAAGAGGACCTCGCGATCGATCTCGGCGGGGTCGCCGTCCTCGGTGTGCCGCGCCGTCGCGTGACGGTGGCTGACCGCCCGCGCGAGCAGTCCCGACGCCGAATCGACGTCGGCGATCGCGAGTTTGCCGCCGGTCGCGGCGACGATCACCGCCTTCACCTGCCGGACCAGTTGCTGGAACCGGTCGGCCAGCGCGTCGCGGACCGCGCGGTGCGTGTCGGCCTCGCGCCACAGCAGGTGTGACAGCGCCAAGGAGCGGTTGAACCGTCTGTCGAGTTCCACGACGAGGCCGCGAAGACTGCCCGCGAGGTCGCCGGGGACGACCACGACGGCAGGTTCGATCCTGGCATCCGGCAGTTCGGCGACCAGCGCTGCCAGCAGATCCGACTTACGCCGGAAGTAGTAGTGCACCAGGCCTTTCGGCACGCCCGCCCGCTCCGCGATCCGCGAAGTGGGCGTGGCGTCGAAACCGGATTCGGCGAAAAGCGCCTCCGCGGCCCGCAGGATGCGCTGTTTCGCCGAATCCTCTTTCACGCCGTTTCCTCCTGGGTCAGTGTTGCCCCGCCGTCCGGTGCGTCGCCTGGGCGATCGGCATCGCCGCCGCCCCGGCCACCACGGTCAGGACGCCGCCGATCCAAGCGGTCCAGGACGCGCCCATGAAGTCGGCGTATCCCATCACCCAGGGCGAAATGAACAGCAGCGCGCCCAAGACGATCTGGATGCCTTCGCCGTAAACCATGCCAGGCATCGCAAGCGACGCGAGACCGTCGAGGGCGATCAGAACGCCGAGGATGACGAGCGACCACATGGCGGTGTTGTTTGTGGTCATCCAGAGGGGTGAAAGCGCGACCACGACACCGATGACCACCTCCGCCCAGTCATGGGGACGGGTCCAAGGGCGCGTCGTGGGTTCGTTCATGCGTGCTCACCTCCGCGAATCGGCTGAACCTGCAGGTCGGAGAGATCTCCACCGCCGATGGTCCACTTGATTGGCCAGCCGGTCAAGACCGGCCGATAACACTTCGGGATGTGTACGTGCTCCACGTCTCGTACAGTTGTGAACCTGGTTACCGGTGAGTAATTTGTTGCGCCTACGCCGTCCCCCCAATCGCGGAGGTTTCGATGACGCAGATCGGCGACATCCAGCAGGCCATTCTCAACGATGACCTCGGCGCCGTGGCGTCGCTCGACGTGCCGGAGTCCTATCGCGGGGTGACCGTGCGCAAGGACGAGGCAGGCATGTTCGAGGGCCTCGAAAGCCGGGACAAGGATCCGCGCAAGTCGCTGCACGTGGACGAGGTCCCGACACCGGAACTCGGCCCCGGCGAGGCGCTGGTCGCGGTCATGGCCAGCGCGATCAACTACAACACCGTCTGGACCTCGATCTTCGAACCGGTCTCGACCTTCAAGTTCTTGGAGCGCTACGGACGGCTTTCGCCGCTCTCGAAGCGCCACGACCTGCCCTATCACGTCGTCGGCTCGGACCTGTCCGGCGTCGTGCTGCGTACCGGCCCCGGCGTCCACAACTGGAAGCCGGGCGACGAGGTCGTCGCGCACTGCCTCAACGTCGAACTCGAGGGCCCGGACGGGCACAACGACACGATGCTCGACACCGAGCAGCGGATCTGGGGTTTCGAGACGAACTTCGGCGGGCTCGCCGAGATCGCGCTCGTGAAGGCGAATCAGCTGATGCCGAAGCCGGGCCACCTCACCTGGGAGGAAGCCGCCTCCCCCGGTCTGGTGAACTCCACGGCCTACCGCCAGCTCGTCTCGCGCAACGGCGCCGACATGAAGCAGGGCGACGTCGTGCTGATCTGGGGCGCTTCGGGCGGCCTCGGTTCCTACGCCACGCAGTACGCGCTCAACGGCGGCGCGATCCCCGTGTGCGTGGTCTCCAGCCCCGAAAAGGCCGAGATCTGCCGGAAACTCGGCGCGGAGCTGATCATCGACCGGAGCAGCGCCACTGGTGAGGGCTACAAGTTCTGGAAGGACGAGCACGACCAGGACCCGAAGGAGTGGCAGCGGTTCGGCAAGAAGATCCGCGAGCTGACCGGCGGCGAGGACCCGGACATCGTCTTCGAGCACCCTGGCCGCGAGACCTTCGGCGCGTCGGTCTACGCCGCGCGCAAGGGCGGCACGATCGTCACGTGCGCGTCGACGTCGGGCTACCTGCACCAGTTCGACAACCGCTACCTGTGGATGAACCTCAAGCGGATCATCGGCAGCCACTTCGCCAACTACCGCGAATCGTGGGAGGCGAACCGGCTGATCGCGAAAGGTCTGATCCACCCGACGCTGTCGAAGACCTACGCCCTCGAGGACACCGGGCAGGCCGCGCTGGACGTCCACCGCAACGCGCATCAGGGCAAGGTCGGCGTGCTCGCCCTTGCGCCGGAAGAGGGTCTGGGCGTCCGGAACCACGAGCTGCGCGAAAAGCACATCGACGGGATCAACGCGTTCCGGAACGTTTAGCGCGCCAGAACGCGCTTTCGCCGCGCGTTGCGTGGGTGCTCACCCTTCCGTGACTCCAGCTCGACTACGGTAGAAGGATGAGCCTTGGCGAGGAACGGGAGCTAGTGCCGCTGGGAGCCGGCTTCGACGTGGCGAAGCGCGGTTACAGCCGTGCGCAGGTCGACGAACATCTCGAACGGCTGGACGCCGATCTGAAGATGCTCACCGCCGATCGCGATGCCGCCATCGGGCAAGCGGGCGACCTGGCACGGCAGCTGGAGATCGCGCGCGGCGAGATCGCGGACCTGCGTGGGCAGGTCGACCGGCTCGCCCAGCCGCCGACGAGTGTCGAAGGCCTTTCCGAGCGCCTGCAGCGCATGTTGCGGCTCGCGCAGGACGAGGCCGCCGACACCAAGGCGCGCGCGGAAGCCGAAGCTGGGCACATCCGCGCGAAGGCGGAGACCGACGCGAGCGCCATGCGTGCCCGCTATGAGCAGCTGCTCAACGAGCTCGACCTCCGTCGCAAGGAGATGGAGGCCGAGCACCGCGGTGTGCTCGAGAAGGCCCGCGCCGAGGCGAAGGACATCGTCGACAAGGCGAAGGCCGAGCGCGACAAGCTCGACGCCGAGTCGCAGCAGCGCCGCACGCAGGTCGAAGAGGACTTCGAGATCGCGATGGCGTCGCGCCGCGCCGAGGCCATGCACGCGCTGGCCGAGCAGGAGGCCGCGAGCAAGGCCGAGGCCGCCCGCCGCGTCCGCGAGGCCACCGAGGACGCCGCCGCCATCCGCGCGAAGGTGCTCGAAGAGGAGACGGCGGCCAAAGCCGACATCGAACGCCGTCAGCGGGAGTCCGTCGCCGACGCCAACAAGCGCAAGCAGGACTCGATCACCGAGGCCAACGCCCGGCTCGCCGAGGCGGCCGACGAGGCACGCCGCCGCGTCCGGCAGGCCACCGAGGAATCCAACCGGCGGATCACTCAGGCCACCGAACGGGTGGAAGCGCTCCGCAAGGTGCGCTCCAGTCTCTCCGAGCAGGTCCGCACCGCGCGGACCGCGCTCGCCGAGGCGACGCACGTGCTCGGCGGCGAACCGCAGGTCCCGGCGGAACTCAAGGCGAAGCCGTCGCCCGATTCGGAAGCCACTGTGCAGTTGCGGGCGGCCGATGTGCCGAAGGCCACATCCGGCGCGAGGCCTTCACCACGACCTGCGGCAGCGCGGAAACCGACTGGCGAGTAACCTTCTCACCCGACCGCTCTCACGACGGCCTGCGAGCCACTCGCCGAGCGGTTTTCGTCGCTGCTCGCACGCGGGTGTGGGCCGTCAGATCGGTGGAGGTTGCGGATGGCTGCATATCGGACCGTGGTCGTGGGCACGGACGGATCGGATTCCTCGTTCGCCGCGGTCGACCGGGCGGCGAGTGTCGCCGGGGACTCCGGAGCGACCTTGGTCGTCGTGTGCGCCTACTACCCCGCCAACAAGGGCCACGTGGAGAAGGCGCAAGACGTCCTCGGTGACGAGGCGTACCAGGTGGTGGGTTCGGCACCGGCCGAGGACACCCTCCTGTCCGCGCGTGACCGGGCGGCGAAGGCCGGCGCGAAGAACATCGAGACCGCCGCCGTCGTCGGAGACCCCGTCGACTCGCTGCGCAAGGTCGTCGCCGAGCGCTCCGCCGACTTGCTGGTGGTCGGCAACCGCGGGTTGAACACGCTCGCGGGCCGCATCCTGGGCTCCGTGCCGTCCGAAGTCGCGCGGAAGTCCGGGGTGGACGTGCTCATCGTCCACACCACCTGATGCCCGAACCCGGCGAGATCTCGACCGACGCGCTGCAACAGCGCCTCGAACGGATCCTGCTCGGCGGAAAGCGCAAGTACACCCGGCTCGAAGTCGCCGAGAAGGCAGGCGTTCCCGAGGAGCGCTCTCGGCGACTTTGGCGTGCCCTGGGCTTCGCGACGGTCGATGACGACGAGGTCGTCTTCACCGACGCCGACATCGAAGCGATCCGCACGGCGGATCAGCTGATGAACTCGGGACTGATCGACCCGGGCATCGAACTGGCCGTGACCCGCGCGCTGGGCCAGCATCTTTCGCGGCTCGCGGAATGGCAGGTCCACATGCTGTGGACGATGATCACCGAGAACAAGGAGATCGGCAGCAGCGAACGGCAGATCGGGCGGCTCGTCGAACGCCTGCTGCCCGAACTGGAGAAGATCCAGGAGTTCGTCTGGCGCCGCCACCTCGCGGCCTACGCCGGCCGGGCGATGGCCTTTCCCGACGAGGATCTCGAGGCGAGGACCGAGGTGGTCGGGTTCGTCGACATGGTCGGCTACACCCGGCTGACCAGGCAGGTCGACGAAGAGCGCCTGACAGACATCCTCGACCGGTTCGAATCCGTCGCCACCGAGGTGGTCGCCGATCACCACGGGCGGATCGTGAAGATGATCGGAGACGAGGTCCTGTTCGTCGCCGATTCCGCCATCGACGGCGCCGAGATCGCCCTCGCCCTGTCCGAACGCGCCGACGCCGACGAGACCCTGCCCGCCGTGCGCGCGGGCCTCGCGTCGGGCCGGATCCTCAGCCGGTTCGGCGACGTCTACGGCTCGGTCGTGAACCTCGCCGCCCGCCTCACCTCGACCGCGCGACCGGGCACCATCCTGGTGGACAAGGAACTCGCCACGGAGCTTTCAGGCTTTCCGGAATACGAGGTGCGCACGCGACGGCCGGTTTCGGTGCGGGGGTACAACCGGCTGCGGCCCTCTTCGCTGCGACGGACGCGAGACCGGCCTTCGGGCATGTTCGCCTCTTCGCAGCAGCTCGCCGCGGAGATGCTGGGACTGGCTGACGCCACTCCGGCGCCGGAGCCTGCTCCGGACGAGGTCGAGGACGCCACCGCGGTTTCGTTGCCGCCTCGGCCGCGGCCCCGGTCGAAGCGACGGCGACGCTGAGCTCCTGCCGGGGAGAGCAAGGGACCTTTGCTATCGCGCCGCCTCCGACGTTGCGAAGCCACACGCCATCTTCGCCCTACCTCGCCTGATCCGAATCGCCACTCACGACCGCGGCGTGAAGCCGCCTCAGGCGGGCAGCACGGCGTACTGCCGCACATAGAGATCGGTATAGGTGACCGGACCGCGCGGGCCGGGGACCTTGTCCAGGTTGATGCCGGTCTCGGGGACGGCGAGGAGCTTGAAGCCGTCGAGCAGCCGGGTGGGAGCGTTCCAGAAGACGCCGGTGCCGGTGTACGCGTCGAAGAACGCGTCGGCGGCTTCGCTGCTTTCGGTGGCGATGCCCGCGGCCAGGCCCGAGGTCCGCTCGTTGGCGATCTCCGCCGCTTCGGGAAGACCCGAGACCTTCGCGACGGTGACGGTCGCTTCGCGGTCGGAGTCGAGCGCCCATTCGTAGCCGATGGCGTGCTCGTGCGGGGCGAGCGACGGGGTGACGCCGCGTTCGGCCAGCGCGCCGGAGATGCCGGGCCAGACGCGGTCGTGGGCGTCCTCGTGGATCAGCAGCAGGTTCAGCCGGTTGCAGACGCCGAGCCTGTCGAGGCTGGCGAAGACCAGGTCGCGCACCTTGCCGGTGTCGGCCGCCTCGTCGACGTACAGCACGCCGCCGCCGTCGGCGTGGGCCAGCGTGCGGACGCCGTGGACGGCCGCCTCGGTGGCCAGCGCCCTGGTGCTGTCTCCGCTGCCGCGCAGGATGACCAGCGGCACGAGCGCGGGGAACCGGACCAGCGCGGAAGCCGCTTCGCGTTCGGCGCGCGGCACCAGCTGGACGACGTCCGGGTCGATGCCCGCCTCGGCGAGCGCGGGGGCGATCACGGTCTCACGCAGGCGCTGGGCCGAGCCGAGCGCGGCGGAACCCGTGCGGAGCACACCACCGTTGCGCGACTTCACCAGCTGCGAAGCGACGTCGACCGTGACGTTCGGCCGCGCCTCGTAGTTCGCGCCGATCACACCGACCGGGCGGCGGCGTTCCACCAGCCGCAGCCCTCCGTCCAAAGTGGACACGTCGACGGACCGCTCCTGATGCGGCGCGCCCGCGAGGAGACGGAGCTGTTCGGCCATGCCGGTCAGCCGCTCGGGGGTGATGGTGAGCCTGTCGAGCAGGCCCGCGCTCATCCCGTCCTCGCGTGCCTTGGCGATGTCGGCCTGGTTCGCTTCGAGTACGACATCGGCGTGCTCGACCAGCTTGTCCGCCATGGCGTTCAGCGCGGCGTCGATCGCCTCCGGGGAGGCGGCGGCCAGCGACGGTGCGGCCCGTTTCGCCGATCGAGCGCATTCCTCGACGGCCTTGGCGACCTCGTCCATCTGGTGACTCCTTCCGCGCGGAACGAGCCATCAGTCTGCCGTACCGCCCCGGTCAGGCGACGGTCGGCTCCAGCAGCCACAACCCGCCCGCGAAGAGACAGCTCACCGTCAGCACGACCATCACCAGCACCCACAGCACCGCGGGCATACCGGTGAGCCTGCCGAGCTGATCGGCGTCGGAATCCCTCGCCGCACCCCGGCGCCGTTTGATCTGCAGCTCGACCACCGGCCGGACGCCGCCGAACAGCAGGAACCAGGTCAGCAGGTAGACGAAGATCGCCTGGAACCACGAGGGCGCCACCAGCGCGACCAGCCCGAGCACCACCGAGCTGGCGACCACGGTGAACACGCCGTAGGTGTTGCGCACCATCACCAGCACGCCCAGCAGCATCAACGCCGTCATGATCAGCACGACGGTGATCAGATCCGACGAGAGCAGCCCCGCGAACACCAGCCCGAGCACCGCGGCCGCCGGATACCCGGCCAGCGTGGTGAACGCCATTCCCGGCCCCTCCGGTTTGCCACGGGAGACGGTGACGCCGGAGGTGTCCGAGTGCAGCTTGATGCCCTGCAGCCGACGGCCGACCAGCACCGCCGCCAGCGCGTGACCCGCCTCGTGGACGAGCGTGATCAGGTTGCGGGCGATCCGCCAAGGCCTGCCGGAGAGCACCACGAGCAGTGCGAGACCACCGGTGACCAGGGTGATCGTGCCGGGCGGGGTGGACTGGGCGATGTCGGAAACCGTTTCGGCGGGAGACGAGCTCACCGCGACAGCTCACCACAAGCGGGATACGTCCCGTGTCAGGCGGTCATCGAACCCCCGATCTCGCGCGTGCGAAACTCCCGGTCGTTGCGCAGGGCGAAGGCCACCCAGCTGCGGAACGGCCGCCACACCGCGGACAGCTCCTCCAGTTCCTCGGGCGGCGCCATCGGCAGGTCGTAGGCGGCTCGCATGGCCTCCTGCAACCGGGGCTCGCCGCCGGGGAAGACGTCCGGATGCCCGGCGCCCCGGATCAGGATCAGCTGCGCCGAAAACGGGCCGATCCCCGGCAACCGCTGCAACCAGCGCAGCGCGTCCGGGACCGGCATCGCGCGCAGATACGCGGCATCGAGCAGACCGTCCTTGGCGGCGTTGGCCACCGCGCGCAACCGCTCGGCCTTCACCTCCGGCAGCCCACGTCCGGCCCCGGGGTCGGCCAGCACGTCCGGCGCCGGGAACGACCTGAGGATCTTCCCGCCGACGTCCACCGGCCTGCCGAACTCCTCGGCGAGCCGTCGTTTCGCCGTGGCGGCCTGCGCCATCCGCGCCCGGTGACTCAGGATCGCCCAGCAGGCCGCTTCGTAGGGCGAATGGAACAGCACGGGCCGCAGCCCGGGGAAGGTCTGCTGCAGGCGGCGCACCACGGGATCCGCGGCGCCGATCTTGGCGAAGCCGACGCCGTCGACGTCCACCGAAAGGATCCGGCGCACCTGGGCGCCGACCTCGACGGCGAGCCCTTCCTCGGCGAAGACCTCCACCTCGATCGAGCCGGGCGATCTCTGTCTGACGGCCGCACCGACGTGCTCCCAGCCCGCTTCGGCGGGAAAGGCGAAGCGCAGGGTGCCGGTTTCGGCGGCGGCGTCCGCGCGGCACGCGGGCGGGAAGTCGGTCAGGAACCGGATGGACTTGTCGAGGTCGAACGGGCCGCGCACCGGGATGCGAAGCGTGGTCGTGGCGGTGTGCTGCAGGATCGAGCCGGTCATTTCGGGCTCCTTCGGCTGGGAACGGCGACTCCCTCCGACGTTAGAGATGGCCACCGACAGTTTCGGGTCGCGGCGGCGGGGATGTCGCGAACGGGCCGGTCATGGCAGATTCTCCGGTGGGACCGTGAAGGGAGCAGCCGTGCCGGACCATCGCGAACGCCTCGAGAGCCTGCTGCGGCCGGGCGTCACGCCCACCGCCGCATCGAAAAGTTTCCTTGACCTGCTGGGGGAAATCCCGCAGGCGGGGCCGCCGACCGGACTCGCGCAGCGGCTGATGCGCACCTCCGCCGTGCCGATGATCTACGAGCGGTACTGGCGCCCGACGCTGGGCAGGGTCGCGAAAGGACTGAACGGCCCGACCATGGCGGACGAGATCCGTATCGCGATCGAAGCGCTCGGCCTGCGCCCCGGCCAGGTCGCGTTGGACGTCGCCTGCGGCACCGGCCGGTTCACGCGTGCCTTCGGTGAAGCGGTGGGCCCGGACGGGTTGTCCATCGGACTCGACGGTTCGGTCACCATGCTGGAAAAGGCGCTCTCCGCTCCGAATCCGCCCTCGGTGACCTACCTTCGCGCCGACGCCGTCGACCTGCCGCTAGGTGATTCCACTGTGGACGCCGTCTGCTGCTTCGCCGCTCTGCACATGTTCGCCGATCCGGACGCGGCGCTGGATTCGTTCGCCCGTGTGCTGAAACCCGGCGGCTCACTGGTGATGCTGACGAGTGCCCGGCACAGCGATCAGCCGATGCGGCTGGCGGACACCGTCCTCGGCAGGCTGAGCGGACAGCGGATGTTCGACCGCGGCGAGATCGCGGCGAAACTGCTCCGGCGCGGCTTCGACCACGTCGACGAGCGGTACTCCGGTGTCACGCAGATCGTCACGGCGGAGCTAGGAGTTAACATCCGGAAATGATCCGCTCTGAGCACGCTTCGCCGATTCCCCCCGACGACGGCTACCTCCGTTCGCTGGTCGAGGCGACCGCGGACGCCGTCGCCGCGGCCGAGCCCCTCGGCTCGCCCCATGACGGCGCGGACGCCGCCACACGAGACGCCGTCAGCGCCGAGATCCGCGGGCTGACGGCGGAACTGGTGGAGCTGAGCCAGGACCTGCACGCTCATCCCGAAGAGGGTTTCGCCGAGCACCGCTCGGTCCGGGCGCTCGGGGACCTGCTCGAGCGGCACGGCCACCAGGTGACGATCGGCGCGGGCGGACTGGACACCGCCTTGGTCGCGACCACTCCCGGCAGCGGCCCGCACATCGCCGTCCTCTCCGAGTACGACGCCCTCCCCGGGCTCGGCCACGGGTGCGGGCACAACGTCATCTGCACCGCGGGTGCGGGCGGTTTCCTCGGCGCGGCGGCGGTCGCCGAACGGCTGGGCGGCCGGATCTCGCTGATCGGCACGCCGGCGGAGGAAGGCGGTGGCGGCAAGGAGACGATGGCCCGCGCGGGCGTTTTCGACGACGTCGACGCCGTGGTCATGCTGCACCCGTTCAGCCACGACATCGCCATGCACCCGTTCCTCGGCAGACGTCAGCTGGAAATGGTGTTCCACGGGGTCGGCGCGCACGCCTCGGCCCAGCCGTTCATGGGACGCAACGCGCTCGACGCCGCCGTCGCCGCGTACCAGGGCGTCGCGGCTCTTCGGCAGCATCTGCCCTCCAGCGATCGCGTCCACGGCGTCTTCACCGACGGTGGCGCGCGGCCGAACGTCGTGCCCGAACGCGCGGCATTGCTGTTCTACCTCCGGTCCGCGCAACCGGACACGCTGCGCGACCTCGCCGAGCGGGTTTCGGCGATCGCGCGCGGCGCGGCGGAGATGACCGGCTGCGGAGTCGAACTGAAGTGGGACGCGCAGCCCGCGTATCTGCCGATCCGGTTCAACACCACCCTCGCCGGACGCTGGTCGGTGCATCAGGTCGACGCCGGCCGCAAACCGCTGCCGCTGGGGATCGTGCCGGAATTCCTCACCGGCTCGACCGATCTCGGCAACCTCTCCTACCGGATGCCCGCGATCCACCCGATGATCGCCATCGCCGGACCGACGACCGCCTTGCACACCAAGGAGTTCGCGGCCGCGGCCGGTTCGCCGGACGGCGATCGCGCGGTCGTCGACGGCGCGCTGGGACTGGCGCTGACCGCCGTCGACTACCTGGCCGACACGAAACTCCGCGCGGCGGTGCACGAGGAGTTCGAGGCTTCGGGCGGAGCGTTGGACGTCCCGGCGTTCTTCGACTGAGTGCTCGAAGTGCTCTTTCCCGCCGAGAGCGCATGGGCGGAGTCTCAGGAGATTCTTCTCAGGAAAGCCCAGGGGTTTTCCACAGGCGGCTCACAAGTACGGGCGCCAATCTTGTGCCATGACCGAGAACGAGAGTCGGCCCGGCCCCGCCTCCACCGGTGGGCCCCAGCCGCCGCACCAGCAGCAGTACCCCGGTTACCCCTCTTGGCAGGCCGCGCCGAATCCGCTCTTCACCCCGCAGCCTCCTCCGGCTCCGGCGCCTCGCAAGAAGGGGGGCAGGGTCGCCATCCTCGTCAGCGCGACGGCGCTCGCCGCCGCACTCTTCGGCGGGGTCGGTGGAGCGGCGATCGTGGGGTTCGGCTCCACGTCGTCGACGTCGGGCACGGGTTCGTCCGCGGTCGCCAGCGGGCAACCGGTCGGGAACAACACTTCGGGTGACGTCAGCGGGGTCGCCGCGAAGGTGACGCCGAGCGTCGTCCAGGTGAACGTGACCACCGCGCAGGGTGAGGCCGTCGGCTCCGGCGTCATCCTGACGGCGGACGGGCGCATCGTCACCAACGCCCACGTGGTCGCCGACGCCCAGGGCGACGTGATCGTCACGCTGTCGGACGGCAAGCAGTACCCGGCGAGTGTGGTCGGCGCCGACACGAAGGCCGACATCGCCGTGATCCAGGCGAAGGGCGCGAGCGGCCTGACCCCGGCTTCGCTCGGCGATTCGAGCAAGCTCGCCGTCGGCCGCCAGGTCGTCGCGATCGGCTCGCCCGGCGGGCTGCAGAACACCGTGACCACCGGGATCGTCAGCGCGCTGAACCGCGAGCTCGACGAGTTGAGCAGTGGCCAGGAGCGGCGCTCGCCTTACAGCAGGACCACGAACGAAGCCAGGCCGAGCTACACCGCGATCCAGACCGACGCCCCGATCAACCAGGGCAACTCGGGCGGGGCTCTGGTGGACGCGCAGGGGAACGTCATCGGCATCAACTCGGCGCTGTACAACCCGACCTCGACCGGCAGCATCGGCATCGGCTTCGCGATCCCCATCAACGACGCCAAGAAGATCGTCGAGCAGATCGTCGGCTGAGCCGGCCGTCTGGACCGCTGTCAGGGGGCGGCCCAGCAGGCACTGTCCGTGAAGGCCTCCTTGAGGGACTCTGGGTCCCTCAAGGAGGCCTTCACGGACTTTCAGCGGTCGTAGGTGAGGGTGAAGGTGTGGTTGCCCTCGTCGTCCTTGACGATCTCCGCCGTTCCGGTGATGCCGGCCAGTTCACCGTGACCGGAGCCCGGCAGGACGAACAGGTCGTGGCCGTTCTCCCCCGCCGAGTGATGCAGGACGAAGCCACCCTTGCGCCCGTCGACAGTGACGGCCAGCCGCTCGAAGGCGACGTACGCCGACGCCGTCCCGTTCACCGCAGTCAGCATCTCCACGGCGCTGGTCCCCTCGACGTCACCGGTGAACGTCTTGGTCAGCAGCACCCGCGAGAACTCGGTGTCTTCGGGCTTCTCGGTGGCTTGCGGCTCCCAGCCGTCCACGGTGAACGACGCTGTCGCGGTGTTGGTCATGTCGCCGAGCCTGCCGGAAATACCTGACAGAACGCGTCAGGTATTTCTCAGCGCCTCCGATTCCCGAACAGGCCGCGCGTGATCTCCCGCCCGAGTGCGCTCGCCGCCGAGCGAAAGAACGACTTCACCGCCGGATTCTTCATCGCCTGTTCGACCATGCCCGGCCCGTCCTTCTCCGGTTTCGGCGCCGGGGGCGGAGCCTCACCTGCGGGCGGCGCGGCCATCTTCGCGGCGAGCTTCTCGTAGGCCGACTCGCGGTCGATCGTCTCGGCGTACTTCGCGTGCAGATCCGAAGACGTCGTGGCCGCGGCGATGGCCTCGGCACCGATGGACCCCATCTTCGAACGCGGTGCGCGCAGGCGGGTCCACGCGACCGGTGTCGGCGCTCCCCGCTCGGAAAGCACGGTGACGATCGCTTCGCCAATACCGAGCGACGTCAGCGCCGAGTCCAGTTCGTAGTGCTTCGTCTTCGGGTACGTCTTGACCGTCTTCGTCAGCGCCGCCTGATCCTCGGGCGTGAACGCGCGCAACGCGTGCTGCACCCGCGCGCCCAGCTGGGACAGGACGTTGTTCGGGATGTCCGTCGGGAGCTGCGTGCAGAAGAACACGCCGACACCCTTCGACCGGATCAGCTTCACGGTCTGCTCGATGCGGTCCAGGAACGCCTTCGACGCGTCGTTGAACAGCAGGTGCGCCTCGTCGAAGAAGAACACCAACTTCGGCTTGTCGAGGTCACCCTCTTCCGGTAGCTCTTCGAACAACTCGGCCAGCAGCCACATGAGGAACGTCGAGAACAAAGCGGGCTTCGACTGGAGGTTGTCCAGCTCCAGCAAGGTCACCATCGCCTTGCCGTCGACCTCGCGCATCAGGTCGTGGACGTCCAGTTCGGGCTCACCGAAGAAGTCTTCGCCGCCCTGAGCCTCCAGATTGGACAGCGCACGGAGGATCACCCCGGCCGTCGCGGCCGAGACGCCACCGATGCCCTTGAGGTCCTCCTTGCCCTCGTCACTCGTGAGGTGCGTGATGACCGAGCGGAGATCCTTCGTGTCCAGCAACGCCAAGCCGCGCTGATCGGCCCAGTGGAAGATCAGCCCAAGCGTCGACTCCTGGGTTTCGTTGAGCCCCAGCACTTTCGACAGCAGGATCGGGCCGAAACTCGTGATCGTCGCCCGGATCGGTGACCCCTTGCCGCCGGCACCCAGCGACAGGAACCGCACGGGAAACGCGGCGGGCGCCCAGGAATCACCCAGTTCCTCCGCGCGTTTGGCGATCTTGTCGTTGCTCTCACCCTGCGCGGCGAGCCCCGACAGGTCGCCCTTCACGTCCGCCAGCACCACCGGCACGCCCGCGGCCGACAACTGCTCGGCGACCAGCTGCAAGGTCTTCGTCTTGCCGGTACCGGTCGCGCCGGCGACCAGCCCGTGCCGGTTCAACGTCGCCAGCGGCAGCCGGACCGCGGCGCCGGCGTGGACCTCGCCGTCGATCATGACGGCGCCGAGTTCGACCGCCGGACCCTCGCTGACGTACCCCTGCGCGATCTCCTGGGCTGGACCCTGTTCGGTCACTGTCGCTCCCCTGGTCTGTGACATGACTCACCTGAGGACGCACACGCTGCCAGCAACGCGCCGAACCCGCACGTCGCGCGTCATGAATCCGCGGGTCGGGTTAGGGTTTCGGGGTGAACGACCGCCTAGTCTGGATCGACTGCGAGATGACGGGGCTCGACCTCGGCAAGGACGCGTTGATCGAAATAGCCGCGCTGGTGACCGACGCCGAGCTCAACGTCCTCGGCGAAGGCGTCGACATCGTCATCCACGCCGACGACGAAGCCCTCGACGGCATGCCGGAGGTCGTCCGCGAGATGCACGCCCGCTCCGGCCTCACCGAAGAGGTCCGGCACTCCACGGTCACCATGGAAGAAGCCGAGCAGCGCGTCCTCGAGTACATCCGCACGCACGTGCCCGAGGCCAACATCGCTCCGCTCGCCGGCAACTCCATCGCCACCGACCGCGGCTTCATCACCCGCGACATGCCACTTCTCGACGCGCACCTGCACTACCGCATGGTCGACGTCTCCTCGGTGAAGGAACTCGTCCGGCGCTGGTACCCGCGGATCTACTACGCCAAGCCCGAGAAGGGGCTCGCGCACCGCGCGCTCGCCGACATCAAGGAATCCATCTGGGAGCTCGACTACTACCGTCGCGCCGCCTTCGTCCCGCAGCCCGGCCCGAGCACCGAACAGGCCAAGGCGGCGGCCGCTGAAGTGCAGGAACGCCACGAACGGTAACCCGTTGCGAGCCCCGGAAACAGGCACGCTAATATAGTGCGGCCGAGGTGATGGGGAAGCTTCCCGAGCCCGGCGATGGTGGGCGTAGCTCAGCTGGTAGAGCACCTGGTTGTGGTCCAGGAGGTCGCGGGTTCGAAACCCGTCGCTCACCCCGTTACCCCAGTTTGGTCGGGCCTTGGCGGGCCCTCCACCAGGCTGGGGTTTCGCCTTTTCCGGGGGCCGAGCCCCCGGATCCCCATCCGGTCGGTGCTGTGAGAGGGGTCGTGCCGGCCGGAGTCTGCCCTGGAAAGCGTTGAGGGTCCTGTCGGGACTGATCCGTCCTGACAGGACCCTCAACGCATCGGGTCAGTTCCGGTCGCCGCCGGTCTTCCAGTCGTCCCAGGACATCTGCCACACCGACCAGCCGTCGGTCGGTTCCAGCACCTGCGGGCCCGAGTTGGTGACGGTGATGATGTCACCCTTCTTCGAAGTCTCCATCAGCCACTGCGCGTTCTCGGTCGACAGGTTGATGCAGCCGTGGCTCACGTTCCGCTTGCCCTGCGAACCGACCGACCACGGCGCCGAGTGGTAGAAGATGCCGCTGTTCGACATCCGCACCGCGTACTTCACGAACGTCCGGTAACCGGCCTTGCTGTCCGTTGGGACGCCGTAAGTGCTCGAGTCCATCGTGTACCCGGTGTGCTCGCTCATCACCGTGTAGGTCCCAGCCGGGGTGCTGCTCGACGGCTTGCCCATCGAGATCGGCATCTGCTTGACCTCTTGGTCATTCACCACGACCTTCATCTGATGAGTGCCGCCGTCCGCGGTCGCCACCAGCTTGTCGCCGACGACCACCTTGGCAGGCTTGTCCTCGCGGCCGAAGGTGTTGTTGCCGAGGTTCTTGCCGTAGATCGCCGCGTTGACCGAGATCTTCGTACCCGGCTTGAAGTACTCCTTGGGCCGCCACATCACGGTCTTCTCGCCGAACCAGTGGAACGCGCCCTCGGCCTGCGGCTCGGTGACGATCTTCAACGCCTTCTCGGTCGCCGCCTTGTCCGGCACGTTGCCGGTGAAGGTGAAGATCAATGGCAGCCCGACGCCGACCGTCTCCCCTTCGACCAGGTTGATCGAGACACCGATCTGACGTCCCGGCTTGGCCGTGGAGAACGTCGAGGTGGAGGTGACCGGCTTGCCGTCGGTCCCGGTCGCGGCCACGGTGACGGTGTAGGTCTTGCTGTAGCCGAGCGGCTCCGCCGACTCCCAGCCCGAACCGTCTTCCTTCGGCTTGCCCGCGACGACCTTGCCGTCGGCGCCCGTCAGTTTGACCTCGCCCACCTTGCCGTCGGCGACGGCGACCGTGACCGGCTCACCGGGCGCCACGTTCGCCGCGCCCTGCGCCGGGGTCAGCGTCACCACGGCGGGTTTCGGCGCCGGCGCCGGGGCTCCGCCCTGCTGCGAATCACCGGGAGTAGCACCCGGCGACGGCGATTCACCCGACGGTGTACTGCTGCAGGCAGCCAGTGTGAACCCGGTTACCAAAGCCAACACAGCCACCCGCGACCGCCCCGTCGCTCCCCAGACCCTCATGCACACCGCCCGTTTCGCGTGGTACCAACCCCAACGTCTGGCTATAGTCTGCCTGACCGGCCGCAACGCTCGCGGCCGGATGGCCGAATACGTCCCGGTCCGTCGCAAGGGGACCCCCCTGAAACGGGCTCCAGCAACCCTGTGTTAATGTTTTCCACGTCGCCGAGGGGAACACCAAAGCGGCGGAACAAGCAGGCGCCATTAGCTCAATTGGCAGAGCAGCTGGCTCTTAACCAGCGGGTTCGGGGTTCGAGTCCCTGATGGCGCACATTCAGGCCCCACGTTTTCGGTTCGATGACGTGGGGTTTTGTGTTATGTGGACGCGTTTCTTCCACTTCCTTATTGTCCATTGTGGTCTGATCCGAGCCCGAGACGCGCCCGAGCTGTCGGCATGCGTGCTTGTAGATGATCTTCGCCGTCGCTCAGCAAGATCGACACCGCCACCGTAACGGTTCCCAGCTCCCCTAGTTCGACGTCGGCTCGAACATGCACCCCGAGCTGGCCGCCCGAAACTTGGTCACCGGCGCAGCCCGTAGGAATGTTGATGTTGCGAGGAACTCCAAGCTTGAACTCAGCACCTACGGATTAAAAGTCAGCGGCTCAGCCATGCCGCCTAGTGACGTTCAGTGTCACATACTGCCAGTTTGTGCAGGTCAACACCAACCTTCGCCGGGGGACGAGTGCCATCCCGTGCCGACCCATGTCGGGCTCTACGTCGGCAACGGAGCCCAATCGGAGACGACGTGCCCCCCTGCGACGGGCCTGGCGATTCCGGTCTCGGAAGAGAGCGGTCGGGTTCGAACCCGCTTCGATACGCTCAGGAAAAGCAGCCTTCGGGCCGAGCGTTTGCCGACCTGGCCGCGACGGCATCGCCATACCCCTCAATATGGACGTCGCGCTCACTCGTCCGCGATGGCCGCTTCAGCCACTCACGCCACTGCGTGGCCTACTCGTCCGCCTTCTTCGCGCGCCGCCGTCGCCCGCCGCACGGGCCTTCGCCGCCCGCGACTCGAACTGCTGCACCCGCTCACGAAACTGCGCCTCTGGGTCGGTCCGCCGCCACTTGCTCTCCTCGGCCGACTTGACGAGCCGGGCAATTCCACACCCGCAGGGCGGACATGATCAACCCACGCTGAAGAGGTTTCAGATGAGAACGATCCCGCGTACGCAGGACGAACGGGGCGGGTGGCGCACCGTTCGTCCGTCTAGCGATCCCCACATACGCGGGGCAGACCCGCCCAAGATCCCGATGACCATGCAGCGGTACGGGGCATCCCCGCGTACGCGGCGCGGATGCGGCGAGGCCGTCGATCACGCCCTGGTTGCCGGGGCCATCCCCGCGCGTGCAAGGGTAGCCCGCCCGTGTATGCGTCGGCCAGGGTGGCGATGTCGTCCGCGCTGCGTGTCAGGGATAGCCCTCTGGACTCACGGATCCATGCTCACTCTCGAACACCACGTCCCAGTTTTCGGTCGTGGGCGCCGAGAAGCCTGACCGCCGATCGGTGCTCGATCGCGCAAGTGTTCGGTGATTCATTCGGTAGCCGCTGAGTACCGGCAGACTGGGTTGTCTGTGGCTACGTTCCATGGCCAGGTGCAGGATCACTTAACGGAGATTCTCGCTCGCGCCGAGAGCGCCCCGCTGTTCTTGTTCCTCGATCCGTGCGACGCCATCCTCCCCTTCCGCCGAGCTCCACAAACTGCTCCGACGAGCACGTGGCTCCCGGTGGCCCCCGACAGAAGTACTGCTGAACTTCAGCGCGGATTTCACCCGCCGCGCGGCCGGGGTGATCAATAAGGATCTACGCGATCACGCCGCTGTGCCCATGATGGACGCAGTGTGTGGCGGGCCGTGGTGGCGTCGAGTCGCGCTGGACGCTCACAAGACATCCCAGCGCGGGGATTGGGAGTCCGCCGCCGAGGCCGTGGTCACCGAGTACGCGCGCCGACTAGGGCAGCTACGGGAATGAAGCACGTCGTGGTTCCGGTGTGACGCCAGCTTCATCACCAACCCGTCTACCATCTGGTGTTTCTCACACGCAGCGAGTACGGGATCTGGGCCCTCGGCGACAGCGCCGCCACTGCTCCCTTTTCACGTCGGAAAAACATTGTGTCCGCCTCTCACTTTCGGGTGGTCCAGGCGTGAAGCGTCGGTCTGAGCGAATCGTCACCAGCGCGATGGGTACCTGAGAGATGTAACCAATTCGGGTCGACGGGACGCGTCAGGAACCCGGCTGGTCAGCACTGGAAGGAGCAGAACATGAACACTCGTCGTATTGCGGCTGTGGCCGCCGGTGTGCTGTTGACGATGGTGAGCGCGAGCGGCACTGCTATGGCCTACCGCGACACCCATATAGGTTCGTATGACACCGAGGCCCAGTGTCATAGTGCGGGCAAGGCAGGCGATGGCGGCACTGACCGGGACGAGGACCGGTGGTCCGGTTACCGCTGCGAAGGCTATCTGCGAGATTATGGAGAGTATCAGAAGTACGAGTACGAATTGTACGTGCAGAATTTTCAACCGGGCGAAGCAGATGAAGAGGACTTCTCCGGCGAGGAATGCTCCAACAACGGTACTTGCTCCGACGACGATTTCGAGGCCATGTGCAACTACGTCGAGTGGTTTTGTGACGCCGACGACGACGACTGAACACCCGTTCTCTCCAGAGGCAAGGGTCGGCCCAGTTGCCAGCGGGCCGCCGGTTCAATCGCCGATCTCGGCGTGCCAGGCGTCGTGGCAGGCCGTGCGTTCGGCGCCGATGACGGCGCCGCGTCGCAGGCACTAGTTACGGAACAGGCAATCCAACCGTGTCCAGAACGCACAGATCGATCCCACGGAGTTGGGTCTCATGCGAACAGTGATGCGGATCATGACTGCAGTGGCCGTGGCCGCAGCGGTACCGGGGGCAGGCGTCTTGACCGCGGCAGCGGCGTCGGCCACGGGATGTGGTTGTTCCTCGTTCGTACACAGTCGTTGAGCGAATGGAAGCGATAGGCACAGTCAAGTGGTTCGACGCCGAGAAGGGGTTCGGCTTCATCGCACTGGACGACGACGGTAGTGCGGACGTGTTCGTCCACTACAGCGCCATCGACGCGGGCGGTTACAGGTCGCTGGAGGAAAACCGGAGGGTGGAGTTCACTATGCCCCAAGGGCAGAAGGGGCCGCAGGCAGAAAACGTACGGCCCATTTAGAGCACTGCCCTGGCCGCCCACGACAGCAGGACCATCAACGATTTGTCGTGGGCGGCCCGCTGTGGCCGGTTCCCCGGTGTGCACGCACAAAGGGAGCCGGCCGCTTCCACCTCCCCCGCCGTCCGCGTCGTCTTCGCCGGGATCACCCGGTCGGTGTGCTGAGTGGACACTGCTTCCGGTGCGGCGGACGTTGGGATGCGTGGACAAGGCAAGTTGCCCCACGTTCCCACTCGCGCGCGGCATCGACCTCGGCGACGAGGTCTGGCTCAGCTCGTCTCCACTCGGTCATGACGGCGAGACGACACTTTCCACGCCCACCGAATCTACCGCGGCAGGGTCAAGATCGGCGAGATCGACACCAGGCCTGCCACGCTTGTCAGCCTGACCTGGTCGGGGAACTCGAACTCGTAAACGACGCGCAGCGGCAGGGATCGGCAGCTGCGTTCTGGACCGGCTCCAACTGCCCGCCTCGGGGCTCGCCCGTTGGGCTTGCCCCCTGCTCTTCTGACTCTCACGCTCGTTTCCAAACACTTTGGCTCAGCTTCACTGGCCCTCGTCGGAAGGCAGAGCGGATCGAGGAGCTCGTCGACGTCGTCCGGGGTCAGGTCGCTGGACTACTTGCGTTGGTGACAGTGTGATTCGCGACGGAAACGCAGCTAGCCATCTACCAGCTGCAGGTGACTGCGGTTCGGTCGTGCAGTCACGACCAAGCCTTCCGAGCCTCCCAGGCTGACCGTTTTCGCTAGGCCGAAGACGTGCCGGTTGAACTCTTCGGAGGTGAGTTTGGTGCTGTCGATGATCGCTTTGACACCTGAGCCGTTCGCGCGCAGGTGCGCGAAGACCTTCTCAAGAATCTGCGATGACTCGGGAACGAGCTGGCTGCCGGGTTCACTGCGGCGGTAGCCGCGTTTGGCCAGCTCGACACAGACGCTGCGGTAGCCCCATTCGGTCAGCTGGCCGAGTTCCCCGAGCCGGTGAGCGAGAGCCATGGCTGACACCCGCCAACGGCGGCTGGCGTCGATGAGCTGGTCGGGACTGGCGTTGCGCAGGTGGTGCGCGAGAACGTCGGCTCGGGGCATGAGGAAGGCGGCGGCGAAGCGGTCGGCCTGGCGTTCGGCTTCCCGGCTCTGCACACGCTCGGGTCCCTGGTGCATGACGAGGTGGCCGAGTTCGTGGGCCGCGTCGAACCGCTGCCGTTCGGCGGTTTTGCCGGTGTCGATGAAGACGAACGGCTCGTTCTCCATGTAGAAGGAGAAGGCGTCGACGTCGCGGACCTCCTGGACCAGGGAGAACACGCGGACACCGCGGGCTTCGAGCAGGTGCACCATGTTCGGGATCGGCCGCTGGTCGAGGTCCCACTGGCCGCGGACCCGCAGGGCGATCGTTTCGACGTCGTGCAGAGACGCCTCAGGCGGCACGTTCAGCGAGGGGACATCGGGGGCGGGCAGCCGGAAGCGCTCGGAGATCCTGCGGGGTTCCACAAGTCTGCCGACGGCTCTGACCAGTAGGTTTACGCCGCCCGTTCGTACTCGTTGATCAGGCCTCCGAGAAGCCGCTGTCGCCTGATCCGCTGAGAGTTGAGGTCCGCCACGGGGTGGGTCGGCTGTGGTGGGCGAAGCTCGCGTGCCCGGTGCGGCCGTCGACCGTTGTAACGTCGGACGTACTCGGCGAGCACGGCGCGCAGATGCCGCTCGCCCACGATCAACATACGGTCGGTGAGCTCGGTTCTGGCCGTGAGCACGAACCGTTCGGCGTAGCAGTTCGCCCGCGGGCAACGCGGAGGAATCCTTACCGCCTCCATGCCGACGTCGGCCAGAACGGCGTCGAACGAGGCCGAGAACTGGCCAGCCCGATCACGGATGAGGAACCTGAACTCGTCGATGCGATCACCAAGATCCAGCATGAGATTGCGGATCTGCTGAGTAGTCCACCGGCCGTCCGGATTCGTGGTCGTGCCCAGGATGTGGACGTAGCGGCTGCCGACCTCCAGCACGAAGAACACGTAGATCCTCCGGAGGGTGAGCGCGCAGTCGATGTGGAAGAAGTCGCACGCCAGCATCGTCGAGGCCTGCGTGCGCAGGAACTGCCGCCAGGTGGTGTCGGTGTGCCGAACGGTCGCGGGAGGTATGTGTGCCCGCTTCAGGATCCGCCGGATGGTCGAGGCACCGACCCGGTGTCCGAGCTTGAGCAGCTCACCCTGAAGCCTCTTGTAGCCCCAGCTGTGGTTCTCTGTGGCCATCCGTTCGATCAGCCTGGCGATCGCGTCGTCGACTGGTGGCCGGCCGACCCGGTGTGGATAGGTCCACTTCGCGGCTACCAGCCGCCGGTGCCAGCGCTGGATCGTGCCCGGGGTGACCAACCGGTGTGTCCGCAGCGCCCTGGGCAGCAGGCGGACCAACGCGGCGAACACAGCCCGGTCAGCCCAGTCCAGACGAGGTTTCGGGCTGCCTCTGCGCAGCACGGCGACCTCATGGCGCAATACCAGCAACTCGACATTCTTCGACGCTGACGAACGGCCGAGCAACACCACCAGGCCCACCAGTCGAGAGAAGATCAGATAGAGCAGACGCAACGACATGGCCGACGATCATGCCCTACCCGTCGAACGCGCCTGTCGCCGCAGGTCTGATGCATGAACCGACTTCTGGAACCCCACAGGCCGTGCACCGCCTTCCGTGCCATCGCGAGCTCCCGTCGCCCCGCGCACCGGTGTCCACGTGCGCGCCGTTCACAGTTCGACGGTAACCCACTTGACCTAAGGATGCCGAATATGCGCAGGTCAAGCCCCCAGGACAGGTGGTCTTCGAGCACCATTGCAGGTTCACCGTCGCCCGGGAGAAGCTCGGGATTGTCTCCACAACCGATACGACTAACAGTCAGGCATCTGGCTCGATAGCGTCGGATTACGAAGGGCACCAACGCCATGGCTACGAGTTCCGTTGACTTTGCTTGCAAGCTCTCTGTTACATGCGCGGCCCTTGAAGCGACATTATGATCAGCAGTCAACTGGGGCGGAGGGCAAGCACAGCGTGACCACGGGTGAACAGCAGGTCGATCAGCGCGTCGTCATCAGCGACATGCCCACGCCTGCCGACTCGACTCCATCGGCGGCCTTGGACGGGCCTCCGGTCCCCGGTTGCGCGCATTATGTCGTACTCGCCTGACGATTGGGAAGAGTTCGCCGACGAGGCTTCAGGACATCTCAAGCAGGTCTACACAACTTCACGACCACAATCTCAAGTCGGGCACTTCTTGCTAAAGTTTCAAGCTCTTCAGCAACATGATTGCCCATTAGAACGAAGCTGATCACAGCACGCCGGGGAAGAGACCGCAGAACGACGGGACGAACCAGAGGGTGGAAGCGTGACAAACAACGAGGCTCCCAAGCGAGCCAGGGCGGTGTTCATCGGACTCGCCGCAGTCGCACCGCCGATCATGACTTTGGCTCTCGGCTCGGACACCAACCGTCTCGCGACAATCATCTTCATCTTGATGTACGAAATCCTGCTCCTCACACTGGGATTCTTCGGAGCGGTGTATCAAGACCTGCAAAAGCGATGGGTCGCCCGCGTTGCGGAACAGATTGACGACTTCATTCAGCGGCGCACGTCGAAGTTCGCACGAGGACTTCGCGAACATGCTTCATCCACACATTCATTCATGGACACCCGCGGCCTCAGCACCGTCGGCGACTACTCCTTCACCCTCAAGCAGGTTTTTGTCGACCTCAAGCTCAATTCGAGCACCACTCATTCCATGCGAATCAACCCCGTCCAACATCCAGCCGAGAACTCAGCTCAGGCGTCAGACATATGGACCTGGGTTCATCGGGCCAACGAAGAGAAGGTTCCTCTTGCCATCGTGGGACCACCTGGCAGCGGAAAAACAACCCTACTAAAACATGTGGCACAAAGCCTGGCCTCACGCAAAAGATCGAAGGATCGGCTCCCGAAGTACCCGGTAGTCTTAGAACTCCGCGACCTGAAAAAGGAATTCAGCGGAAACAAGCCCGACCTACCAACACTTATCCGCACCACATTCTCATCCATCCCGATATCCGAACCACCAAATTGGCTGGAAAACGCGCTCCATCAAGGTGAAATTTGCTTGATACTCGACGGACTTGACGAACTGGGCAGTGCCATAGCCCGTCGGGCAGTAATAGACTGGGTCGAGCATCAGCGAATAAAGTATCCGAAGATCGTCATTCTGGTGAGCAGTCGCCCCTTTGGCTACAAGGAGAACCCGCTTCCTTTTGCGATCGTATTGCAAGTCGAACCATTCACCGGACTGCAATTAGAGCAGTTTCTCAAGCGCTGGTACCTCGCGACCTGCATACGACGACACGGCCACGAGGACAACGTCGTGCGAGAAATAGCAAGACAGGGAGCGGAAGATCTCCTTGTCAGACTCAAGCGCAAACCCGCCCTCAGGGAACTGACAACAAACCCGCTGCTGCTCACCATGGTGGCAAACGTCCACGAGTATCGCGGTGCCCTGCCAGGGTCTCGCGTCGAACTGTACCGAGAAGTCTGCGAAGTCTTCCTGGGAAAGCGCCACAAGGCACGCGGGGTCGATTCCGGCCTCGACGGCCCCAAGCGGCAGATCGTCCTGCAAGAACTCGCCTATCAGATGATGAACGAGCACACCCGAGACGTATCGCTCGCGACTGCGGAAGATCTCATCGGCGATGTCGTATCCCGAGTCTCGGCGGATCCGTCCGTGACTCGATTTCTGCAGCAAATCGAGGAAGCGAGTGGCCTGGTTATCGAACGCGAATCAGGCGTATATTCGTTCTGCCACCAGACTTTCCAGGAATATCTCGCTGCAGTGCAAGTCAAGGAGAATCCCACAAGTTCCGGAAATGGTGGGCTCCTCGTAGACATGTGCAATTCCCTGGCCGACCCGTGGTGGAGCGAGGTTATTCGGCTCTACTCGGCCCAAGCCGATGCAACACCGGTACTTGACAGTATAGCCAAGCTGTCAAAATTGGACTCGAATGGCATTATCCTGGCCATGGACTGCTTGAGCGAAGCCCGCGAAGTACGTCCCGAAGTTCGAGAGCGCGTCTTCGCGCTCCTTGATTCCCAAGAGATGCGCAGCGACCCTGATGCTCGCCGATCCCTTGCCTTGGCCAGCATCGAAGCGACCTTTCGGGACGCAATATCGATCGACGACGGAGCACTACTGTCAACACGCCCCGTCACGTGCCTGCAGTATCAGGCATACCTGGACAGCACAGATACTCAACCGCCAGACCACTGGACAGAAAGAGTGTTTCCCGTCGGGTTCGCCAACCTGCCGATATCCGGAATAACATCCAATGACTGCACCGAGTTCGCCAAGTGGGCAACCAACGCACTTAACGACGGCTGGCAGTACCACATACCGACCGGCCGGCAACTGGACCGCCATCGGTTCGACCTCGCCCTGGGGTCACCGGGCGACAGGGCGGTACTCAATGCCCTTTACAGCACCAATGAAAAAGGTCGGACCGAAGCAACTCCGACAAACTCCGATTTCGACGTTATCCTAATCACAAAAGAGATGATTCGCGTTCAGATCGAGTGCGACACGACTGACGTCGCGGACCGAATTGTCAGATACCCTGAGTTGTATGAAGCCGAGTACGAACTCGCAAGCAAGCAGAATACCACCCTGCTGAAGCGCGCCTTCCAACTCTCCGAATCAGTCAATGTCGAAGACGAACTGCGAGCAGGATTGCTCCTCGAGGGATTCGAGGAGACGGCGGCACAAATGCTCTCCGAGCCAATTCCGAAAACTCGAGCAACACTTGCCGGAATAATCGATAATTTGGGCGAGAATCACACGACAAGTCACCGAATCCTTGTCAAGAATCGTAGCGGCACGAACGGATCCACCCCGTGGCCATTATTGAAATCATTACTGATAGACGCCATCAACATCGGCTTCTTCAGATCAGACGTCGACACCAAGACAAAAATCAACGCGCGCGAAATAGCTCACATGTGCTGTATCGGAGCACTGCACTGCGACGGAACCCCAACGCTTTCGATTCAGGAAATCTACTCGTACTTGCTCGCAATAGAGATCCGCAGAAGAGAGGTAGTTTTCGCCGATGAGGGGTTCATCCTCGTTCGCACCCACTGAGGGACGTCCGGTGCTGATACGACAGCAGCAGTGTGTGATCTGGCCGCGTGTCGGAAGCATGAAGACGGCCACCGCGTGATCGACTTCAAGGTGTGTTGGATCTCGAAGACGATGCGGTGGCCGCGTCGTAGACTGTCGTAGATGATCGTCTCGCTCGGTGGCGGGCTGGGTTCGACGACGCGTTCGCACTGGTGGCGGGGCGTTTCGCGCAGGCGGACTCGCGGCGCCGTGCCCGGATGTATGTGATGGGGTTGCTCTCAGGTGCGGAGCGGAAGAACTCGTGGACGCTGGCCGAGCAGACTGGTGACCTGACCCCGGACGGCATGCAGCGGCTGCTGAACTTCTACCGGTGGGACGTCGACGCGGCTCGTGACGATGTCCGCGCCTATGTGCTGGACAATCTCGGTGACCGTCGCGGGATCGCGGTGGCCGATGAGACGGGTTCCCTGAAGAAGGGCACTTAAATCCGCCGGGGTGCAGCGGCAGTACTCCGGTCCTGTCAGAATCCGAAGTCCTCTCCAGTGAAGCGTCGGATTCCGCAAGGCTGAACGCGGCAGACGGCCACCAGCAGGTAGGGCCAAACTGACTCTTGAAGACAGCGATCGTCGCCAGCCGGATCTGGACGCTGGAGTTGGACAACCCCGACGACTAGGCCCCCAGCATCAGGTGCCGCGCTCGGCCTCGTGGTGGCAGCGATAGCCTCCGCCATTCGCCCATTAGTGTGACGCCATGTATCTACTCGATCACCGCCTGCCTCCTGTCCGTCACGACCGCGGTCCAGAGATGAGAGGAAGCAAGCGTGGATCCGAACTTCGACTTGCGCGCCTTGACCGAGCAAGCAGCTCAGGTGGTGGTGAAAGGCTTCCTGACTGGCGCGGCGACGGCGTTGCGCGACCGCCTTGTGCAGCTGTTCACCCGGGGGAACTCCACCGAGGAACCGACGGTGGAAGAGCGCAGGCTCGACGAGATGAGCAAACAGCTCGAAGCGGCCTCCGACGACGAGCAGCACAACGTCGCCGAGCGGCTCACCACGAGTTGGCAGCGACGCCTGCTGGTCTTCCTCGAGGACCACCCCGAAGCCGCGGAAGAGCTACAGCAGATCGTTGCCGACTTCGCGCCGGACGAGGATGAGGAGGCCACCAAGCCCAGGTCCGTGTCCGCCACCGCCGGGGACAACTCGATCGTCATCGCGTCTGGGCGGAATACCAACATCAAGGGTGGTGTCCAGCGATGACTGCCTCATACGAGGACCTGCCCGCCTTCCCAGAAGCGCCAGGCACCATGGTCAACGCGAGCGGCGGCGCGCACAGCTCCATTTACGCGGCGGGCCGCGACCTCACGATCCTGCTCGGGAAAGCGCTCGGCTTCCAGGGCCTGCAGCCGGAATTGCAGCAGGCGGAAACCTGCTACGCGCCCATCGCGGCAACCGAGTGGGCCGAGGTCGTGAAGACCTGGCACGCATCGCGTCTGGTGATCATCACCGGTCCGCCCCGGGTCGGCAAGCGCACAACGGCCCTGCGGCTGCTCTCACAACACGACTCGAACACCAAGCTCGCTGACTTCAGCCCTGCGGGTGTACGCGAGTTGCGTAAGGACTGGGAGAAACCCGATGTCGGGATGCTCCCTGCGCTGCCGGGCACGTACCTCCTCGATCTCGGCGAGACACCAGTGGAGGCCCTGCCCGAAGACTTCGGCGAGGACTTGCGGTCGTTCGTCGATGACCAGGCACGCGCGAAGATCCGCCTCGTGGTGACGATGACCGACGACGCCCGTAGGCAGTGCGCGAGTTCGCTGCACCAGCAAGTCGCGCGGGTGACCCGTCCTTCGCCTACCGACGTGGTCAAGGCGCACCTGCAGTTGCTCGACCACGAAACACGTGCGGACTGGATGGATCGCGAGCCACTGGACACACTGCTCACTGCGGATTCCTCACCACGGGATGCGGTGAGCCTCGCGCAGGCGATCGCGCACGCGCCCGAACCGGAGAGCGACAAGGACAAAGACAAAGTCCTCACCAACGTCGCTGACGAGTTCCGGCGCTGGAGCGGGTACCTGACGGCCAAGTTCAACGGCCAGAACAGAAAGGCCGACGACGTCGCGTTATTCATCGCCGCCGCAGTGGTGGACGGCGCCCCGCCGGACGTCGTCTGGAAAACAGCCATGACGCTGCTAGGCGCGAATCGCCTGCAGCCGACGGTCGAACAACTCCTGCTCGAAGACGATCTCGAGACCAGGCTGCGCGCCATCACAGGCCACGCGAACGAAGCTGCCTTGGACCGAATATCTCTCGACGTCACGCGCCGCGGGATCAGCACCGCCGTCCTACCGTACCTGTGGCGCCAACGGCCGCAGCTCGTACCTGCGCTTCTTGCCTGGATTCAGACGATCACCGGCTCTGACGGCGTCGCCAAGGAACATCTGCCTGCGATCGGCGAACGGCTGGCTGTGCTAGCCGAAACGCACCCAGGCGCCGAGCTCGTCCCCACCTTCCTCAAGTGGGCTGAGAAGGACATGGAGAACCGGCGGCTGGCAGCCGCCCTGCTGACCCGGCTGGCCGGTGACGGCCCCATTGGCACCGAGATACGGAGGACAACCCGGGACGCGGCCTACAACTACCACAAGCGCACCACGACGACGACCTCCACACACGAAGCGGCGGTCGTCGCAGAAATGTGCGCGGGCCGGTTCGCCGTCGATTACCCCAACGAAACACTGGTGCGGCTGAAGTGGCTGTTGGACGGACCGGCATCGGAAGACGTCCACGCCCCAGCCCGCCGAGCGCTGCGCAACCTCTGCACGTCCGCCGAGCAGGGCCTGGCCCTCCTGCGCACGGCACTGGCGTGGCGTAAGGAAGCGCCGAACGCGAGCGCCCGTGCCATGCTGAATCTGCTCGACCCCGAAGACGGCGAGACCTCGCTGGCGCTGCTCGAACTGGCCGAACACAAACCGGAGGTGCTCGACGCTGTCCGCGCCGGCTGGGAAATCCTGTTCGAAGCAAACGTTGTGCGCCGGGAAACCGCGAAGTTGATCCGGCGGTGGTTGACCGCGGTACCGTCCGGTGCGTTGCCACCCGAGCCGACCAAGACCGTACTCGCCGAGGTTTTGCGCGCCAGCGTCAACGACAACGAGGTGGCCAAGGCGTTTCTATCGGAAGGCACCGACGACGTCCACCGTCAACTCGTCACCGAGATAATGGCGAAAAGTTGGCAGTGAGGTCGTGGCGCAGCCGTCCCGGCGGGCGCGACCGGCTCCAGTTCACCGCGCGGCTGGACAGCAACTTGCCCACTGTCAGGTTCAGCGCGACCATGGTCGTGCGATGGAATCGCACCACTGCGCCACAACAAGAAGTGCTCGTCCGCGCAATCGTCCGGAAGGACGTAAAGGCAGCGCTCGAAGAGGAGTCCCCGCACGACCTCAACGCAGCGGCCGATGCCGTCCGGTTGCACACGAGAGACGGCTTCAATTCCGAGCAGCACTGTCTCACTGTCGAACTCGAGGATGTTCAGATCACACTGGACGAAGAAGCCCGCAGAGCGCTCGCCGATCATGAGGAGGCCTCTCGGCTCGCCTGGCAACGCGCCGAAAGCCTAACCCTGCAAACGAAGTCATTGCGGGACCTTCTCGGAAGGCAGGACACAGGTCTGGCGTGGCTACTGCGCCATCACGGCCAAACAGTGCTCACGAACTCAATCGACGCCGATCATTTGATAACTATCCTGAACAAGATCGCGGCCGTACGACCGGAACCTTCCACCGGCGACACCATAATCGACCAGCTCATCGACTTGGTGCGGCAGTTCGTCGCACCCATCACCGAACCAGCTCAGAAAGAGATGTTCCTGCAGATGCTACCATTCTTCTTCACCCATTACGGCAGGGCGGACCTCGCACAACAAGCAAAAGAGCTCGCTAAGAAGCCAACGGACGAGTGACCGCCAAAACCGTATCGTCGATCTCCATCCCGTTGGCTGGCTGCTCCAGCCAACGCGCTCGACTTGGCTGGTCAGGCTGGAAGGAACCGTCATGCTGGCCGAGCCCGCACCTGCCGGCGTGCTCGTGAGGATGTCTGGCGAGCTGCGACACCCCGCGTTCAGAATCGAGGGGAACCATCTCGCTCACGAACGCACAGTAAGCCAGCAGCAGACGCGCATCCGGTGCCCGCAACGCGGGCTCCGGAGAATCCGCTCCCGGGCCGTTCCACGGTCAACGGTCCCACACGGACAGCAGATGAACTGCACCGAGCAGCCGCCCGCCCATGTACCGCTGCAGATCCCGCATTATCTGCTGACTCCGCGGTCAGCCCTTCGAACTCCAGCCACCGCAAGTGATCCACCAGCAGATAGGCGTACGTCCGGCCGTCCTACCCTCGCACGTCCGCAAGAACTCATCCGCCATCCGGTGCTGGACGTGATCTGCGCCTGCCTGCGTTCCCCTTCCAACTACCAGGCACACTCCAACTGCGTGACCGGCCCGGGATCCACCGCCCTTTAGCCCCCAGGCACGGAGGCACCCGGCTGCTCGTCAAGCGCGGCGAACAAACCATGTCATCGACGGTGACGAACTCGACGATGAAGCTCAGCAAGAACGAGAGGTCCGTCTTACGCCTCAACGCATCCTCGCCACACACTTAAGGCCGGGTAGCGACCCCGGAACGTCCCGCAAAGACATTCTGGAGGGGTATCAACGTCGACCTCAGTGACACCGCTGATGTCCTCGGGTTCTTCGTAGACGGGTCTGCGGGTAGCCTGACCTGCGGACCATGGGAAACCATGCGTCTGATGGTCCACGAGTGGACCATCAAGGTCCAACCAAACCTTCCGAGGAGGCCAGCAGGCTCCCAGAGGACACCGATGGCATGATCACCTGCTCTTCTGATCATGACGATCGCTCTGAGAGGCCGGTCTCGGCGGGAACTTGGCAAGTTTCTGGCCTTGTTCCTCCCGTTGCCCCTGGTCTGGCACGCATCGTCTCCGCATCGGACCTGATCGATGACGTCCCTGCTTGTAGAACACGCCGGCGGCCGCGCGTACCTCCCTCGGCGGCGGCGAAGAGGGCCAAGCCGGCTGAGATCGATGTTCGGAAACGATCGTTTCCGAACGCCGTCAATGAGAACGCCGGTACCTCTCTGTGTCAGGCGGCGTAGAAGGCATTAAGCCGGTCCGTCAGGTCGCGGGCATCCGCGTTGTTCCGGCGACGTTCGGCCTCGACCTGCAGGGGCCGGCGCACTCCTCACCCGCACGGCGCGATCGGCCATGCGACCCGCCGCCACAGTAGAACACACATGTTCGCACCCTTGACCGGCGGTGCTGGCCCGAGCGGTTGCCCTGCACAGAACACCTCGGGTACGGTTCTCGCTAGGCAAGGAGCTCGGGATCGGACCTGAGCCACCACCACATCCTTTCAAGGCATGGAGCGTCGGTTCGCGCCTTCGCCACCACCTTTTCCAGCGTTCCTCAGCGAGCGTCGACGTCCCGCACATGGGCTGTCGACCGAAAGGCGACACCAATGACGATCTACTCCCAGCATCCAAACCGCGGGAAAGTTCAGATTCTCGCTACCTTTCGCGGCCCCATAGGCGTGCAGTCGTCGACTGTCACCAGCGTCGACGACGAGGCAACAGCAACGAAGATCGTTTCTGCGCTCAACCGGATTTCCGCCTGCGCCACTGTGCCCCTGTGCTGCTCAGATCGCCGACACGGTGGCTTCGAGCTCTATCCCAACGAGCACCTCGCGGCGCTGACTGACCGGGACGCCCGCTCAACCCTGCTAGTCGGTACGCACAGCTTGTGGTACGAGCACGTCAAGCTACTCCTCCATCAGGCACTGACCGATCTCGACCGCTCGACAGCCAGCGTGCCTGCTCCTGTCCAGACCGCGATCACAGCCGAGCTGGAGAAGGAAGCGCGGGATCTCCGCGATGCGCTAGCCGAGTACACGGAGGGCATCGAGCCTCCCTCGAGCAGCAGTCGGCGGGAGTGGGATTCAGATCTGCCTTTTGTCCTGTTCGGTGGCGGTTTCGAAGGGTTGAGCGAGTCTGATCGTGACCGCCTTGATCGCCTTGAGCTCGGCGCGACAGAGGTCGAGCTCGCGGAGGGGGTGGATGGCATGCGCTTGCTGATCGATGCCTACGAGCAGTGCAGCAACCGCGAGGCACGGCTCATACTGGACGACCTCAACATCTCTGACGATCCTGACCCCTACGGACCGGACCGATTCTTCCTCGACGTGCTCGCACCGCTCCCCAACAGCGAGCTCGACCGCACCGGCTGGACCGTAGAACTAGGCTGGTGGGAGCTGGATCCGGCTGACGACGATGAGGAAGAACCAAGCTCTGCCTCAGGCGAAACGGTCCTCCGCTGTACGATGCCGGTTCCGCCTGATGCTTCCCAACTCGTCGAACTGCTGAACCTCAGCGACGGACAGCCAGAGCAGCTTCGCGCATGGGCTGCTACACCCGTCGGTCGAAAGCTGGCCGGAACGTCGTTCGTAGTCACAAAACGCTACACCGACCTCCCCGAACCGGAAGCGAAAGTTCACTAGCAACCTCCAGAGCAGACTGGGCTTGGCAAGGCTTGGCCATTGCAGGTCAAGCCTTGCCAGGTGCACAATCCAACGCGGCTGGGACGCTCTCGCACCGAGCACGGAACGGCGGCGAGAATTCACCCGGCCGGGGTCTGGCTGTTCAGCATCCGACTCGCCTGAAAGCGGGTACCTGTATCCGGAGAGACGAGGGCGACAGAGTCTTTGGGCAACGTCGCCGAGCCTGGACGATAGCCGTTGAATGAGACATCGCGTGGGGGTTTGCTTGGCCACTGGCGTGGCGGTTGAACGATGTGGCCCGGGTGATTTCTCCGATAGGTCCAGAGTTCTTCGCAGGCGATGAGAGTGCCAACGACCGCGACGTTGATGGAGTCCACAATCCCGGTAAGGGTGTCGAGCGAGTCTTCCTCCAGATACAGCTTGCTGTGGTTGCCAGCTGTCCGAAAGGCGTGTGCCTCAGGGTAGTCCGGCTGCCGAGGCAGCGGCCGAGCAATCTTGCCTTTCTCGATGTAGTTGACCCCGATACGGGCGCCGCGGTGAACGCGGTCGCTACGGCTCCATCGCGTCCAATCCAGCTTGGCCTACTCACCGAGTGGGGTTACCGAAGTGCCTGCGTCGATCTGGCGAAGCGCGGGTATCGCAGGAGCGAACCGGGCAGCGACCTGGTGCCGGAGTCCTCTCAGGTTTTGGAGAAGGTGTTCGCGCACCTCCGCACGACGGAGCCCGGTGTCAAAGCATCATCGACAGCGTCAAGCTCACCAACGAAGAGTTCAACCGGCACGTCTTTGGGCTAGCCCGGACCCTCACCTTCGGCACCGCGGCCAGTACCAGGAAGACCTCCCGTCTGGACCGAAAGCACCTACGCGTCGTCGCCAGATAATCGACCTCCTCGGTGTTTGGAGCGAGCGCTTTCTTGTTATCGGCCGGCAGTTTACGGGGCTGACGACCGATTTCAGGCGCCTTTGCGCAGCAGCTTCGTGATTCGGTCGCCGGTTTCGCGGTCGAACGGTTGCGGGCATTCAAGGCCGAGGAACTCCGCCAGTGTCCTGGCCCTGTCCCTCGCCTTCCTCCTCGCGTTGGCCGCGGGATCCTCGCTAAATTGTCGGGAAAGTCGGTTGCGGCCGCTGCGCTCGTGGGTGGCGGGGTCGCCATGACGGCCCTCGCCGTGTACTTCGCGGCGGTGAGCCCCAGGTGACCTGGAAGGACCGACACACCGGCAAGTCGCTGGGCAGGTCAGCGCGCGCCAAGCGCGGGGTCAATCCGTGCCATGAACGTGGCACAGCGCCGCGGCTTGCGATCAGAAGGTCACGTTGGACAGAGCGTTCATGGCGTCCTGTGCCCAGTCCTGCACGCCGGACTGCGTCCCGGCGGCCGCTCCTGCGGCGGCAGCTTGGCCAAGGTGAAGCAGCATGCCGGAAAGAGCTTTGGTCGCGCGGCGCACCTTTCCAGGTTGCGGATCCGCCGACTCAGTGACTTCGGCAAGGACATCGAGGGCGGCAGCTTCGACATCCTGCCGGTTCTCATCGTCAACACCACACTGGGCGGGGAGCTGTTCCAGCAGCTGAGCAACGATCCTCGTTAACTCCTGGTACTGCTCGGGGCCTTTGCGATCGTGTTCTGCTGGTTCTGGGTGACCTGGGCGTTACCGCTGGCGAACTGCGAGTTGGACACCGCTCCGTGGATCACCGGAGCGAAGTAGTTGGTGGTGGGTGCTCCGTCCGAGGCACGGCCGCCAGCGAGGTAACTCCGGACATCGCCGTCATGGTCGAGTACACAATCGCGGCCGGCCGAGGTGAGACGCGGCTTGAGTGTGCCGTCGGGCTGCTGATCACCGGCGAAAGCGCTGATGAGTCTCTTGTTCGACAAGTAGGTGGCTTCGTGAGCAATGTCGTCCCAGGTGAAGTCGCCGTCGGCATACCTGGCTTGGTCGCTGTAGAGGAACGATGTCCAATCCAAGATGTCGCGATGGCTCTCCAGCCACAGGAGCATCCGCTGACGTAACACACTGAGTCGCCGGGCCGGTCGTTCTTTGATGAGTAACTGGGCCTGCTGCTCACCGCGGCCGGTCAGGTGGCAGGTTGCGATCCCGCCTGACCCGAATAGCGGCTTGACCAGGTCGTCTTGTTCCAGGTCCTTGACCAGGTCTACTGCCTTGTCGTCGTGGAGGCCTCGCTCGGCGAGGAAACCGTTGATGTCTTGGAGGTCTGACTCATGCAGACGGAGAAGCAGGGCGTTGCGGTGTTCGTCGAAGTCGGTGGTCATCGCTCTGCCTCCATCAGGTGTGTTCACGGAGATATCGTC
Organism: Amycolatopsis sp. NPDC041971; assembly: GCF_055588925.1. Lineage (NCBI taxonomy): Bacteria > Bacillati > Actinomycetota > Actinomycetes > Pseudonocardiales > Pseudonocardiaceae > Amycolatopsis > Amycolatopsis sp. NPDC041971. Next base: position 36,015 of record NZ_JBVJCE010000018.1, on the reverse strand, counting down.
ACCACATCGCGAAACGCAACAGGATCATCGAACGTCGCCCAGGTTGACGACATTGTGGACGGTGTTCTGTCGGTGGTCACGCGTACAGTTCCGAGCTAGACGTTCAGCGAGAAGGAGTCAGCATGGGCGGGAGCTCGATCGACAAGCGCGCCATCGCGAAGTTCACGAAGGACCTCCAGCGCGAGTTCGACAAGCAGGGGCCGATCCGGATCCCGGTCGAAACCGACATGCCGGAGCTGCCTCCTCTGGGCTCCGGTAGCTCCAGTTCGACCGTGAACAACTATGGTCCGGTGTTCCACGGTGATGTCTCCGGCGCGCAGATCGCGTGGAACAACGAGACTGTGACCCAGAATCAGCAGAACGCCACTAACACCAGCACTGTCGCACCTGGCTACGAGTCGCTGGCCAAGCTGGTCACCGACCTGCTGGAGCAGCTGCCGCAAGTCGGCCTGGGCGAGCAGGACCGCCTCGACGCCGCCGAGGCAGCCAACGACGTACTCAAGGAAATCACCGGCGTCGAGGCACCTGAACCGGGGAAGCTACGCCGCGCGATCAACATGCTGCGCGGCGTTCTGTTACCGATCCGCGATGGGCTGGTCACCGGTCTCGCCGCCGGCGCCGAGGACTGGGCGAAAGTGGCGATCGCCGGATTGACCGGAATCAACTGACTACCAGCGACACGCCGGAGAACACGATGACGACCTCCTTCGACGAACACTGCGACGCGTTGATTATCCGCCTTAACGAGACGGGCCCAGGCGACGTCAACGACTTCCTCGCCGAGCGCGGACTCGACGACGAGGAGTCCTTTCAGCTGGTGCAAGACCTGGAGAACCGCGGTCTCGTCGATCCGGCCTACACCTTCGGTGACACGTTCTGCAGGTTAACCGGATCGGGGACCCGCCGAGCGCAACAGCTGATCAGCGAGCGGCCGAAGCGCCGCGCACTGACGCTGCGGCATCGCATGCTCCAGTGGCTCGAAGAACACCCCCAGACCCCGAACTGGGACGAGTTCCTCGCGAGTAACCAAGCCCACTTCGAGGGAACCGCCTTCACCCAGGCACAGCTCAAACGCGAAGCCAAACACCTCTACGGCCTCGGTTACATCACCTCCGCCACGGTCGATCACGAAGTCGACGGCGTGCTCTGGCCCGACATCACCCCTGCTGGCAGGGATGTCCTCTTCGACGGTGACCAGCACTCCAACGGTACTTTCACCACGACCATCCACCACGGACCGGTCATCAACGGCCCCGTCACCGGATCACAGCTCGCCTGGGGGAATACCACGGCCCACCAAGACCAGCACCCTGTAGACAAGGCCGACAGTTAGTCACTACCGCTTGGTCTAACGGCGTTGCGTCCTTTAGTCCCGCAACTCCAGCCGCTCCCGGGCCGCGAATCGTACGAACGTGTACGGGCTCTCGACGTAAGGCATCTGCCCGCGTCCAGAGCCAGGCAACACAATGATGATCCGATCACGGCTGAGCACGTGCCACTCATTCTGAGACAACTGTTCAACATAGATGCCCCGGACCGGACGGAAGCGTTCTCGCACCTCCTCCCTCCTGAGCCCGAACGCTTCGGCGATGAAGACCCACGGCTGGTCATTGCGGACACACTCGGCCAGAGCGTCACGCCAGATCCGCTTGTCCGTGACGCCCACCGCCGACGCTACTGCACGGAGGCGCCGCAGGTCCTGACCATCATCAGGTAATTCCGTGTTCCTAGTCATGCCGGTACGTCGTCCCGCTTCGGCCGACTGTTTCGCTTGCGCTGATCACGATCGGAATAACCCGACACTTTTGTGATCGAACTGTTAGTCAACGTGACTCACTCACGTGCTCACGCCGGAACAGAGCCCTCGCATATGTGGCCGGTTGATCGCGATCCTCAGAACTGATTCAGCGTGCCGTCGTGCGCAGCGCGCCAGCGGTGCTTGCCCTGCCGGAAAGTGAAGGTCAACTCGATGTGTCGGATAACATCGAGAGATTCGGAAATCGCGGCCCTGGTTACATTCTGGCTGCCGCTAGCATCAGTGTCGTAGTAGTTGTCTTGCCCGGTCCGCTCGAACACGGTCAGTCGAACCGGATCAGCGAGTCGTTGTCCCAGCTTGTCAACCTGGATACCAGTCCTTTCTGTTGGTGACACGGTTCCAAGATTGAACGTGTAGTGCAAGCCCTTAAGGCTTGTTTTGCTACTACGTCGTACACCGGTAGCGCTGTGGTATTTACAACGTGTACGGCTGGCGTCAGGCTTCCATCCGAAGATACCCAGACGGCAAACTTGGATGCCTCGCGCTCGCGCGCTTCCTCCTGGGCAAGCGCCCAGCCGTGCCGAGCAATCCACACTGCGACTCCTGCGGCGATAATCGAGCCGACGCCTCCGACCCACTGGCCCCATGCGGACCACCAGTCGGCGCCTTGCTTCAGCACCACGCTCATGATGATCAGCAAGGTGAACGCCAGCGCAACAACCGCACCGAGGTAGCGCACGTCAAGCTTTCCGAACTTCATGCTGCGGAGTATCGCGTATCTCCCACGCGCAGGTGAGGAACGACGACATGTCAGCCCCTACCAAGAAGTCGCTACAAGACGGGCAGGCTTCACATCCAGCGTAATTTGTCGGTGGCTAGGTTTAGGTTCCTGCAATGACCAACTGCCTGGGCCTCATTGGCTCCCTTCTCGCGTCGAGCATCGCCCTGTGGATCGCCACCATGGGATGGCGAAGAGTCGATCAGAGAGCCGAGCAGGACAAACTCGACACTGCTGCCCGCGGCCGGGCGACCCTACTAGCGAGGCTGCTCGAACTGCACCTTGAGGCTGTCCATCTAAAGCACCTGACGAAAAACGACGCCTACATGAAGGCTCTGTTACTACAACTGCCCGGGCCACCTGGCTACGACCCTGCGCGTCCGGCTGAAGATGGAGCACACGATGAAGGACGTCCCGCTTCACCCTGCGAGCGTAGCTCGCTTGCGACCCCACGAGCAACACGACGTTGGCTACAAGTGGCTCATCTTCGACCGTTCGTCGGTCCTCACCGGGCGCGGATTTCAATCTTATCCCGAGTGGATCGAGGCCGAACTCGCCTACGACATCGCGGGCGAGGTGGGTGGTGACCAGGATTCAGTTCTCCACGCCCTGTCGAAAGATGTTCGCGACCCACAGGATGCAACTATCGCCATGCTCAGGCAGGTGAAAGAACAGAAAGAGCCGCAGAACGGTTCGGTCTAGGCAACCGACTCTTCATCTACCTTCGACGATCCGCGCCATTCCGCACGCACCAGACGTGTCAGAGCGCGAGAGCGCTCGGCCCCCACACCCAGAGCTTTACGAAGCGCTTCAGCGGAGATCGGCCGCTGGTGTAACTCCCGATGCTGAGCATCCATCGGCTTCACACGCCCAACCAGGCCGTCTTCGAGCCCTGCTGGAGTCACAATCGATCTATCCGACGAGCCTTCCTGCGCCGAGTTCATCGGCGTAACGACGGCAGGGGGTTGAACATCCTTCCGAAGGTCAGCGAGCGCCTGAAGCAAGCCCGGCCCGACCTCGGACCAGCCGATCAGCAACAACGGCCCTACCGCGTCGAACAGCGCCTTGCCGATCTCGCCAGCAATCAGGGGCTCTGCCACGTTCAGCGCCAGCGTCACCGCGCTCGCGAGAACAAGGAGCCGCCAAGCCGAGCGCTGAACCTCGAGGCTGCGCCATGCGCCGTAAGGCGGCGGATCGCCACTAGCAGCGCTACAACCGTCAGGTCCACCGCAGGCGCGACCTACACCGGACCCCAAACGGAGTGCGAGCGCGAAGACATTGCCCGGGTCGTTATCGGCGACCACTGCCCGTCGATGGCCCAGTGTCGATCGCTACACCGCACCGTTGGGCCATTCGGGTGGTCAACCGGCTGCGCTGGAACGGGTGCAGTGCGACGTGCGATCACTAGCCATGGCGCACTCGTGGACTCGTGCGCGTTCACGTTGGGAGGCGTCGTGAGGACGATCGTGTGCGTGCACGGCATGGGACGGCAGGCCGCCGGAGAACAAACGCTGCTGCGTGACCGGACACTAGCCCTCCAGCACGGGCTCGCCTACACTCGCCTACCGCGACGCGGCCAGCGACAACGACGTTACGATGGACTTCTGCGGCAACCTGCTCTCCCTAACCTGTCAACTCCTGACCGTTCACCCTCTGATGCAACCCGCAGCCGATACCAAGCTCGCCCTGCAGGGGGATGTACTGCTGGCGTGCTAACAGGAGGCTGCGCAGGCGGATCCAAAGGTGGCGCCGCTAGAGGCCGACACAATGATACGTGTTCCGACCTGAGCGCAGGCGGCGTTGTGGCCGCAACTCCGATCACGGGTTTTCGTTGGTCTGGAACTATGGGCGTCGGTGTTCAATCTCAAGCACGCGCCGCTGGCGACGCCATCTCCGCCGCCGCAGACCACGAGCAGGCTCATGCTGGCACTTCTTGACAGCGATTGGGCACGCCGCAGGCTCACCGAGTCCGAACGCGTCGTTCTCAAGATGGAGTCGTGGTTCGAAACCATCAACGCACTCGGCGACGCGCCAGCTGCTGACCTGATCGACCTGGCAGGTCGACTCCGTGAAGGCCAAGCGCTGCTGGATTCCGACTCGACCTCCGCCCACTTCCTCGCCGAGCACGCCGACGTAATCGAATCGATCGCACGTAACGGCCCCTGGCAAGTCGCCGAAGAGAAACTGGGCACCAGCGGCTTACTGGCCGGACTCGGCCGCATGAAGCGTGACGAGTACTACCAGACACGTGACCGTCACACTCAACTGGAGGCAATCGACCTCTTCGTGCAGGCGCTGCTCGCCGGCGACGACCCGCAGGTGTATGACGGCGGGAAGACCATGCAGGGATTCGGGTCTATCCTCTTCGACCTCGCGCTAGACCTGGAGTCTGCGCAACTCGTGGTCATCACGGGCTTAGCCGGACTGGCGTCGCTCACGGCTCGCCTCAGCAAGCCCAACCGGGACTACGACGACCTATGGCTCGACATCATCAAAAAAGTTACCAGCGGCGTCGAACTTTCGTTCGATAGTCTTCGAGAGTTCCAGGGCAACGCCGAGTACATCGACCAGTACGCCGCCGCGGAGCGCGCCGTCCGCAACTTCAGCACGCTGCTACGCTCCGACCCCACTGAAGCTCAATTCTGGCAGCAAGCCAAATTCATTATCATGGTTGGTTTTATCGTCGGCAAAGTTCGCCCTCCTCTTCCTCCGACCTCGCCGGAATTTGATATATTCCCAGCGGAAATCATCCAGCTGATGTACGATATCATCTATCAGTATCTGGACTTCTGGAGCTCAGATCCGCTCCGCTGGATCATCCAGTTCCCGCAGTTTGAAGGGCTCGTCCCTGAGGACGAGGCCGTTCCGGCATATGCAGCCAAGACCCCGCATGATCCGGGTGGCGCAGCGGTCCGAGACGTGGACGATACCGTGTCGGAATTGGCGGATGACCTCGAAGCCCTGCGCCACAGCCAAGAGATCGAGGCGGCGGGAGAGGAACTCGAAATCCTCGGGGCAGTGTGGGCTCTCGACGAGATCTCGGTGGCCCACAAACATCATCTCGTCAATCCCGCCGCATGCGCGGAACTGGTCGTATCGGCGCGGCGCAGGATTGATCGACTCGGAGCCGCACTACTGCAGTCACCTTGGACGATCGAGACGCTCAGGAAGGTGCTTCATCTGGAAAACCCATTTCAGGACCTCGGTCTTCTATGCGACGTCGTAGAGGGTCTCGTCACACGTGAGAATGGAGATCAGGGCACCTCATTGCGGTTGGTGCGCTCCGCCGTACTCCACCCAAATTTCGACGACATCGTCGAAGCAGCCGTTACCGAGATCACATCCTGGTGCGAGAGCGCCCCCGACGAGGAGACACCAGAAGTGGAACGGCAGCTTGCGGAGACCGTTCCCCTCAGTGCGCTGATAGCCGGGACAGTGGCCTTGACGGGAGTGCTGTTCGTGGACGCAGCCTCGTCCAACCATGGACGTGAGGACATCCGCGCTTACATCTCCGGTATGAAGGCTAAACTTCTTAAGGTCGCATTGCTGCAACTACGAGCACCCAAGACGCCTCTAGCTCTGGAACTCGATGAACAAGTGTCCGCGGACGTCCAGCAGCAGTTGCTCTGGACGCTGAACACTGCCGAGTGGAGCCGCGAGGAGCACCCGGTTGACCGCGTCCGTCTGCTCCAGGATCTGTCGGCCGCATATCTGGACGGCAGAATAACGCTGCACGACCCTGAGATCAGGTTTACTTTCTCGAACAACCTCGCGGTGGAGCACCATCAGGCCGGAGAGCCATTCGAGTCGCTCCGCTGGAGCGTCCATGCGCACGGCCTGGCGATCCAGGGCAAGTCCCTGGAGAACCTGGCGACCGCGAACCTGAACCTGGCGAACTCACTGCGACTGATCGCCGACCGCCAATTCGACGGTTGGTCACTTGACGTCGACGCTGATTATTCGACGCTGAGTCTTCTGGCTTGCTGCCTCGCAGCTGTTTCCGAAGGGACATGGGCCCTGAGTCAGCTTGAGAAGATTATGTCGTCCCGCGATCGATTCTCCCTGTATGACCATGGATTTCAGCTGTTCCAGAATCTCGCCGAATGGACTCTCGTTAAGCTCGAGGACTGCGCGCTGTTGGCCGAGTACTTACTAAACATCCGGAGTTCCTGGTATTACCCGGAGTTTTTCACTGAGGTGACGGCCAGTGCAAGTTCACTGCCGAGCCGTCGGCAGATCACGTGGCGCGGCCGCTGCTGGCTTGGCCAGACCACTGTGGCTGCCGATTTCGGCATGAAGAACGACGCCGCCTCGCGGGTCGAGGCATCAGAACTGCTCGCCCGGGAAGATAAGCCCCAGGCATGGCTCGGCACAATGTTCGAGTCCGAGTCGAACACCCACGCTAGCGCATGGATTATGGCGCCCAACGTCTTCGGCGCAGGTTTCGGAATCCTGCCCGCGTCGACTAATTCCGGACAGGACGCGCAGGACAGCCTTGCACAGTCCCTGGGTTCGACCCTGCCGAACCTGTTCTGGTCGGCGGCGGCCCAACTCATCGCCGCGGAGCAGCGGGCAACGCTCTACGTCTCGACCGATCCACAGACCCCTCCGCTGAATGTGGGCCACTGGGCGTCGACGACCGACGCCGGCACCGTGAGGGTCTGTGACGCCTTCGACGTTGTGTACTGTAGCGACATTGCCGCAAGCCATCACCCTCGACGCGATCGCCGGTCCCCAGACGTATTCGTAGTGTGCGACCCGCTGGGTGACCTCCCCGAAGCCCGCAGCGTGCCGACAACTGCCGCCGTCGTTCGGGGGAACACTGACGGCACCACCGCACCGGCAAACGGTCCCATGACCGTGGACCTAATGCGTCGCTGTGCGCTGTCCAACGGGATCTTCCTCTATCAGGGACACTCCGATGCCGGCGTGCAGGGAGAACCGGGATCGGCGGCCTTAGTACTCGAACCTGACTTGTTCAGCCCGGAGGTGGCTGAGAGACTGACCGTCACCCAGATTCTAACCTCTCTCGCGGCCGACGAGGACGGAATTGGGCTTCCGGAGCGCATGATCTTCCTGTCCTGCGACTCCGGCGTCAGTGCATCCGTCCATGACTCGACGAGCCTGGCTGCCGGTGTCCTTGCGGGCGGCGCGACTCATGTCATCTCGACACTGCACCCGGTCAGCGAGCAGTCCCCCTGGTCCGAGATCACCCAGATGGCAATCGATGTGTTGAACGCACCTTGTCCAGAGGAGAAGTTCGGACGATGGCAACGGTGGGCGGGTTCGGCCTCCGAGTACACTCCAAGACAGCGGCAGGACATGCTTTCCATCACCCTTTTTTCATCTCCGTTTGCCTGTGGGAGGTCAACGAGTGAGTAACGCCCATGCCTCCAGAACGCTGGTGAGGATTCCAAGCTGGATGGTCGTAGAGCTGGAGGCCGATGGACTAATTGCGCCAGTCGTCAGCGACGCCAGGTCGCTGGACTTGCATGAGCTCGTCCAGGTGGCGATCGTCGCCAAGGACGTCGCTTCGGCATTGGTCGCCGTGACGGCGGGTGTGAAGGGTGTACGAAGCATCCTCGATCGCCTACGCCTCCGGAAGGGCGAGCAGAACGTCGACGTGGCCGTCCTGGTGAATGGTCAACGGCGCACCTGGTCGGCTCCGTCCGGCACGCTGACCGAGGAGATGGTCGACGAGATCATGGAAACGCTCCGGGTCGAACAACCAGGAACCGACGAGGACCCCCCACCACCATCGACGCAAACCACTTGATCCGCGCGGGAGTCCACAAATCAACGGTCCGCCAGCCGAAGACATGGTAGCTGATCTGTCCTCGGTTTCCACGCGACCGGCGATCCGTGATCGCTGCCACTAGGAATGAATCGTGTTCAGTCGTGTTTCGACGCTCCAACCCCGCCTAGTCGATCAGCAACAACGGCTCACCGCATCAATACAGATGCCTTGCTGATTTCTCTCGCGATCAGAGGCTCGGCTACGTGCAACGCCAGCGCCACCGCGCTCAAGAGAACGAGGACCCGCCGCGCCGAGCGCTGACCTCAGGAGCCGCTCCGTGCGCCGACAGGCGGCGAATCGCCACCAGCAACGCCAGGACCGTAGAGTCCACCGCGGGCGCGATCCACACCGAGACATCGAGCCAGAACGCGAACGCGAACGCGAACGCGAAGAGGAGCATCAGCCCGACCACGGTCCCCACCATCGTGCTCACAGCCGACACACCGAATCGCGCCGGTCCGTCACCTCCATCATCCACACCACCCGGCAACGCGGCCATCCAAGGCGCCTGGACCAAGCGACAGAACCCGGCATTTGCGAACCCGAGACGAGCCCGAGAGATCCGAAACAGTCCGACACCAGGCGACACACCCCGACATCGCGGATGCGCCACGACCAGACGAAAAGGTCTTGTTCGGCATCACTCGACACCGTCCGACACGCCCAGGCTCTTAACCAGCGGGTTCGGGGTTCGAGTCCCTGATGGCGCACAGTTCTGAATCGAAGCCCACCTGCAGGATTTCTCCACAAGAGAATCTTGCCGGCGGGCTTTGATCTTGGGTGGGACCGGCGTGGGGCCGAATGAGACCGTACCAGCCAGCCCTTTATTTCTTGGCCTTCTTGCCTCGGCTCCGGCCTCCTTTTCGTCGCCGGGCGCCTTTCTTACCTGTTTGGCCTCGCAGTGAGGTCGCAGCTTTACGGGCTGCTTCCAGTACCAGCTCTGCCGTTGCTTCCGCGGCGCTGTGCGCCAGGCAGGGCAGGACGCTGGTGTAGGTGTCGGCGGTGAGCACGATGCTGGAGTGTCCGAGCATGGCCTGCACGACTTTGAGGTCGTTGCCCGCGGCCAGCGACAGGCTGGCCGCGCCGTGCCGCAGGTCGTGCAACCGGATCGGCGGTAATCCTGCCTCGGCGACCAGCCGGGTGAAGGTGTGGCTCACATAGCCGGGACTGAGCGGTCCGCCGTGCCGATTGGTGAACAGGAACCCGATCGGTTCGGTCACGTGGTCTCGCCGCTCTGCCTGGAGTGTCCGCAGCGTGGCGATCAGTACGTGATCCAACGCCAGCGTCCGCACGCTCGACTCGGTCTTCGGCGGACACACGACGGTGTGGCCGTTACGGTCCTGGACCTGGTGAGAGATCTGCACGACCTCGCCGTCCAAGTCGAGATCGCACCAGCGCAACCCGGTCGCCTCGCCACGCCGCAATCCGAGCAGCGCGACCGCCAGGTACAACGCGTACATCGGATGGCCACGCACGTGCGCCAGAAACTCGGCCGTCTGCCGGGCTGTCCACACCGCTACCGGCGGACGTTCGCCGGTAGCACGCCAGTGCGCGACCCGTGCATCAGTCCACACCACCGCCCGTGGGCGCCGTCCTGACGGTAGCTCCACCAGGTGCGCCGGATTCCGCTCGATCAATCCCACCCGGATCGCGCCGTTCAACGCCGCATGAAGCGTGCCCCTGATCCGCACGAATGTCGCCGGCGACAGCGGCCGTTGTCGTTTCGCGTTCGCCCGGGCGAACGCGACGAACATCGCTTGGACTCGCGCCACCGTCAACGACCGCAAGGGCACACTCCCGAGGTACGGCTTCAGATAGTCGTTCACCTGCTGGGTATAGAGCCGACGAGTGTTGAAACTCAGGGTCTGCCGCATCTCCAGCCAAATGTCCAACCACTGCCCCACCGTCACCGCGCTCCGCCCCGGAAGCACATCGGCCCCCAGCAGATACGCCCGTGCTTGCACCGCGGCCGCACGGGACCGGAAGCCACCACGACGCACCCGATGCCGACGACCGTCCCGGCCACACGGCAACTCCAGCGAGAAATACCAACTCCCGTGACCCCGCTCAGCCAACCGAGGACACCGCCCGCCGCCGACTTCCTCTCGTGTCTTGCAACCGCACCTCTTGTACACCGCTGCTCGCCTCATCACGACCTCCTTCTAGATCACCCCCAAGCGTGCGCCTCCGCGTCCTCGACCACCACAACCCGTCCGCGAGATAGCCTGGACGAATGACCCGCGCCCAGGGACGCAGCCGCAGAATCAAGGTGACGGTCGAAGCGATCGTCGAGATCACCGACGAGAACGCGCTCGAAGAAGCTGCTCTCGCCGACATCGAAACAGCACAGTTCTCCGTCCTCCCCGGCAGCAGCCTCAGCGTCGAGCAGGTCCGGCAAGAAGAACAGGACCACATCCGCGGCAACGTCGTTGCGGCCGCGCAATGGTTCGTCGACGCGGGCGGCGTGATCGATGATCGATCCGGGATCGAGTTCGTCGAAGCCACAGAATCCGTAGTCGAGATCGACGAAGACGGTGTACCCCTGTCCGCATGGCCGCCCTTCGTCGAACTCTTCCCCCTCTGCACCTGCGGCACCGACACCTGCGATCGCTGCAGCGGTTTCCAGGTGACACCTCGAACAGCGGCAGCCCTGTGGACAGCGGCCGGGGTCCTAGCCGATCAGGCCTACGACGATGTCCTGGAACATGGCGATGAGCCGGTCGACGACGCCGGCTTCTGGTCAGTGTTTGACGAATTCCCGCGGATCACCTGGCGACAGAACGCCATCTGGCGCCGACAAGCCGCACGCTCCTTCGACGACCTCAGCGGCGACCTGGCTGCCGGAAACTGGCCCGAACCACACTGCCCAGCCGAAGAGATGGCGATGCACCTCATCCTCCGCTCAGCCGAATCCGCCGTCGACGACGACTGGGCCGGCCTCACCGAACGCTATGCAAATCTGCCCGAACACGACGACGACCACGACTGGGACATGCTCACCGACACACTGTTCCAAGACACAGACATACTCGCCCTGTTCAGCAAACAACTCGACGGCATCGAAGACCCCGACACCGACCAAAACCGAGACCTCGGCATCGGCGACTACCGACCTCAAGCCTGGTTCGAATGCTTCATCAACATGGAACCACGCGACCCACGACGCCCCTTCCGCCGCTGAACGAGATCAACAGCCAGGCACGACGAACCCCGCAGGTTCACCGAGCACTTCGGCACTCCGTCCGAGTCCGACAGGCGCTCGGTAGGAGTCGTCATCGCGGATCGTCCCACAGGGAACGGCCAGAAACACCCGTCGAACGGCACGCTGATCAGTGCATGCAACTCCCGCCGCGCCCTGGCAATCTTCGGCTCCGCGTCGACAGGAAACTTTCGCTGCTGCCCTGACCAGTTCAAACCAACCTCCCGACCCCGCTAGGACCGCGGCTGAGGCAGAATCTCATGGTGTTTGACAGACTGCGGCGGTGGCGAAGAGCTCGGCTCTCGCCGCGAACGTCGACGAGCAACGTCGTATCTGGCGTCGCACATAACGTGGTCCAGGCCGGCTCCATCGAGAACCTGTTCATGGGAGGAGCGGGGGACGGGAGTCTCGACCTAGCGATTCCGGCGCTGGACACTCCGGAGTCCTTGCTTTCTTTCGCGAACACCGCCGTCGACTGCGTAGGGCGGACAGCTGAATTGGCGGAGCTGAAACGCTTCTTAACCGTCGAATGGTCATTCTCGTGGTGGGTGTGGACTGGGCCCGCTGGTATCGGCAAGAGCCGGCTTGCCGTCGAACTTTGCCGGTACGCGTTGACCATAGAGTGGCACGCGGGGTTTCTCAGAGAAACGGATCAGGACGAGTTCGGCCACTTCCAGGCTCAGCGTCCAACCCTCTTGGTGATCGACTACGCAGCGCAGCGAAGCAGGTGGCTGTCCGACGCTCTAGCCTTGCTGAGCCGACAGCACCAAGTGTTCCCGGTGCGGGTGCTGATCCTCGAGCGAGACACCTCAGGCGAGTGGTGGTCAGTCACCCGGCGGGTAAATCGGTTGGAGGAGTCGTGCGGGGTCACTGCGGCAATGTACGCGGAGCCCCGCCCGATGTCGGGCCTGGACCGACCGAATGCGCGCGCACTGGTCAAGAATATGATCGCGCGGTTGGCCGCAGCACCGCTCACCACAGGTCAGATCGAGCAGGTCGTGGACCGCGCCGAAGCCATGGATCCCGCCCTGCGGCCGCTGTTTGTGCAGGTATCCACGATCGACCGGCTCAGTCCGAGCGAAGAACGACCCAGCCGGGACAACTCACTACGGCGTATCGTCGCCCGGAGCACCGCATGGCTCGAGTCACAAGTCGCGATACCTCAGTCTGCCATGCTCGCGCACAACCTGCGTTTTCTGGCGACGACGCTGGGTGGCTTGACGGTTACCGACTATGAGTCCTTACACCCCTTACCCGACACGCTCACGGACCTGCTTCCCGGAGTCTTCCAACGTCTCGGCTCGTCCGTGACGGTCGACGATCTCGTCGATGGGGTCCGGCCGGATATCATCGGTGAGCTCTTCGTGCTCGACCGGTTCGGTGCGGAGCCCACCGTCGCGCTCGCATCGGCCCGCATGGTCGGTTATGCCGCAAGGAAATGGCCCGATGCATACCGTGGCTTCGTGGAACGGGTCGTTGCCGATCATGCCGACCATGTACGGCTGCTCGACTTGCTGGAGGCAAGCGGAGACGGGGAGTCAGCATTGTCGGATATCGATCTGGCCGTGTCCGTCATGCAGCTGCTGGGACGCAGTGATCACCCGGTCATCCGGCGGATCTTCGATCGGCTGGATGCTGCCATCGAGGAAGGTCTTATCGAGGTGCGGTGCCGCTTGATCACGACTGCGCGCTTCAAGCTCGCCAACCTGGTCCGGCTGGAAGACGATGCACTACGTGCCCGTGATCTCTACTCCGCGGCACTCGCCGATTGCGCCCCCACGTGGCCTGAATACTACTCGCTTCTGAACAACAGGGGCATCACGCTCTGCACTCTGCAATGTGAAGATCTCGCCACTGCGGATTTCAGCACGATCATCGGATCCCCGTCCGCGCCGGCCGAAGTTCGTGCCTGTGCGCTGAACAACCGGGCGGACATCCTCGATACACGGGGAGATCTCGACGGCGCGATCGCCGACCGGTCGTCGGTACTGGAACTTCCTGGAACGAGCTACGACAGACGCTACATCGCTTTGATCCGCCGCGCCGTCGCGATGCGAAGACGAGCTAAGAGCACTGAGGCGTACGACGACATCAACAGAATCCTTGGTACCGCGGACATCGCCATCGAGCAGAAGATGCAGGCTCTTCTACTCCGGGCCGAGTGGGCACTCAACGACGGGAATCCAGCACGCGCTCAAGCTGACCTTGACGAGATCGCCGCGTCCTATCAGAACTTCGAGAGCGTCGAGAAAAAGGTTCAGGAACTTCGTGACACATTCACGAAGGACATCTCAACGAAGTGATGGGCCGGTCCAGCAGTTCCGCGCCCGGTGTCTTCACTAGCGTTCGGTGATCGCGTTCATGCGAGGCATCCGGACACCGGTCAGCGCGGTGGTGATCCCGGCGCTACCGAGGACCGTGTCGACGCAGCGGACGGTGATCAGCTAGCCACCTGCGCGCGGGTTGGATGCGTCGGCCTTCGCCCTCCAGCGCCGCTAGCTTTGTGTCGGTCGCAGACCAAACCGGGCCCCGCTGAGATCGGATCGAGCAGGCCAGTGCGATCTCAGGGACACCTTGGTTCAGTTCGGCTCCGTCAGCCCAGCACCCCGTCGTCACCGGGGAGCGTTGGAGACAGTACTGCCGGCATTGCGTGGGTGGTCTGTGCGCCAGGACTTTGCCTTTATGCTCACCAGAGAACCGAGGCGCTGCCAGCGCACCATGGAGGGACTTCTATGCCTGAGCCTGTACTTGTATCCATCGCCGCTGCCGCCGCAGGCCGCGCTGTAGCCGGGCTGTACCAGCTGCTCAAAGCCAAGTTCGCCGACGACCCCGATGCGTCTGCGGTACTCGACGCTGCGGAAGGCGCCGCGGAGGATTCCGTGGAGGTGCGCGAACTCGCCGCCACACTGGAGAAGACGCAGGCTGCCGACCCAGTATTTGGTGAGCAGTTACGGCAGGAATGGGAACGGGCCACGGTCGAGCAGCACGCCGAGTCCGACGGTGTGACCAATCAGGTCTCCGGGCAGGTCAGTGGCAACGTGGTGCAAGCCCGGGACATCCAAGGGGGAATCAAGTTCTGACACCGGCCGGCAGCCTGCGGGAGCCTCATGGCCGGTCGCTCAGCGGCTGGCCACGGGGTGGCCGGGTGCTGCCTGGTTCGCAGAGCTCCATCGGGAGTGACGTAGGAGTATTGGGTCGCGCTGCCGGTGATCGCGGGAAACTGCGTGACGTGACTGGCAGCCAGAGCGTGGGGAACGCGATCAGCGGCAGCGTGGCTGACTTCGTGGTCCAGACATGCAGCATCCAGCACGTTGTTCAGTCACCGTCGAGGCACGAGCCCTTCCGGCACCGCGGCAGTTGCCGCAGGTCTACGCGATTGCATTGGCATAGATGAGCAACTGACCGTACTGAACGCGCTCCTACCGGACGCGGAGCATCCGGTAGGAGCTGTGGTGGACGGCACCGGCGGTGGCGGAAAGTCCACCGTCGCGGGCCGAGTGCACTGGACGCATCCTCCGGCACACCGAACGAACGCACTCGCCGCCGCATGCGTCGAATGGGCTAGTGGCATATCGTTTCCAGCAGTTGTCGGGCCTCGGGGCGACAAATTTCGCTCAAGGCGGTGAGCAGTCGCGCGGCCTTGACGCGGATGTGGCGCGGCACGCGCTCGTCGTGCGCGATCTCCCGGACCACGATGGCGGCCGCCTCGCGATGGTCGCGGTGGGATTCCGCGGCGGCTCCCGCGGCACGGAGCCGAGCCAGCGGATTGATTCTGTGGTCCTGAGCCAGTTCTCCCAGCCCGAGCGCACCTTCCGTGGGTTCGAAGGCACCTATTGCCTGAAGGATCTGAATGCGGGCGAACGGGTTCCCGCCGTTCCTGAGGCTTCGCAACACGCTCAGCGCCTCGCCGCGTAAGTCCGGGCGCTTGTGGCCCAGAGCGCGGGCCGTGTCCCGGCGCCCGATGACGGGCAGCGAATCGTCCGTCATCAGCGCCCGCAACGCCTCCGTGCCGAGCGCGTGGCCGCGGCTGCCGCATTCCGCGAGGTCATCGGCGGCCCACCACCGCAACGTCGGATGGCAGAACGGGTCGTCTGAGATGGCTCGGAAAACTTGTGCGGCGGCAGCGCGGTCTTCACTGGTGTAGCCGCACAACAAGTGTGCCGCCTGGCGCCGGATCATCGGCGTTTCACGCAAATCGTCCCTGATCACCCGGAGGTCATCGAGGCGTTCCAGCTCGAACAGGATGCCGAGCCGGAGTCGCTTGGCGATGCGGTCGTCCTCCAGTAGCACCGCCAACTGGGCATGGACCTCGGCAAGTGGCTCGGAAGTCATCGAGACAGCGGCAAGCCCGGCCCTGGCCCGTTCCCGTCCAGGCCGGGTGCCGTCGGCAAGAACGGCGCGGGCTTCGGCCAGCACGCGTTCGTGCCATGTCCGGTCCAGCCACACCAGCTCTCGCCGAGCCTTGTCCGTAGCGGTGCGGCCTCGGCTCAGCTCACTCAGAATGGCGACCGCCTCCGGTACAAACCGTGGCGAGATCCCGCTCAGCGCCACGGCCGCCTCGATGCGTTGCGGCACCGTCGTTTCGGGCCCGGCGAGCAGATCCCGGAACTCGCGCCCAGCAGTGCCTGCCAGCGCTATGTCGTCCCATTCGGTCACGGCGCCCGGCCAGTCGTCGGCGGAGACCAAGCGATCCGCCACGATGGCGTGTTCGACCTCGCGCCGCTGTTTGCCAGGCAGGTCACGGGCCACCCGCGTCCGCGTACTGCCGGGAGCGGCCGGGTCATACGCCAGAGCCAGCCGCAATCGTGTCGTCGTCGTGTCCGCAGGACTGACGGAACCGAGCCAGCTCAAAGCCACACCGCGTTCACCCGGCGTCAGCTCGGTGGTCGCGGCCAGCTCGAGCAACGTTTCGCGTGCTTCCGCGGCGGCGGTGTGGTCGAGCCGGGCCAGCTCATAGGCGGCTTCGCAGCGATGCTGGACGTACTCGTGCTCGTCGCTCATGACCGCTCGATGGAAGGCGATCGCTTGAGGAAGCGTTCCCGGATCCGCTTCGACAAGTCGTATCATCGCATCGCTGCGGTGGCTGAAGGCCAGGAACTCGTCGGTGGCCTGCGCCCTGAGTTCGCTGGCCGCCTCGGCGGACAAGTCGGGGCGCAGCTCCGAGAGGAGAGCGGCCGACCGCTGTCGAATGTGCACGGACACAAGCGGATCCGCCACAAGCGCACGCACGGGGGCCGCGACATCGGCACCGTACTCGGCGAGCTCCCGGACCCACCGGTCAGTGGCCATCGTGGGATACAGCTTGAGCACGAGCGCGGCGGCATCGGGCAGTCGCTCCGGCTCGTGCTGGGCCCGGAGCAGGGCGGCGGCGCATCGGGTGTCGGCGTCCACCGAGGTGTCGGCGGAGATCACCGTGAGCGTATCAAGTATCTCGATATCGTTTGGAGCGTCCAGCCTCGCAATCGCCTTCGCCGCTTCGCAAACAAGACGCGCGTGGTTGCGCGGGCATAACACGGTCGATCGGAGGATATCGGTGAGATCGCGGCGAAGGCGCGCACTTGAGCCGCTGAACCACGCGACCACAGAGCTTATTTTGGCCTCGGGAACGACACCGTCGCGCAGCATTTCTACGATGCCTTGAGCCGCGCGTGAATGGTAGCGTCGCCCGAGGTACCGCATCACACGCGCGGCGTCACAGCGGTGCCGGCCGCTTCGCGTGGTATCGCGGAGTATTCGCAGAAGGGTTTCGGCGGTGTCGTCCGGCTGAACGGTGTCGGCCCGGTAGAACGTGATGTCCGTGCGATGTGCCTCCCATCCATCCTCCGCGAGCAGCTCGGACAATGCGGAATAAGCCCGCTGCGCGAGCCGTGGGCTGAGGTTGCTGAGTAGCCGCCAAGCCTGGCCGCGGACTCCGGGGTTGTGTGAGGGTGACGTGAGTTCTTCGAGCTGCTCAATCGCAGGGCCGTGGAATTCAGGACCGAGCCTGGAAATCTCGGAAGCGGCCGTGAAGCGCGCTTCGGGATCCGCTGCTCGATCGATCATCGTCGCCTGGAGTTCGCTGAGCGCGGGTGCCCGGTACGGCTCTCCAAGGGCGGCCAGGCCGCCGAGGGCGTTGATGTGGGAAAGAGTGTTCGCGAGCGGATGTCCGGTCAGGTGAAGGAACGCGTTCGCGGCCTCAGCCCGGTGTCCGGGGCCGAGACCGGTGAGCGTCCGTCCGGTCATTTGCAGGCCGCCGATGTCGGTGATCGGCATTTCGAGTACGGACCGCAGCAGCGCCATCGCGGGGTCGTGGAACTCCGGTCCGCAGCCAATGAGCGCGTTCGCGATACTGGCTCTGTCGAACCCACTGTACACCGGGTTGAGTGCCAGCCCGAGCACCAATTCGCCCGCCCGGACCCGGTATTGCGGTCCCAGCCGGACGAGGACACGGCCGGCCTGGAGCCGATCACTGAGGTCCAAGCGGTGATCGGTGATCCGGCGTTCGAGCGCGGCCGCCGCCTCCGCGAGCTGGTCCGGCCCCAGTGACGCCAGGCCCAACGCGGCCTCCTCGACGCCGTCGACCGACCACGAACGCCGGGACAGAACCGTGCGGAACACGGCGGCGCAGCGCTCATGGAACTCGGAACCGATCTCCACCAGGCCGACCGCGGCCTCCACGAGGTCCCAGTCGGGGGCGTCCTGGTCTTCCAAAAGCCAGGTCAAGGCGTCGACGGCTTCGGCGCGTGCTTCGGGGCCGAGGCCCGCGAGCACGACGGCGGCATCGCTGTACTGGGTGGCGGTCGCGCTCGGCGTGGTGAGGATCGACCGTAACCCGTGGATGGCGGATTCCCGCTCGTCGGCACCGCATTCGGACAGTGCTTCGGCGGCGTCGAGCCTGGGCCGCACGGTGATCTCCGCGTCGTGGACGACCGCCCGCAGCACCTCGAGTGCCTCCGGGCGGGCGTCGGTGTTGAGCCGCGTGGCCAGGGCGATGGCGGCCTCGGCCCGGGACGGCCAAGGGGCCTCGTCGTCGCGCATGAGGTCCAGCAGCCAGCCGAGCAGCCCGGGGTGGTGCGTGGCCCGGCTGACCTGGGAAAGGATTTCGCGGCCGGGGTACTGGGTGGTCATGGCCCAGGCGTGGGCTGTGGCAACGAAGGCCTCGGCGTCGGCAGGGATGTGCCAGGCCAGCAGACGGGCGGCGAGCAGGTGCTGGTCGGGTCCGCCCGCATGAAGATGGCTCAGCAGGGCGTCGGCTTCGGTTGGATGGAGGCGGGTGTGGTGCAGCAGGACGCGCCGGGCGTACCGGCCGCGGTCCTCGGGCCGCGCCACGTGCAGCAGCTCGACGAAATCCGCGTGCCCCGGATCGAATCCGGGCGGCAGCAGGCGGGCCTTCGCGGTCGCGGCGAGGTGTTCGGCGAAGCTGTGGTGGAGGAACCAGAGGTCGCCGGCGCGCCAGACGAACGGGCCGACGGCCGCAAGGTAGGTGACCAGCTTTTCCCGCCAGCCGGTCATCCGGCACAGCTCAGGGAGACGCTCGGCCGCCCAGTGGCAGGCGGCAGTGGTCAGGGACGTGTCTTCTTCGAGCCGAACGCGGCCGAGGTGCTCCAGGAGGCGGCCGCAGTGCTCATCGGGCAGACCTGCCGGGACCGAGTGGGCAGAGCGCAGGTAACCGAGGTAGGCCTCGTAGAGCTCGTACTGGTTGTCGGGCAACGGCCGGTCGTCGAACTGCTCGAAGATGATCGCCGCGATCGTGGCCAGCAGCGGGACCCGGACCAGCTCGTCGAGATGAGCCTTCCTGAGCTGGCGGAGGAATTTCGCCGCCGCGCCCGGACTGTCGGAGAACCAGTGTTCGGCGAACCGGCGCAGCGCGTGCTCGTCGAAGGGCAGCAGCTCGTAGCGCGCGGACCCAATGCGCTGGAACGGCGCGAGCGTCGCCCCTTCGATCGGCCGGGTCGTGAGGACGACGCGATAATCCGGCGAATCCGACGCCCATGTGGAGAGCACGGAGACCAGGCGATCCCGCTGGACTGTGTCGGCGACCTCGTCGAGACCGTCGACGAGCAGCAGCCACCGGCACCCGCCGACCCGCTCGCCCAGGTCGTCCGGCTGGATCGTGGCGGCGAGCAGCGCGCCGTACTCGCCTCGGATGGTTTCGGCGAGCGCCTCGAAGAACGGCAGGTCCAGCCGGGCGGCGAGTTCCCGGGCGGTCAGCCGCAACGGGACCACGATCTCCTGGAGCGGCGGCGGGCTGTCGTCGGTGGTCTGCCAGCAGCGGGCCACGTCGGCGGTCAGCCGCAGCGAGAGGGTGGACTTGCCCTGACCGGGACCACCGGTGACCAGCAGGTGGTCGTCCTCGTCGAGGGCCTCGCGCATGCTGCGGGACGGCGGGCGCACCGCGAGCCGGGTGACCGGTGGGTGGGGCGGGTCGATCAGCTGGCCGCGGCTGTCGAGTACGGGCAGCGGGCGCCCTTGCTCGGCTGGCTGGGCCTCGGTCCCGCTGGTCACGTCTTGGCGGACATAAACGGTCGAGAGCGAGGGCCGGCGCGCGCCGGGGAGCCGGTACGGCATCTCCTCAGCGGCCTGGATCTGCGCCCGCAGCAGGGATTTGATCTTCGGCGGAAGCTCGGGCAGGTCCGCCCACTCGGTGGGCGGGTCGACGGTACGATTCGTGCCCGACTGGGGTGCAGCGGTGATGTGGAGGTGCACGCCGCCCGTAATGCTGCCGGCTTGGACCGCGGTTCCCGCGATGTCCCCGGAAATCAGGTTGGCCGCCGCCACGGGGCGTACTTCCTCCGACACGAGCCCTCCTCCCGCCGTGCCTGAATCCTCTCACGGAGGCGGCTCGTGCGTCTGACCCTGCGACCGGCACCGGCAGGTTCGGGGCGATCGCAAGGTAAGCGCAAGTAACCACCCGTGGACGCCGCCGATCCCGATCCGGCGCGGAGTACACACCCACCTGCTGCAGCTTCAACGCCTCGGCATCGAGACCCGTCTCCTCGAGCAAATCACGTGCCGCAGTTTGCTCCAGCGACTCGTCACCACACAGGAACGCCATGCGGCCTCGGAACGGCTCATTCCTCCGCTTCACGAGCAGAACACACAGCTCACTGCCCCGAATGGTCAAGTGACCAGGTCAGCAGTAATCGTTACTGTCTGCCGGGAGACTCATGCCCGAAGATTACCCACTAGCGTCCTGCCCCTCGCTCGATCACTGCGGCAGCGTAGGCGTTCCGCCCAGCAACCCGACGTCGCCCCTGCGAAATAGGCTCGTCATGGAAAGCGCTCGGCAGCGGGTCGAGCACAATGAGTCCTGCTGGTCCTCGCGGAGGCCGATTCACCTCAGCAAGTCAGCCACCATTTGCGCAGCTCGATTCCGATGGTCATCGTCGAGCTCTAGATCACTGGCCAGGGCGCGGAAGGCTGCGGCTCCGTCGTCGTCATCGAGTACCGCCAGCTCATCGGCAGCATCCCAGCGACGTCCGCCAGACAAGTCCGGGTCATCAACCATCCGCCACAGCACGGACCGCGCCTCCGAAACGCCACGGGCGGCTTCATCTCCCAGCAAGGCGCACAGCCCATCTCGAAACCGCTGCTTTACGAGCCTGCGGTAGGCGCCATCCCCCTCAAGCACGACCGCAACGCATCCCGCGTGCAGCCGCACCTCGTCCGGTAGGTGTCTGTTGCCAAGCACGAGCGCCAGGCCAGCAGGCATCTCCTCGTCTTCAACAACAGGTAGCGCCTCCGCAGCATCAATCGCACTGTAGGGGTACTCCCACTCAGGAAAGTCGCTGCGACTGCTGAGAAAACAGATCGCCGCGGACGCGGCGGAACCTGAGCCTCTGCAACTCACGATCGCCCTGATACGCATTGAGTCCGGCAGATCGACGTCAAAGCTCATCGCCAGCAGACGAGCGATCCCCTCTGAGTGCCCGAGATTCCGCAGCGTGATCGCCGCACCCCACCGATTATCCTGGTCCATCTCCGCGTGTTCGGTGATCGCGGCCAGCGCGGCCGTAGCCTTTGTCCCGACTGACACCCCCGCTGCCCGCAGGCGGTCCACCAGCCAGCAACTACACTCGGGCGCATACCTCACCATATGCTCAAGAAGGGCGTCAGCGTCCTTGCCCCTCGTCGACCACATATCGACCAAGAAAACGGGAATCTGCGAATAGCGGAAGGCTTGCGAGATGCCACTCTCGTAATAGTTTATTCCGTAGCTGGCAGCAAGCGAATCGAAGACACGGTCCACCGTATGCCACTGATCCTTGGCGGACTGACCTGTCAGCCGACCAGCGACGTACCGAGCCGCGAGATACTCTTCGAAGGTGGCGTGTGCAAACTTCACGTCTCCATCAGCCGAGACGACCAGGCCGGTCCGGCACAAGACATCATGCAATTCGCGAGCACGCACATCGGGATCGACCGCCGTAGACTCAAGCCTCGTATTGCGGACGAAGCCTATCGCCACTTGAAGTACTGACTGCTCCGGGTTTCGGAATTGCCGCTCACTCGCAACCCTTTCGAGTAGCTGAATAATGTCACGGTTAGTCTTTCTTTCGGCATTCGTGTACGCGCGACCGACGAAGAGCTTACGCACATATTGCTCGTAGAAGTCGGACAACCGCTCAGGCAGCCGTTGGTCTGGATCACGGATCAACAAGTCGCAGAGCATGGTCGCAGCCAAGGGCTGAACCAGCCAATCCAGGAAGTTGTTGCGGCGAACATGCGCGGCCACATTAGCGCTCACCTCGAGCGCGTTCGCTATGCCGCGCCGTTCGAGCCAGCCGCGAGCGAACCGTCCGAGCGTAGGAATGTCAAAAGGCCTGAGCTCATAGATCGGAAACGTGTTCCTCACTGCACGGAGATCAGCCTCCTGCATCGGCCTGGTCGCCACGACGAACCTGAGAAACGGGTGCCGCGCTCCCTCAGTGATCGCCTCAAGGGCCGCACGTGACTCGTCGACTCCAGCGACCTCGTCTAACCCATCCACCAGAATTAGCCAAGGCCTGCCGTCCGGCGCGGCCTTGGCAAAGGTATCGGACGCGGGGTTCGTCAACAAAAACGAACCTAATGCAGCAACCACACCGTCTCTGATCGCCTCCGCGAGTGGGATCCCAGAACGGAACATCCGCGCGTGAATGGGAACCGGCACACAGTCAGGCGAAGCCTCGCCGTATTGGCGCTTCGCCAATACGGCGGCGACCCGTCGGAGCAAACTCGACTTTCCGCCGCCCGGGCTGCCGACGACGATCATGTGATCACTCGCAGCGAGTGCGCCCTGCCAAGTGACAGGCCTTCCGCTAAGCCGGTTGATCAAATCCTGGTCGACATACACCGCGCTGAGCGGGACGGTCTCCGCCGACAGCCCAGCACGGGATACCACAGGATGGTCCTCCGCCGCACGCCGAACCGCGTGAAGATAGTCGTCGACGTTGAAGGTGGCGACATCTCGGCCGCCCACGTTGACCACACCGATGTGGTGGGCCTGCACCACGTTGCCCGCAACCGCCCCACTGACGTGGTTATGCACGCTGTCCTTCGCCACGCCACGCCCTCCTCCGCACCGCTGCAGCCTCATAAGTACCACAGCCATGGCGCCGGAGGAGAAGGACGCAACAACGATGCCCTCGCTCCGACCAACATCGCCGTGCTAGCTCACGACGACTCTCGGCGTACCGGATTGCGGATGACGCTCGTTGATGTCCTACTGTACCTGGTCAGTCACGACGAGTTCCGCGCTCACAAAATCGGGGTAATAAGCCCTGGATCAGTCCGGTTGCCCCGACACCTGAAGCGAAGATGGAAGGCATTCACACAGTCCACGTTCACTCACTACGTCGACGCGTACCAGGTCGAACAAGCCGTACTCAGGCGACTTTGGACCGAGTTGAGCATTACTCCCTTCTTAACGCCGCACGAAATGCCCAGCGGCGATTGGACCGAGACGGTCAAAGCGAGTTCGATCTCCTTGCCCGACAGCGACACCTTGTCCAGCAAGAGACAGCGAGGGGTGGCCACGCGCACGCGGCCGCCCGGTCGTCGAGAACCACCGCACGCCGCACCAAGCACCGCACCAGTCCCGACGCACTACACCCATCACGCTGCACGACCCACCGCAAGACGCCCGATAGCCGTCGTTCCCTGCTGGCCACCAGCCTAGCCTGGGTCTGGCCACTCCGCCTGGCCGCAGTTCGCCCGAATCCTCCCTGTCTACTTGCTGCTTTCAAGTAACGCCACGGCGAAGAACAGTCATGTAGTTCCGTGCGTCAGTGTCAGGCGGCAACCATCACCGTGGATGGCCCATGCCGACTCAGATATCCGTGTCGCGGTGGCCCAGGGAAGTCCCAGCATCGGCGAGGTCAGACATGCGATGACGTCATCGATGCGCGGATGACCGAACCATCGAAGCTCCCAATCCGTTCCTTCACCCCACAAGCTACGTCGTCCCTCTCGTTGGGCCTCACGCAGTAATGGCCTTACCAGTGGGTCGTACCACCACGATCCCATGGCCCACCCACGATTCGGATCGCGCACATCGAGGCGAGCGACGATCGCGGCGAGCATTCGCTCGATCCCGAGGGCCATCGTTGGGACCCGACTAACCGCCTCGTGTTCGGCTGGTGTAATCGGGCTGTCGGCGCTGGCGAAGCGGCCAGCGCCATCGCGTCGGTGATGTGGTTGTGTGCGACCGATCTCTGCTGCCTTGAGAAACGTCGGCTGCCGAGTCACGACCATTCGACCGCCCGTCGGGAGGTGAAGCAGATGGTAGACACTGGCGTCTACTGCCGCCTCCACGCGCAGCCCGGCGATGCCGAGTCCCTCCTCGACCAGGGGAGGCGGGACTAGCAGCCGTCCGACGGCGTTTCTGGGTGCTCCGGGAACAATGCAGACCAGGGTGTCGAACCGTGGTGAGACGGTCATGCTGTAGGAAAGGAAGGTCCGGCCGCTATGTAGCCGGTACTCCGTGAAGGGCGCGTCGGCGAAGTCTTCGTTGAACAGGTGTAATGCGAGCATCGCACGAAAGCGCCGCTGGTTGTCAGTGCAGCGATCGAAGCCCAGGTCGCCTCGTCCAACTCCGGCGGCGGCGCTCATCCCGTCTTCGCCGGTGAACGATCGCCTGATCGCACCTGCTTTGCGTCGCCTCGATGAAGGCATGCGTGATCCATTCCGCGTTCCGGCCCGCTTGGTCACGTTCCACAGCTACCAACGTCAACACGTACCGTGGGTGCTCCACACCCTTGACACGACTGGCTTGGGATGCCGGAATCCCGCTTATGCCCGTGTCCTGCGAACCTGCACGCCTGCCCGCTCCACCCTTTGGGGATGGTTCTCAACCGTAGCAGGTCAACCGGAACAGCCACTGTCAGCGCTTAGCCACCTGAACGATGTTCCATGCTCGCCGTAGTCATAGTCATGTATAATTCGCAGGAACTCGGCCAGCAAGGGGCCGGGGCTGCGGTGGGATCCCCAGACAATCCCGCTGGCGGCGAGAGGGTGTGGGGCACCCGCCTTGTATATCTGGTTGAGGCAGCTGTCAGGGATCTGACGCGTGTCAAATGCTGAGTCTGGGCAGCAGGGAGACGCGCCATGCGAGGAAACGCCCACCGCCGCCAACTCGGTGTCCAGCGCAGTGCCTACACCGAAGAGCCGCACGCGCTGGCGGCTCGCGCAATCCCCCGTCAGCATCAAGTAGATCGTCGGAAGCGCTTCGGGTTCGATGAATGCACCGATGAGCAACGTCGATTCCGCGCGTTTCTTGCGCTTTTCCTTCTCAATTCGCCACCAGTCCCACCACAGCTTCAGCTCGACGCGAAGGCCGGACCGTTTATCAGTTCAGGGGTATCGCGACTGCTGTCCAACCCCATCCTCATCTCCGCTCAGTACAACGACCTCAGCATTCTCACCTACATAGGCGATCATCTCCTACAGTGCCTTGCAGACAAAGAGGACTCAACCCATGGCATTCCGGGCCTCCGCCCGGTCACGATCGAGGGGAACGGCGAGGCGCTCGTACTCCGGCACATGCCGACGGGTGCGCTCCTGCGATTCCGGTACTTCGACTACGCGAACCCTCGACAGCGCACGCCTCCTTGGTTCATCCCCACACACTGGCGCCGAATGCAACGCGCACTGGCGATCGGCACCCAGGAACGCAGCATGATAGAGGCCGTTCCGCCGATGCACGAGGACGCCAAGGCGCTGCTTGCCGGGCTCGTCGCGCGCATTACCTGCTGGAACAGCAGTGAGGGTTGGGCGGTCAGCCGCCTCCTCCACGATGATCTAGCCGACCGCGACCAAGACAACGGTGGCTATACATTCAGCCATCTGTGGGGCAGGGGCAACGATTGGGTCTTACGCTGGAGCGGCTTCGGCGCAGTTCCTGCCGCCGACGTCGCACGAGCGCTCACACATGAGGCCATCGGCATCGCCGACGCTACCGCCAGAACCATTACAGATGACATCGTCGACGTACAATTGCGCGACGCCACGCTGCGGTTGGAGCTCCATCGCGCCACGATTTCCGAGCTATTCGACGGAGAGCCACACGGGACGCAGTCATGACCAGAACGACTCGCGAAGTCCAGTCTTGGAAGGACTTGCTCTACCGAAGCCTCGGCGACCCGCGGCGCTTTCGTAGGATGCTCGTCCTGATCGTGGTGGTTGCTGCTGTCGTGCTCGTGTTCGCCCTCGCTGTCGGCTGGCCGACCACTGGCGCCTGCACTTTGGCAATCTTGCTGGCTCGACGACGGGCACTCAAATGACCATCGCTCCTGCTACAAGCCGTCCTGTGGCCCGACCTCGACGCCGCATAAACGGGCACGGCGGCGCAACCGTGTCGTCCGGCCACCGATCGTCGAGCCGCCTCGGCAGGCACTGTCGCTCGACCGGGCCCGCCGAACCCGGGCAGCGCATGCCGACCGTCGTCGACGTCAACCTCAGCCACCTCCTCGATACTGCGCCCGACGCCTCGCCGACATGATGCTCGCTGCGCCGCAGCTGGTCGACGAGGGCCCGACGTCATCGACCTGACGCTCGTGCCCCTGTTCACGTGCGCGCTCCTACGCCGCGTTAGCTGGTTTCGCGGTCGTCGGCCGTTCAGCGGGTGGGCGGCTTGGGCGGGGCCGACGTGCCCGTCTGAATACCGCCCAGCTGCTGGCGGACCTGGGTGACCAACGACCATGTCAGTCGAGGCTCCACCGCCAGTGCGCGGCGAGCCTTTGCCAGGGTTGCGAGTGCGGAATCGGGGCCGGTGCTTAGGCGCTGCAGGGTCGTCTCGGTCAGGGCTTCAGTGAAGATCTCCACGATAGCGGCACTCAAGGTGGCATAGGCTGCAGCTTCATGGCACACCCGGGCCAGATCGTCGTCGTGGCAAGTGTCGGCTTGTTCGTGCAGTGTGGTGGCGAATAGGTCGAGTCGACGCTGCAGATCAGCGGTGCGCGGGTCGGTGAGCGCGGCGACGGTGTTGAGAGCGACGATCACCTCGGCGACAGCAGCACTGGAGGGCAACTGGCTTGCGGCGTGGGTGAACGCTGACAGCTTTGCTGCGACGTCCGCGGCGATAATCGTGCGGGTGACGTCGCCGAGCTGGCAGTAACCATGGGGGGTAGTCGTTTCGGGATCGTCGTCGAACCGGTCGACGGTGGTGTCGTGCTCATCCTCGAGGTCGATCAGGGTGGCCTTGGCCCGATCCAATTCCCGAGGTATCCCAGCGGATAGGCAGTAGCATAGGCACGCATACGGGGTGGGCAGACCCACGACGTGGCGATCCAGCCAGCCGCAGGATTCCTCGAGGCTGAACGGCGCGACGGCGATCATTGTGGTAAACGCGCTGTCGAGGGCGTCACGCACCGGGATGCCGCGGCGCTCGAACGCTGCAAGAGCGTCATCGGAAACCGACACCACGAACAAGCAGTTCTCCACGCCGAAGACCGTTTTGATCTCGTTAACAAATTCGTGTGCCTGAGCCGGGTCAGCAAACTTGTCTAGCTCATCGATCGCGATCGTGATACCGCTGATCTGCCCGGCGCGGATCAACGCTGTGGCAGCCCGATCCAGGAATTCACGCAACTGCTCAACGACCTCCGGTTGCGTCCAGGGCTGCTCGGCCTGCGCGAGCGAGCGTGTCATCGTCAGACCCAGCGTTTTCGGGCCGTCGAGCTTGCCGGACCAGCCGCTAGTGTGGGTTTGCAGAAACCGGATGCGGCGCAACTGCTCGGTGGCCAGAAGCGCCAGTGCCTGTAGGGGCTGCTCCAGCTGGTGCAGCCGACGGCCCTGCTCGATCCCGGTCAGGGTCGCTCGGCTGCGCGTATCCAATGCAGGCAGCACCCGCGGACGCCATCGGCGCGGCAGCAATGGCGCGGCCCGCTCGTGGCCTACTCGCCACGCCTGTCCCAGTGCACTGGTGTGCCACCATGTTGCCAGCCGATCGGCGTACCGGATGAGCCGGCGAAGCACTGACAACGGCAGCCGCCGTAACGGCATTCCGACCAGCGCGACGAGATAGCCAGCGGCGACCACGGCGCCCCCGGCCAAGACGACGTGGGCGGCGAGAGCGCGAGCCTGCGCAGCGGAGCCTAGATCTTCTACAAGGAACCGGCCGTCGAACAGCCTCGTGACATCGGTGCCGAACGTCGCGGGCAGCGTGGCCAGGTCGCGAGGCATGAGCAGCGAGGCGACCGCGACGGCAAGCGTCAAGAAGCCGGTGGCGCGGATCAGACGCCGGGCCGCGCGCCGCCACGTGAAACGCCGCCAAGCTGCGCTCAGATGGTGGTCCCATCGGTCTGCCGCGGCAATCGCGGCGGTTGCAGTAGTAGTCACACGAGGGTTCCCTAGATGGGCCAGCACCGCGCGGCAAACCATGGTGTTCAGGTGCAGCACGAACTCCCGCAGCTCGTACCGTGCGGGTGCCGAGGCCATCACGCACAGGCGGTTCTCGGTATCCACTCCGGGCAACGTTCCCGCCCGTAGCGCCTCCAGCAAGGTCGTCTTACCCACCCCGCGCCGACCCGCTAGAGCCACCGCACCACGGGTGCCCCGCCGCATCTCCTGTCCCAGTTGCCGCACCGCTTTCGTCAGAATCAGAAACGGCGCCACCGGATCCCACCCATATGAGCGGACGCGATGGAAACGCAAATCATGGCTGAACACCCGATGCGCGCCGGCGTTGACGCGACCAAGAACCTCGGGCAGGACAACCTCGTTACGGATAGTTGTCTTCCAGTCCCAACGCAGCCGTGTAAAACCCCACCTCAGCCGCCATCGCTGCCGTCCCCACGCCCGCCGCAAGCGGATCGTTTCCGGCAACGAATCGGACACCGCGTCGTCGATCGCCGGGAAAAAGTACATAGTCGTACCCACGGTGAGGCTGCCGATCAGCTGCAGCACCGGCGAGTCCGGTAGTACCAGTTGCGGCACAACTAACGCCGGTACGACGATCAGGGCAAACAACGCCAGCAACCGCAGCAGCCGCCGCGCGCTCAACAGCTCGGCCACGTCGTTGGCGGTAACCTGCGGTTCGATGTTGTCGTGTTCATCCAGACCGGTGACGCGATCGATCACCGCAGCGTAGCTGGCGGTCAGTCGGCGGAGGAAGTCGTCGTCCTTCAGCAAGTTGATCTTCAATTGCGTGATGGTCGACTGCGGCCATTGCCGCTGACGGAATACATCTTGCAGATCCGCAGAACCGACCACGTCGTCGATGAGATCACTGAAGTCTTTGCTCAACTGTCGACGTAGTCGCGGAGAGCCGCGATCAGAATCCAAAAGTCCTCCCCCATCCATGCACCGATAGGCCTGGCGCCGGTACTGCGGTAGGTCTCGAGTGTGCCACCGCGGAAACGCGTCTCACCATAGTGGCTGCCTGCACCACAGGACATCCCGCAGGAGCGACGTGTCGGCAACCAAGCACAACCGGGCCAGATCCGCCTTGTCACCGCTAACGGACCGGTACCTGATCAACGCGCTGGGCCGCACCCGTCTATTCGCCACGCATCGTTAACCTACTTTGTGCGGCTGTGCTCGCCCACAGCAAGCGCGAGCATCGATCGCCAGATTGAACCGCTAACCGGCAGCACTAAAGTGTCGCCACCGGCCTCCAACTGGGATATCTCAGAAAGATGGTGCGGCAACCACTATTTGACGAGCGGCTCAGTACCGTTTCGCAGAGCGCACCGAAGACGGTGTCGACGGCGACCTGGGTGAGTTCTACGATGGATGCGGAGAGTTCCTCGCTCGGGGCGACAGGCTACCGAACCGGACGCTGCTTAAGTCGCCGGCCTGCGCAACGCTGTCTCGTGCGCTTTGATGCCTGCGCGGTCAACCCCTCATCCAGACCTTCAACAAAGTAGTCTCACTATCGAACTTGACGCTCGACGGTCTCGACGATTCGATCCTATAACTTCTGAAAGAATTCTTCTTTTGGCATGACCTCATCAGATCCACCGAAGGTCGAGAGTAGCGACAGGTCGAACACTTTCACTGCCGGACGCTGTGTTTCTATGTTGTAGACCGCCACTAGCCAGGCGTTGTAACCGCTGCCGCCGTTAAAGCTAAACGTCAGTTGGTCATCACGGCCAAGCCCTCTTCCAAACAAGATGTCGAGAGCGTAGACGGTGCTTCCCGAGCGTTCGACGCGTAGTGTGATCCGCTCATCGGTTCGCCGCACCGACGTAGGAAAACCCGATTTGGCGAGCTGACCGCCAGCATCTCGGAGACTGGTCGCTAGATACTCGTAGACGTTTTGAAGCTCTTGGAACTTACTGAAGGTCTCGGGCTGTACCTTCGGCAGCCGAACCTGCAGGGCTTCTTTCACTACCTGGCCGACGTCGTGCGGCTCCTGTCCCACGGCTTGGGCTTGCCCTACCTTGATCCGCAGCTGCTCGGCGAGCCGCTCGGGAGTGCAATCGGAAGCCCGTAGGTACCCGATGTGCGGGTTCAGGAGTTCTGCCGGGATCTCGCTGTCGTCCATCAGAACGGGCAGGATGTAGCCATCGCCCTGCTCGACGGCCCTCAATATGGCATAGGAGAACTCGTCACGCGGGTATGGCTTGGCAAAGTACTCCGCCGAGATGAACGGCACGAAGAAGCGGGTCTGCGACGAATAGGCCTTCCGGAAGGCGGTGACGAAGTTCTGACCCCAGAGTTCGTTCGTCATGTCTCGGTCGTAGAAGACCCGGAGGCCGAGTGCTTTGGCAGCTTCAACGACCGCTTCGACGTAGGCACGATGTTCACCAGCGAAGGAGACGGCGACGTCGTAGTCGGTGACCGGAGCGCTCATCATGTCAGCCTATAGCGATCCCTCGACGTCGAGTAGTCCACACGCACCGGTACAACCCATAGCGTCTGAAACTGCCGCCGACTCGGTGCTACAGCAGCCGTCTTGGCAAAGGATAATCAATCAATCGAGCGGAGGATGAGCGGTGGTGTTCGACAGTTGTCAGCTCGCCACCCTCATCTTGTTCGGCTGCCTCCTGCTCCTCAGCCTCGCTACAGAGTAGAGCCAGTCGGGGCTCCCAACGATGGTCAGCATCTGGAACGGGCACCTGCTCGACGAGTCGATCTTCCGGACGATCGTCGCCGAATTCGCCCCGCTGCTCCGCATGACCAACCGCGCAAGCACCGCCATCCCTTCCCGTCGTTGCTGCGGAAGCTGGCGCCGACAAACGGTAGTTCGCGACGAGCAACGCACCACGACCATCAGGTCCACCGCGGGCGCGACCCACACCGGAACACCGAGCCGGAGGGCGGGCGCGGACACATTACCGAACCCGAGCAGGAACGTCAGCCCGACCACGGCCTCACTATCGTGGCTCACAACCGACACAACCGGATCGCGCCGCTCCCCCTCCGTCATCGCACACCACCTGGCAATGCGGCTCTCCAAGACGGTTGAGCTAGGCGGCAGAACCCGACATCCGCGAGCCCGAGACGCGCCCGAGAGTTCCGAAACAGTCCGACACCAGGCGACACACCCCGACACAGCGGATGCCTCGCGACCAGACGAAAAGGTCTTGTCCGCCATCACTCGACACCATCCGACACACCCAGGAGCCGACTCTTAACCAGCGGGTTCGGGGTTCGAGTCCCTGATGGCGCACAGTAAGAGATCAAAGCCCACCAACGGTTCTTCCCGGAATTCCGGATGCCGTCGGTGGGCTTTGATCGTCTGTGCAGCCCAGGTGCAGCCGACGTGTCACCCCGATTCAATTACCGACCGCCACCAGCCGTGCCCGCGATGACCCGCTGCGCTGTCGGGGCACCACTACCTTGTTGATCTTGGCGCCACGCTGGTATCCCGCGCGCCGGACGAGGGCCGCTGTCGCATCCGCCGCCTGCTGCGCCAGGCAGGGCAGGACACTGGTGTAGGTGTCGGCGGTAAGCACGATGCTGGAATGCCCTAGAAGTGACTGCACCACCCGCAGCTCATTACCCGCCGCGAGCGACAGCGTGGCCGCGCCGTGCCGCAGGTCATGGAACCTGATCGGTGGCAGGCCGGCCTCACTAACCAGGACCCGAAAGGTGCGTGAGACGTAGCTCGGGCTCCACGACCGGCCCCCGTCATGAGAGAAGACCCAATCGCCACTCGGGTCCTGCCGGGCGAGCCGGCGCAGCAGGGCGGTCGTTCCCCGATCCAACGCGACGGTCCGACAGCTGGCATCGGTCTTCGGCAGGCAGACACCGCGGCCATCACGTTCGACGAGCTGCCGCACCACCGACAGCGTCCGGTTCGCCAGATCGACATCACACCACCGCAGACCGACTGCCTCCCCGCGGCGCAATCCCAGTAGGGCTGCCACGTGATAGAGCGGGTACAGCTGATGATCGCGGACCTGCTCGAGGAACATCGCGGTCTGCTCGGCCGTCCATACCGCGACAGCAGGACGTTCCCCGGTCCGGCGCCACAGCTCGACCCGGGCCTCGGTCCATACCACCGCCCGTGGGCGACGCGCCGAGGGCAACTCCGCCCATCGCGCCGGGTTGCTCGTGATCAATCCACGCCGGATCGCGCCGTTGAGCGCAGCTCGCAACACCTCACGAACCCGCTGCAACGTGGTCGGCGACAACGGGCGCGACCGCAACGCATTGGCCCGTAACAACGCGGTGAACGCACCTTGCACCTTCCCAATACTCAGTTCGGACATCACGAGCCCACCCAGCCGCGGCTGCAGATAGTCCCGGATCAACTGTCCATAGAGCCGCCGTGTCGACGGCCGCAGCGTGTTTCTGGTTGCGAGCCACACATCCAGCCACTGGCCCACCGTCACCAACGCCCGTCCAGGATCCACGTCATCACCCAGCCAGAACCCCCGCGCACGTTCCGCCGCGGCTCGCGACGCAAAGCCGCCGCGCTGCAACCGGCGCCGCTGACCATCTCGACCCGCCGTCAACTCAATCGTGAAATACCACCGGCCATGGCCCCGCTCGCTCAGCCTCGGACAACGCAAGCCCCATCGCCGACCATCAGCCTGGTTAACGCACCCGCACCGCTTAAACACTCGTCCACCGGATCGCCTCGACATGACTCCTCCATCCATAGAGAACATCGACTCACTAACGATGTGCCCTCCAGAGTGAGGAGTCCATGATCAACGACCGATAAAATTATGCGGCGATGCGCTCGCCTTATTACAGGCCACCTCCAGGGCCTTCCAGTTAATCCGGTAAATGCCTAGACGCAACGAGCAACGCCATGACCATCAGGACCATCACTGGCACGACCAGAGTCACCATCATGTGACAGCGGGCCCCAGGATGCTTTCAGCATCTCTCCGATAAGCAGAGATGGATGATGCCGTCCGGCAATACCTTTATAAGAACTATCACTGTTGGTGAATATTCGACAAAAGAATTTCAGTTACTTTCTGAAACATCTATGTCACCGTCAGCACCACGCATGTCGCGTCTTATCGCTGTCGGCTATCAGGCGTACCGTCTTTCGCAGCAGCGTTTCCGCCACATGACCCCTTGAGAAGCCGGGGCAGCGGGCACGCCGCGGCTGGCTCGCTAGGCGACCCGAGTGAACGCGTGTCGACCGCGGACTTCACAACCAACTTGCGACATACAACGATTAATTTGGGCCGCGGCCTTCGAGGAATACGGTGTCGTGCCAGGTGCCGTCGCGTTGGCGATGCGTTCGCGGATGCCGACGCCATCACTACCAACATCGACATCGACAGCACGACGTCCCTGACCACAGCCCACAGGATGCGGTCCTGACCCCAACTCCCAGTGGCGGTATCCGGAGGTTTCAGCCCGACGGACCACGCGATCATCACCAGCCCTGACTGGGACATCCTCATCGTCGGCCGCAGTGTCGCCGACGCGGTAGACCCCGCAACCGCTGCTCAGCGCATTGCCGAACTCATCCACTCGAACGACCGAGGAGCCACATGAAGATCTCGCCACTTCGCCAGGAACTCATTCCTCAGGTGATCGACCTGATGGAACTCGGCGCACCGTACATGCGGCCACGCACATACTCGGACTACTGGCTCTACGCCACCCTGTTCTCCTCGACATGCCCCGTCGCCACCATCGACAACACGCTCGCCGGAGTCGTCATGGCATTCCGCAGCCAAGACAACCCGAACGACGTCTACATCCAGGATGTCATGACACACCCCTCATACCGACAACGGGGCGTGTCGAAGTCCCTGATCACAGCCGTCCGCGACCAAGCCATCTCGTGGGGCGCCAAGCGCCTCTACCTCACGTCCGAGCCAGAAAACACCGCCGCACACGCCGCGTGGCCAGCCATGGGATTCATCAACCAACCGAGCGACTACAAGGTCAACGACATCTGGGTCACCGCTGATTTCAAAGGCCCGGGCAAGGACCGTGCGGTCTACGAGCACCACTTAGGGTAATCATCCGACTCGAGTGGAAATGAAATCTCCCGATGGCCGACTCCGAGTTTCCGACGACACCGGAAATTGAAAAAGCTTATAGGACCGCATACAAAGCCCTAGTACTCCAGCCGGACTTCGTGATGTCGCTGGTGGGCTGCCTGGAAACAGGTGCGGCCAACAGTTGATCATGGTCGGTTGTGTGGACTAACCCTGATCGGCTGGTGGCCGCGGGCCCTAGCGTAAACCCTGACCGATGGCGTGTGATGTTCGAGGAGTTGTTCAGCCGGATCTCCGGCAGGTTCACCCGCGTCGAACCCCGCAGGAGAGCGCGGGCGTTGCTGCTGGGGCTCCTGTCGGACTTGCCCGCCAAGAATTGCTGGACGATGTCCGAACACGTCGGTGAGGACAACCCCCGATGGCATGCAACACCTGCTGCGTAAGGCGGTCTGGGACGCGGACAAGGTCCGTGACGACCTGCGCGACTACGTCACCGAACACCTCGGCGACACCGGCGCCGTGCTGGTCGTCGACGAAACCGGTGACCTCAAGAAAGGCGTCCACACCGTCGGGGTGCAACGCCAATACACCGGCACCGCGGGGCGCATCGAGAACGCTCAGGTCGCGGTCTACCTCACCTACGCCACCGACGCCGGGCACGCGTTCATCGACCGGGCCCTCTACCTCCCGAAATCCTGGACCACCGACCCCGGCCGCCGCGCAGGCGCAGGAATCCCTGAAGACACCGCGTTCGCGACGAAACCGGCGCTGGCGACCACGATGATCGGGCGCGCTCTCGACGCCGGTGTCCGCGCACAGTGGGTCGCCGGGGATGAGGTTTACGGAGCCGACCCCAGCCTGCGCAAGAACCTGGAAAAGCGCGGTGTCGGCTACGTTCTCGCCATCGGCTGCGACCGCCGGGTCAGCACTCCAGCTGGCGTGCTGCGCGCTGACGATGTCGCCGCGAGGCTGCCTGAGCACGTCTGGCAACGCCTCTCCGCCGGCGCTGGGGCAAAAGGGAATCGCTACTACGACTGGGCGTTCGCCGACATCGACCTCGACGAGCCGGCCGGAAGCCGGTGGTTGCTGATCCGCCGCAACCGCGCCATGGGTGAGCTGGCGTTCTACCGCTGCTACTCACCTCAACTCGTTCCGCTGCGGATCCTGGTTCAGGTCGCGGGCCGCAGATGGACAGTCGAGGAGTCGTTCCAGACCGGCAAAGGCCTCACCGGGCTTGACCAGCACCAGGTCCGACGCTGGACCTCCTGGCACCGCTGGACGGTCATGGCGATGCTCGCCCACGCCTTCCTCGCCGTTGTCGCATCCATCGAACGAAACCCCGAACCAGCAACTGCCGGATGGATCTCCTTGACCTGCAACGAAATCCACCACCTGTTCACCACCCTGATCAGCCGACCGGTACTCGATATCGCACACCGGATCCGCTGCTCAACATGGCGCAGACGCCACCAATACCGCGCCCAACAAGGCCACTACCAGCGACAATCAACCCGCGAACCATGACCATCACGAAGTCCGGCTGGAGTACTAGCCAGACCTGGGATGCGGGTCTATCCCGTGATCGGTGTTTCCGGCGTTGTTGATCAGTAGGTTTCGGCTCCCGGCCAGCGGTCACCGAACGTGATGGCGAAGGCGTTCAGC
>NZ_JBVJCE010000017.1:222329-233301 GCF_055588925.1 Amycolatopsis sp. NPDC041971 | reverse complement strand
CTCAAACGCTACGTCGCCCGCGAAATCCACCGAACACTCATCACAGACATCAACAACCTCACCAACACCCCTTGACATCTATAGGAGCATCTTTCCCAACGTCGAAGGTTGCGAAAGTGGCTTTCGCAACGCTCGCGCAGGCCCGGTGAGCATCCTCGGGCGCAGGTCACCACCGCAGTCAGCCGACTAAACGCGGATCGTCGCGTCCCACTCGATGTGGTGCTGGTACAGCCAGTTCCGGCCCTCGTCGGACGTCGTCCCCGAAGACACCGCCGCGTTACTGGCCACCAGTTCCTCCACCCGTGCCCGCCGCAGCCGTTCGTAGGCCATGAAAGCCGTTGGCGCGTCAGGAAGATCACGCAGGCACTGCGCCAGCACGACACTGTCCTCCAGCGCCATCGACGCTCCCTGACCCGCGGCGGGCGAGGCCGCGTGGGCGGCGTCGCCGACGAGCACCATCGACGCGTTGAACCACACCGGCGTCGAGGGGACGTCGTAGGAGTGGCCGCCGAAGACGTCGTCTCCCGTCGATTGGATGATTTCCGCGGCAGGCAACGGTTCCCCGTCGAAAGCCGCGAAGGCCGCCGAACGCCACTCGGCGGCCGAGAGACCGACGCGGACGCCCTCGGCCGTGGGAAGCCGCGCGAACCAGTACGTCGAGCCGTCGGGTGTGCTCGTGTAGCCGAAGAAGGCGTGCAGGCTTTGAACCATCCGATAGAGGGACGGCGCCTGCGGGATGCTCGTGTCGGTCGTGTAGCCGTAGACGACGTCGAGGCCCGTCGAGCGCGGAGGCGGGCACGCCGGGTCGATGATGGTCCGGACGACCGACCGCAGTCCGTCGGCCCCGATCAGGATGTCCCCCTCGGCGACGGACCCGTCCTCGAAGCGCGCGACCCCCGGCGAGGCGGAAACCAGCCGCTTCCCGCGTTCGAAGGTGATCCCACGCGAGATCGCTTCTTCTTGCAGCACACGGTAAAGGGACGCGCGGGTCAGGGTGCGCGGCCCGGCGAGACCGTCAGTGCCGTCTACGTCGAACGATCGCCGCTCGACGGTCCGCCCGTCCGGCGTGACGAGTTCCAGCCCGACGGCGGCGAAGGAATTGTCGATCACCGGCGCCTCGGCGCCGATCGCGCGCAGGGCGTCCATGCCGTTGTGCATGATCGTCAGGAACGCGCCCGCGTCCTCGCCGCCGGACGGGTACGCCTCATGGACGCTCGCTTCGATCCCGGCCCGCCGCAACGCCATCGCGGTCACCGTGCCCGAGATACCGCCGCCGATGATCACAGCCTTCACCGCGAACCCCCTCCTCGTGTCGCCGTCACCCGACGGTACCGGGAAACGGCGACACGCCAGGAGAGGTCACGCGCCGCCGCTGGCGACGATGTCGCCGTTGACCCCCTTGGGGAAGAACCCGCCCTCCTTCACCGGACCGGGGTTCAGGTAGACGATGTTCAGCACCCGGTCGGCACCGCGGCCGAAGCAGATGCCGTTGTTGTCGGCTGGCACGATGTTGGCCTGGTTGCCGAGCAGGATGCCCTGGTCGTCGTCGCCGGGGCCGTCGAGGGCGTCGCGGGCGTTGGAGATCTTGGCCGCCGCGTCGCCGAGGTCCCGGTCGAACAGCGAGGTCCGGATGGTGGCGGCGTGATAGGCCTCGGCGGCCAGGATGCCGGCGGCCGCGTCCAGGAACGTCTTGTTGGTGATCAGCGGCGCGGCCCCCTTGTAGGCCGTGACGCCGACGTCTTCGAACAAATACGCCGCGAGCAGGAAGTTCTTTTCGTTGGCGAAGGGGTCGAACTGCTGGTATTCGCTGACCAGCCCGGCCGCCCGCGCCGCGGTGGTGAAGCTGTTCTTCAGGTCGATCTCGGGCCGCGAAACCGCGGCCTCGCCCAGCGCGCCGCGCAAGAACTTTACGTGCGCGACCTCGTCGCCCGCGATCTCCTTCGCGAACTGGTGCAGCGCCTTGTCGTGGAACATCACCTTCTTGCCGCCGACCACGCCGCCCTGGGCGCCGGCACCGCCGGTGAGCTCGTCCGGCAGCCCGCGACCGTGGACGGCGAAGGAGTAGAACTCGGCTTCGAGGTACTCCAGGTTGAGCGCGAAGTTGAGCACGGCCGCGTCGCTGGGGGCCGCAGCAGCGTCACCGACGACAGCGGCCTCACCCGTCGCCGAAGCGGACGAAGTGGCCTGCACCCCGAGGTAGGTCGCGCCGGCCACACCGAGCCCCGCCGCGCCGGCGGCCTTCAGGAACCGTCGGCGATCCGTGCGGTTCTCGGCGCTGCGCGAGATCAGGGTACGAACGAAGGGCTTTCCGAACACGAGTGGTTCCTCTCGTCTTTGCGGTGCACACCCACCCACTCGGACGTTCGGAACCACCCGTGACCCGGATTGGAAAGATCTCGAGATTATTTCTTCGTCGCCGCGGCAAGGCGAACGCAGACGGCGAGACCTCGGATGGCCTCTTCGACTTCGGCCAGCTCGGGGTACGTCGGCGCGATGCGGATGACGGCGTCCTCGGGGTCGTCGCCGTACGGGTGGGTCGCGCCGGCCGGGGTAAGGGCGATACCCGCCTCCTTGGCCAGCCGCACGACCTCCTTGGCGGTCCCCGGCGGCACGGTCAGCGAGATGAAGTACCCGCCGGTCGGCTTGGTCCAGGACACGAGGCCCGATTCACCCAGTTCCTCGGTGAGGATCTCGTCGACGGCCGCGAACTTCGGCCCGATGAGCTCGGCGTGCTTGCGCATGTGCTCACGGACGCCGTCCTCGTCGCGCAGGAACCGCGCGTGCCGGAGCTGGTTGACCTTGTCCGGGCCGATGGTCCGCTTGCCGATGAGGCCGGTCCACCAGGCCAGGTTCGCCTCGGATGCGCCGAAGAAGCCGACGCCGCCACCCGCGTAGGTGACCTTCGAGGTGGAGCCGAAGACGAACGCGCGGTCGGCGTTGCCCGCCTCGGTGGCCAGCGCGAGCAGGTCCGCCAGCCGCGCCTCGTCCTCGGTGAGGTGGTGCACGGCGTAGGCGTTGTCCCAGAAGATCCGGAAGTCCGGGGCGGCCGTGGTCATCGTCGCCAGACGACGCACCGTGTCGTCGCTGTAGGTGACGCCGGTCGGGTTGCTGTACTTCGGCACGCACCAGATGCCCTTGATCGCGGCGTCCCCGGCGACGAGGCGCTCGACGACCTCCATGTCCGGACCGGTCTCCGTGAGCGGCACCTGGATCAGCTCGATCCCGAAGCGCTCGGCCAGCGCGAAGTGCCGGTCGTAACCCGGGACCGGGCACAGGAATTTGACGCTCGGCTCGTCGGCCCAGCGGCGCTCGGCGCCCGGGAGCTTGCTGAGGAAGGCCTGCACGATGGAGTCGTGCATGAGCTCCAGGCTGGAGTTGCCCGCGGCCAGCAGCTGCTCGGCCGGGACCTGCAGCGGTCCGGCGAAGATGCGGCGGAGCTCGGGCAGGCCCTTGAGGCCGCCGTAGTTGCGGACGTCCGTGCCGTCCTCGGCCTTGCGCACGTCTCCGGGCAGGGCGAGCAGTCCGTCGGCGAGGTCCAGCTGGCGGGGGGACGGCTTGCCGCGCGTGATGTCCAGGGAGAGGCCACGGTCGACGAGGGCCGCGTAGTCGCGGCGGGCGCTCTCGACATCGACAGGTGCAGTGGTCATGCCTAACGCTAAACCCGGCGGTGATCGGGCGTGAGACGAGGGTGGCTTCCGGTCCGCTCGCCCAAGATCCGATAACGGTTCCGGCGCGTTCTTCATCATTCGTAACGAGGCTGAATCCTCTGGTGACGCGACCGTTGTTTCTTGCATTCTCGGCGGCACGAGAAAAGGGGAGAAAAAGGGGAAGGATGAATCGGTCGGCGGTGACGCCGATGGCGGCGGGTGCGTTGGCCGCGTCCGCGGTACCACGGCCGGGAACGGCGACTTCGGCTTCCGCGGTGGCCGCTCCGCCGAACACGATCGTAATCCAGCCACCGCGGTCGCGGCCCCGCCTCAGACGGTTACGTCGCACCGCCCGCGACAAAGACGCTCTATCCCGCACCGGCGGTTCCGGTGCGCGGGAACACCGTGCACGTCCATCTTCCGGCTCGGCGAACCGATCGTTCACTGCGTACTTTTTCCGGTTCCCGCACCTTTTCCGGCGACGCGATCACCGGCGCGAAGAGGAAACGCGTTTCCTGATCAGAGCGGAGTGAGCTGCGAGATCTTCCACCGGCCGTCGACACGCTGCGCGGTGACCGAAAGCTGGGACACCGAAGACCGCGGGGCGCCGCCGCCCGTGGTGAGCGTTTGCTGGTCGAGGAACAACAGCACTTCGGCCTGGTCTCCACGCAGGGACCGGACACCGAGCGAGCGGACCGTCGTGGTGCGCACGAGCTTCTGCTCTTCGGCCCGTTTCCGCGCCGAAGCGAACTGGTCCCGGTACTGCCCGGTCGCCTCGCCGGTCAGCACGTCGGCCGCGGCCCGTTCGGTGCGCGCGAGGTTGCTGTAGTCGTAGGAGAAGACCGCCTTGACCCCGGCGCCGACCTGGTCCGCGACCTCGGCGGTGGCGGCCTGGTCCACCAGCGCCGCGTTGCCGTCCGAGCCCAGCGAGGACGCCTGGAGCGCGAACCACACCGCGCAGCCGGTGGCCAGCGCGATGACCGCGATCAGGATCCGCGGGGTGCGGCCGGTCATGATCCCGCCGCCTGTACCGCGCTGACCTTCCAGCCGTCCTCGACGCGCTGGTAGTCCACGGTCAGCCTGCTCACCTTGGGCGCGGCCGATCCGCCGCCCGTGCTGACCCGCACGTCCAGCACGGCCATCAGCCGCGCCGTCCCGGCGACGGCGTCGAGTTCGGTGACCGCGGCCTGTTCGAGCTTGGCCGTGGCGACGGTCTTGCTCGTGGTCGCGCGGTCGATCTGGACCTGCCGGTCACCGGTGAGGTCCTTGCCGAGCCGTCCCGTGGTGACGCCGAGCCAGCGGTCGACGTCCTGGGCCCCGCTGCGGTAGTCGATCGTGTTGAGCACCTCGAGCTGGCCCGACGCCGCGGCAAGGACTGCTTCGCGCTCCCGGCCGCGGGCCAGGCCGTCGTCGTGCGCGGCGCTCCACCAAGACCAGCCGAACCAGGCGGCCGCGAGGACCGCCAGCGCGGCGAACACGGCGAGGGCACGGGTGAGCACTACTTGCCGCCCAGCAACGCGCCCAGTCCGTCGGGAGCGGATCCGGTGAGCAGGCTCAGCACGCCTGGCAGTTGAGCGGATTCCACCGCCTGCGGGGTCTGCTTCGGCCGCTCCGGGACCGCGGGCGGCTTCCCGGCGTACGGGGCGTTCTGCGAACCTCGCACGCCTGTAGGGCTTCCCGGCGGCTCGGCGCAGTAGGCCTGCGTGTTCACCGGCGCCTCGGTGGTGTCGTTGGCGGGGCGTTGTTTCGTGCCCTCGTAACCCTTGGTGCACGAGACCGGGTCGAAGAAGTTGAACACGACGCCGAGGTGACCGGTGCCGTCCGGCGATGTCGAGCGCGAGAACGCCGAGATGATCGGGTACGCGACAAGGAGTTCCTCGATCGCGTCGGTACGGGCGGAGGTGATCTGGGCGGTGGTGAGCGTGTTCGCGAACAGCACCCCGAGGTCGGTCCCGGAAACCGCGAGCACGTCGCTGATCTGGCGACTCAGCTTGGGTGCTTCGTCGATCACGCGCCGCAGATCCGGGTCGGACGTCTTCAGCTGGGCCGCGATCGTCTTGAGCCCGCTGGAGAACTGGGTGATGTTGTCCGCCTGCCGCCGCTGGGTGTCCAGCACCGTGCGCGAGTTGGCGAGCAGGCCCTGGGTGTCGGGCAGGTACTGCGTCGCCGTCGCGGTGAGGGAGCCGGTGCTGTCCAGCAGCCGCCGCAGATCCGGCCCGGCGTCGGCGAAAGCCTCGTAGGTCTCGTCGACGACGGTCTTCAACGATTCCGGCTTCACACCGGACACCAGCTTGTCCAAATTGGACAGCACGGTGTCCGGCGCGAGCGGGATCGAGGTCTTGTCGCGTTCGATGACCGAACCCTCGGCCAGGTAAGGCGCGTTTTCGTGCATGGGCAGCAGATCGACGTACTGCTCCCCCACGGCCGACCGGTTCGCGACCGCGGCCTTGGTGTCCGCGGGGATCTTCGGCGCCCCCGAATCGATGTCGAGGCCGAGATCGACACCGTGCTCGGTGAGCGTCATCGACGCGACCTTGCCGACCGCGACCCCGCGATAGGAGACCTCCGCGTTGACGAAGATCCCGCCGGAGTCC
Organism: Amycolatopsis sp. NPDC041971; assembly: GCF_055588925.1. Lineage (NCBI taxonomy): Bacteria > Bacillati > Actinomycetota > Actinomycetes > Pseudonocardiales > Pseudonocardiaceae > Amycolatopsis > Amycolatopsis sp. NPDC041971. The sequence continues at coordinate 227,060 of NZ_JBVJCE010000017.1, read as the reverse complement.
ACGAGCTGGGCGGTGACGAGATAGCCGCGGGTGCCGAAGAGCCGGTCCAGTCCGGCGTACTTGCCGCCCGCGTAGACGACCGAGACGACCGCGATGACGACGAACGCCGCCATCTGGATCTTGGTCTTGCGCGTGATCACCGGCCACCTCCCAGCAGCGGTCCGAGGATCCCGCCGAGCACGCCGCCCAGTACGTCTCCCTGCGGCGTCGGGGGAGCCTGCGGGAGATCACCGCCGGGCAGCGGCAGCACCGGCGGAGCGGCACCGTTGGTGAACGGGATCGCGCCGGGTGTCCCGGTGCCCCGGCTCCCCGGCAGCTGGATGATCGGCTGCGACGAGTTGTTCATGTTCTCCAGGAAGGTGTCCAGATTCAGGTCGATCTTCGCTTCGACGTTCGCGTAGTCGCCCTTGATCACGTTGCCCGCGTAGTCCGGGAACGGATAGGTGAGCAGGATCCGCAGCGCCGTCGGCAGATCCTGGCCCGCCTCGGTCAGTTTCTTCAGTGTCGGTTGCAACGCGCGGAGATTCGCCACCAGCGTGTCCTTGCTCGCCTCGATCGTTTCGGTCGCCACCCCGGACAGCGTGGTCAGCGACCGCAGCATGCCGACGAGCTGATCCCGTTGCTCGGTCACGACCTTGAGCCCCGGCGAAAGATTGTCGAGCGCGTTCGTGAGGTTCTGCGTCTGGCCGACGAGGGTTTTGGACAGCTTGTCGAGGCCGTCGATCGCGCGGAGGATCTCGCCCTTGTGGCCGTCGAGTTCGGTGGCCAGTTCGTCCACCTGGGACAGCAGCGAGCGGACCTCGGCCTCGTTGCCGGTGAGGGCCTCGTTCAGTTCGTGGCTGATCTTCTGGATCTGTTCGACGCCGCCGCCGTTGAGCAGCAGGGAAAGCGCGCCGAGGACCTCTTCGACCTCGGGGTTGCGGTTCGTGCGGTCCAGCGGGATCTTCGCGCCGTCGGCGAGTGCTTCTTCGGGTTTCTCGGGCGCGTGCAGATCGACGAACTTCTCCCCCAGCAGACTCGACTGCCGCAACTCGGCACGAGCGTTCGCGGGCAGCGCGATGTCGCCGTTGACGACCATGCTCACCCACGCCGACCGCGTGTCCGGGGCGAGGTCGATCTTTTCGACCCGCCCGACCGGGACGTCGTTGACCTTCACACTCGCCTGCGGCACGAGGTCGAGGACGTCGGAGAACTGCGCGGAGAGCCGGTACGGATGGTCGCCGAGATCCGCGCCGCCCGGCAAGGGAGTGTTGTACAACCCGGAAAAACCGCCGTCACCGCAGCCGGCCAGTACCAGGACGCCCGCCATCACTCCCGCGATCTTCTGCCGTTGCCGCCTCATTTCGGAAGCCCCTTGGTCATGACGTCGACGAGCGGCAGTGGCAGCGGTGGCAGCTCACCGCTCTGCAGTGAGGCCAGCACCTGCGGTACCGACGGGAGTTTCAGCGTGCCGTCGAGAACGGGCGCGAGCTGTTTACAGATATCGCCCAGCGCGTCCGGGATCGGTTTCGGCGTGCTCGCGCTGATCAGGCGGCACACGGTCAGGATCGGCGGATGCGTCAGCTCGTTCAGGTTGTCCCGCACCGCGATCGTGCCGGACGCGGCGTCGTAGGAGTTGATGAAGTTGGTCGCCCCGGTCGGCGCGATGTCGATCACCTCGGCGAGCGAGGCCCGCTGGTCCACGAGCACCTTCGTCAAGCCGGCCAGTTTGTCCACATTGGACGAGAGCAGCTCCTTGTTCTCCGCGACGAACTTCTCGACGTCGCCCATCGCCGTCGCCAGGGAGTTCAACGCGGCGCCCACGTCGGCCGAATCCGCGGCCAAGAAGCCACTGACGTCCGCGGCGCGGCGGTAGAACTCGTTGAGCTGCTTGTCGCTTTCGGCGAGCGCCCCGGTGAAGGAGTTGAGGTTCCGCACCGTGGTGAACAGGTCGCCTTTGGAGCTGTCCAAGGTCTTGGCCAGTTCGGACAGCCGTGTCACCGTGGTGTTGAGGTTCTTCCCGTTGCCGTCGAGATTCGCCGCCGCGGTGTCGAGCAAGTCGGACAGCGCGCCGTTCTTGTTGGCGCCGTTGGGTCCCAGGCTGGTCGAGAGCTTGTCGAGACTGGTGTAAAGGTCGTCGAGTTCGGCCGGCGTCGCCGTCTTCTCCTTGGCGATCACCGTGTCCGAGGCCATTTCGGGACCGCTCTCGTAGGCCGGGGTCAGCTGCACGTACCGGTCGCTGACCAGGCTAGGCGCGACGACGACGGCTCCCGCGTCGGCCGGGATCGGGGTGTCGCCGTCGATCCGCATGTCGACCCGGACCGCCTCACCCCGCGGCGTGACACCGGTGATCTCCCCGACCTTCACCCCGAGTACCCGGACCGACGAACCCGCGTAGAGCCCGACCGTCTTCCCGAAGTAGGCGCTGATCCGCGTCCCGCCGGGTTCTTTGAACACCAGCCACAGTCCCGCGGTGAGGAGCAGCACGAGGACGCAGGCGAACGCGACCCAGGTGTGGACCGTCCGCCCGGTGCGGGTGTGAATGGTCATCGTCCGCCCACCCCCTGGTTCGGTGCCGCGATCGGCGGCGTGCAGCCCTCCGGGTTGACCTGGAACGCGCCGGCGATGATCGTCGGCGGCAGCAGCCCGCACAGGTAGCCCTCGAACCAGCGCCCGTTGCCGGTCGCGTTGGCGCCGACGCGGGCGAACGGCGCCATCAGCGCGAGGCTGCGGCTGAGGTTGTCCTGGTTGCGCTGCAGGATGTCGGTGACCTTGCCGAGTTTCTCCAGCGTCGGCTTCAGCTGTTGCCGGTTGTCGGCGACGAGCCCGGACAGCTGCGCGGAAACCTGTTGCGTGCCCTTGAGCAACGTACCGATCGCGTCCTTCCGGTTCCGCAGTTCGGCGAGCAGGAGGTTGCCGTCGTCGAGGATCCGTTTCAGCTGGACGTTACGGTCGGAAAGCGTCTTGGACACCTTGCTCGTGTTGGCCAGCAACGTCTTCAAGTCACCGTCGCGTGAGGACACCGTCTTGGACAAGGAAGACAGGCCGCTCAGCGCGTCCTTGAGGTACCGCGGGCTGTCCTTGAGCGCGTCGGAAAGGACGGTGAAACTCGACGCCAGCTGTGCGGTGTCGATCTCCCCGACGGTGCCCGACAACTGCTCGAACGCGTCCTGCAGCTCGAACGGCGTCCGCGTGCGGTCGAGCCCGATGATGGTGTTCGGGTCCTGGTTCGCCTTGCCCTTCGGGGTCAGCGCGAGGAACTTCTCGCCCAGCAGGGTCTTGATCTCGATCGACGCGGCGGTCGCGTCGCCGACCCGGACATCCTCGACCCGGAACTTCACCAGCACCTTCTTGCCCGCCAGCTCCACCGAACTGACCTGGCCGACCTTGACCCCGGCGACCTGGACCTCGTTGTCCGGCGCCAGCCCCGCCGACTCGCCGAAGTACGCGGAGTACGTCGTCCCGCCGCCGAACAACGGGATCCGGTCGGAGAAGTACGTGGTCACGGTGACCAGCACGATCAGGATCAGCGTCACGCCCCCGACCAGGGCCTGGTTGCGTTCCTTGAGCGGCTTCACGGCCCGCACCTCTCCGGTCGCTGCGTACCCGGCAACGGCGTGATCGGCAGTTCGATGTTGAGCGACTTGATGCCGATGCTGCCGGAGATCCCGCACAGGTAGTAGTTGAACCAGCTGCCGTAACTCAGTGTCCTGGTGAACTTCTGCAGGTTGCCCGGCAGCACTTGCAGGAGATGGTCGAGCAGTTGTTCCGAGTCGCCGAGGTTCTGCGACAGCGCGCCGAGCTGCGCGACGTCTTCCTTGAGCGCGGGCCGCGCGTCGGCGAGCAGGCCGGTGGTGGCGACGGTGAGGTCGCCCAGCGCCTTGACCGCCTCCCCGATCGGCTGCCGCTGCTCGGCCAGGCCGGTGACCAGCCGCTGGGTCTGATCGATCAGCTCGCCCAGCTCCGGCGAACGTTTCTCGACCGTGCCGAGGACGGTGTTGAGATTCGCGATGACGTCACCGATGATCTTGTCCTTGCCCGCGATGGCCGACGTGATCGACGCGGTGTGCGCGAGCAGGCTGGTGATCGTGCCGCCCTCGCCCTGGAAGACCTGGATGATCTCGTAGGACAGTTTGTTGACGTCTTCGGGGTTCAGCGCGCGGAAGAGCGGTTTGAACCCGTTGAACAGCACGGTCAGGTTCAGCGCCGGTTTGGTGCGCTCGGGCGGGATGACCCCGCCGCGCGGCAACGACTTCTCGGCCCCGATGTCCGTGCCGAGCGAGAGATACCGCTGGCCGACCAGGTTGCGGTACTTGATGGTGGCGGTCACCGACGCGGGCAGCCGATGCGTGGTCTGGACGTCGAAGTGGACCTGTGCCAGGCTGCGGTCCCCCTCCTCGACCTCGATCTTGGCGACCTGCCCGACCTTGACGCCGACGATGCGGACGTCGTCACCCTCTTTGAGCCCGGACGCGTCGGTGAACTTGGCCGTGTAGCCGGAGGTCTCGCCGAAGTTGGTGTTCGCGATGGTGGCGCCGAGGATCGCCGTGAGCAGCACGGTCACCACCGCGAAGATGAGGATCTTGACCAGGTCGGGGACGAAGGACCTCATCGGGTCGCCCTCCCGACCGCGGGGGAAGGTGGCGGTGAGGCGGGGGGGTGGGGGGGGGGGGGGGGGGGGGGGGGGGGGGGGGGGGGGGGGGGGGGGGAGCACGCAGCCGCGATCGCGCATTCCGCCCGTCCGACGGTTTT
>NZ_JBVJCE010000017.1:149228-222319 GCF_055588925.1 Amycolatopsis sp. NPDC041971 | reverse complement strand
GCGGGTGCGTGTGGATTTCTTTCCTCCCCCCCCCCCCCCCCCCCCCCCCCCCCCCACGACCACCTGTACCGACGCGTGTCCGCAGGTTCGGTTCCTGCCTCACGTTCGCGTCGCGGCTCATCGCAGCTCCACCTCCGCCCCGCGGTACAGCGGCCCCACCAGCAGACTGCCCCAGTTCGGTACCTGGTCCGGCGTCGTGCCCATGGCAGGCGACACGAGCAGGTCGATCAGCCGTTGTTCGTCGGGTGTGTTCACCACCGAACCGCCCGCGCTCCCGCCCGAAGGCAAGGTCCCGTTCGAGGGCAGGGTGCCGTCGGGGTCGCGCGGCGGCGCGGGTTTCGAGGATCCGTCGTCGATGGCGCCGTCCGGCGGGTACTGCGGCCAGCGTCCCGGCGGCGGCACCTCGGGGTAGCACCTCGGGCCGCGTTTGTCGTTGTACTTCGGCTCGTCGACACCGGGCAGGTACTTGCCCCGGCTCGGCGTGAACTCGATGGTCACCCGGCTGACCTCGGGATGCGCGGTGCCCTTGCCGAACGCGAGTTCCGCGCGGGGCACCGATCCGGCGAGCTGCTTGAGCAGGCATGGGTACTCCGGCGCGTACTTCGCGAGGACGTCCAACGTGGGCTGCAGGCTGGTGGTGAGCCGGATCAGGTTGTCCTGGTTCACTTTCAGGAAGCTCGTCAGGTCGATCGAAGCGGCGGTCACCGTCGAGTAGACGTCGGCGAGACCGCGCTGGCCTTCGACCAGGGTCTTGCTCGTGGTGGTCAGATCCGACAGCGCGGCCAGCAGATCCGGCGCGGCCTTGTCGTAGATCACGGCGGCGTCGGCGAGTCCGGTGATGTCGGCCTTGAGATCGGGCAGCGACGGGTTCAGCTTCCCGAGGTAGTCCGAAAGCCCGGCCAGCGTCGTGCCGAGTTGCTTGCCCTGACCGTCCAAAGCGGACGCGACGGCGTTGAGCGTGCTGGCCATCTTCTCCGGCTGGACGGCCTGCAGCAACGGCATCACGTTGCCCAGCACGGTTTCCAGCTCGATCGCGCTGCTGCTGCGGTCCTGCGGGATGACGTCACCCTCGGCGATGTGCCGCTCCGGCTTCTCGGGGACCTGCAAAGCGACATACCGCTCACCGAACAACGTCTTCGGCAGCAGCCGAGCGGACACGTTCGACGGAATGACCGACGTCTTGTCCGGGTGCAGCGCCAGTTCCATCGTCGCCCGATCACCGTGCGCCTGGATCTTCCGGACTTCGCCGACGACCATCCCGCGCACCTTGACGTCCGCGCCCTCGCGCATCTGGTTGCCGACGCGGTCGGTCTCCAGCCTCACCAGGGTCACCGTGGTGAAGGCCTTCTGGTAGAAGGCGATGGTGGTGACGAAGAACAGCACGACCACCACGAGGAAGATCAGCCCCAGCACCTGGTGCCGGAGCCGCTGCAGCAGAATCCTCCTGTTCACCCGGAAATCCTCACCGTCGTCGTGGCGCCCCAGATCGCGAGGCTGAGGAAGAAGTCGAGTACCGAGATCAGCACGATCGAGGTCCGCACCGCGCGCCCGACCGCGACACCGACCCCGGCGGGCCCACCGCTGGCGGTGTAGCCGTAATAGCAATGGGACAGGATGACGAGCACGCTGAAGATGATCACCTTGAGGAACGACCAGAGCACGTCCTCGGGCGGCAGGAAGAGCGTGAAGTAGTGGTCGTAGGTTCCCGCGGATTGGCCGTAGAGCCAGATGGTGATCTGCCGCGAGGCGAGGTAGGACGAGAGCAGGCCGACGGCGTAGAGCGGGATGACCGCGGTGACGCCGGCGATCACCCGCGTCGTCACCAGGTACGGCAGGCTCGGCACGCCCATCACTTCGAGCGCGTCGATCTCCTCGGAAATCTTCATGGCGCCCAGTTGCGCGGTGAACCCGCAGCCGACGGTGGCCGAGAGCGCGAGCCCGGCCGAGAGCGGCGCGACCTCGCGGGTGTTGAAATAGGCCGAGATGAACCCGGTGAGCGCGGCGGTGCCGAGCTGGTTCAGCGCCGAGTAGCCCTGCAGGCCGACGATGAGCCCGGTGAACAGCGTCATCCCGATCATCACGCCGAGCGTCCCGCCGATCACCGCGAGCGCGCCGGTGCCGAAGCTGACTTCGGTCAGCAGGCGGAAGATCTCGCGGCCGTAGCGCCGGATCGTGCGCGGGGTCCAGGCCAGCGCACGGAAGTAGAACGACAGCTGGCCGCCGAAGCCTTCCAGCATCGCGCCGGGACGCGCGATGATCTCGAGCGTCCGATCCGGAACAGCGGGTTCGCTCGCCATGTCACATCGCCTTCGGCGGCACGATCCGCAGGTAGATCGCGGTCAGCACGACGTTGATCAGGAACAGCAGCAGGAACGTGATGACCACGGCCTGGTTCACCGCGTCGCCGACGCCCTTCGGCCCGCCCGCCGGATTCAGCCCGCGGAACGCCGCCACCACCCCGGCGACGAAACCGTAGAGCAGCGCCTTGATCTCACTGATCCACAGGTCCGGCACCTGCGCGAGCGCGTTGAAGCTGGCGAGGTACGCACCCGGCGTGCCGCCCTGCATGACGACGTTGAAGAAGTACCCGCCGAGCACGCCGACGACGCTGACCAAACCGTTCAGCAGTACCGAAACCACGATGGCCGCGAGTACCCGGGGCACGATCAGGCGCTGGATCGGGTTGACCCCGAGGACTTCCATCGCGTCGATCTCTTCGCGAATCTTGCGGGCACCGATATCGGCGCAGACCGCGCTGCCACCCGCGCCCGCCACGAGCAGCGCGGTGATCAACGGGCTCGCCTGTTGCACGATCGCGAGCGCGCTCGCGGCGCCGGTGAACGACTGCGCGCCGATCTGCTGCGTCAGCGAGCCCAGCTGCAAGGCGATGACCGCGCCGAACGGGATCGCGACCAACGCCGTCGGCAGGATGGTGACACTGGCGAAGAACCAGCACTGCTGAATCCACTCGCGGAACTGGAACGGGCGTTTGAAGATCGCGCGCAGGACTTCCCACGACAAGGTCGCGAGCCTGCCGACCTGGATGAGCGCACCCGTACCCGGGACGGACACCGATGCGTTCACAGAACCTCCCAGTAGCCTGCCCCGAGTTTTTTCCACCTGTCAACGCCCCATCGCGTCGGCGGTGTTCACTCTGCTCTCGGCACCTCCGCGTCAGTCCGTCCATGCCCCCGCCACCGCCCTCAACGGAGGCGCTTCGCGCCCAGTCAAAATCTGAGTGCGTGCGTCGCGGTCGCTCCGCCGTCCGCGACGAATTCCGAACCCGTGCTGTACGAGCTTTCGTCACTGGCCAGGAACAACACGAGTTTCGCGATGTCCTCCGGCTGCCCGACGCGGCCCAAGGCGACCTTCTTGCCCACCCACGACATGTCGACTTTCCGCCCGCCCGCGGCGGCGGCGACCATCGGGGTGTCGATCGCCCCGGGATGGACCGAATTGACCCGGATGTTCTTCGCGCCGAGTTCGAGCGCCGCGACCTTGGTCATCCCGCGGATCGCGAACTTGCTCGCGGTGTAGGCGACGAGGAACGGCATCCCGGCGAGGCCTTCCACTGAGGACACGTTGACGATGGAGCCGCCCCCGGCTCCGGTCATCGGTTCAACGACCGAACGCATCCCGAGAAACGCCCCGATCTGATTGACCCGGATGACGCGTTCGTAGTCGGCGAGCGTGGTCTTGCCCAATTCCGAGAAGTGCAGGATGCCCGCGTTGTTGACCAGTACGGTCGGCGGGCCGAACTCCGAACGGGCGCGCTCGATCGCGGCGTCCCATGCAGCCTCGTCGCCGACGTCCAGATGCTGGTAGACGGCCGATTCGCCGAGATCGGCGGCGAGTTTCTCGCCGTCGGGGTCGTTGATGTCGGCGATCACCACACGCGCGCCCTCGGCCACGAACAACCGCGCGGCCGCCTCGCCCTGCCCGCGGGCGCCGCCGGTGATCAGCGCTACCTTGCCGTCGAGCCTGCCCATCGTCATCCACACCTGTTCCTGTTGTTCACGGCAGCGACATGATCTCGGAGGCGGAGAACATCCGTTCCGGGTCGCGGTCGGCGAAGTAGCCGCCCACGCCGGCGGCGAGTTCGTCGGCGGTCCAGATGCCGTTGACGGTGTCGAACCGCTGTTCCACCGAAGGCGGCCGCATCAGCGCGACCATCCCGCCGTGGACGAGGAAGACCTGGCCGTTGATCCGGTCGGATTCCGGCGAGCAGAGGAAGGACACGAACGGCGCCACGTGGTCGACCGAAAGCGGGTCGATCCCCTCCGGCGCGTCGGCTCCGAAGACGGCTTCGGTCATCGCGGTGCGGGCGCGGGGGCAGATCGCGTTGGCGCGGACACCGTAGCGGGAAAGGCCGCGCGCGGTGGAGACGGTGAGCGCGACGATGCCCGCTTTCGCGGCGCCGTAGTTCGGCTGGCCGGGAGCGCCGAGCAGGAACGACTCCGACGCGGTGTTGACCACCCGGCCGTACACCGGCGCTCCGTCTACTTTGGACTTGTCACGCCAGTACGCCCCGGCGTTGCGGGAAAGCAGGAAGTGCCCGCGAAGGTGGACCCGGAGCACCGTGTCCCATTCCTCGTCGGACATCGAGAACAGCATCCGGTCGCGCAGCACGCCGGCGTTGTTGACCAGGACGTGCAGACCGCCGAAGTGGTCGACGGCGGCGGTGAGCAGTTCGTCCGCGGTCGAGGACTCCGAGACGTCGCCGGTGACCGCGACAGCCTTGCCGCCTTCGACCTCGATCTCGTCGGCCACCGCCTGCGCCGCGGCCGACACGTCGTTAACCACCACCGACGCCCCCGCGGCGGCCAGTGCCAGCGCCTCGGCCCGGCCGAGTCCCGCGCCGGCTCCGGTCACGATGGCCGTCTTGCCGTCCAAACTCACTCCGGGCCTCCTTGCCTCTCCCCACACATTAGAATCTGTTCTCGCTGTATGCAAGCGTCAAATAAACGGTGCTAACCACGTATGAGCAGCGCGTTTTTCGGACAGCTCGCCACAGCTTGAGAAACACGTTCTACTTGATTATGCGGAACCTTGGCCGACGCCAGGACAAGCTCCTCGTCGTCGTCCAGATCGAAGACCTCCGGCGCGAAGCCGACACAGATCGCGTTCGCCTCGCAGAGCGAGCGATCGACGCCGATCTCCATATTCCCTCCTCGCCGTCACACCTGGTACAACTAGAACAGGTTCTACCCTACCGCCGCGGGCGGCCATGGCACCAGTAACGAGCACCGACGGCAGAGGTGACGGATGCGGATCGACTACACGCCGGAGCAGCGCGCACTGGCCGGGGAACTCCGGGAGTACTTCGCCGGGCTGATGACCCCCGAACGCCGCGAAGCCCTGGCCGGTGACGGCGGCGAGTACGGCGACGCCCTGGTGTACAAGGAAATCGTCCGGGACCTCGGCAGTTCGGGCTGGCTCGCGATCGGCTGGTCCCGCGAGTACGGCGGGCAGGACCGCTCGATGCTGGACCAGCTCGTCTTCACCGACGAGGCGGCCGCGGCGGGGGTGCCCGTCCCGTTTCTCACGGTGAACACCGTCGGGCCGACCATCATGCGTTACGGCACCGAAGAACAGAAGGCGTTCTACCTGCCGAAGATCGCCGCCGGCGAGCTGCACTTCGCGATCGGCTACTCCGAACCGGGCGCGGGGACCGACCTGGCGGCGCTGCGCACCCGCGCGATCCGCGACGGCGACGACTACGTCATCAACGGCCAGAAGATGTGGACGAGCCTGATCGAGTACGCCGACTACATCTGGCTGGCCGCCCGCACCGATCCCGACGCCCACCGGCACAAGGGCCTGAGCATGCTGATCGTGCCGACGTCGGCGCCGGGCTTTTCCTGGACGAAGGTGCACACGGTCGCCGGCCCTGGCACGAGCGCGACCTACTACGACGACGTGCGCGTGCCGGTGACCTCCCGGGTCGCCGGGGAGAACGAGGGCTGGCCGCTCATCACGAACCAGCTCAACCACGAACGGGTCGCGCTGACCTCGGCCGCGCCGATCCAGACGTCGCTGCGCGAGGTGCGGACCTGGGCGCAGGCCACGAAACTGCCTGACGGCTCCCGTGTCATCGACCGGCCGTGGGTGCGGTTGCATCTGGCGCGGGTCCACGCGCACGCCGAGTACCTGAAACTGCGGAACTGGCGGATCGCCTGGGCGGCCGCGAGCGGTGACCTCGGCCCGGCGGAGGCGTCGGCGACCAAGGTGTTCGGCACGGAGTTCGCGATCGAGGCCTACCGGCTGATGATGGAGATCCTCGGCGCGGGCGCCGTCGTCCGCGACGGTTCCCCCGGCGCCCTGTTGCGCGGCCGGATCGAACGGCTGCACCGCTCGTCACTGATCCTCACCTTCGGCGGCGGCGCCAACGAGATCCAGCGGGACATGATCGCCGCGACCGCCCTCGGCCTGCCCGTCACGCGCTAGGAGATATCGATGGACTTCACGCTGACCGAAGCGCAGAAGGATCTCGCGTCGCTCACGAACCGGATCCTGACGGACAAGGTCACTCCCGATGTGCTGGGACCGCATGGTTCCGGCGGGTTCGACGCTCCACTGTGGACTTCACTGGCCCAGGCGGGGGTGCTCGACGCCGCACTGCCGCAGTCGGTCGGCGGTGGCGGGTTCGGGCTGCTGGAGCAGTGTTCCGTACTGGCCGAGATCGGCCGCGCGGTCGCGCCGGTGCCTTATCTGACGTCGGTCGTCCTCGGCGCGGCGGCGGTGGCCGAGTTCGGGGACGGGCGGCTCGCGGAGCGTTGGGTCGTCCCGGTCCTGCGCGGCGACCACGTCCTCGCGGTGGCACTGCCGGATTACGGCGTGCCATGCGGGTTCACCACCGAGGCCGACGGCGACGGCTGGCGGCTGACCGGCGCCCAGACCGCGGTGGCTTCGGGCGCCTTCGCGCACGGGTTCCTCGTCGAAGCCGCCATCGACGGCGGACGGCAGGTGTTCCTGCTCGACCGGGACGCGGTGACCGTTTCCCCGCAGCGGACCGTCGATCACGCCGACGCGGCGCTCGTCGAACTGTCCGGCGCGAAAGCCGCGACCTCACTGGGTGACATCGGCGAATGGCTGCGACTGCGGGCCACGATCGGCGTCTGCGCCCAGCAGCTCGGCGTCGTCGAACGGGCGCTGGAGCTCACCGCGGCGTACGCGCGGGAGCGCAAGCAGTTCGGCCATCTCATCGGGAGTTTCCAGGCGGTGCGGCAGCGGCTCGCCGACGCCTACGTCGACGTCGAAGCCGTCCGGTTGACGTTGTGGCAGGCCGCCTGGCGGCTCATCGAGGGCCTTCCGGCGGCCGGAGAGGTCGCGACGGCGAAGTTCTGGGCGGCGGAAGCCGGGCATCGCGTCGCGCACACGGCCGTGCACATCCATGGCGGGGTCGGCATCGACGTCGACCACACCCTGCATCGCTACTTCGTCGCGGCGAAACGGCTCGAGTTCACCTTGGGCGGCGCGACCGCGCAACTACGGGGGCTCGGCGACCTGCTGGCCGCGGACCCGGCGTGACCGCCACGGTCACGGAACTCCTGCTCGCGCGGGCGGAGGACCGCTCGACCGGGCTGCTGTTCGAAAACCGGCGATGGACCTGGGCCGAACACGTCCGGGCCTGCGCCGGATACGCGGCCGCGCTCGCCGCGATCCTGCGGCCCCGCGGGCATTTCGGGCTGCTGGCGGACAACGTCCCCGAGTTCTCGTTCCTGCTCGGCGGCGCGGCGCTTTCGGGGCGCGTACTGGTCGGCCTGAACCCGACGCGCCGGGGCGCGGCGCTGGCCCGCGACGTCGCGCTGGCCGACTGCGAGCTGGTGTTCGCCGAGGAGAAGTACCTCCCGCTTCTGTCCGAGGCCGGTGTCCCGGTGCTGCCACTGAGCGAGCTCAAGCCGGCGCCGGAGGCCGTCGCCCCCGTGGCCGCGAAGCCCGAAGACCTGCTCATGCTGATCTTCACCTCCGGCACCAGCGGCGACCCGAAGGCCGTCCGGTGCACGCACGGGAAGATCGCCTACCCCGGCGAGATGCTGGCGACCCGATTCGGCCTGTCCACACAGGACACCGTGTACGTGTCGATGCCGCTGTTCCACTCCAACGCCATCATGGCGGGCTGGTCGGTCGGCCTCGCAGCGGGTGCGGGGATCGCGCTGCGACGACGGTTCTCCGCCTCGGGTTTCCTGCCGGACGTGCGGAAGTTCGGTGCGACCTACGCCAACTACGTCGGCAAGCCGCTGTCCTATGTGCTCACCACTCCCGAGCGGGACGACGACGCCGACAACCCCTTGAAACTGTTCTACGGTAACGAAGGCGCGGAAGCCGACCTCGCCGCTTTCGGCATGCGCTTCGGTTGCCACGTCGTCGACGCGTTCGGCTCGACCGAGGGCGGCGTGAACTTCGGCCGGGACGCCACCACCCCGGCCGGTTCACTCGGCCGTCTGCTCGAAGGCGTCGCCGTACTCGATCCGGAGACCGGGAAACCCTGTCCCCCGGGGGAATTCGACGCGCGCGGAAAGCTGCTCAACGCCGCCGAGGCGGTCGGCGAGCTGGTCAACACAGGCGGGCCCGGGTTCTTCGCCGGCTACTACGGCGATCCGGTCGCCGAGGCCGAGCGGATGCGCGACGGGATGTACCACACCGGCGACCTGGCATACCTCGACGCGGACGGCTACTGCTACTTCGCGGGACGGCTCGGCGACTGGCTCCGGGTCGACGGCGAGAACCTCGGTACCGCACCGATCGAACGCGCGCTCCTCCGCCATCCCTCGGTCGGCGAGGCCGCCGTGTACGGGGTGCCGGATCCGCGGGTGGGCGACCAGGTGATGGCCGCCCTGGTCTGCCGGTCGCCGATCGACGCGGCCGAGTTCGCCGCTTTCGTTGCCGCACAAGCCGATCTCGGGCCGAAGCAGTGGCCCCGGTACATGCGCACGCTCGGCGAACTACCGCGGACGGCGACGCACAAGGTACTCAAACGGGAACTGGCGGCGGACGGGACACGCGACGCCCAAGAGCTACGCTACCCCCGCGTTTAGTCCTCTGGATGCGGTAGTTCGCCTTGGCAACTACCGCATCCAGAGGACTAAACGCGGGGGGCCGTGAGCCGCGGGCGATTCCAGGGTCGGCACCGGTGATCTTGCCGATGAGCGCCGGCGACCACCGCGCGGCGCCGGACGCGTCCTGGCAGGAGTTCCTGCGCAACCAGCGCGGCTGGACTTGCGACGCGCGGCTACCGGACGGTGAACACTTCAGCTTCACCGATTACCAGACGCTGTTGCCGCAACTGGGCAACGCTCCGGCCGCGTTCGTCGGCACCATCGACCCGGCGCGGAGCGTCGCCACGCAGCGCGCGCGGCTCTCGGCGTTCTTCGGCAAGACGCTGCGTCACCGAAGCAGCGAAGCGACCAGCGTGTCCTTGAGCCAGGCTTCGTAGTCGTCGTGGCTCCACCCGGCCTCGGTGACAAGGCTGGCGTGGACGTCGGCGCTCATCAGGGCCACGGCGACATCCGCGGCCCTGGGCGCCACGGCACGCCCGCTCTCCCGGACCCGGTCGATGACCATCTCGACACCGAGCCGGTTGCGCCGGGCGCCTTCCGCCTGTGTCGCGGCGATGTCCGGGTCGACGGCGGCACCGGAGCCCAGCATCGTGACGATGTCGCCGCAGCGTTCCCGGACCTGGCGCGCGACCCTGGCCAGCAGGCCGAGCAGTTCGACCGGGTCTTCGGTCCGCCGCGCCTCGGCGACGAGGTCGGGAATCCCGGCTTCGTCGTCGAGGAGATCGACGAGCCCGCCGAGAACACCGGCCTTCGAACCGAAGTGGGCGTAGATGGTCTGCGGGGACACCCCCGCTTCCTGAGCGATGAGGCGGATCGGCGTCCGCGCGTACCCGCGTTCGGCGAACAGCCCGCGGGCCGCCGTCAGGATCGTGCGCAGCGTCAGCGCCTCACGACGGTCGCGCAACCGGACGATGCCGGGCAGGTCGGCGGACATGTATGCTCCTGAAAGTTGGAACGTTGTTCTAAACAATGGATCGATGTTACACGAAAGGATAGCGTTGACCATCGAGGAGATCATCACCGAGCTGGAACGCGCCTGGAACGCGGGCGACGGGGCGGCGTGGGCCGCGTGCTTCGCCGAGGACGCGGACTTCGTCGACGTCGTCGGCCGCATCCAGCGCGGCCGCGCGACAATCACTCGCGAGCTCCAGAACATCTTCGACACCATCTACCGCGGTAGCACGCTGGAGATCCGCCAGTTGTCGAGCCGCCCGCTCGGCGGCGGATTCGACCTCGTGCACACGGCGACCGTGCTGTCCATCCCCGCCGGTCCCCTCGCCGGGCAGGTCCGCGGGGTACAGACGAAACTCGTCCACGACGGCGAGATCGTCGCGTTCCACAACACGATCCGACGCGATATCGCGGAGTTCACCGGCCACGACGCGGATCTCGCCGCCCGGTCGCCCCTGGGTTGGGATTCCTGATCGGCGTCGTTCGCGGGACACTGACGGCGTGACGCGCCTGAGGAAGCATTGGCTCTGGCCGCTCGTGATCAGCGTGCTCGCGCTCGGCGCCTTCGCCGGACTCGGCCTGCTGACCCGGGCGGTGCTCGGCTCGCGAGGCAACCGGGCGCTGGCGGACACCGGCGGGTTCGGCGTGTGGTCGATGCTCATCGCGGCGTCGGTGGTGCTGTTCGCCTTCCTGTTCGCGCCTTCGGTCCACCTCACGGCCTGGCGCCGCCTGGCCGGGGTCGCGGTCTGGAAACCGGCTCTGGCGTACGGGATTTTCGCGGTGATTCTCTTTGCTTTCCAGTGGAAGGCCGGCTCGCCGATCGGCGACCTCAAACCCACGACGGCGATCGGGGTCTCGCGGACCCTGCTCGCCCTCGGCCTGATCGCGGCGGCGCCCGCGGTGCTGGGCCTGTGGCTCAACCACACGCGCCTCCGCCGGATCTCGCGGGTGTTCGACGGCGAGATCAGGGAGCGGGCCGTCGACGTGCTCGGCGAACTCCTCGAATGCAAGCGCGCCAACGGAGCGTGTCTCGCCGTGCTGGCGCTCATTGTGTCCACGGCGGTCATCGACGCCGGAGCCCAGCGCCGGGCGTTCCTCGCGACAGGCACCCCGAAAGAGGCCTTCCCGCCGGAAAACGTGCTGCTTTACGGCGCGCTGTTCACCGCGATCTCGCTCCTGCTCTACGTCCCGGTGTTCCTCGCGTGGAAGACCCGGTGTCTCCGGCTGATCGACGAGATCTATCCGCTGCCTTCCGACGCGCGGCCGACCGAGGACTGGCTCGCCGGACGCGCCCGGCTGACCAAGCTGTTCGGGACCGACGCCACGGTGGGCAAAATCGTCGCGGCGGCGTTCGGGATCCTCGCGCCGCTGGCGGTGAGCGTGCTCGCCGTGATGCTCCCCGGGCTCAAGTAGGGGCGTTGATCGGCCGCAGCCGTCGCGGCCCGGTGTCGGGACGGGTAGGCGGCGGACCCAGCACGATCCGGGCGTTGGCGACGAAAGCGCCGTCGGGCGAGGCCAGGATCGGGTCGAGCGTCATCGAGCGGACCTCGGGGTTGTCCTCCGCGAGCGCCGCGACACGCAGCACGATGTCCTGGAGCGCGGCCAGATCCGCCGGTTCGTCGCCGCGGTACCCGGTGAGCAGCGGCGACGCCCGCGGCTCGCGCAGGAGGGTGGCGGCGTCGACGTCGGTGAGCGGGACGGCGCGGTAGGCCCGGTCCCCCAGCAGCGTGCTGACCAGCCCGGAGAGACCGAACGACACGAGCGTGCCGAACGACGGATCGTCCTGCAGCCCGACCACGCACGAAATACCCTTGGGCGCCATCCGCTGGACGTAGACCTCGTCGTCGTGGGAGATCTCGCGCAGATCGGAGTACGCCCGGCGCACTCCGTCCACAGAGGACAGATCGAGCCGCACGCCCGCGAGGTCCGGCCTGCCGCGCAGCCGTTCGTCGACGGCCTTGAGGGTGATCGGGAACCCCAGCTCCTCTGCCGCCTTCACCGCTTCGTCCGCGGACGAGGCGACCCGGAACGGGACGACGTCGATGCCGTAGCAACCCAGGAGCCGGACGACGTCGTCTTCGGACAGCAGCGTCGTCTTGCCGTCCTCACCCGCCAGCAGTTCGGCGACGATCACCTGCGCCTGCTCGGCATGCAGACCCGCGGGCCGCACCAGGTTGCCCTGCGGCCGCTGCCGCCAGGCGGCGTAGCGCACGACCCGCGCGAGCGCGTTCACCGCCCGTTCGGGGCTGGGGTACGAGGGGACCGAACCCCGCGTCGGCACGCCGTCCTCGGACAACACGGCCAGCTCGTCCGGCACGCCCTCGACGGCGAGGAAGGTCGACACGATCGGCTTGTTCTTGTCCATCTCGACGACGGCGTCCCGCAGCGCGCGGGCGTAGGCCGTGCCCGGGATCGCGAGCGGCGGCACGAAGACCACGACGAGCGCGTCGGTCTCCGGGGAGTTGAGTGCTTCGCGCACGGCGGCGGCGAATTCCTCCGGGCTCGCCTGCGGCCCGACGTCGACGGGGTCGGCGCCCAGGCGGAGGCCGTGCGCCCGCGCGGTGTCGGCGGCGAGCAGCCCGATGGCGCTGGAGTTGCCCACGATGGCGACCCGCGGCCCGGCGGGCAGCGGCTGATGCGCGAAGACCAGCGCGGTGTCGAAGAGCTGTGCGAGCGTGTCGACGCGGACGACGCCCGCCTGTTCGAACAGGGCTTGGACGCTCGACTCGTCGACCTCCGCCGAGGTCGCGGCGAGTTGCGGGCGGACGGCGTGCCTGCCGGATTTCACCGCCACCACCGGCTTCGTCCGCGCCAGCCGCCGCGCGAGGCGGGCGAACTTGCGTGGGTTGCCGAACGATTCCAGGTACAGCAGGACGAGGTCGGTCGCGGGATCGGTCTCCCAATACTGGAGCAGGTCGTTGCCGGAGACGTCGGCCCGGTTACCCGCCGAGACGAACGTCGAGAGCCCGAGACCGCGCGATTCGGCGTCGGCGAGGATCGCGGTGCCCAGCGCGCCGGACTGGCAGAAGAACCCGGTGCGGCCACGCGCGGGCAGGCGCGGCGCTAGCGTGGCGTTGAGCCGGACCGAGGCGTCGGTGTTGAGCACGCCCAGCGCGTTCGGGCCGACGACCCGCATACCGTGCGCCCTGGCCTCCCCGACCAGTCTCAGTTCGGCGTGCAGCCCGTGCGGACCGGCCTCGGCGAACCCGGCCGAGACGATCAGGAGGGTTTTGACCCCCTTGGCCAGCGCACCGTCCAAAACGGACTCGACGGCCTCGGCGGGCACGGCGACCAGCGCGAGGTCGACGTCCTCGGGAATGTCCACCACGGACGGATAGGCACGCACGCCGCGGACGGACTTGTGCTCGGGGTTGACCGGGTAGACCGTGCCGGCGAAGTCGGCGCTGAGCAGGTTCGTGAGGGCGACGTAGCCGATCTTCGTCGGATCGGTGGACGCGCCGATCACCGCGACCGACTTCGGGTGCAGCAGGTTGTGCACGCTGCGCGCCTCGGCGGCCTGCTCCCGGGAGCGGGCGACCGCGAGCGACTCCTCGGTCGGGTCGATGTCGAACTCCAGGTGCAGCACGCCTTCTTCGATCTCGCGGCTGACCTGGTAGCCCGCGTCACGGAACACGCGGACCATCGCCGCGTTCTCGGCGAGCACCTCGGCGACGAAGCGGCGAAGCCCGCATTCCGAGGCGGCGGCGGCCAGATGCTCCAGCAGGATCGACCCGAGACCGCGGCCCTGGTGGGCGTCGTCGACGACGAACGCGACCTCGGCCGACGGTCCGTGTTCGAGCCGTTCGTAGCGGCCGACCGCGACGATGTCGTCGCCCAGCAGCGCGACGAAGGCGACCCTGTCGTGGTGGTCGACGACGGAGAACCGTTCGAGGTCCCGCTGCGGGATCCGCGGATAGGCGCCGAAGTAGCGGAAGTACCGGGTGCGTTCGGACAACCGCCCGTGGAAGGCGACGAGCCCGTCGGCGTCGCTGGGGATCACCGGGCGCAGGTGCACCGTGCCGCCGTCGGAGAGCAGGACGTCGGCCTCCCACTCCCGCGGGAAGTCGTAGGGGTCGCGTTTGGTGTCTTCACTGGCCATGTCAGTCCCTCGGATCGTCCGGATCGAGGCCGTGCAGCGGGAAGATCGCCCGGCGGGTGTCGCGGATGGCGATGTCGACCGGCTCGTCCGCCCCGTCTCCCCACGGGACGTACGCGGTGTCGCGGTCGTCGGACATGCCGGGCGGAATTTCGGCTTTCGGCGCCGCCCTGGAGATCGACGCGACCCAGTTCGGCGGCAGGGCCGTCGCCGGATCGACGTCGCGGTCGAGCACGGTGGCGAGCAGATGGGTCCAGGACCGGGGCACCACCCGGATCAGCTGGTAACCACCGCCGCCCACGGCGAGCCAGCGGCCGCCGGCGTGCGCTTCGGACAGTTCACGCAGCCGCCGGTAGATGGCGCGATGGCCGTCCACCGAGAGCGAGAGGTCCGCCAGCGGGTCTTCCTCGTGGGAGTCGACGCCGCATTGGGTGACGAGGATCTGTGGCCGGAACTGCTCCAGCAGTGACGGCACCACCGCCTCGAACGCCCGCAGCCATCCGCCGTCTCGGGTGCCCGGCGGCAGCGGCAGGTTGACCGCCGTGCCCTCTGCCCCGCCCTTGCCGATCTCCGCCGAGTAGCCCGTGCCCGGCCACAACGTGAACGGGTGCTGGTGCAGGGAAACGGTCAGCACCCGGGGGTCGTCGTAGAACGCCTCCTGCACGCCGTCTCCGTGGTGGACGTCGGTGTCGACGTAGGCGATGCGGTCGAAGCCATGGTCCAGCAGCCATGACATCGCCACCGAACAGTCGTTGTAGACGCAGAAACCCGACGCCTTGCCCGGCATCGCGTGATGCAGCCCGCCGGCGATGTTCACCGCCCTGGTCGCCTCGCCCTCGGCGATCTTGCGCGCGGCCAGCAGCGTCGAGCCCACCACCAGCGCGGAAGCCTCGTGCATCCCGGTGAACACCGGGTTGTCCTCCGTGCCGAGCCCGTGCGCGAAATCGGCTCCGGTCATCGGCGCCTGCCGGACGGCCTCGAGGTACTCGCCGAGGTGCACGCGGCGCAGCTCGTCTTCGCCCGCCGGGCCGGGGACGAGCAGTTCGACCCCGTCGAGCACGCCGAGTTCGGTGGCGAGCCGGATGGTCAGTTCGAGCCGGACCGGGTTGAACGGATGCTCGCCGCCGAGGTCGTAACCCAGCAGCGAGGAGTCCCATACGACGGCCGGTGCTCGCATGGCCCGAACTCTAGTGCCCGAAAGCGGCTCGTGCCCCGTTCCGGACCCGGCGCGAGTCAGCCGGGCAGGTCCCCGGTGGCGACCGGGCGCTCCGGATCGCGGGACCAGTGGGACCACGAACCCGCGTACAGCGCCGCGGGCTCCGGGTGACCGGCGACCTCGAGCGCGAGCACGACGGACGAGGCGGTGACCCCCGATCCACAGTAGACACCGACCGGGGTCCCCGGCGTCACGCCGAGGCCTTCGAACCGCTCGGCCAGCTCCGAGTCGTCACGCCAGCGACCGTCCTCCGCGACATGCCCGGAGAAGGGCGCGTTGACCGCGCCGGGGATATGCCCGGCGCGCGGGTCGATCGGCTCGGTCTCCCCCGCGTACCTCGGCCTCGCCCGCGCGTCGAAGAGCAGCCCGTCCCTGGCGAGCGTGGCGGCCCCGTCCGCGTCCAGCACCGGCATGCCGCCGGGCTTCACGACGATGTCGCCCTCCGCGGGCGAGGGGATCTCGCCGGTGAGCGGGCGCTTTTCCCCGGCCCAGGCGGCGAACCCGCCGTCCAGTACGGCGACCTCGGCGTGCCCGGCCCAGCGCAGCAGCCACCACGCCCTGGCCGCGACCGAACCGTCGGAGTCGTCGTAAACCACGACCGGGTGACCGGCGCGGACCCCGGCCGCCCGCAGGTGCCGTTGCAACGTCTCCGGGTCCGGAAGCGGATGACGGCCGCCGTCACCCGGCTCACCGGCGAGCGCCGTGTCGAGGTCGACGTACACCGCGCCCGGGAGATGCGCCTCACGGTAGGAATCGGCACCGGGCGGGCCGGCGAGCCGCCACCGGACGTCGAGGATCACGGAGCGTGCCGATTCCGGCCCGGACAGCTGCGCGGCGAGTTGGCCGGTGGTGATCATGGGGCGCATCCGCCCATCTTTCCGCGTCTCACGCTTCACGCCCAGCTTGGGGGACTTTTCCCGCCTCGGCGCTTGTTCTCCCCACGCCTGCGTCGCTGTCGGTGCCAGCGACTACGATGAGCAACGCGGACGAAGGGGACAGCGTGAACGATCTCATCGACACCACCGAGATGTACTTGCGTACGATCTACGAGCTCGAAGAGGAAGGTGTCGTCCCGCTGCGGGCCCGGATCGCGGAGCGGCTGCAGCAGAGCGGCCCGACCGTGAGCCAGACCGTCGCCAGGATGGAGCGCGACGGGCTGGTCGTGGTCGCGGACGACAGGCACCTGCAGCTGACCGAACACGGTCGCGAGCTCGCCATCGCGGTCATGCGCAAGCATCGCCTGGCCGAGCGCCTCCTGGTCGATGTCATCGGCCTGGAGTGGGAGCACGTCCACAACGAAGCCTGCCGCTGGGAACACGTGATGAGCGAGGCCGTCGAGCGCAAGCTGGTCAAGCTGCTCGACCACCCCACCACCTCGCCCTACGGCAACCCGATCCCGGGGCTGGACAAGCTCGGCGACGGTGATCCCGCCCCGCCCGCCGAAGCCGATCTCGTGCGGCTCGACGAGTTCGCCCGCATGGGTGGCGGCGAGGTCGAGATCCGCCGTATCGCCGAGCACGTCCAGCTGGACGAGAGGCTGATGACGGAGCTCAAGTCCGTCGGCATCGTGCCCGGCAGCCGGGTCAAGGTCGGCAAGGCGGCGCCCGGCGGGACCATAGAGGTCACCGGCGGGAGCAGCACCGCACTGGTTCCCGTGTCGGCGCTGCACGCCGTGCTGGCGCAGGCCAGGTGAGCGCCGCGTCCGACGCCGCGGAGACCTTCCAGGCCCTCCACGGCCGGGCCCCGGCGGGAGTCTGGTCCGCGCCCGGCCGGGTGAACCTGATCGGTGAGCACACCGACTACAACGACGGTTTCGTGCTGCCCTTCGCCCTCCCGCACCGGCTCGCCGCCGCCGCGGCCCCGCGCGAGGACGGTGTGCTGACCGTGGCCACCCTCGGCTCGGACGGCAAGGTTCAGGAATCCGGCCCGCTCACCATCGCCGATCTGCTGCCCGGCTCGGTCGAAGGGTGGGCCGCGTACCCGGCGGGGGTCGCGTGGGTCCTGCGTGACCAGGGCCTCGGCGGCGGCGCGGACGTGGCGATCGCGGGAAACGTGCCCTCGGGGGCCGGCCTGTCCTCCTCCCACGCGCTCGAATGCGCGGTCGCGCTCGCCCTCCTGGGGCTGGCGGACATCACTCCCGGGGCCGGCGCGGGTTCGCCGGGCCTGCACGAGGTCGCCCGCTGGGTGCAGCGTTCGGAGAACGACTTCGTCGGTGCCCCGACCGGTCTGCTCGACCAGACCGCTTCCCTGTGCTGCACGGAATCGAACGTGCTGTTCCTCGACGTCCGCTCCGGCGAACTGGAGCAGGTGCCGTTCCCGCTGGAGGAATCCGGCGTCCGGATCCTGATCATGGACACCCGCACGAAGCACTCGCACGCCGAGGGCGGCTACGGCGAACGCCGGGCGGGCTGCGAGCGCGCCGCGGAGCTGCTCGAGGTGAAGGCGCTGAGGGACATCGACGTCGACGGGCTGGACGCCGCCCTCGACAGGCTGCCGTCCGAACTCGTACCACTGGTGCGCCACGTGGTGACGGAGAACCAGCGCGTCCTCGATACCGTGGACCTGCTGCGGGCGGGCCGGATCACCGAGATCGGCCCCCACTTGGACGCCTCGCACGTCAGCATGCGCGACGACTACCGGATCTCCACCCGGGAACTCGACCTCGCCGTCGATTCGGCCCGCGAAGCCGGGGCGCTCGGCGCGCGGATGACCGGCGGCGGCTTCGGCGGTTCGGCGATCGCACTGGTCCGCGAGTCCGATGTGGACACTGTGGGCCGGGCGGTGAAGGCCGCGTACGAAGCGGCGGATCTGCGCCACCCCAGGCTGTTCACCGCGGTGCCGTCGCGCGGCGCCGGCCGCGACGAGCTCTAGCCCGGGGTCGGCCCCGTGACGCCCAGGCGTGCCGCGAAGGCCACTTTGGCGTGATTCGCGTGTCCAGGCGCGGGACACGCGTGCTTGGGGACGGAACACGCGTGTTCGAAGGGCGAACACGCCGAGGCCGGATTCCGCGGACCACACCCGCACCCCCGGGCGTGCCCTGTGCCCGGGGGCGAGGACACTGGGCCGCGACCGCATCCGCAGCAGAAAGGCGCGAACGTGACCGACGAACCGACCAAGACCCTGAAGCTGATGGTGACGGGCGGAGCC
The DNA here is from genome assembly GCF_055588925.1 of Amycolatopsis sp. NPDC041971. Classification (NCBI taxonomy): domain Bacteria; kingdom Bacillati; phylum Actinomycetota; class Actinomycetes; order Pseudonocardiales; family Pseudonocardiaceae; genus Amycolatopsis; species Amycolatopsis sp. NPDC041971. Next base: position 203,850 of record NZ_JBVJCE010000017.1, on the reverse strand, counting down.
GGTTATGTGGGCAGTGTCTGCGCGGCCCGCCTCATCGAGGCCGGGCACGACGTCACCGTGGTCGACGACCTCTCCACCGGGCACGCCGACGCGGTGCACCCGGACGCCACCTTCGTCGAGGGTGACGCCGCCGAGGTCGCTCAGCGCCTTCTCGGCGACGGCTTCGACGGTGTCCTCCACTTCGCCGCCAAGTCGCTGGTCGGCGAGTCGATGACGGATCCGGCGAAGTACTGGGAAGGCAACGTTCTGACCTCGCTTCGCCTGCTGGAAGCGATGCGCGACCATGGTACGAAGCGGCTGGTGTTCTCTTCGACCGCGGCCACCTACGGCGAACCGGAGTCCTCCCCCATCCCGGAGACGGCGCCGACGCGGCCGACCAACACCTACGGCGCGACGAAGCTGGCCATCGACCACGCGATCACGTCGTTCTCGCGCGCCCACGGCATCGCCGCCGTCAGCCTGCGCTACTTCAACGTCGCCGGTGCCTACGGCTCCTTCGGCGAGCGGCACGCCACCGAAACCCATCTGATTCCCCTCGTGCTCCAGGTCGCCACCGGGGACCGCGAACGGATCCAGATCTTCGGTGACGACTATCCGACCGCCGACGGCACAGCCATCCGCGACTACATCCACGTGGTCGACCTCGCCGACGCGCACCTGCTGGCACTGCGCCACGCTGCCGACGGCGAGCACCGCGTCTACAACCTCGGCAGCGGCACCGGGTTCTCCGTGCTCGAGGTGATCGAGGCGTGCCGCCGCACCACCGGTCACGAGATCCCCGCCGTGGTCGCGCCGCGCCGGGCGGGCGACCCGTCGGTGCTGGTGGCCTCCAGCGAGCGGGCGGGTGACGAACTCGGCTGGAAGCCCGAGCGCACCGAACTCGACGGCATCGTGGCCGACGCTTGGGCGTTCACCCGGTCCCGCCAGACCGCTTGAGGCGGATCTCGGGAGTTTCTTCGGCCCGCTGCCGCAGGACCACCCGGGCCACTTCGGACGGCTCCACCATCGTGTTCAGAGCCCTGGTCAGCAACTTGGCCAGCCCGTGTTCGGGGTCGGTTTCGCCGGCCCTGACCAGGGCGATCCCGGCGGTCGCCAGGTCGCCGCGGACGTAGGCGGCGTGTGCCTTCAGCGCCAGCGCCTCGGCCGCTTCCGGCGCCGGGAGTTCCCGGGCCAGCGTGAGCCAAAGCTCCTCCGCCGTGCGGGCGAGTGGTGAATCCGCGGGCGCGGCGGTGAGCATGCAGGCGCCCCGGACCTCGACCAGGGAAAGTGCCCAGGCCAGCCGGACGGCCTGATCGTCGGTGACCGTCAGGTCGCCGGCGTCGGCGCGGGCGAGCGCGGCGTTCACCTCGTCGATTCCCGCCCCGACGAGATCTCCGCCTCGCCACGGCGGATCGGCCATCCTGGTGAGGAGATCGGCACGTCTGGCGAGCGTCTCCGGCGCGACGGGGTCGAAGAGATGCTCGAGCTCGTCCCGGCTCGCGTGCGTGACCTGCCCGGCGCCGGTGACGACCGCGGCGGCCACCGAGTCGCGCGGGTCCGGCAGAAGACCGCCACAGGTCCTTTCCCGGTAGCAGCCCCAGCAAACGTCGGCGGCGATACGCGGCGCCCACACCGAATGCTTCAGCGAGATGTCGTACTCGGCCAGCGAAGCTTCCAGGCGCCGGATGAACCGGCGTCGCGGTGGCCGTCCCGCCTTGTTCGCGACGCCGCCGCCGACCACCGCCACGGTGGCACCGGTGTGCCCGGTCACGGCGAGCCTGACCGCCAGGTCACGCGCCTGGTCGTGTTCCAGGCCCGGCGGTGGCAGGTCCACGCGCATGACGAGACCCTGCTGCTTGCGTCCCGGGCCGCGCAGGCCGAAGACGACGACGGAGTCCTCGGGGTGGAAGCCGAGGAGGTACGGGATCACGGCGAGCAGGTCCGCCGGATCCGTCAGATCGACCGTGGTCCTGCCGGTCGGGGTGGATGTGGTCATGCCCCCACCCTGCGGCGGGAATGGGGCCGCTGGGTGGGGGCGGGACACATCTGTGGACAGCCGGGACCGTTGTGGACAACCGCCGCGGGACGGGGGCGCGGGGACGCTGATCCTGTCGGCGGGGTGGTCTACAGTGCCCGGCCCCGCGGGGTTCAGCCGCAGTGTTCGAACGGGCTCTCGTAGGCGTTCGGCCCGACCGAGCCGCCCCACTTGACGCAGGTCGCGTCGGCCGTCTTCTTCACCGGTCCGGCGTAGTAGGTGAAGCTGCCGGAGTCGGTCACGCGAGCGGAACCCTGGACTTCGAGGAACGCCGACACCGGCGACGCGGTGCCGAGCGAGACCGCCTTCAGCGTGGTGACGCAGTTGGCCTTGGTCGAGGCGTTGTAGAGCAGGTAGGCCGTTCCCGCACCGTTCGCGAGCCCCTGCGAATCGACGACCGAGAATCCGCTGCCGCACACCTCGGTGGCCTCGTACGGGTTGCCGCCGCACGAGTTCTTGCTGGTGAAGTTGGTGTGGCCGTAGTACGGCACCGCGACACCGTTCAGCTTCGCCTTCTGCGCGACCCCGTTGAGCCGCTCTTCGAAGTGCAGGTGGGGGCCGGTCACGCCGCCGGTCGCCCCGGCCGTGCCGAGCTGCTTGCCGAGGCTGACGGACTGGCCGACCGAGACCGACTGGGTCGAGAGGTGGGCGTAACGGGTGGTCCAGCCACTGCCGTGGTCGATCTCGACCCAGCGCCCGTAGCTCGTGCTGCCTTCGTTGGCGACCCGGGTGACCTTGCCGCCCGCCGACGCCAGCACCGGCATCCCGGTGATCCCCGACTTCTGGAAGTCGACCGAGTTCGCCGGGCTGTGCCCGCTGAACGTCGCCGCCGTGACCGTGACGCCGCATTTGAAGGGGACCTGGAAGTTCGGGGCGGCCGACGCCTGCGTCGTACCGGCGAGGGTCAGGCCGAGCGCGGGCAGAACGGCGGCCGCGGCGAGCACAGCGAAACGGCGCAACCTGGACATGGAGACCTCCATCAGGTGGGGAAGCCGGACAGGTCGAAGCAAAGCCGGGAGAAATACATTTTCCGTACAAGTCCGAGGCCGGGTGGGTGTTTTTCCACCCGGAAACGCCGGATGCCACGTCCCGCGCGGGACGTGGCATCCGGAAGGGGGCTCGCTCAGCCGAAAGCGGCGCGCAGCGCGGGCTTGCCACCTGCCACCGGCAGCACCAGCGAGGTCCGGTTCAACTCCACCGAGACACCGGCTCCGGGCTTCGGCCGGAGCGTGTAGTCGTGGTCGCTGGAGGCCACCAGGAACTCGATCTTGTGCCCGGCCGCGAGCAGGTAGTCCTTCGCGACCAGCTCGACCTCGACCTTGTAGTTCTCACCGGGGGTGATCGGGTCGGTGCGGGCGGGGTCGCGCCGGTTCTGCGGGTCGGTCCAGCCGCGGGTGATCACCTTCGCCGTCCCGTCCGGAGCACGGTCGAGGAGCACCGCGGTCACGTTCGCGGCCGGCTTGTCGAAGGACAGCGACAGGTCGGTCTTCACGGTTCCGGAAAGGCGCACGGGCTGTTTCGCCGCGGTGGTCGAATACAGCAGCCGGTTGCCCGACGACGTCGCGGCGGCGAGCTGTTCGATCGTCTTGCTCGCGTCGTCGGCCAGCTTCTCGACGGCGGCCTTGCCCGGAACGGCGTTGCGCGTGTCGAGCTTGCCCTTCGAGGAGCCACCGGGCCACGGGTAGAGCTTCACGTCCTGGGTGCCGGGCAGTGGCCACTCCGGCTCGTCCACCCACGACTTGTCCTCACGCTGGATGGTGGCCTTCGGCTCGCGCTCGACGCCGTTGTCCACGTCGTAGAGGTAGTGCGACATCCACTTGTTCAGGGTGGCGAGCCAGACGTCGCGGCGGAGGCTGTACGGGTCGGCGTGCCCGGCCTGGTGCAGCCAGATCTTGTGCTCGACACCGTGCCGCTTGAGCAGTTCATACCAGCGGGTGCCCTGGTCGGTCTTGACGTTCCAGTCACCGAGGCCGTGCACCACGAGCACCGAAGCGCGCACCTTGTTCACGTCGTTGCGGTAGTTGCGCACGTCCCAGAACCGGCTGTAGTCACCGGTCACCCGGTCCTGGTCGACGGCGATGCTGTCGATCAGCGGGCGGCAGACGGCGCGGTCCTGGCGCGTGTAGACGTAATCCGCGAGCACGTCCGCGTCCTCGCCCTGAAAACCGCCGGCCGCGACGACGGCGCCGTCGTTGCGGTAGTAGTCGTACCAGCTGGAGATCGCCGCGATCGGGACGATCGTCTCCAGCCCTTCGACGCCCGTGCTCGCCACGGCGTTGGGCAGCGTCCCGTTGTAGGAGACGCCCATCATGCCGGTCTTGCCGGTGCTCCAGTCCGCGACGGCGGCCTTGCCCGCCGCGTCACGAGCCGTCGCGCGGCCGTTCAGCCAGTCCACGATGGACTTCGCGCCGATGGTCTCGTTGACGTCACCGGTACTCGGGCAGCCGGTGGACTGGCCGCTGCCGAGCGACTCCCCGTACACCACGGCGAAACCGCGGGCGGTGAAGTAATCCTGGTAGCGCCAGCCGATCGGCGCCGCGCTCGGGCCGACGGTCTTGGTCGCGATCCGCGGGCCCGCGGGGGCGCGCTTCGCGCCGGGCACGTACAGCTCGACGTCGACATTGTGGTTCGCGACGTCGTTGCCGCCCGCGTAATACGGGCTGGCCTGGTAGACGACCGGGACCTTCATGCCCTGCTGTGTCGCGCGGGGCCGCACCACCTCGGCGTGCACGAGGTCGTCCTTGCCATCGCCGTCGCTGTCGACCGGCGCGGTGACCCAGACGTTCTCCCGGATGACGTCCGCCGGGTCGAACACCGGCTGCGCCTGGCCGCCGGAGAAGACCGGCGTCGGTGGCGCGTCGGCCTGAGCCGGCAGGGCGGTCGCTGGAAGAACCAGGACGGCGGTGAACAAGGCGGCGAGCCTGGCGACTCTCACGTGACCCCCAAGGGCGGGCGGGCAAGACGCAGCTGAGGTTTCCGGCCACCCGAACAGGTGTCAAGAGACTAACGTCGGGGGCATGCCGAGCACCCTGGAAGCACCGATCGTCGCCGTCACCGTCTATCCGCACCACGCCCGGATCACGAGGCGGGCTTCGGCGGGCCTGGACGGGGAAACGCGCTTCGCCTTCGTGGGACTGCCGTGGAACCTGGACACCGATTCGGTCCGCGTCACCGGGACCGGCCCGGCGGTCATCGCCGGGGTCGACGTCGCCGTCGAGCGTCATCCCGCGCCCGCGGACGCTTCCCTGCGCGCGCTGACCGAACGGCGGCGGGCCGATCAGGCGGTGATCGACGAGGTCGCGGACGCTGTCGCCGCGGAGACCACGAAGGTCGATCTACTGACCGGAGTGGCGAAGCGGAGCGACGGCAGTTTCGCGAAGGCGCTCGCGGCGGGTACGGCGGAGCCGCACCGGGTCGCCGAAGTCACCGACGCGCTCGGCGCGCAGCTGGCCGAGGCGCTGGGGAAGCGCCGCGAACTCGGCATCCGCCTCGCCCGGCTCCGTGACGACCTCAAGGCGCTGGACCGGGAGATCGAGGCGAAACAAGGCATGTCCGAAGTGGACAGCGCGAAGGTCACGATCGAACTGGAGAGCCGGGAGAACGGCGCGGAGATCGGCCTCGAACTGTCCTATGTGGTCGCGAACGCGAGCTGGGAACCCGGCTACGACGTCCGCGTCCGCGGCGAAGACGTCGCGGTGACCTGGTACGGGCGGATCACCCAGCACACCGGTGAGGACTGGCCGGAATGCGAGCTGGCCCTGTCCACCGCGCGGCCGGCGAACACGGTGGAGGTACCGGAACTCGAACCGTGGTTCCTCGACCGCGTCCGGCCGGTCCAGCCGTTGATGACGCGCGCCCCGTACGGCAGCGCCTCGCCCGCGGGCGGTGGGATCCCCGAGTCGGTGGGCATGTCGGCACCCGCGCCGGCGATGGCGATGCGGACCGCGTCCGTCGAACAGGGCACCACCGCGGTCACCTACCGGCCGGGACGTCCGGTGGCGGTGCCGTCGGGGGCCCAGGGCCACCGCACGACGCTCGCGCAACTGGAGCTGACGGCGAAGCTGGGCTACGTCACCGCTCCGGCGGTGTCCCCGGAGGCGTACCTGCGGGCGACCGTGGTCAACACCTCGGAGCACACGCTGCGGCCGGGTAAGGCGTCGGTGTTCCACGAGACGGAGTTCGTCGGCACCACACGGTTGGACGTCTGGGCGCCGGGTGAGGAACTCGAACTCGCCCTCGGCGTGGACGACCGGATCCGGGTCGACCGGGAACTCACGCACCGCTCGGCGAGCAAGGCGACGCTGTCCGGCGTCCGCAAACGAGAGGCCGCCTACACCACGACGATCGTCAACCACAGCCCGCGCGAAGCCGTCGTGACCGTGCTGGATCAGGCGCCGGTCTCCCGGGACGACGCGATCACCGTCCGCGACCTGCGCACCGTGCCGGAGCCGGTGGAGCGGACCGAGCTGGGCGAGTTCACCTGGCGGCTGACGCTCGCTCCGGGCGCGAAAGGGGTCGTGACGCTCGGGTACCGGGTGGACGTCGCGAAGGGTGTCGAGCTGTCGGGGTGGCGAGAGTAGCCGCCCGGGAACGCCATGAACGGTCCGTTCCTTGCGAAATTTGCAAGGAACGGACCGTTCATGGCTCGTGCCGGACCGAGATCAGCCCTGCGAGATGTACGCCTCCAGCTGTTCCTGGCTCTTCTCCAGCTGTTCCATCCGGGTCTTCACGACGTCGCCGATGCTCACGATCCCCGCCAGCCTGCCGTCCACCACGACCGGGACGTGCCGGATGCGGCGTTCGGTCATCAGGACCGACAGCTGGTCGACCGAGTCTTCGGGGGTGCAGCTGGCGACCATCTTCGTCATGATCGCGGCCACCGATCCGTCGAGCAGCTGGGGTCCGCGCTCGTTGAGCCGCCGCACCACGTCCCGTTCGGAGACGATCCCGACGATCCCGCCCTCGTCGTCGACGACCACCAGGGCGCCGACGTTGTGCTCCGCGAGTCTCTCGAGCAGTTCGGTGACGTTCGTCTCCGGCGAGACGGTCGCGACGGCCGCCCCCTTGTTCCGCAACAGATCGGAAATCCGCATACGCGCTCCTCCCGGATGGGTGACCTGAGTCACTCCAGGTTATGGCTTCACCGCCCCGCGCGAAAGTCCGGAGCGTCCGGTTCCATCCCCAATCTGGTCGCGAGCGCGTCGTACGCCTGGATGATCCCGGTGCCGTACGGGTCGTCGCCGAGCGCGCCGAGGGTGCCCCGCCCGAGCTCCCACTGGGCCTTCGCGGACTCGTGATCACCGAGTTTGCGGTAATCCTCGGCGAGGTTCAGGTGCAGCGACGGGTAGAAGCCGCGCACCGCCAGCGTCGCGTGGTACTCCTTGGCGCGTTCGTCGGTGAGCGAATCGGCCGCCGCGAGCGCGCGAAGATCCCAGGCGAGTTCGTCGGCCGGGTCGTCGCAGACGTCGGCCATGTAGTGCGCGAGCGCGCACCGGTGCAACGGGTCGCCCTCCTCGCCGATCCGCTCCCACAGCGCCGCGAACCTCTCGCGCGCGCCGTCGCGATCACCGGAGATGTGCAACTGGAGGCCGGTGTTGATCTCGGCCATCACGTCGTCGGTCATTTGACGTCCGAGGCCGGGGCCGCCCAGGTGTTGCACGCCGACGTCGTCTTCCCGGAGAAGCCGGCCTTCGCCCATTTCAGCTGGTTACGGTGGCTGCCGTGGGTGTCGCTGTCGTCGGTGCGGCCGTAGTCGTCGAGGGCCGCGTTGGCCAGCGACCTGCTGATCGATCCGCGTCCGGCGGCGGCCGAAAGGGCGAGCGCGCCGAAGCAGTTCGCCTGCAGTTCGATGCGGCGGACCAGTTCCTTGTCGGCGGGCGAGTTCTCCTCCGGCGACGACATCTTCTCCGCGGCCGCCGACAGGATCCCGCTGGACCGCTGGACGTGGTGCCCGTATTCGTGGGCCATCGTCGCGAGGTGACGAGACCGTTCGAGGCCCGCGTCGCCCAGCATCCACTCGGTCGGCGCGTAGATCGTGGTGTCGCCGCCGCAGTAGTAGGCGACGGCCTCGTTCTCGCCCGGCGCCTTCCCGCAGGCGCTGGTCTCGGGCAGCGTCACCTGCACGGTCACCGTCAGCGCGGGCTCGTTCGCCTGGTCCAAGGCGGGCTTCCAGGCTTCGGCCAAGCACGTCACGAACGTCTTGTAGTAGGTCTCCAGCTTCGCGGGCTCGCGGCTGATCGCGGGCAGACGGCAGGTGACCGCGCCGAGCACGACCCCATCGGCCAGCAACGGGTTCGTCTCCAGTTCCCGCACCTCCGCGGGCGCGGGTTTCGCGTTCCCGGCCGGAGCCCTGGCCACTTCCGAGGCATACCCGCCGGACGCCGGGAGGGCCTGGCCGTCGATCTTCCGCGGCCCGCCCGCCATCGCCATCCCGGTGGTGGTCAATGCGGCGGCGACGAGCAGACCGACCACGGCGGTCCCTGTGTTGCGGGGGCTTTCGGGACGACTCGGCGAGGGCGCGAACGGTCTGGATATCTCGTCGGTGCCGGTCATGGTCGTCCCCCAAACGTGTGAGCCCACAGCATACGGAGTACCGGCAGGTCAGCGAAAACACCGCACCTGGTGGCGCCGGGACCGGGGCCACGGCGAGACTGTCGGCATGAGTGACGAGGACCCGTACCTGTGGCTGGAAGACGTGACCGGCGAAGAAGCGCTGGACTGGGTGCGAGCCCGCAACGCCGAAGCTCTGGAGGAGCTGGCGGGCGGCGAGCGGTTCGCCGGGATCCGTGACGAGGTCCGCGAGGTCCTCGACGCCGACGACCGGATTCCCTACATCCGGCGCCGCGGCGAGTACCTGTACAACTTCTGGCAGGACTCGGCCAACCCCCGCGGTCTCTGGCGCCGCACCACCCTGGAGCAGTACCGGCTCGACACGCCGGAGTGGGAGCTCCTGCTCGATGTCGACGCGCTGGCCGAAACCGACGGTGAGAACTGGGTGTGGCAGGGCGCGGCCGTCCTCCGGCCGGGTTATCAGCGCGCGCTGGTCGAACTGTCGCGGGGCGGCGCCGACGCGACCGTGGTCCGCGAGTTCGACGTCGACGAGCGCCGCTTCGTCGAAGACGGGTTCTTCGTGCCCGAGGCCAAGACCCGGATCGGCTGGATCGACCGCGACCGCGTCTACATCGGCACCGACTTCGGGGCCGGGTCGCTGACCAGTTCGGGTTATCCGAGGCTGGCGAAGGAATGGCGGCGCGGCACCCCGCTCGAAGAGGCGACGGTGGTCTTCGAGGGCAAGTCCGACGACGTTTCGGTGTCCGCCCACCACGACCCGACCGAGGGCTGGGAACGCGACTTCGTCTACCGCTCGATCGACTTCTACCGCACGGAACGGTATCTCCGGACGCCCGGCGGACTCGAACGCATCGAAGTCCCCGAAGACGCGCAGACGTCCTCGCACCGCGAGTGGTTGCTGATCCGGCTTCGCTCGGACTGGACCGTCGAAGGCACGACCTACCCCTCCGGAACCCTGCTCGCCTCCGGATTCGACGCTTTCATGGCGGGTGAGCGCACCTTCACGACCCTCTTCACCCCGGACGCGCACACGTCGCTGGAGTACTGGGCCTGGACGCACAACCACCTGTTGCTCTCCACGCTGTCCGACGTCCGGACGGAACTGCGAGTGCTCACGCCTTCCGACGGCTGGAGCTCCCAGCCGCTCGCCGGCGCCCCGGAACTGGGTTCCGCACAGATCACCGGCACGGACCCCGATGTCAGCGACGAATACCTGCTCGACTCCAGCGGCTACACCCAGCCGTCGACATTGAGCTACGGGCACGTCGGCGGCGAGGTCGAGGTCCTCAAACGCGCCCCCTCGTTCTTCGACAGCGAGGGCATGACGGTCTCGCAGTACTTCGCGACCTCCGAAGACGGCACGAAGATCCCGTACTTCGTCGTACGCCCCTCCGGCGCTGAAGACGGCCCGACGCTGCTGACCGGCTACGGCGGCTTCGAAGTCTCGCTGACCCCCGGCTACAGCGGCGTCATCGGCCGCGGCTGGCTCTCGCGCGGCGGCACCTACATCGTCGCGAACATCCGCGGCGGCGGCGAGTACGGGCCGGACTGGCACACCTCGGTGACCAAAGCCAAGCGGTACAAGGTGTACGAGGACTTTTCGGCCGTCGCCGCCGACCTCGTCGAACGCGGCATCAGCGAACCCGCCCGCCTCGGCATCCAGGGCGGCAGCAACGGCGGGCTGCTGATGGGTGTCATGCTGACGCGCTACCCGCATCTCTTCGGCGCGATCGTGAGCCAGGTGCCGCTACTGGACATGAAGCGGTATCACAAACTCCTCGCGGGCGCGTCGTGGATGGCCGAGTACGGCGACCCCGACGACCGGTGCGAATGGGACTTCATCGGGAAGTACTCGCCGTACCAGAACGTCCACGGTGACGGCGAGTACCCGCCGGTCCTGTTCCTCACCTCCACCCGGGACGACCGGGTGCATCCCGCCCACGCGCGCAAGATGGTCGCGCGGATGCGGGAGCAAGGACACGACGTGCGGTACCACGAGAACATCGAGGGCGGGCACGGCGCGGCGGCCGACAACGAGCAACTGGCGTTCAAATGGGCGCTGCTGCTCGAATTCCTGTGGGAGAAGCTCGCCTGACGTGTCAGGAAAGGGTCGTTCAGGACAGCTTTCGTCCTGAACGACCCTTTCCTGACACTCGGCTCACCCCGCCACCTTCGCCAGCACCACCCCTCCGACGATCAGCGCCATCGCCGCGAACCGCCCGAAGCTGAGCGGGTCCTTGTGGATCACGATGCCGAACACGATCGCGCCCACCGCGCCGATCCCGGTGAACACGGCGTACGCGGTCCCCACCGGAAGCGAGTCCATCGCCTTCGACAGCAGGTAGACCGCGGCGACGCCGAGCACGAAGCACAACACTGTCGGCCAGAGCCGGGTGAAGTTTTCCGTCGGCTTGATGCTCTGCGACCAGGCGACTTCGACGACTCCCGCCAGGAGCAGAATTCCCCAGCCCATTAGGCTTCCTTCGCGGCCGAGGCCAGTTTTTCGGCGTCCAGGAGCGCCTGTTCCCGCGAAGCGATCCGGTCGGGATCACGAGGGCTCAGCCGCGGGTCGACGAGAGCGTTCGTGAGTTCGGAATGCAGGAACGTGACGTCGTGGACGTCGTAGTGCCCGGCGAAGAAGTCACGCAGGTAGCGCTCGTGATGGTCGACCGGCTCCCGCGGCGTGCCCGGCAGGTACGTGCCACCACGCGCTCCCACGACTACGAAAGCCTTGCCCGCCAAGGACATCTTCGGGAACGTCACCTGGTCGATCCACAGTTTGAGCGTCGCGGGGATCGAGAAGTTGTACATCGGGGCCCCGATCAGCACGACGTCGGCGGCGAGCAGTTCGGCCAGCAGCGGCTCGATGATCGCCCACGCCTCGCGCTGCCCCGGCGTCTTCACCACCGAGGCGTAGCCGGCCGGGTCGGTGATCCCGTTCCGGAGGAGGGCGTCGCAGATCTCGGTCCAGGCCCGGCCGATCGGCGGCACCGGATCGGCGGCCACGTCGCGGTAGGTGTAGCCCGCGCCCGGGTTCGCGGCACGCCAGACTTCGGCGAAACGAGCACTCAGCTCGCGGGAGAACGACGCGCCGCGGGCACTGGAGTCGAGGTGGAGAAGGTGGCTCATCGGGGCCTCCCGGATCAGGAAGTGGACACGGCGTCCACTTGCTTCGCCAGGTACAAGTGGACGCCGTGTCCGGATATTCCCTAGGCTGCGGACATGCCGACGGAAGACCTGCTCGCGGACAACTCGGGACGGGAACGCTCGGACGCCGCCCGCAACCGCGCGAAGATCCTGACGGCCGCCGAAGAGCTCTTCGCGGCGCGCCCGGCCGCGGACGTCACCATGGAGGACATCGCCAAGGCGGCCGGGGTCGGCCGCGCCACGTTGTACCGCCGCTACCCGGACCGCTCGGCGATCGCCGTCGCCCTGCTGGACGAACACGAACGGGAACTCCAAGAGCGACTGCTCACCGGCCCTCCCCCGCTAGGCCCCGGCGCGCCGCCTGCCGACCGCCTGGCCGCCTTCTACGCGGCGATGATCGAGCTGCTCGCCCGGCACTCGCATCTCGTCCTCGGCACCGAGGTCGGGCACTCGCGGTTCACCACCGGCCCGTACCGGCTGTGGCACACCCACGTCCGTCTCCTCGCCGAGCAGGCGAACGCGAAGGATCCGGACGTGCTCGCCGACATCCTGCTGGCACCGCTGGCCGCGGACGTGTTCCTCTACCAAACGCGCGAGCTCGGCCTGAGCACCGAACGAATCACCGCCGCGCTGGCCGAGCAGGCACGGCGAGCGCTGACCTGATCAGCCGGCGAGCCGCTCCTGAGGGAAGACCACGACCGTCTTTGCCGCCCGCTGACCGCTCCCTGACCGACATCCGGCTCACCATCGCCGCTGGTGCTCGATGGAGCGCTACGGCAACCGCGCCTACCGCACGCGGACCGAGACCGCCTGATCGCTAGGATCCCCGGCGATGCAAGGTGAGGCGAAACTCGAACAGCGTGTCGTGGAGACGGCGGAGAAGCTGCTGTCCAAACGGAAATCGGTGACCGCGCTCGACATCCTGGGCGGTATCGGCTGGCTGCCGGAAAACGTCCTCAAAAGCTGGCAGCAGGGCCGGATCCCCGATCTGTGCGCGGCCTTGCCGGTGAGCGCGGAGAAACTGAACTTCGCCCTCGGCGCACTTCAAGGATGGGCGAAGGGAAAAGCCCTCGAAAGCTCGGAGATCGAGCATGTCGGCGCGACCCGCGACCGTGCGGTCCTCCGGGTGACCTCGGGCGAGCTGGCCGGCCTCGAACCGCTGTTCCGGACGCAGTGGCTCATGCCGGGACTGTCCGAAGCCAAGCGGGCGCAAGTCCTCGCCAGGCAACAAAAAGCACCGGATCTCGTCGTCTCCGTGGCGCTGAAGGACTGGACGTGCGCCGACTGTGACGGCACCGGCGATCTGCTGTTCATGGAGAACGAGAAGCCGCACTGCCTCGACTGCGCCGACCTCGGCCACCTGGTCTTCCTGCCCTCGGGCGACACCGCGCTGACCCGCCGGGCCAAGAAGGCGAGCCGGCTGTCCGCCGTCGTCGTCCGCTTCAACCGCTCGAGGAAACGCAGCGAGCGGCAAGGACTCCTGGTCGAGGACGCGGCGTTGCGCGCCGCCGAAGAACAGTGCCTCGCGGACGAGGACGTCCGGGAGCGACGCCGCGGACGGGACCGTGAGCGGCGTGCCGAGGAAGACGTCGAGTTCACCGCCCGATTCCACACGGCGATCACGGAGATGTTCCCCGGTTGCCCGCCGGAACGAGCACGCGCCATCGCCGAACACGCCGGCCGGCGCGGCAGCGGCCGGGTGGGCCGCTCCGCCGCCGGCCGGGAACTGGCCGAACGAGCGGTGCTCCTCGCCGTCGTCGCCTCGATCCGGCACCTGGACACCGAGTACGACGACCTCCTCATGGCAGGCGTGGAACGGCAGGCCGCCCGCGACCGCATCCACGCCACCATCGAAGCCGTGCTGGAGCGCTGGCGCGCCTGATCGCTGTCACGTTCCGGGCGCGGGGCTCGTCCAGTGGGCATGTTCACCGCATATCTCACTTCGGCCATCGTGACGATCGTGATCAACGCCGGGATCGCCGTCGCCGACTTCGCGCGGATCCCGTTCGTTCTCGAGAATTCCGCCGAGGTCAAGGTGCCTCAGTCCTGGATCCCGCCACTGGCCTCGCTGAAGGCCGCGGGCGCGGGCGGGCTGCTGCTCGGCCTCCTCGGGGTGCCGTACATCGGGACCGCGGCGGCCGCCGGACTCGTGCTGTTCTACGTCGGCGCCGTCATCACCCACGTGCGCGCCCGCGTCCTCTACAACATCGCCTTCCCCGGCGGATTCCTCGCGCTGGCGGTGGCGACCTTCGTTCTCGATCTCGCTCAGGCCGGGTAGGGACCGATAGTGTTTCGGCGACGACGTCCGTGACCACCGATCGCCTACTCCGCTCGTGCACGACCAGGTCTCGCGCGGTGGCGGCCATCGCGGACGGACCCCCGCACAACCGGGTTCGCCGGCGCCTGCTTCGGCGAACGACGTCAGCCATCCACCGAAGCAGGCATCGGGATCAGCTACAGCCGGATGTCGCTCCGCACCCTTCACAGGCGTAGCAGGAACCGGCGGGCCGCATCTTGGTGCCGCAGGTCATGCAGAGCGGCGCGTCGGAGGCGGTGCCGAGATTCAACTCCACCAGTTCCGCGGTCGAATGCGCCACCTTGGCGGGAGGCGCGGTCGATGAGTCCACAGTGGACCGAAGCGCGTCTAGGTCGACGTTCTCCGGTTCCGCGGCGGGAGTGGCGCCGTAGTTCGCCTCGACCTGCGCCGAACGCTCGTCGGCGGTGAAGATGCCGAGCTGCGAACGCTTCTCGTACGGCAGGTAGTCCAGCGCCAGCCTGCGGAACAGATAGTCCAGGACACTGGTGGCGATCCGGATGTCCGGGTCGTCGGTCATGCCGGCGGGCTCGAAGCGCAGGTTGGAGAACTTCGAAACGTAGAACTCCAGCGGGATCCCGTGCTGCAGGCCGACCGAAATCGACATCGAGAACGCGTCCATCACGCCCGAAAGGGTCGAGCCCTGCTTGCCGAGTTTCACGAAGATCTCGCCGAGCCCGTCGTCCGGGTACGAACCGGCGTGCAGGTAGCCTTCGGCGCCACCGACGGTGAACGACACCGTCTGGCTCGGGCGCTTCTTCGGCAGGCGCTTGCGGACCGGCCGGTATTCGACAACCTTTTCGGCCTCGGGGGCGGCCTTCTCCTTCTTGCCGGTGGACAACGGCTGGCCGACCTTGCAGTTGTCACGGTAGATCGCGAGCGCTTTGAGGCCGTACTTCCAGCCCTGGAAGTAGATCTCTTCGACCTCTTCGACGGTCGCCGACTCCGGCATGTTGACCGTCTTGGAGATCGCACCGGACAGGAACGGCTGCACCGCGGCCATCATCCGGACGTGCCCCATCGGCGCGATCGATCGCTCCCCCACCGCGCAGTCGAACACCTCGTAGTGCTCTTGGCGCAGGCCGGGGGCGTCGACGACGTGGCCGTGCTGGGCGATGTACTCGACGATCGCTTCGACCTGTTCGGCCTGGTAGCCGAGCGCGGACAAGGCGCGCGGAACGGTCTGGTTGACGATCTGCATCGAACCGCCGCCGACCAGCTTCTTGAACTTGACCAGCGAGAAGTCCGGCTCGATGCCGGTCGTGTCGCAGTCCATCATGAAGCCGATGGTGCCGGTGGGGGCGAGCACCGAGGCCTGCGCGTTGCGCCAGCCGCTGGTCTCGCCCAGTTCGATGCCGCGCTTCCATTCCTGGGTCGCGAGCGCGCGGACCGCGGCGTCGTTCGCGTGGTAGGTCCGCACCAGTTCGCTGGCGGCGGCGTGCTTGCGCATGACCCGCTGGTGCGCCTCGGCGTTGCGCGCGTAGCCCTCGTACGGCCCGACGACGGCGGCGAGTTCGGCGGAACGCCGGTACGAAACGCCTGTCATCAGCGAGGTGATCGCGGCGGCGAGCGCGCGGCCGCCGTCGGAGTCGTACGCGTGCCCGAGCGCCATCAGCAGCGCGCCGAGGTTCGCGTAGCCGATGCCCAGCTGACGGAACTTACGGGTGGTGTCGCCGATCGCCTCGGTCGGGAAGTCGGCGAAGCAGATCGAGATGTCCATGGCGGTGATGACCAGCTCGACGGCCTTCGCGAACAGCGGCGCGTCGAAACCGCCGTCCTCGGTGGCGAACTTGAGCAGGTTCAGCGACGCCAGGTTACAGCTGGAGTTGTCCAGGTGCATGTACTCCGAACACGGGTTGGACGCGGTGATCCGGCCCGATTCGGGGCAGGTGTGCCAGTCGTTGATCGTGTCGTCGTACTGCAGCCCCGGATCGGCGCACTCCCAGGCGGCCCGCGCGATGGTGCGGAACAGCTTCTTGGCGTCGACGCGGTCGATGACCTCACCGCTCGTCCGGGACCGCAGTCCGAAGTCGCCCTGGGTCTCGACGGCTTGCATGAACTCGTCCGAGACACGGACCGAGTTGTTCGCGTTCTGGTACTGCACAGAAGTAATGTCCGAACCGGAAAGGTCCATGTCGAACCCGGCGTCGCGGAGGACCTTGATCTTCTCCTCTTCGCGGGCCTTGGTCCGCACGAAATCCTCGACGTCCGGGTGGTCGACGTCGAGCACGACCATCTTCGCCGCGCGACGGGTGGCGCCACCGGATTTGATCGTGCCCGCGGAGGCGTCGGCGCCGCGCATGAAGGAAACCGGACCGGACGCGGTGCCGCCGGAGGACAGCAGCTCACGCGAAGAACGGATGCGGGAGAGGTTCAGCCCGGCACCGGAGCCGCCCTTGAAGATCAGGCCCTCTTCGCGGTACCAGTTGAGGATCGACTCCATGGTGTCGTCGACCGAAAGGATGAAGCAATTGTGGACCCGGAGGTTGCCGGACAGGTACTCCCCGGACTCCGTCTGGATGTCGTACACCGGCATCTCGCCGCGGCTTTCGATGTCGGCGATCTGCAACCACTTCGTCTCCAGTGCGGGACGACCTGGCTTTTCGAACGACGCTTCGAGCTTGGCGGCCTTGATCGGGTCGAGAAAACCGATGGCGTCGGCGAAGATCCGGCGGTCTCCCGCGTTCTGGATGCGGATCCCCCACAGGTCGTGCCGGTTGTCCCGCATCTCCGCCTTGCGACCGACTCGCGCGAAGATTCCGAACCTGGACAACAGGTGCTGGATTCCGCGGATCAGCTCTTCGCTGATCATGTCGAGTCCCACCAGCGTCGACCGCTCGCGTTCGGATACGTAGCCCTCGGCTTGGAAAATGCTGCGGAGGTACGCGGCGACCACGGGTAGCGGCGCGGTGTTCAGATCCTCAGGGACCGTCATGTCCCGGCCGCGAGCACGCAGGCCCCAGTCGCTGACGAAGGCTTCCAACTTGGTCCCGTAGAGGCGGGTGCGGCGACAGTCCAGTGCCGGGTCCTGCGTCTCGACCTTCCGCTCGTGCCGGTGGACATCGGGAAAGACCCGGTCGAGAGCACGCTGGACCCACGCGAGTTCGGCATCGGTGACCGTCATGGCCTCGATCGTCAGCGAACGGTTGGTCCCTTCGTACTGGCCGACGAAGCCATCCGTTTGCAACCAGCCCGCGAGCGCGGCTTCGGCCACATCCCGCTCGTTGATCTCGCTCTCGCCGAAGGCTTCGCGCCGGTGCCATTCGAGCGTGTCACCGGCCCGGAGTTGCCCGGCGGGCACGAAGGAACCGCCGTTCCCGGTCGAGCGCCAGACGAGGTGATCGGCGGTCACGTCGAGACGGTGACCGGACTTGGTCGTGAGGCGGAGAACCTCCTTGACTCCGTTCGCTTTGGTGGCGATCACCTTGGTGAGGCCGTGCGCGTCGTAGACTTTGGCGCCCACCGCGTTCAGTTCGACGATGCGCCCGATGGGGACCGCGCCGCCGGGAGTGTTGACCAGCGAGTCGTAGGGTTGACACGCCGAGACCTGCTGCTTCGACGTCGTGCCGACGTTGAACCACACCGGCGAGTTGAAGCTGAACACCTGGTGCAGCAGCATCCAGGTCAGCTCGTGCTCGAAGACCTCGGCGTCGGCGGGGCTCGCGAAGTAACCGTGTTCGCGGCCCGCGTCGACGTAGGAGCGGACGACGCGGTCGATCAGCTGCTTGAGGCTCTGCTCGCGCTGGGCCGAGCCGACGGCGCCCCGGAAGTACTTGCTGGTGACGATGTTCGTCGCGTTGACCGACCAGAAGTCGGGGAACTCGACACCGCGTTGCTCGAAGTTGACCGTGCCGTCGCGCCAGTTCGTCATCACGACGTCCCGGTTCTCCCAGATGACCTGGTCGTACGGGTGGACGCCCTCGGTGGTGAACACCCGGCGCACGGTGAGCCCGCCCGCCTGCTTCTTCCCACTCGTCCGCGCTGTGGCCGGGTTGCCTGTTCCCACGGTCTCGGTCATGGGTCTTTCCCTCACTCCCACGCGGGAGGCGGCTTCAGCCGTCTTTCGCGTCTTGATCGCTCTCGTCCGGTGTGGCAGCCATGGCCTCACGGAGGTCCGAGATCTCCTTCTCGAAGTCCTCGACCGAGGAGAAGGAGCGGTAGACACTGGCGAACCGCAGATAGGCGACGCCGTCGAGTTCGCGCAGGGGGCCCAGGATCGCCAGGCCGACCTCGTGACTCGGGATCTCCGCCAGCCCCGCCGACCGGATCGACTCCTCGACCCGCTGCGCGAGCTGCTGCAGGGCGTCGTCGTCGACCGGCCTGCCCTGACAGGCGCGGCGCACCCCCCGGACCACCTTGTCCCGGCTGAACTGCTCGGTGACCCCGGATCGTTTGACAACGGCGAGCACCATCGTCTCCGAGGTGGTGAAACGCCGGCCGCAAGCGGCGCACGAGCGTCTCCGCCGGATCGCTTGACCCTCATCCACCTCTCGGGAGTCGACGACCCGAGAGTCCGCATGCCGGCAGAACGGGCACCTCATCCGCCGATCACCTTCCCCTCCGCGCCGGCCGGTCCCGAGTGGACGTCCGCCCCCGCCGCCACGCAACGACGGAAAAGATCGACATGTGGATCGATCTGTGGACATCCGGTGGGTGGACACCGGCCAGCTGTGGACAACTGGTGCCGAGTCTACCCCAAGCTATGGACCAACTACAGCCATGTAACTACTACATATAGCGGTGGAGACTAGATCGCAGGTCGGACGCACGCAAGCGCGCCGGCCAGGTCGATCAGACACGAATGGGGAGTCCACCCACCACGGGTGAGAGGGGCGCTCAGGTTCACCTCCCACCCTCCGCGACCTCGGCCGCGACGGGGACCGTGAGGGGCAGCCCGGGAACGAGAACGGCGTTTTCCAGGGAGTTGAGCTCCTTGATCTTGGCCACGACCGCGCCGGTGTCGCTGCCTGGCGCGAAGCGCGCCGCGAGATCCGACAGTGTCTCCCCCGACGAAACGGACACCGTCGTGGTCCGTTCGGGCACCGCGGCACCCGGAACACCGGACACGAACAGACCCAATCCGGTGATGACCCCGGCGACGAGCAAGGCCATCCCGATGAGCGACGGCCACCTGAGCGGAAGGCGCCTCGGCACCGGGCAGGCCGGAGCGACGGTGGCGACACCGGGGCGGCGGCCGGCCACGACCCGCGCCCTGGTCGGCGGACGCAAAGGTTCGGCACGCCCGCCCCGAACCACCCGTACGGGCCTGGTCAACCCTGCCGGAACGGGCCCGGGGGAACTGGGCCGCACCAGTCCGCGATCGGCCAGAATCGACATAGGAACCTCCTCGCAAGTCCTGCTGCGCTCGGCGCCGGGCCGCGACCCGGCGATCAAGATCGAACAGACGTTCTATCGAACGCCCGTGCGAATGTGTACCACCTCCCACCGACAAAAATCGAGCGACACGGCGTGTCCATCGAACAGATGTTTGAAATCGTCGTCCCGGCGGGCTAACGTCGTTGACCAGGGCGTCTGCTGCGCGGACGCCGCCGGTGCCGTGGGCGGGAAGATCGTCCGCCACCGGCGAAGACACGCGAAGTCGGTCCGGGCAACCGGACGTACTGGGAGGCGACGCAGGAGATGAAGGAGCGAGACGGTGGCTAAGGAGAGCAAGGCGGGGAACGCGCCTAGGCGCTCGGGTAAGGTGCGCGCCTTGCCCGAGGTCTACGAGGTGGACGAGACCCTGACCGTGCGGCAGCAGCAGGTGCTCGACGTGATCAAGCTGTGGGTGAGCCGATTCGGCTACCCGCCGAGTGTGCGTGAGATCGGCGAGGCGGTCGGGCTGACCTCCACTTCGTCGGTGTCGCACCAGTTGCAGGCCCTGCAGCGCAAGGGTTATCTGCGACGCGACCCCAACCGTCCGCGTGCGGTGGGTGTGCTCGCCGCGACGGACGACAACCCGATGGGCATCGAGGTCGAGCAGCCGCAATCGGCCGCGAAGGCCGCGTACGTGCCGCTCGTCGGCCGGATTGCCGCCGGTGGGCCGGTGCTGGCGGAGCAGGCGATCGAAGACGTCTTCCCGTTGCCGCGGGAGATCGTCGGTGAGGGTGAGCTCTTCCTGCTCAGCGTCACCGGTGACTCGATGGTCGACGCCGCCATCACCGACGGCGACTGGGTCGTCGTGCGCCAGCAGCCCACGGCCGACCCCGGCGAGATCGTGGCCGCGATGATCGACGGCGAGGCGACGGTCAAGACGTTCAAGCGCAAGGACGGCCACATCTGGCTGATGCCGCACAACGAGGCGTACGAACCCATCCCGGGTGACGACGCCACGATCCTCGGCAAGGTCGTCGCCGTTCTTCGCCGGCTGTAGTCCAGAGCCGGAGCAAGCCGGGATCCCGGGTCCCAGAGACCCGGGTCAGGCTCGGCAGGCTTCGGTCAGGCTCGCCGTTTGCGAAGCCTGCCGACCAGGAGGAAGCCGCCGATCACGACGATCGCGGCGATCCCGACCTGCACGTAGGGGAAGTCGGACCCCTGGCCCGTGCCACCGGCCGCGGCCGTCCCACCCGATGTGCTGCCCTCGGATTCGGCCGCGTCCACGGCGAGTGCCGCCGCGCCCTTCACCGTACGGATCTGCTCTCCGACGCCCTCTCCGCCGGACAGCAGGGTTCCGTCCGGATCGAAGGCGAGCGCCTCCCCCTGTTTCTCGTTCGGCAGCGGCACCCGCACGGGCTCGCGCTGCAACGCGCTCTTGAGGTCGCCGTCAGAGACGGCGTAGAGATAAGCGTCGGTGTAGGTGCGCAACGCGACCACCGAGCCGTCGGCCATCGACGCCGCGCCGGTCACCGTCATCGAACCGATCGATCCGGCCGGCCCGCCCGGGGTCGAGGTCTCCTTGATCTGCAGCGAGCCCACGTTCTCCAGTGGAGTCGGACCGGGACTGGCGAGCGGCCCGGTCGGCCGGTACACCTTGGAGCCGCCGAAGAGGTCCTTGGTGATCAGGTACGGCGTGCCCGAACGGTCCATGATCAGCGCTTCGACGTCGTGCTGCCCGTCGGGATAGGTGAGCCGGTGCAGCGTCGCCTTGCCCTGCGGGGTCAGCGAGATCAACGCGACCGTGTCCCGCCGCTTGCGGTTGTCACCGGTGTCGGAAAGCCAGAAGGTGCCGTCGGCGGTACGGGCGAGATCCTCGGGGTCGTACGGGTCCGTCGCGGCCGAGATGACCTTCTGGACCTTGCAGTCGCGGCCGAGGACGAAGACCTGCGTCTTGGTGCCGCCGTCGTTGAGGGCGTACAGGTGCTCACCGTCGGAAACGAGGCCGGAAAGCTCGCTGAGCCGGGAATCGCTGTTCTTGCACACCGGCTGCGGAGCCGGGACTTCCCGTGCCACGGCGGGAGTCGTCCCGCCGATGAACGCCGCCAGCACGGCCATGGCCGCGACAATCCCCCGCACATCCACCTCCGTACCGTGAAACCCCTGAAGCCCCACACTACGGAGACGTCCGGGACGGCGCGCAGTTCGGCCGGAACGCCGAGAAGGGGTGGAATGTCGTGAAGACTACTTTCAGCGGCGCACCTTTGCGCACGCGGGAATACGTGAAGGCCCCCTTCAGTGCGTTGAACGCACTGAAGGGGGCCTTCACGTACTTTGGTTACAGAGCCGAGCCGTTCGTCTGGAAGTCGCTCAGCGCCGCGGCCAGTTCGGGCCTGCCGCGGACGACCAGGCGCGTACCGGTCTCGACGTGCTCTTCCTCCAGCACCTCGCCGTCGGCGTGGGCGCGGGAGACGAGTTCGCCTCGCGAGTACGGGATCAGCACCTCGACCACGAGCTCCGGCCTCGGCAGCCGCTCCGCGATCACGTCGGCCAGCTCCGTGATCCCAGTGCCGGTCCGCGCCGACACCTGCACCGAGCCCGCCATCTGGTGCCGCAACCGGGCCAACGACACCTCGTCGGCGGCGTCGGCCTTGTTGATCACCAGCAGCTCCGGCGGGAGCGGCTCGGAACGACGCTTCGTGATCTCGGCGAGCACTTCGCGCACCGCGTTGACCTGCTCTTCCGGCGTCGGGTCGGAACCGTCGACGACGTGGACGAGCAGGTCGGCGCTAGCCGCCTCCTCCAGCGTCGACCGGAACGCGTCCACCAGCTGGTGCGGCAGGTGCCGGACGAAACCGACGGTGTCGGTCAGCGTGTAGGTACGGCCGTCGGGGGTCTGTGCCCGCCGGGTCGTCGGATCCAGCGTGGCGAACAGCGCGTCCTCGACCAGCACTCCGGCGCCGGTCAGCGCGTTGAGCAGGCTCGACTTACCGGCGTTGGTGTAGCCGACGATCGCGACGCTCGGCACCTCGTTGGCCACCCGGCGACCGCGTTTGGTCTCACGGATGGTGTCCATCGCGGCGATCTCGCGGCGCAGCTTCGACACGCGCTTGCTGATCCGCCGCCGGTCGGTTTCGAGCTTCGTCTCACCGGGACCACGCAGACCGACACCACCGTTGGCGCCGCCCGCCCGGCCACCGGCCTGCCGGGACAGCGCCGCACCCCATCCGCGAAGCCGCGGGATCAGGTACTGCAGCTGGGCCAGCTCGACCTGCGCCTTGCCCTCCTTGGAGCGGGCGTGCTGCGCGAAGATGTCGAGGATCAGGGCGGTGCGGTCGATGACCTTCACCTTGACCTTCTCCTCCAGCTGGCGCAGCTGACCGGGCGAAAGCTCACCGTCGCAGATCACCGTGTCGGCACCGGTGGCCGCCACGATCTCGCGCAGTTCCTTGACCTTGCCCGAGCCGATGTAGGTGGCGGGATCCGGGCGGATCCGCCGCTGCACCAGGCCTTCCAGCACTTCGGATCCCGCCGTTTCGGCCAGCCGGGCGAGTTCGGCGAGCGAGGCCTCGGACTGGAGGGCGCTGCCCTCGGTCCACACACCGACCAGAACAACGCGCTCGAGGCGCAGCTGCCGGTATTCGACCTCGGTGACATCCGCGAGTTCGGTGGACAGGCCCGCTACCCGGCGGAGCGAGGCGCGGTCCTCGAGCTCCAGTTCGCCGGTCGAAGGGTCCCTGTCGTTCAGGTCCCGGTTTTCCAGATCTCTGTGTGTCAGTTCCGTCATCGTGCCTCCATGGTCCCACGTTTCGGCGTCGGGACCGAATTCATTACCTGCTGGGATACTTCGACAGGTAGATGGCCGTGCGTTTCGCGTCCGGGTCGACCGGCCGGGTGATGAAGTCGTCGACAAGCTCCATGAGCCGTGTTTCGAACTCCGCGATCTGCTCGTCCGGTACCTGGACGACCATGCGCGTCTGCTGCACCTCGTCGAATCCCACGTCGGCGATCTCGGCCAGGTAGGCCTCGAAGATCGCCTGATCGATCCCCCTGTCGCGGGAATCAAGATGCCAGGACAACCCGGTCGAGCGATAGGGAATTTCTTTCGCGCCGCGCGTGCCGCGTCTCGGCGGGAGCGCTTCGAGAAACCCCGTGTCAACGAGCTTGCGCACGTGGTGCAGCATCGTCGCCGGGTCGCGATCGAGCCGTTCGGCGAGTTCCTTGTTGGTCAGCGCCTCCGAGTACGTCAACCGGATGATGCGCAGCCTTATTCCGGAGGCCATGGCGGCGATCTCGGCCTCGGTGGCGGCACGTCGTGGAGTGGACACGGAGACAGCCTAGAGCCGAAAGTGATTGACAGTTTCCAATCACTCGGGCCAGGGTGGCGTCGTGCGCAGAGACTCCCTCTTCTTCCACGCGGACTTCCGCCGGCTCTGGGCGGGCGACACGGCCAGCCAGGTGGGCGCCTTCGCCGGTCACACCGTGATTCCCCTCCTCGCGGCCACCGTGCTGGCCGCGACGCCGCTCCAGATGGGCTTGCTGACCGCGGCCGAGACGATCGCGTTCCTGATCATCGGGCTGCCCGCGGGGGTGTGGGTGGACCGGATGCGGCGGCGGGCGCTGATGCTGCGGGCAGACTTCGTCCGCGCCGCACTGCTGCTCACCATTCCGCTCGCCTGGTGGGCGGGGGTCCTGTCGCTGACGCAGCTGATCGTGGTCGCCACGCTCGTCGGCGTCGCGACGGTGTTCTTCGACGTCGCTTACCAGTCGTATCTGCCGTCACTGGTCGGCCGGGAGCATCTGCTCGAAGGCAACGCGAAACTCCAGGCCAGCCAGTCGGTGGCGTTCCTGACCGGACCCGGCATCGGCGGCGGGCTGGTACAGCTCGCCGGCGCGGCCAACGCCGTGCTGATGACCGGGGTGGGCTTCCTGACCTCCGCGCTGTGCCTGCTGCGGATCCGCACGCCGGACCCGGTTCCGGAGCGGCACCAGGACGCGAAGCTGCTTCCCCAGATCGCCGAGGGATTGCGGTTCGTGTTCACCGATACCACGCTGCGTTCGATCGTCGCCTGCACGGCGACGGCCAACCTGTTCAACGGCGTCTTCGTCGCGGTGGAGATCCTGTTCCTGAACCGGGAACTGGGCCTGTCCCCCGCGGCCGTCGGTCTCGTGCTCGCGACCGGCGGGGTCGGCGGGATCACGGGCGCGATCTTCGCCAACGCCATCACCCGGCGGATCGGGCAGGCCCGGTCGATCTGGCTCGTGCCACTGGTGACGTGGCCGTTCTACCTGCTGTTGCCGCTGGCCGCGCCGGGCTGGCGGATCATCCTGTTCCCGGTGGCCACGATGGTCGCCGGGTTCGGGATCATCGTCTACAACGTCGCGCAGGTCTCGTACCGGCAGGCCGTCTGCCCGGACCGGTTGCTCGGCCGGATGAACGCGAGTGTGCGGTTCGTCGTCTGGGGGATGCTGCCCCTTGGCGGGCTGCTCGGCGGTGTCCTGGGTGAGGCGATCGGGATCCGGGCGACGCTGTGGGTCGCCGTGGCAGGAGAGACCACGGCGCTCCTGTGGGTGGTCTTCTCTCCGCTTCGGAAGCTCCGCGACCTTCCCAAAGAACCGATCGCGGTCGGCTAGGCGCCGAGGCCCGCCCACCAGTTTTCGTCGAGTTCGCCGCGGGCGACGATCTCCGCCGGTCCGGTCAGCGTGGATCCGCCGCGGCGGATCTCGACGACCACCTGGCCACCGGGGATGTCGACGCTGGCTTCACCGGTGTCGGTGCCCGCGAGGTGCAGGGCGGCGGCGACCGCGGCGACCGTGCCGGTGCCGCAGGACCGCGTCTCGCCGACGCCGCGCTCGTGGACGCGCATCTTCAGCGCGTCTTCGCCCAGCAGGTTGATGAACTCGAGGTTCACGCCGTCGGGGAACACGTCGGAATCGAAGTCGGGCTGGTCGCGCAGGTCGAGCACGTCGACGTCGTCCTCGACGACCGACACCAGGTGCGGGTTGCCGACGTTCACCGCGACGCCGGAGAACGGCTGCCCGGCGACCACCGTGACCGAGGTGCCGGTGATGGTCGCCGGTCCCATCTGCACGGTCACCGAGCCGTCCGCGTGCATCCGCACCGGCCGGTCGCCGGCGCGGGTGCCGATGACGAAATCGCGCTCGGTCACCAGCCCGGAATCGACCAGGTGGCGGACGAAGACCCGGACGCCGTTGCCGCACATCTCCGCGATGGACCCGTCGGCGTTGCGGTAATCCATGAACCATTCGCCACCGGACTCGACATCCAGCGCGGACGACCGCACGATCCGGAGCACACCGTCGGCGCCGAGACCGCGTTGACGGTCGCACAGCGCCGCCACTCGCGCCTTTGTCAGCTCGAGGCGGCCTTCGGGGTCGGGAAGCAGCACGAAATCGTTCTGTGTGCCGTGTCCCTTAAGGAATTCGATGCCGCCCATGGCTCCAAGGCTACTGGGCCGTCACCTCGAGGACGCGCTCGGCCAGCCGCTCCGAACCGCCGTCGAACCACTGGATGCGCTTGTCCCGCCGGAACCAGGAACGTTGCCTGCGCACGAACCTCCGGGTGGCCCGCGCGGTGGCCTCGGCGGCGGCCGCGAAGTCGCCGTCGCCGTCGATCGCGGCGATCACCTGCTGGTAGCCCAGCGCCCTCGAAGCGGTGAGCCCGTCACGAAGTCCCCGGCCCAGCAACGTCCGGACTTCGCCGACGAGCCCGGCTTCGAACATGATCTCCACGCGGCGGTCGACGCGGGCGTCGAGTTCGGCGGGTTCGCGGTCGACGCCGATCAGAACGGTGTCGTAGCGGGCGGGTCCGGGTTTCGGCAGGTTCGCCGAGAACGGTTCGCCGGTGATCTCGATGACCTCCAGCGCGCGCACGATCCGGCGGGTGTTGGTCGGCAGGATGGCCGCGGCGGCGACGGGGTCGAGTCCGGTGAGCCGGGCGTGCATCGCGGCGACCCCGATTTCGTCGGCTTCGGCGGTCAACCGCGCGCGCGCGTCCGGATCGGTGCCCGGGAACTTGAGGTCGTCGAGCACGGCTTGGACATAGAGGCCGGACCCGCCGGCGAGGATCGGCACGCGTCCGGCGACGAGCAGTTCTTCGACTCGGGCGCGCGCGTCGCGCTGGTACGCGGCGACGGACGCCGTCTCGGTGACGTCGAGGACGTCCAGCAGGTGGTGCGGCACGCCTCGCCGCTCCTCGATGCTCGCCTTGGCCGTCCCGATGTCCATCCCGCGGTACAGCTGCAGCGCGTCGGCGTTGACCACCTCACCCCCGAGGGTGAGGGCGAGTTCGACCGCCAGCGCGGTCTTCCCGGTCGCCGTGGGCCCGACGACCGCGACCGGCCGGATCACGCGTGCTCCCAGACCGCGACGTGGTAGGCGACGCCGAACGGCGC
Organism: Amycolatopsis sp. NPDC041971; assembly: GCF_055588925.1. Taxonomy (NCBI): domain Bacteria; kingdom Bacillati; phylum Actinomycetota; class Actinomycetes; order Pseudonocardiales; family Pseudonocardiaceae; genus Amycolatopsis; species Amycolatopsis sp. NPDC041971. The sequence continues at coordinate 177,077 of NZ_JBVJCE010000017.1, read as the reverse complement.
GGCCGAATAGAGGACCTCGGCGGTCCAGCCCTCGTCCGCCGCCAGCCCGGCGAGGACCTGCCAGGGCGCGCGGCCGCCCGCCCCGAGTTCGGCGGCGCGGGCCGGGTCGAGTGCGGCCAACGCGCCCGTGTCGGCCTTGGCCAGCGCGTCGCGGATGCCGTCGTCGAAACCTTCCGCCCGCTCGTCCTCGCCGCCGGGGGAACGCGAGCCGTGCCGGCTCGATCCGTCGCCGAGGACGAGCACCGCGGCGTGCTCCCCCAGCTCACGGGCCAGCTGTTCGCACTGGCCGGACGGGGCGGCGGGATCGACGAGGTGGACCCGGACGGACGACGCGCCGCCCCGCTCGCGCAGCCAGCCGGCCACGAGCGCGGGCAAGGGCAGTTCGGTTTCGAGCGCTGTCACCCGGCTGAGTGAGACTCCGAGGTCGACGCCGAATCCTCGGAAGGTGCCACTCGCGTGTTCCGGCACTTCGGGCGCGCCCGCGGCCGCGCCGATGACGACCCAGTCCGGCGAAGCACTGGTCAGCCGCCTCGCGGCTTCAAGGCAAGCTTCGCGCAGCTCGGCGCATTCGTCCGCCGCTCCGGCGGCCAGTTCGGGAATGAGCAGTGGGGGTTGCGGGAGGACGGCGACACGGCGGATCACGGCCGCCGACGTTACCTTCCCCGCCTGCGAGGACCGGCAACCGTCCGGCAACCGACCGACACGGAGGGTCCTCCGGAAGTAGGATCACTGCCCTCTGGTGGTTCATCCGGTTCCACGGTGGACGCTGAGCTGCTTGAATGCCGCAAGGGGTTGACGCCCCCGAAGCAAGACGGCAACGCATTACCCGGCCCCGCCGCTAGGCGGGGCGCCCGCGCCAGCGGGCGTACAGGCGATAAGGAGCCTGCGATGGCCCAGGAGAACACGTCCACCGGTACCCCGGCACCGCACCCGGTACCGCACGCGCTCGGTGGCGGGCATCCCGCACCCCCCGTGCCGCCCGCCGAGCCCAGCCCGTCCGCTTGGGGCAGGGTCGACGACGAAGGAACCGTGTACGTCAACACGCCCGACGGCGAACGGGCGGTCGGTGTCTGGCAGGCCGGGAGCCCGGACGAGGGTCTGCTCCACTACGCGCGCCGCTTCGACGACCTGCGCACCGAGGTCGAGCTGCTGGAGACGCGACTGGAGTCCGGCGCGGGCGACCCGAAGCACGCGCTGTCCACGGCCACGCAGCTGCGCGATGGTCTCGCCGAAGCCGCCGTCGTCGGCGACCTCGCCGCGCTGGGCGGCCGCATCGAGCAGGTCATCGCCCACGCCGAGAAGGCGCTGGCCGCGGCCAAGCAGGAACGTGAAGAGGCCCGCGCGGCCGCCGTACTCCGCAAGCAGGCCCTCGCCGACGAAGCCGAGAAGCTCGCCGCCGAGTCGACCCAGTGGAAGGCCGCCGGCGACCGGCTGCGCGCCATCCTGGACGAGTGGAAGACCGTCAAGGGCGTCGACCGCAAGACCGACGACGAGCTGTGGAAGCGGTTCTCCAAGGCCCGTGAGGCGTTCAACCGCCGCCGTGGCTCGCACTTCGCCGAGCTCGACAAGCAGCGCGCGGGAGCCAAGAACCGCAAGGAGGAGCTGATCGCCGAGGCCGAGTCGCTCTCGGAGTCCTCGGACTGGGGCGAGACGGCGGGTCGCTACAAGGACCTGATGACCGAGTGGAAGGCCGCCGGCCGCGCGCCCAAGGACAGCGACGAGGCGCTCTGGCAGCGTTTCCGCGCGGCGCAGGACAAGTTCTTCGCACGGCGGTCCGCGGTGTTCTCCGAGCGGGACGCCGAATTCGCGACCAACGCGCAGCGGAAGGAAGAGCTGCTCGTCGAGGCCGAGAAGATCGACCCCGCGGCGAACCTCGAAGCGGCGAAGCAGCACATGCGGCGCATCCAGGACCAGTGGGACGAGCTCGGCAAGGTCCCGCGCGAGCGCATCCGCGAGCTGGACGGCCGCCTGAAGGCCGTGCAGGACGCGATCAAGTCGGCCGAGGACAGCAAATGGCGGCGGACCGACCCCGAGGCGCAGGCCAGGGTGGCGCAGTTCCGCGAGCGGGTCGAGCAGTTCGAGTCGCAGGCGGCGAAGGCGCGTGCGGCCGGCGACGAGAGGCGCGCGAAGAAGGCGGACGACCAGGCCGCGCAGTGGCGTGAGTGGCTCGAGGCGGCGGAAGCGGCCATCGCGGACAGGTAGGTCTTCGGGGCTTTCGCGTGCAATGAACGGTCCGTTCCTTGCAAATTTCGCAAGGAACGGACCGTTCATTGCGTTCGCGGGCGGGACTCGCCTCACTCCACTGTGGAGGGGTGTATCGCTCGTCGGTGCGTATTCGAGCGCTCTCCGCGTCTTACCGTGCTCCACTTCGATCATGAACCAGACACTGATTTCCCCAGTACGCCGGGCGCTCGCCGTCCTGGCGATCAGTTGTGCTCTGGTGGCCGGACTCACCCCGGCCGCGGCGGCGACCGGTTCCCCGGCTCCGGTCCCCGCCTCTTCCGAAGCAGGCAAGAAGAAGGTCAAGCTCGACGCGTCGCTCAGCAAGAAACAGGTCAAGGTCAACAAAAGGTGACCCTCAAGGGGAACCTGCAAGTCGAGGGCGGCGCCCGTGCCGACGGGACCGACAGCCTCGAGGCGATCATCGTCCAGCAGCTTCAAGGAAGTGTCTGGGTGAACATCGCCGACACGACCTGCCGGCCCAATTCGACGTTCTCCCTGAAGCTGAGTTTCTCCTTCAGCGCGGTCATCACGCTACGGGCCTACCACCCCGAAACGACGCTCTACGCGAGCGCGTACACGTCCAGCAACCTCACCTTGCGCGTCGGCTAGGCGCTAGACCGCGAACATGACTTACAGGGCAGCGGCTAGCTCCGCGAGAAGGCCGCCCGCATCCAGTAGAGGGCCAGCGCGACGGTGGCGATCCAGGCAACGATCAACCCGAAGCCCGGACCGCCACCGGCCGCGCCGGTCGCGTGCGAGGACTGCTGGGACCAGATCGCGAGCATCCCGTCGACGGAGGCGAACCAGCCACCCGCGGCGCAGACCCAGGCCAGCCACCAGCGCCGGGTCACCAGCGCGACGGCGGAGGCGAACACCCCGATCCCGGTGGAGGTCGCGGCGAACAGCTGCGGGATCCCGCCGCCGTGGCCGAGCAGCACCTCCCAGCCGGCGTGCTCGCCGACCCAGGGCAGCAGCTGGGCGATCAGCAGCACGAACGCCAGCACGGCGATGGAGAATCCGCGCCTGCCCAGTTCGATCGTCTTGGCGGCGCGTTCGCCCACTTCGTCGATCTCGGCGGCGAGTTCGTCGATCTTCGGTTCGGTCACAGTGCACACCCGCTCACCGGTTCCGGCGTGACGGCCGGGGCGCCGAAGCCCGGCAGTCCCAGCGTCACGCCGTTGGTCTTCGGCCGGAGCCCGGCCTCGGAGTTGTCGCCCGCCTTGGTGCGGCGGTGCGACAGCAGATCGCCGTCGGCGACGAGGTGGTGCGGAGCGCCGTAGGTCACCACGGTCTCGACGACGTCGCCGGGACGCACGGAGCGGTCCATCAACGGTCCCGTCGGCGCGAAGTGGACGAGCCTGCCGTCACGGGCACGGCCGCTCATCCGATGTGTCTCGGAGTCCTTGCGTCCCTCGCCGGAGGCGACCAGCAACTCGACGCGGCGTCCGACGATCTTCTTGTTCTCTTCCCAGGAAATGTCGTTCTGCAGCTTCACGAGCCGTTCGTAGCGCTCCTGCACGACCTCCTTCGGCAGCTGACCGTCCATCTGGGCGGCGGGCGTACCCGGCCGGATCGAGTACTGGAAGGTGAACGCGCTGGAGAACCGCGCCTGCGTGACGACGTCGAGCGTGGCCTGGAAGTCTTCCTCGGTCTCGCCGGGGAAACCGACGATGATGTCGGTGGTGATCGCGGCGCCGGGCATCGATTCGCGCACGCGGTCGAGGATCTTGAGGTAGCGCGCCGAACGGTAGGACCGCTTCATTTCGCGCAGCACCTTGTCCGAACCGGACTGGAGCGGCATGTGCAGCTGGTGGCACACGTTCGGCGTCTCGGCCATCGCGTCGATGACGTCCTCGGTGAACGCCGCGGGATGCGGCGAGGTGAAGCGGACGCGCTCCAGGCCTTCCACCGAACCGCAGGCACGCAACAGTTTCCCGAACGCGAGCCGGTCGCCGAATTCGACGCCGTAGGAGTTCACGTTCTGGCCGAGGAGGGTCACTTCGAGCACGCCTTCGGCGACGAGCGCCTCGACCTCGGCCAGGATCTCGCCGGGACGGCGGTCGCGTTCCTTGCCGCGTAGTGCCGGGACGATACAGAAGGTGCAGGTGTTGTTGCAGCCGACCGAAATCGACACCCACCCCGCGTACGCCGAATCGCGCTTCGCCGGGAGCGTCGAAGGGAAGGTCTCGAGCGATTCGAGGATCTCGACCTCGGCCTCGGCGTTGTGCCGCGCGCGTTCCAGCAGCGTCGGCAGCGCGCCGATGTTGTGCGTGCCGAAGACGACGTCGACCCAGGGCGCGCGTTTGACGATCTCGCCGCGGTCCTTCTGCGCGAGGCAGCCGCCGACGGCGATCTGCATGTCCGGCTTCGCGGTCTTCTGCGGCCGCAGATGGCCGAGGGTGCCGTACAGCTTGTTGTCCGCGTTCTCCCGCACCGCGCAGGTGTTGAACACGATCAGGTCGGGTGTGGCCCCGCCGTCACCCGGAACGTAGCCGGCGTCCTCGAGCTGCCCGGCAAGACGTTCGGAATCGTGCACGTTCATCTGGCAGCCGAAGGTGCGGATCTGGTAAGTGCGCGCGCTCATCTCGCCTTCGAGGGTACGCGGGCGGGGTTCCATGGCACGATCGACCCTCATGAGGAGACCAAGGGTGCTGGCGGCGGTGATCGTCGTGGTCTGTGCCCTGGTCGCCGGGTGCGAGCCCGGTTTCGGCCCGCTGCACCTGCGCATCGCCGCCGGCAACCCCGGCGGCGTTTATCTCCCGTTGTCCCGGCCGCTCGCCGCGGCGTGGGCGGCCGATCTGGAGATCGCGCTCCCCGAGGTCCAGGAGACCCAGGGATCGCTGGACAATGTCAGCCGTCTCCGGTCCGGGCACGCCGACATCGCGTTCGCCGCCGCCGACGTGGCCGCCGATCACGCCGCGGGGTTCTCGGCCCTCGCCCGGATCCACGACGACTACCTTCACGTCGTCGTCCGTGCCGGCTCGTCGATCACTTCGATCGAGCAGCTGAAGGATCACCGGGTGGCGATCGGCGCACCCGACTCCGGTGTCGAGTACATCGCGAAACGCCTGCTGACCGTCGCCGGGTTGAACGGGCGGGTGGTGACTCGGCAACTCAACTTCGAGGAATCGTTCGCCGCCCTCAGCCGTGGCGAGGTCGATGCCTTCTTCTGGTCCGGCGGCCTGCCCACCGTCCGCCTCGCCGAAGCGACGGGCACCCGAGTGAGGCTGGTCGACCTCGAAACGCTACTCCCCCGGATGCGCGAGGTCAGCCCCGTCTACGGCACCGCCACCATCCCGGCCAGCACCTATCACCAGGAAAAGCCGGTGACCACCCTGCTGGTCCCGAACTTCGTGCTCGTACGGTCCTCGATGCCCGATGATCTCGCCGAAGCGCTGACGGCGAGCCTGTTCGGTGCCCGCCCCCGGCTGGCGGAGGCCAATCCGGCGGCCCTGTCGATCGACGTGCACCCCGGGATCGAAACCAGCCCTCTGCCGCTGCATCCGGGAGCGCTCCGCCACTACCGCGAAGTCAAGCCCTGAGCCGAAGCCCCTGACGTGACCGGAAGGGCGGGAAAGGTCACCGTGGCTTCCAGCCCCTCGCCTTCCGGTGATTCGAGGACCAGTTCACCATCGGCCCTGGTGACGATCTCCCGCACGATCGCGAGCCCCAGCCCGGAGCCCGGTACGTTCTGGTGCCGGGCGCCGCGCCAGAACCGGTCCGTCGCGCGTCCCAGGTCCTCGGGCCGCAGGCCGGGTCCGTGGTCCCGCACGGCGATCCGCACCCGGTCCCCGGCGAGCCGCGCCGAAACCTTCACCTCGGTGTCCGGTCCGCTGAACTTCAAGGCGTTGTCCAGCAGCGAGTCGAGCACCACGGTCAACCCGTCCGGCGGGACCAGCACCCGCATCACCTCGTCGGTCCGCTCCGCCGACAGCACGACGTCGCGCGAAGCGAATACGACCGACCAGTCTTCGATCCGCTGATCGATCAGCTCTCCGACGACGACCGGGACCAGCTCGTCCCCGGACGCCTCGGCCTTCGCCATCGACAGCAGGTCGTCGACGAGCCGGTACACGCGGTCGGCGTCGACCATGGCCGCCGCCAGCTCCGCCGCGGGCTCACCCTCGACCTGCGCCTTGACATTGCCGAGCCGGATCTTCAGCGCGGTGAGCGGGTTGCGCAGCTGATGTGAGGCGTCCGCGACGAAGGCCCGCTGCGCCGCCAGCGCCGCGGACACCCGGCCCGTCATCCGGTCGAACGAACGAGCCAGCTGACGCAGCTCGGGTGGTCCGCCGCTTTCCCCGACCGGATCGGCCGTGCGCCCGCTCAGGACGGCGGTCACCAGATGCTCGGTCGCGTCGTCCAACCGGCGCACCGGGCGCAGGATCCACCGGATGAGCGGTGTGGTCAACAAGAGCGCGAGCACGAAGGCGAGCACTCCGCCGACGGCCAGCAGCACCCACTGCCACAGCACTTCGGTGCGGGCACGAGAGGTTTCCGAGACCGTCAGCACCGCGCCCCGTACGTCACCGTCCACGAGGACGGGCTCGGTGAGGACCAGCGTGGCCGTGCTCCACGGGGTCAGCCGCTCCCCCGGCCCTTGATGACGGCCCGCCAGCGCGTCACGGATGGCGTCGGCGACCCGGGATTCCGTGAGCAGATCACCGGAGGTACCGACCACCTGCCGGAAGTCGCGGTCCACCACCGCCACCTCCACGCCGTAGACCTCCGCGTACCGGCGTATCTGCTGATCGAGCTCGGCGAACCGGTTGTCCAGCAACGGCCGCTCGGCGAGGGAGGCGAACCGGGACGTGTCCGTGAGCCGGTCGAGGAACAAGCGCTGCCGCTCACCGTCGGCCAGGCTCAGCCCCAGCGGGACACCGAGCCCGAACACCACCAGCGAGACCAGGATGAGCACGATTCCCTGCAGCCGTACTCGCACCGTTTCAGTTCCCTCCATCGCGGAGCCGGTAACCGACTCCGCGGACGGTCTCGATCAAGGCGGGACGGCCCAGTTTGGTCCGCAGCGTGGCGACGTGGACGTCGAGTGACCGGCTCTCCGCCGCCCCGCTGTGACCCCAGACCTTGATCAGTACCTGTTCCCGTGAGCACACCGCCCCGCGCGCGCGGACCAAGAGGGAGAACACCTGGAATTCCTTGCGGGAAAGGGCGGCCGGTTCGCCCGCCACGAGCACTTCGTGACGGGCGAGATCCATCGTGACGTCGCCGAGCCGGATGACCTCGGCGCCGGCGGCGGCTTCCCGCTCGCCGCGTCTGCGGCTCACCGCGTCGACCCTGGCCAGCAGTTCGTCGACGTCGTACGGTTTGACCAGATAGTCGTCGGCCCCGGCGCGCAGGCCGAGGATGCGGTCCCCGACCTCGCCACGAGCCGACACCACGATCACCGCGACGTCACTCTCGGCCCGGATGCGGCGGCACAGCTCCACCCCGTCGATATCGGGCAGGCCGAGATCGAGCAGGACCACGTCGAACCGGGCCACCCGTTCGAGCACTCCCGCTCCGGACGCGAGCCGGGTCAGCGTCAGCCCGCGGGACGCCAGTGCCGGAACGAGAGCGTCCGCGACCCGGTCGTCATCCTCGACAAGCAGCACCCGCACGTCGGCCACCCTTCATCTCATCCGGACCCGTCGATGGTCCCGGACCTCACCTCCGGCCGCGAGGTCACGACGCGGCGAAGCTCACGCTGAGCCACTGACCGCCCGGCGACGGACGGGTCGTTTGCCCCATTCGTGCGGTTCGCACCCGAACATCCGGGCGGCCTCGGTTTCACCGCGTGACGAACATCGATATCTACTTGAAACCCTAAGTGTTGCTCAAAGCTCGGGACCCCGGCCGCGCACCGGGGTAGGTTTCCCCGACATACGCAGGACACTCGCCCACTCCCCGGCGAGCGGATTTTGGAGGCCAGATGACCGCGGACGTGGCGCCACTGATGATCAAGGCAGCCGCCGTGAACAAGTACTTCGGCGACCTCCACGTGCTCAAGGAGATCAACCTCGAGGTGCCGAAGGGGCAGGTCGTCGTGGTGCTCGGGCCGTCGGGATCCGGTAAGTCGACGCTGTGCCGGGCGATCAACCGCCTCGAACCGATCAACTCCGGCGAGATCGCCGTCGACGGTGTGCCGCTGCCCGCCGAGGGGAAGGCGCTGGCGGCGCTGCGTGCCGATGTCGGCATGGTGTTCCAGTCGTTCAACCTGTTCGCGCACAAGACGATCGTCGAGAACGTCATGCTGGCCCCGATGAAGGTCCGCAAGTCCTCGGAGGCGGAGGCCCGCAAGGCGGCGATGGAGCTGCTCACCAGGGTCGGCATCGCCAATCAGGCGGACAAGTACCCGGCACAGCTCTCCGGCGGCCAGCAGCAGCGCGTGGCGATCGCCCGCGCGCTGGCCATGCGCCCCAAGGTGATGTTGTTCGACGAGCCGACGTCCGCGCTCGACCCGGAAATGGTCCAGGAGGTCCTGGACGTCATGACCGGCCTCGCGAAGGACGGGATGACGATGCTCGTCGTCACGCACGAGATGGGCTTCGCCCGGCGGGCGGCGAACCGGGTGATCTTCATGGCGGACGGCGAGATCGTCGAGGACTCGACCCCGGACGACTTCTTCACCCACCCCAAATCCGACCGGGCGAAGGACTTCCTCGGCAAGATCTTGACCCACTGAAATGATTTCAGGAAGCATCGACCACAGGAGATCCGCATGAAAATCCGCGCCCTGGTGACCGGGCTGCTCGTCGGCAGCCTCGCCTTGACCGCGTGCGGCAAAGAAGGAGCCCCGGCGGAGGGCGACGGCGCCGCGGGAACGAACGCCGCCTCGCTCCCCACTTATGCCGTGGCACAGAACGTCGACATCGCGGGCTCACCGACCTTCGCCAAGTTCAAGGCCCGCGGCGGCCTGGTCATCGGAGTCAAGGACGACCAGCCCGGACTCGGCCAGAAGGACCCGACGACCGGAAAGTTCTCGGGTTTCGACATCGAGATCGCCCGGCTGATCGCGGCCAACCTCGGTTATCCCGAGGACAAGCTCACCTTCAAGCCGGTGCAGTCCCTCGGCCGGGAGCAGGCGATCGCCAACGGTGACATCGACTACTACGTCGGCACCTACACGATCTCCGACAAGCGCAAGCAGCTCGTCTCCTTCGCGGGCCCGTACTTCGTGGCCGGGCAGGATCTCTTGGTCCGTAAGGACGACAGCTCCATCACGGGTCCGGAAACGTTGAAGGGTAAGAAGGTCTGCTCGGCGACGGGGTCGACTCCGGTCCAGCGGGTCCGGGAGCAGAACCTCACCGAGGGCGGCAACATCGTCGAGTTCCAGGGCTACTCGCAGTGCGTCGAAAAGGTGATCTCCAAGGAGGTCGACGCCCTCACCACCGACGACGCCATCCTGAAGGGCTACGCGGCGCAGGAGCCGGATCAGCTCAAGGTCGTCGGCAAGACCTTCTCCAAGGAGCCCTACGGCGTCGGGATGAACAAGGACGACAAGGCGCTCCGCGACAAGGTCAACGAGTTCCTGCAGACCGCGCTCGACGACGGCACGTGGCAGAAGATCTACGACGCCACCCTCGGGAAGTCCGGTTCCCCGGCGCAGAAGCCGATTCTCGAACGGTACTGACCCACGATGACCGAATCGCCGGTGGTCCCGACAAGGAACCACCGGCGATCCTTATCACCACTCCGGCGGCGGGGAAAGTTGCATGGACGTCCTACTCGATAACCTGGACCTCTTCGGTCCGTTCTTCCTGAACACGATCTACCTGTTCCTCCTGGCCGCTGCCGCCAGCCTTGTTCTCGGCACTTTTCTCGCCATGCTGCGGGTGAGTCCGGTACCGGTCTTCCGTGCCACGGGGACGACCTACGTCACGCTCGTGCGAAACACCCCGCTGACCCTGGTGTTCCTGTTCTTCGCCTTCGCTTATCCGCTGCTGAACATCATCGGCCTGTCGTACTTCGTGGCCGCGGCCGTCGCCTTGACCCTGTACACGGCGGCCTTCATCTGCGAGGTGGTCCGCTCCGGGATCAACACCGTCCCGGTGGGCCAGGCCGAGGCGGCCCGCGCGCTCGGCCTGTCGTTCGGCCAGATCATCGGCTCGATCGTGCTTCCGCAGGCGATCCGTTCGGTGGTGCCGCCGATCATGAGCACGCTGATCGCCCTGCTCAAGAACACCACGATCGCCGCCGGGTTCTCGGTGACCGAAGCGGGAGCGATCCGGCAGTACTTGTCCGAGCGCGGTGAGGACCAGCTCATCGGCTTGCTGTGGGTGACACTCGGCTTCCTCATCCTGGTCGCGGTCCTCTCCTATGTTCAGCGGTCCCTCGAAAAGCGGTGGAGCATCAGCCGATGAGCAACGTCCTGTTCGACCTTCCCGGCCCGAAGGCCCGTGTCCGGCACCGGGTGCTGGCCGTTGTCGGCATCGTCGCGGTGCTCGCACTGGTCGCCTACGTGGTGTACCGCTTCTACGACAGCGGGCAGTTCACCGCCCGCAAGTGGGAGTGGCTCCAGTACAAGCAGGTCCAGGCAGATCTGCTCGAGGCCGTCTTGGCCACGTTGAAGGCTTTCGCGGCGGGCGCGGTGCTCGCTCTCGTCTTCGGCGCGGTCTTCGCGGCAGGACGGCTTTCCGACCACGCGTGGATACGCGGTATCTCGACAGGCGTCGTCGAATTGTTCCGCGCCATACCGCTGCTGATCCTGATGTTCCTCTTCTACTACGGCCTGCCGGTCATCGACGTGCGGATGACGCCCTTCGCCGCCGTCGTGCTGGGACTCACCCTCTACAACGGCTCCGTGCTCGCCGAGGTCTTCCGCGCGGGGATCCTCTCGTTGCCGAAGGGACAGTCCGAAGCCGCGTACGCACTGGGAATGCGCAAGACCCAGGTGATGTTCTTCGTCCTTCTCCCCCAAGCCGTCAGGGCGATGCTGCCGACCATCGTCAGCCAGTTGGTCGTCCTGCTGAAGGACACCGCGCTCGGCTTCCTGATCACCTTCGAGGAGTTGCTCTACTACGCCCGCTTCGTCGGCTCACAGGGGGCGTTCAGCCGCCCGATCGTACCGACGACGATCGTCATCGCGGCGATCTACATCACCCTGTGCCTGCTCCTCACTTCCCTGGCCAAATATCTCGAGAAGCGTAACCGCCGTAACAAGAAGATCATCCACACCAAGGACGACGGCGATCTCGCGACGCTCACCGCGGTCCAGCCGGGCGCCAGCGGGGGTCTCGGCGGCGTGGGAGCCCAGTAGGAGTTTCCCGCCTGCCCTCGTCCGGGGCTCATGAGACGGACGCACAGCCGCCGGTACCGTGGCAGATCACGCCACACCGGCGGCTGTTCGCGTCCGGTTACGAATTCCGCATCGGCGACCCGGTCCGCGCACCCATTCTGATTTCACCGCGGCGCCTTCCGCGACGGAATTCGAATATTCGACCGCTCGCGCATCGTCTTCGGGGCATTCTCCCCCAGGTCAAATGTTTTTTTCCCACCGTGGCTCATCGTCGTCAGAACCTCCATTTGGCGGTACCTCGCCCCCAGCCCGGGTAACGATGATGTCAATGAGCACGCAGAATTCCGCTTCTCGGAACTGCCACTGGGGGTTTGCATGAGCGATCAAAGCGAACAATGAGCTCTTGGCTCGATATCCGGCCATAAACGCGTCGGCGGAATTCCGCGGAACCGCGAAAAGTATTGCCGACAGGTGCGTCCAGGTTGCGCATTTCACCCGGGCGGCCTGCTTCAGGACGCCTTGAAGCCGATAACCGCGTGAAATGAACAAGGAGACGAATGTCCGCACTGTCCATAGTTCCCGGGAAAGCGGTCAAGAAGATTATCGACGACTCCCGGAACACCGTGATCGACCTGATCGAAAAGACATACCTTCTGCACCATTCCGGACAAAGCGTAAATCCGGACAGCTATTTTCTCCGCTTCCCGGACAAACCGGATTCGCGGGTCATCGCCTTGCCGAGCTACCTGGGTGGTGACGTCGACAGGATCGGCATGAAATGGATCGCCAGCTTCCCCGGCAATGTCGCGGCCGGCAGACCGCGAGCTTCCGCGGTGCTCCTGATCAACGACTACGAGACCGGCTACCCCATCGCTTGTGTGGAGGCCGCCGGGATCAGCGCCGCACGAACCGCGGCTTCCGCGGCTTTGGCCGCCCGCGAGCTCCCGCGGGGCACCGGCACCGAGCGCGTCTCCCTCGTCGGTGCCGGGGTCATCGCCCGCACCATCACCGACTATCTGGTCGAAGTGCTGCCGAAACTCAGTGAGGTCCTGGTCTATGACCGCGACCCCGGCAGCGCCGACCGGTTGGTGGAACACGCACGACGGGTTCACGGCTTGACCGCGCGCAGAGCCGAGACGTTGACCGAGACGTTCGACCCGCAACTCGTCGTCTTCGCCACCACCGCGGCGGCTCCCTACGTACCGGCGGAAACCGTGTTCCGGGACGATCAGTTGCTGCTCAACATCTCGCTGCGGGATCTCCCACCGGAACTGCTGCTGCGCTCGAACAATGTTCTCGACGACGTCGAACACTGCTTGAAGGCCGACACCTCACCTCATCTCGCCGAACGCCTGTCCGGTGGCCGGGAATTCATCAACGGCACCATCGGCGACGTCCTGCGCCACGACATAACCCTCTCGCCCGACCGGGCGACCGTCTTCTCACCGTTCGGACTCGGCGTGCTCGACCTGGCGGTCGGCAACCACATCCTCGAGCGGGCCCGCCTCGACGGTTCGCTGATCGAGATCGACGACTTCATCGGCGAGACCAGCCGCTGGTGACGAAGCCGGCCGCCGCGACACCCGATCCACCATCACCGAGGAGAGACCTCCCCATGGACACCCCGGAGAACATCCATCTGGTCGTCGGCCCTCCCCGCTGCGCGTCGACGGCGTTCGCGCGAGTGCTGTGGAACAACCCGGAGATCCGCTACTACTCGCACGAGCCGTACGAATCGACGCACTACCGGTCCTTGGACCCCGCGCACGCCGACGCCGCTCTGGCCGATCCGCTCGATCTCAAAACGGTCATCCCGCCCAAGAGCGGCGAGAAGCTTCTCGTGAAGGAGATGACCTTCCAGGTCGGTGCCCACTTTCCGCGACTGCTCGACCGGACGGCCCATCCGGTGGTCTTCCTCATCCGGGACCCTCGGCTGACGGTCAGTTCCCGCCGGCGGATCAAAGCGTCGCACGATCTGCCCACGGATTTCCCGCTCCGGGAGACCGGCTGGCAGGACCTGGTCGAGCAGGTCGCCCACTGCCGCGAACGCGGGGTCGAGTACCTGATCGTCGACAGTCACGACTACCGGTCGGCGCCGGAACCGATCTTCGAGCGGATCCTCTCCGCGTGGGATCTGCGATTCGAAGAAGACCAGCTGCGCTGGCGAGCGCAACCGGACCTGCCCTTGAGCAATCACGGTGCCAACTATTTCTACAGCCGGGTGTTGAACAGTACGGGAATCGAACCGCCGACCGAGCGGATTCCCTCCGTCACGGATTTCCCGGCCGACGACGGCCTGCGTGAGCATATCGAGTGGGCGGTCTCCCACTATACGCGGATGCGCGAGGACGGCCACTTCGTGCACCTGCCCGAGCGCAGTCCGTCCACGCTTTGAGCGACTAGTCAAGCTTCTGCGGCAAGTATCGGGGGTCTCTTTGTCATGCCCATCGTCCGCGCACCAGAAGACCTGATCATCGAAGACATCTATATCGACCTGCATTCGTTCTTCGGAAAATCCGTGTATCTGAAATGTGAGAGTTTCAATCTCGCTGGCTCGATCAAGCTGAAAGCGGCACGTTCGATGGTGGACGCCGCCGAAAAGGCGGAACTACTCGGCGAAGATTCGGTCATCGTCGAATCGTCGTCGGGAAACCTCGGAATCGCGCTGGCCATCATCGCCGCCAGCCGGGGATACCGGTTCATCTGTGTCACCGACCCACGCGCCAATCCCGGTGTCCGCCGGTTGATCGAGAGCATGGGCGGCGAGGTCGTCGTCGTCACCCAGCTCGACGAGACCGGCGGCTACCTCGGCACCCGGATCCGCGTCGTGCAGGAGTTGTGCGCGACCGATCCACGGCATGTCTGGCTGAACCAGTACGCGAACGCGGAGAACTGGCGGGCGCATTACCGGCATACCGCGCCGGCGGTGTTCGCCCAGTTCCCTTCGGTCGATTACGTGTTCATCGGCGCGGGCACCACCGGGACGTTGATGGGCTGCGCCCGGTATCTCCGCGACCGCGGTCACCGAGCGAAGATCATCGCGGTGGACAGCGCCGGGTCCGTGACCTTCGGTGGCCGGCCGGGACCGCGTTTCCTCCCCGGGCTCGGCACGAGCCGGAAGCCCGAACTGGTCGATCCCTCCCTCGTCGACGACGTGATCATGCAGGACGAACGGGAAGCGGTGCAGATGTGCCATCGCCTCGCGGCGAGGGGCTACCTCCTGGGCGGCTCGTCCGGCACGGTGCTCAGCGCGGTGGAGCACTACCTCAAGGATCTTCCCGACCACGTGACCGCGGTGGCGCTCTCCCCCGATCTCGGCGATCGCTACCTGGACACGCTCTACGACCGTGACTGGGTCGAGGAGCGATTCCCCGGCTGCCTGTCTCCTCAGCGGCGGAACGAACGCAGCGAACTGCAGAAGAACTTCGTCTGAGCGTCACCCGGCTTCGACCTTCTTGGAGAGTCTCGTGAACAGCTATGTCGATTCGATTTCCGCCACGCGGGTGCAGAACGCACCGCCGGCCGTCGCGGGCAACGGCACCATCCCCGCCAGGGAACGCGGGGCGACCATCTGGTTCACCGGCCTGCCCAGCTCCGGCAAATCGACGATCGCCAGGGAATTGGCGGCCGACCTCCGCGGTGACGGGCACAAGGTCGAAGTGCTCGACGGCGACGAATTCCGGGCGAAACTGTCGAACGGTCTCGGTTTCTCCCGCGAGGACCGGGACATCAACGTCTTCCGCGTCGGATGGGTGGCCCAGCTGCTGGCCAGGAACGGGGTCAAGGTCCTGGTCCCGGTGATCGCCCCGTACGCCACCACCAGGACGGCCATCCGCGAGCAGCACGTCCACGCCGGAACGACGTACCGGGAAGTCCACGTGGCGACACCGCTGGACATCTGTGCCGACCGTGATGTGAAGGGGCTTTACGCGAAACAGCGGTCCGGGAAACTCACCGGGCTCACCGGGGTCGATGACCCCTACGAGGTGCCGGCGCAACCGGATCTGCGGCTGGACACCCAGGCCGAGACCGTCGAACTGACCGTGGGACGGCTACGCGCCGCGCTGAACGAATGGGAACTGCTGTGACTCTGTCCACCATCGACCAACCGGCGGGCCGGTCCGGTTCCGGCGTCTCGCCGGAACACGCTCAGCTGGAAACCCTGGAGAGCGAGGCGGCGCACATCATCAGGGAGGCCGTCGCCGAGTCGCAGCGGCCCGTGCTGTTGTTCTCAGGCGGCAAAGACTCGGCGGTACTCCTGCATCTCGCGCTGCGCTCCTTCGCACCGGCGAAGCTGCCCTTCGGTCTCCTGCACATCGACACCGGTCACAACTTCCCCGAGGTGCTGGCCTTCCGGGACGAGATCGTCGAGCGGCACGGACTGGACCTCACCGTGGCGAGTGTCCAAGCCTGGATCGACACGGGAAGACTCAGCGAACGACCGGACGGGCTGCGTAATCCTCAGCAGACCCGCCTGTTGCTGGACGCGATCCGGACCGGCAACTTCGACGCGCTGTTCGGCGGTGCCCGGCGCGACGAAGATCGGGCGAGAGCCAAGGAGCGCGTCTTCTCGGTGCGCGACCCGTTGGGCGGCTGGGAACCCCGGCGCCAGCGGCCGGAGCTGTGGCAGCTCTACAACGGCCGGATCCGGCCCACCGAGCATCTGCGGATCTTCCCGCTGTCCAACTGGACCGAAGCCGATGTATGGAGCTACATCGTCCGGTACGACGTGCCGCTCCCGCCCATCTACTTCACCCATCCACGGGAGGTTTTCCGGCGCGACGGCATGCTCCTCGCGCCCGGGGCCTGGGGTGGCCCCCGTCCCGGTGAAGTGGTCACCACGCTGCCGGTGCGTTACCGGACGGTGGGCGACATGTCGTGCACCGGCGCGGTCGAATCGGAGGCGAAGACGGCCGAGGACGTGCTGCGCGAAGTCATGGAGTCCCGGGTGAGTGAACGCGGCGCCACTCGTGCCGACGACCGTTTGTCCACCACGGCCATGGAGGACCGCAAGCGGGAGGGGTACTTCTGATGACCATCGACAAGGCCACGACCGGCGGCCTGCTGCGGCTGGCCACCGCCGGAAGCGTCGACGACGGGAAATCGACCCTCGTCGGCAGGCTCCTGATCGACTCGGATTCGGTGTACACCGACCAGTTCGACGCACTGGAAGGCACCTCGGACGACGGTCTCGAGGTGGACCTCGCCCTGCTCACCGACGGTTTGCGGGCCGAACGGGAACAAGGCATCACCATCGATGTCGCCTTCCGGTACTTCTCGACGGCCAAACGCCGGTTCGTCCTGGCCGACACGCCAGGTCATGTGCAGTACAACCGCAACACCGTCAGTGGGATGTCACTGGTGGACGCCGTGGTCGTCCTCGTGGACGCCCAGACGAGCCTGCGGGACCAGGCCCGCCGTCATCTCGCGGCGGCCTCCCTCCTGCGGGTCCCCCACGTGATCGTGGCCGTGAACAAGATGGACGCGGTCGGCTTCGACGAAGCTCGCTTCACCCGGTTGCGGGACGAGGTCCTGGACTGCACCCGCCGCCTCGGCATCGAAGACGTGGTCGTGATCCCGCTTTCCGCCCTTCGCGGTGACAACGTGGTGACCCGATCGGAAAGAACCCCGTGGTACGACGGGCCGGCGTTGCTGGAGCACCTCGAGGAGGTCCCCACCGAGCCCGCACGGGCGGGCGGCGCGGCGCGGCTGCCCGTGCAATACGTCCTGCGCGGCGGCGAGGAACCGGCACGGTCCTACACCGGACGGATGGGCTCGGGCTCGCTGTCACCCGGCGACGAGGTCCTGATCCTGCCTTCCGGGGTGTGGTCACGGGTGCTTCGCGTGCGCCGGCTCGGTGAGCCGGTCGAGCAGGCCCGCCCCGGCCAATCGGTGGAGATCCAGCTGGCCGACGAGGTGGACGTCTCGCGGGGGGACCTCATCGCGGGTGTCCCCGCCCCCGGGCTCACCACCGAGTTCACCGCGGTGATCTGCTGCGTATCCGATCACCGGCTACGGGAAGGCGAGCCGCTACTGGTCAAGCACGGCACCCGGACGGCGCGAGGGGTGCTGCGCGAGATCCTGTCCAGCCTCGACCTCACCACGATGTCGTACACCCCGTCCGGTGACGCCGTCGGAGGCAACGACATCGCGGTGGTTTCGATTCTGACGGCGGAACCACTGCCGATAGAGCCGTATCGCCACGACCGGATCACCGGGAGTTTCCTCCTGCTCGATCCGGAGGACGGGAGCACGACGGCAGCGGGGATGGCGGGAAGTCCGGCAGGCGCGGGCTCGACGGCCGATCTCGCCGAGGAGAGCCTGACGTGTTGATCGACCCCGCTCTGGTGGCGACATCGTTGCTGCTCGGCGGAGTGATCGGGCTGACCGGAATGGGCGGCGGCGCCCTGCTGACCCCGCTGCTGGTCGGCGTGTTCAACGTCCCGCCCGCGGCGGCGATCACGTCCGACCTCGTGGCATCGGCGATCATGAAACCCTTCGGTGCCGCCGTCCACCTGCGGTCCAGAACGGCGGATCTACACGTCGTCCGCTGCCTGCTTGTCGGGTCGGTCCCCTGTGCGTTCGCCGCACCGGTCCTGGCGCACGTCTTGATCGACGGCGGGATCCCGGACGGCTTTCTTCGCGTCCTGCTCGGCGTGATGGTCGTCGTCAGCGCCCTGCTGGGCGTGGCACGGGCGTTCCTGAAGTCGTCGAGACCGGCCGGCGCGGAACCGGACCGACGGCGGAACCGGGTGACGCTGGGTGTGCTCGGGGCCGTCGTCGGGACGTTGGTCGGGCTGACCTCGGTCGGTTCCGGTTCGCTCGTGGCGGCGGGTCTGGTCGTGCTCTTCCCCGCGATGACCGGGACACGGTTGACCGCGACCGACCTCGTCCAGGCGGTACCCTTGGTCTGGGCCGCGGCGCTGGGCCATCTCCTGGTGGGCGAGTTCACCCTGGGCATCACCGCGTCGGTGGTGCTGGGCGGAATCCCGGGTGTCGTGTTCGGCAGTCTGTGGGCGACCCGGGTACGCGGCCGATGGCTCAAGACGTTCGTGCTCGGCCTTCTGATGTTCAGTGGTCTGTCCATGCTCTCGCTTCCGCTCTGGGCCGCCGCGCCGATCGCCGTCACCGCCGGGACGGTGCACTGGTTCCTGCGCGATAAACCACCGCGAGAACCCGTTTCTCCGGTTTCAGCCACGCCACCGACCAGCCGGAGTAACGATGTCCCTCTCTGACACCGCACTGGCGGTCGCGCTGGCCGAACGGGCGGGACGGTCGCTGAGCCGGTTCCGGACGAAGCACGCCGATCTGTCACCTCGCCGACTGGGCGAGGCCGCGGACGCGCATTCGGAAAGCTTTCTCGCCAGGGCCCTCACGCACCTCCGGCCCGGAGACAGTGTGCTATCGGAGGAGGCCGCCGACGACGGTGTCCGGCTCGGCCGTGACCGGGTGTGGATCGTCGACCCCCTCGACGGCACGCGCGAATACGGGGACGGGCGAGACGCGAACTGGGCAGTGCATGTCGCCTTGTGGGAAGCGGGTGCGGGCGTGACCGCGGCCGCCGTCGCGATTCCGGATCTGGAGCTGGTGCACTCGACGGAGTTCCCCCGGCCCGCCGGGACGGGTTCGCCGGTGATGCTCGTGAGTGCCGGACGGCCGCCCGAGTTCGCCGCACCCGTGGCCGAAGCGCTGGGACTGGACCTGGTGGGCATGGGATCGGCCGGAGCGAAGGCGATGGCGGTCGTCCGCGGTGAAGCCGACGTGTACCTGCACGCCGGCGGCCAGTGGGAATGGGATTCCGCGGCTCCGGTCGGCGTCGCCATGGCCGCCGGGCTGCACGCGTCCCGGATCGACGGGTCACCCCTGCACTACAACAAACCGAACCCCTACCAGCCCGACTTGCTGATCTGCCGTCGAGAACTGGCCGGGCGAGTGCTCGAATCGGTGGCATCGTTCAGCGACTGAACAGGAGCCGAGATTCCGGAGGAGTTGTTCGCATGTCGCATCACGTCACGGGCGTCGCGTGCTGACCCCGCTCGACTGGGCGGGTTTCGGCTCGGTAAGCCTCGTCGCCCTGCTTTTCCTCTGTCTGGCCGCGTTCACCGCGGGTGCGGTGGACGCGATGGTCGGCGGTGGCGGGCTGATCCAGCTTCCCGCCCTGCTCTTGGTCATGCCGGGCGGCGCACCCGTGTACGCGCTGGCGACCAACAAGATTTCGAGCCTGGTGGGGACATCGGCGGCGCTTCCCACCTACGCCAGGCGCACGTCCTTGGACTGGCCGTCCGCGCTTCTGATGGCCGTGACCGCGCTCGGCGGCGCCGTCGCCGGAGCCATGTCGGCCACCCTGCTGCCATCCAAAGTGCTCACCATCATCGTTCTGGCCGCCTTGGTCGGGGTAGGGCTCTACACCCTGCGCCAACCGGACCTCGGCACGTCTGAGCTGGTCCGGTTCGGCAAACGAGGCGAAGTGCTGACGATGACCGGCACCGGTGCGGTGCTCGGTTTCTGGGACGGGCTCGCCGGGCCCGGCACGGGATCCTTTCTCATCTTCGTCCTCGTAGGTCTGATCGGATACTCCTTCCTCCGCGCGTCGGCGACCACGAAACTGGTCAACGCCGCCACGAACCTCGGCGCGCTCCTGTTCTTCATCCCGACCGGGAAAGTACTGTGGGGGCTCGGATCGGTCATGGCGTGCTGCAATCTGGCGGGCTCGATACTCGGCGCGTCCGTGGCGGCTCGCCGCGGCTCGAGATTCATGCGGCGGGTCTTCCTGTCCGTGGTCCTCGCGCTCGTGTGCAGCCTCACCTGGAAACTGGTCATGGGCGGCTGAACGTCCGGACCTGTCGTCACCGTGGGGAAATCGGCTCTCCCGGGTCGCCCTACCAGGGAGGTACGACCTGATGGGCGGACCCGGACATGACCGCGGAAGTGCTGTCGGCCTTGCCGGGTCTGGCGGGCGGATCGGTTCTTGTCATCGGCTGCGGCGAGGGCCGGAATCCGCACGGCGGCTTTTACAGTGCTCGCAAACCTGAAGGTTGCGGTCGTCCCGGCCGGGAACTCGAGTGGTTTCGCGACACTCGCGTCCCCGGCCGGAGCCGGACTTACTTGTCCCGCCGGAACAGCTTGTTCCCCAGCCACACGATGGGGTCGTACTTCCGGTCCGCGACGCGTTCTTTCATCGGGATCAGCGCGTTGTCGGTGATGTGGATGCCTTCCGGGCACACGTCACCGCAGCACTTGGTGATGTTGCAATAGCCCAGCCCGTGCTCCTCCTGCGCCGCGTCACGCCGGTCGGCGACGTCGAGGGGGTGCATTTCGAGTTCGGCGATGCGCATGAGGTATCGGGGGCCGGCGAAGGCCTCCTTGTTCTCCTCGTGGTCACGCACCACGTGGCAGGTGTTCTGGCACAGGAAGCACTCGATGCACTTGCGGAACTCCTGCGAGCGCTCCACGTCGACCTGCTGCATCCGGTACTCCCCCGGCTTCAGCTCCGGAGGCGGGGTGAACGACGGGATCTCGCGGGCCTTGGCGTAGTTGAACGACACGTCGGTCACCAGGTCCCGGATCACCGGGAACGTCCGCATCGGCGTCACGGTGATGACCTCGTCCTCGGTGAAGGTCGACATCCGGGTCATGCACAGCAACCGCGGCTTGCCGTTGATCTCCGCCGAGCAGGAACCGCATTTGCCCGCCTTGCAGTTCCACCGCACCGCCAGATCCGAGGCCTGGGTGGCCTGCAAGCGGTGGATGATGTCGAGGACGACCTCGCCCTCGTTGACCTCGACGCGGTAGTCCTGCAGCTCACCCGAATCGGCGTCGCCGCGCCAGACCCGGAAACTCGCCTGGTAGCTCATGCCGGACTCCCGGGGTGCGAGGCCAGTTCTTCGTCGGTGTAGTACTTCCCCAGCTCGGACAGTTCGAAAAGCTCCAGCAGGTCCTGCCGCAGCGGGGTCTGTTCCTTGGCCTCGATGCCGATCTCCGGCACCACCGGATTGTCGCCCGGCGTGGCCGAGCAGACCAGGAGTTTGTTGCGCCACCGGGCGTCCAGGCCCGGGTGGTCGTCGCGGGTGTGCCCGCCCCGGCTCTCGGTCCGCATCAGCGCGGCCCGCGCCACGCATTCGCTGACCATCAGCATGTTGCGCAGGTCGACGGCGAGATGCCAGCCGGGGTTGAACTGCCGGTGTCCTTCGACGGTGACCCGCTTGATCCGCTCGCGCAGTTCCCCGAGTTTCTCCAGCGCCCGCTCGATCTCCTCCGCTTTCCGGATGATGCCGACGAGGTCGTTCATCGACTGCTGCAGTTCGGTGTGCAGGCTGTACGGGTTCTCCTCGACGCCGTCGCCCGACGGCTCGAACGGCGCGAGCGCCATCGCCGCGGCGGCGTCCACATCGGACTGATCGACCTTGGGGCGATCCTTCAGTTCCGACACGTAGGACGCGGCACCGAGGCCCGCGCGGCGGCCGAAGACGAGCAGATCCGAAAGCGAGTTGCCGCCCAGCCGGTTCGAGCCGTGCATCCCGCCCGAGCACTCGCCCGCGGCGAACAACCCCGGCACACTCGAAGACGCGGTGTCCGGGTCGACCTCGATCCCGCCCATCACGTAGTGACAGGTGGGGCCGACCTCCATCGGCTCCTTGGTGATGTCGACGTCGGCGAGTTCCTTGAACTGGTGGTACATCGACGGCAGCCGTTTGCGGATCTCCTCCGCGGGCAGCCTGCTGGCGATGTCGAGGAAGACCCCGCCGTGCGGCGACCCCCGGCCCTCCTTGACCTCGGTGTTGATCGCGCGCGCGACCTCGTCCCGCGGCAGCAGGTCCGGGGTGCGGCGGTTGTTGTCGGCGTCGGCGTACCAGCGGTCGGCTTCTTCCTCGCTGTCCGCGTACTGCCCCTTGAACACGTCGGGGACGTAGGAGAACATGAACCGCTTGTCCTCGGTGTTCTTGAGGACCCCGCCGTCACCGCGGACGCCTTCGGTGACCAGGATCCCCTTCACACTCGGCGGCCAGACCATGCCGGTCGGGTGGAACTGGACGAACTCCATGTTGATGAGCGTCGCCCCGGCCCGCAGCGCCAGCGCGTGCCCGTCGCCGGTGTACTCCCACGAGTTCGAGGTGACCTTGAACGACTTCCCGATCCCGCCCGTGGCCAGCACGACCGCCGGTGTCTCGAACAGGATGAACCGGCCGCTCTCCCGCCAGTATCCGAAGGCGCCCGAGATTCGCCCGTTGTCGGTCAGCAGTTCGGTGATCGTGCATTCGGCGAAGACCTTGATCCTCGCTTCGTAGTCTCCGGTCTCCTTGAAGTCCTCTTGTTGCAGCGAAACGATTTTCTGCTGCATCGTGCGGATCAGTTCGAGTCCGGTGCGGTCACCGACGTGTGCCAGCCGGGGATACGTGTGCCCGCCGAAGTTGCGCTGACTGATCCGGCCGTCGGCGGTGCGATCGAACAGCGCGCCGTAGGTCTCCAGTTCCCAGACCCGGTCCGGCGCCTCCTTGGCGTGGAGTTCGGCCATCCGCCAGTTGTTGAGGAACTTCCCGCCGCGCATGGTGTCGCGGAAGTGCACCTGCCAGTTGTCGTTCGAGTTCGCGTTGCCCATCGACGCCGCGCAGCCGCCTTCGGCCATCACCGTATGCGCCTTGCCGAACAGCGATTTGCACACCACCGCGACGCTGAAGCCGCGCTCACGGGCCTCGATGACCGCGCGGAGACCGGCGCCGCCTGCCCCGATCACCACCACGTCGTAGTTGAGCCGTTCGACCTCGGTCATAGAAAGAGCCACCTCAAAGCTTGTCGCCGGGGACGGGAGATTCCCGCGCCGCTAGTTGATGAACCGCAGATCCGAAATCGCGCCGCTGGCCACGAGCATCACGTAGAGATCGGTCAGCACGAGCGTGCCGAGCGTCGTCCACGCCAGCGCCATGTGCCGGGTGTTGAGCTTCGTGATCTGCGTCCAGATCCAGTAGCGGACCGGATGTTTCGAGAAGTGCTTGAGCCTGCCGCCGGTCACGTGGCGGCACGAGTGACAGGACAACGTGTAGGCCCACAACAGGATCACGTTGCCGAGCAGCACGATGTTGCCGAGCCCGAAACCGAATCCGCCGGTCTTGCCGTGGAACGCGGTGATCGCGTCGTAGGTGTTGACCAGCGAGACGACCACGGCCACGTAGAAGAAGTAGCGGTGGACGTTCTGCAGGATCAACGGCAAGCGGGTCTCACCGGTGTACTTCGCGTGCGGTTCGGCGACCGCGCACGCGGGCGGCGAGAACCAGACGGCGCGGTAGTACGCCTTACGGTAGTAGTAGCAGGTCAGCCGGAAGCCCAGCAGGAACGGCAGGACGAGGAAGCCGAGCGGGACGAAACCCGGCAGTTCGCCGATCCAGGCCCCGAAATGCCGGGAGCCTTCGACGCAGGATTCCGAGACACAGGGTGAATAGAACGGCGTCAGGTAGTGGTACTCGGGCACCCAGTACGCGGTGCGCACGAAGGACCTGATCGTCGCGTAGACGATGAAGGCGGAGAGGCCGAGGACGGTCAGTAGCGGGGACAGCCACCACCGGTCGGTGCGCAGCGTTTTCTCGGCGATCCGGGCCCGCGACGGTGCACGGACCCCCGTACCCCGTCCGGCCTCATCGCCGGCGGGGGCGCTCACCGCTGATCGCGCTTGTAGCCGCCGACGCCTTCGTCATCGGCGCCGTGCCACAGCGCCGGGTCGTAGGGCGTATCGGGAATCTGGACACGATCGGCGGCCTGCGCCTGCGCGGGCACCGCGTTCGGAGTCGTGTCGAGATCGGTCGCGTCGATGTCGAGCCGCTCGACGTCGTTCGCCAGGCGTCGTACCGCCGAAGCGTCGCCGTATCGGGATCGCAGCGCGCCGACGCACTGCCTCAACTGACCGATGGCTCGCCGAAGCTCGGCGATCTCTGTGGTGGACATCGGTACCTCCCGATGGTCGGTTCGGTTGGCCGCTCGAGCCTTCGAAGGCAAGCGATCCTCGCCGTCTCGACTCTGCCGCGCGTTGTGCAATGTGACAAGTAGCACAGTGGAACCTAATGACGTGACGGAGGTCACGCGAGTCGATCTTCTGTATCGATTTTGATTCGAGCTTTCCCCCGAGGTACTGTGGCCACTGTCACGACCCAGCGGCGTCAGCGTTGCCGTCCCGCGGACCACCACGACCAGTGATCCGGAGCCGGACATGAGCACCGCCCCGAACGTCCACCCCATCATCGCCGAAGTCACCGAACGCATCGCCGCCCGCAGCGCCGGAACCCGCGCCGCGTACCTCGAGCGGGTCGCCGCCTCCCACGGAGAAGGACCGGTGCGGCGCGGCCTCGACTGCAGCAACCTCGCCCACGGCTTCGCCGCGATGGAAGGTGTCGACAAAGCGGCACTGCGCGCCGTGCGGGCGCCGGGCGTCGCGATCGTCTCCTCCTACAACGACATGCTTTCGGCGCACCAGCCGATGCAGGAGTACCCCGCGATGCTCAAGGGCTCGGTCCGTCAGGCGGGCGGGGTGGCGCAGTTCGCCGGTGGCGTGCCCGCGATGTGCGACGGTGTCACCCAGGGCCGCCCCGGGATGGAGCTGTCGCTGTTCAGCCGCGAGGTGATCGCGATGTCGACCGCGATCGCGCTGTCCCACGACATGTTCGACGCGGCACTGCTGCTCGGCGTCTGCGACAAGATCGTGCCGGGCCTGCTGATCGGGGCACTGTCCTTCGGGCACCTCCCGGCGATCCTGGTGCCCGCCGGGCCGATGAACTCCGGTCTGCCGAACAAGGAGAAGGCACGCGTGCGCCAGCTGTACGCGGAGGGCAAGGCGACCCGCGAAGACCTGTTGGACGCGGAAGCGGCTTCGTACCACTCGGCGGGAACGTGCACCTTCTACGGCACGGCCAACTCGAACCAGATGGTCGTCGAGGTGATGGGCCTGCACCTGCCGGGCGCCAGCTTCGTGCAGCCGAACTCGCCGCTGCGGAAGGCGCTCACCGAAGAGGCCGGACGTCGCGTGGTGAAGCTTTCGCGAGGCGAGGAGTACACGCCGATCTCGCGCGTGATCGACGAGAAGGCCGTCGTCAACGGCGTCATCGCACTGCTCGCCACGGGCGGTTCGACCAACCACACGATGCACCTCGTCGCGATCGCCGGGGCCGCGGGCATCCAGCTGACCTGGGACGACTTCTCCGACCTGTCGGCGGTGATCCCCCTGCTGGCGCGTGTGTACCCGAACGGCAGCGCCGACATCAACCACTTCCACGCCGCCGGGGGCATCCAGTTCCTGGTCGGCACGCTGCTCGACGCGGGCCTGCTGCACGAGGAGGTCCAGACCGTCGCCGGGCCGGGTCTGCACCGCTACCGGCAGGAGCCGATCCTCTCCGAGGGCGAACTGGTCTGGCGTGACGTCCCGGCGCGCAGCCTCGACGAGGACGTCCTGCGCCCCGTGTGGCGGCCGTTCGCCGCCGACGGCGGGCTGCGGATGGTCGCGGGCAACCTCGGCCGCGCGGTGATCAAGGTGTCGGCCGTCGCGCCGGAGCGCCGGATCGTCCAGGCCCCGGCTCGGGTATTCACCGATCAGAAGTCCTTCAAGGACGCTTTCGAGGCCGGCGAGCTGAACCGCGACGTCGTCGTGGTCATCCGGCAGCAGGGCCCTCAGGCCAACGGGATGCCGGAACTGCACGGCCTCACCCCGGCACTGGGGGTGCTGATGGACCGCGGGCACCAGGTGGCGTTGCTCACCGACGGCCGGATGTCGGGCGCGTCCGGGAAGATCCCGGCGGCGATCCAGGTGACCCCGGAAGCCGCCGCGGGCGGCCCGATCGCGCGGATCGCCGACGGCGACGTCATCCGTCTCGACGCCAAGGCCGGGACGCTCGACGTCTTCGTGGGTGACGAAGAACTCGCCCGCCGTGAACTGGTGGACTCCCCGCCTTCGGAGGCATCCTGGACCGGCACCGGCCGGGAGCTGTTCGCGGCGCTGCGCCGCGCGGTGGGCCCCGCCGATCAAGGCGCGAGCGTGTTCGGACCGCTCACGCCGGAACACTTCGGCGCTCCGGCGCACACGTTGACCCCTGTGGAGGTAACCCAGTGACCACCGGCGCCGACCTGCTCGGCCTGTCCCCCGTGATGCCCGTCGTCGTGCTCGACGACGCCGGCGACGCCGTGCCCACCGCGCGGGCCCTGCTCGCGGGCGGGATCGGCGTGATCGAGCTGACCCTGCGCACCCCGGCGGCACTCGCCTCCATCGAGCGGATCGCCGCGGAGGTCCCGGAGATCGTCATCGGCGCCGGGACGGTCACCGCACCGGAACACGCCAAGCAGGCCGCCGACGCCGGCGCGAAGTTCCTGGTGACCCCGGGCTGCACGGACTCGGTCTTGGACGCGGCGTTCGACACCGGGCTGCCGTTCCTGCCGGGCGCGAGCACAGTCTCGGAGGCGATGCGGCTGGCCGAGCGCGGGCTGACGGCGTTGAAGTTCTTCCCCGCCGAGGCCAGTGGTGGCGTGGCGTACCTGAAGTCGATCGGCGGGCCGCTGCCCGGCCTGCGGTTCTGCCCCACCGGCGGGATTACCGTGAAGACCGCGCCGGACTACCTCGCACTGTCCAATGTGGGCTGCATCGGTGGTTCGTGGCTGACGCCGAAGGACGCATTGGCGGCCAAGGACTTCGGGAAGATCGAGGCTTTCGCGGCGGAGGCGTCGAAGCTCTGATCCGTGCTGTGAAGGCCACCTTCGCGGAGGTGGCCTTCACTGCTTTCAGAGCGGGAGCTGGTACTGGATGAAACCGCGGTTGACCGCGACCTGGTCGTACAGGCGACGCGCGGTCGTGTTGGATTCCCTGGTGTGCCAGTACACCCTGTCGCAATCGCGGTCGCGCGCCCAGTCCGCGACGGCCTCGATCAGCGCCCGCGCGACACCCTTGCCCCGGGCTTCCGGCGCGGTGAAGAGGTCTTGCAGGTAACAGACGTCGGTGAGCGCGGAAGTGCTGGGGTGCACCAGGAAATGCGTGATCCCGACGAGCTCGCCGCCCACGCGGGCGCCGCGCGCGTGCATCCGCTCTCCCGTCCGGAATTCGCGCCAGGCGCGGTGGTAAACCTCTTGAGGCGCAACACGTTCGTAGAAGGCGATGTACGCGCGGAACAGGTTTTCCCAGGCTTCGCGGTCTTCTGGCTCTAATGGAGCGATGGTGATCATGTGGTCCTCCCGGTGATCACCCGAGCCTAGGTGTTCGCCGCCGCCCGGCGAGTGGCCAATCGCGCGGTAAAACGCATTGCCACTCGCGAGCCGTCGACCCCGGTGTGGCCTGGCGGGAAGGTTGTTGGGGGGGGGGGGGGGGGGGGGGGGGGGGGGGGGGGGGGGGGGGGGGGGGGGGGGGGGTCCGGGGGGGGGGGGGGGAGGGG
>NZ_JBVJCE010000017.1:147414-149221 GCF_055588925.1 Amycolatopsis sp. NPDC041971 | reverse complement strand
TCCCCCCCCCCCTCTTCCCCCCCCCCCCCCCCCCCCCCCCCCCCCCCCCCCCCCCCCCCCCCCCCCCCCCCCCCCCCCCCCCCCCCCCCACCCTTCCGCGGGCTACCTGCCGGGTGTCGCATGCGGTGGGCTCAGCTGACGGCTTGCTTCACCAACGCGGCGATGCGCTTCTTCACCGCGGGGGTGACGCCGGTCAGCGCGAAGGCCGTCGCCCACATCTCACCGTCGTCCAGCTGCGCGGCCTCATTGAAGCCGAGCGTCGCGTATCGCGTCTTGAATTTGGCCGCTGCCTGGAAGAAGCAGACGATTTTGCCTTCCAGTGCGTAGGCGGGCTGGCCGTACCAGAGTTTCGGCGCGAGCATCGGGGCGTTCGCCTTCACGACGGTGTGGACCAGCTCGGCCAGCGCCCGGTCCTCATCGGGCATTTCGGCGATCTTCGCCAGCACGTCCTGTTCCGCCGCGGCCGCTTTGTCAGCGGCGGAGCCGCGGCGCGCCGCTTTCTTCATGTCCTGGGCGTGTTCCTTCATCGCGGCCTTCTCTTCGGCCGTGACTTCTTCGTACGTGGTCGTCATAATGGTTTCTCCTGGGTGGGCAGCGAGCGGGGGCATCCGGTAGTGGCACATCAGGACTGGTCGGCGAGCGCGGAGGTCTCCCAGGTGAACCCGTCCGGATCGGTGAACGGAGCGGTGCCGCGGATCGCGATGCGGTGCGAGCCGGTGCCCTCAGGGGACACGCCGGCGTCCTTGGCCAGCGCCTTGCGCCGGTACAGGGCCAGCTTCACGGGGCTCGAACCGGACTCGAACTCGACGTACACGCGGCCGAAGCTCTTCCCCACGGTGAGGCCGTGCTCGACGTAGAACTTCTTGCTCGCGGGCACGTCGGCGACGCCCAGCAGCAACACGATGTCGTCGAACTCGCGGACGGCCGGCCCGGTGTTCTTCTTCGCGGAGGTGGCGATCTTCCAGATCGCGCCGTCCGGGGCCTGGACGACGCCGCCGTAACCCCACATCGATTTCGTGGCGGGCTTGAGCACGGTCGCCCCGGCGTCGACGGCGGCGGCGATGAGCGCGTCGGCGTTGGCGGGCTGGGACACCGTGAGGGAAAGGGTGTACCCGCGGAAGCCGGTGGACGGCTCTTCCGAAGCCCGCGGGCGCAACTCGGAGCCGAGCCCGAAGGCGGTGGTGTAGAAGCGTTCGGCGGCCTCGGTGTCGGACACTTCGAGGGTGATGGCGTCGATGGAGTTCATGCCGGTAACGCTATTTCCGAGCAGGCGTCCGGTGCTTCTCGATTCCTGATCGGTCGCGACGACGCTGGTCGGATCTTGCCGAAGGACGTTTGCCAGTCTCCGGCGTCCGCTTCGAGACACCGGGAAGCCCGGGCCGAGGGGCGCCAATCCGTGCAGGGGCCTTCATGTACTCCAGAGAGAAGCGGGACGGTGGCGTAGTGGTCCAGGTGGTCGTGAGTGGCGATTCGGGTTAATCGAGCCAAGGGTGGCTTAGGTACCTCCTGGATTCTGGCTTCGGCTGATCGCGGGACCGCGGTCCGTGAAGGACTCCTTGAGGGACTCTGGGTCCCTCAAGGAGTCCTTCACGGACTCGGAACACACGCCTATAGCCCCAGTAAACCCACCGGTCGCAATGAAGGCACGTGAAGGTCCCTTCCCCAAGTACAGGAGGGCCCCCTTCACGTACTTCAAGCGACCAGGGCGCCGGAAAGTGTGGGGCTGGTTGGTCGTGGGGGGGGGGGGGGGGTTGTTTACGCAGCGGCACCATACAGAAGACCTACAGAGAGGAAACAAGGAGATGAG
>NZ_JBVJCE010000017.1:89657-147404 GCF_055588925.1 Amycolatopsis sp. NPDC041971 | reverse complement strand
ACCCGCCCACCCCAGGGCCTAAGCATCTCTCTCCCCCTGGCTTGGCGGCACGGGCGAGCCTACGGGTGTCGGTGTTTTTCGGCGTTGGTTGCCTTCCCCCCCCCCCCCCCCCCCCCCCCCGAGCCTCTGGAACGCGAAACACCGGCCGGCGGACAGGCAGGCCCGCACGGCCGGTGAGCAACCCAGGTGAAGGTGTCTCAGTCGAGGGCGGCGTCGTCCAGGAGCGCCGACTCGGCGCCGAACTCGCGGAGTTCGTCGCGGATCACGGTGTAGGCCAGCCCCTGGGGATAGCCCTTGCGGGCGAGGATGCCCAGCAAGCGGCGGATCGCCGTCTGCTCGTCGACGTTGCCCAAGGAGCGCATGCGCTTCCGTACCAGCTCTCGGGCGCGCTGCTCCTCTGCCTCTCGGTCCACCTCGTCGGCGGCCTGGACGGCGATATCCCCATCGATTCCTTTGCGTTTCAGCTCGGCTACGAGGGCGTTCCGTGCCAGGCCCATGTTGGCATGGCGGGAACGAACCCACATCTCGGCGAACTCGGCGTCGTTGATGAGCCCTGCCTGGTCCAGCTTACCGAGCAGGGTCTCCGTCGTCTCCTCGTCGAAGCCCTTGCGCTTGAGGGCCTGACGCAGTTCGTCCGTGGAGCGCGGGCGCGCGGCCAGGAGATCGAAGCAGATCTCCTTGGCCTTCTTCCTCCGCTCGTCCGGCGGCAGCTCCGCCGGATCCACTTTGGGCGCACGCATCTGGCTATCACTCCTCAGAAGTCCACAACGAATCGGCACCCGAGCCCTGGAGGCCAGGGGGCTGCCCCTTGGTGGGGACCCGGGGGCCGACCCCCGGAAGGCACGGCGAAGGGATCAGGGCGAGCGCTCTCCGCGAGCACACTCACCTAGATCCCGTAACTCCCCCTAGAAGTCGACCGGCGCGGGGGCGGCTTCGGCGTCGACAACGGCACCGATGCCGAGCTTCTCCTTGATGCGCTTCTCGACCTCGTTGGCGATGTCCGGGTTCTCGAGCAGGAACTTGCGCGCGTTCTCCTTGCCCTGCCCCAGCTGGTCGCCCTCGTAGGTGTACCAGGCGCCGGACTTGCGCAGGATGCCCTGGTCGACACCCATGTCGATCAGCGAGCCCTCGCGGGAGATGCCCTTCCCGTACAGGATGTCGAACTCGGCCTGCTTGAAGGGCGGCGCGACCTTGTTCTTCACGACCTTGACCCGGGTGCGGTTGCCGACGGGCTCGCCGCCGTCCTTCAGCGTCTCGATCCGGCGGACGTCCAGACGGACCGACGCGTAGAACTTCAGCGCCTTACCACCGGTCGTGGTCTCCGGGGAGCCGAACATGACGCCGATCTTCTCGCGCAGCTGGTTGATGAAGATCGCGGTGGTGCCGGAATTGCTCATCGCACCGGTCATCTTCCGCAGCGCCTGGCTCATCAACCGGGCCTGGAGACCGACGTGGCTGTCACCCATCTCGCCCTCGATCTCGGCGCGCGGCACGAGCGCGGCGACCGAGTCGATGACCAGGATGTCGAGCGCGCCGGAGCGGATCAGCATGTCCGCGATCTCGAGCGCCTGCTCACCGGTATCCGGCTGGGAGACCAGCAGCGCGTCGGTGTCGACGCCGAGCTTCTGGGCGTAATCCGGGTCCAGCGCGTGCTCCGCGTCGATGAACGCGGCGATGCCGCCGTTCCGCTGCGCGTTGGCGACCGCGTGCAGCGCGACGGTGGTCTTACCGGAGGACTCCGGACCGTAGATCTCGATGACCCGGCCGCGGGGCAGGCCACCGATCCCGAGCGCGACGTCGAGCGCGATGGCACCGGTGGGGATGACCTCGATCGGCACACGGCCCTCTTCACCGAGGCGCATGACCGAGCCCTTGCCGTACTGCTTGTCGATCTGGGCGAGGGCCAGTTCGAGCGCCTTGTCCTTGTCGGGTGCTGCTGGTGCCATGGAGTCCACCTCGTTGGTTGAGCCGATAAGGCTTGTTTCGGTTCTGAGCTGTCGGGTCCGACGCTACGGGCGACCACCGACAATTCCAGGCCTCGCGCCCAAGCTGTGGATCGCTGACCCCGTTGTGGACAACACCATAGACGAACGTGTGTTCGAGACCTTGGCCGACACGCCGTCGCGCTGAAGTTCTCGCCCTTCGCCGAGGTCAGCGCCGCTCCGGCGGGACCTCGAAGGTCTCGCAGACCGCGCGCCAGACGTCTTTGGCCGAGGTTCCCGCGTCGAGGGCCTGTTCGACTGTCCGGCCCCCGAGCTCGCCGAAGACGTGATCCCTGGAGAGGGTTTCCGCACGTCCCGGACCGAATTCGTCGGCCATCAGCCGCCGGAAGACCGTGATACGCATCAAGTGAAGTCTAGCCCCGCCTCGGACACGAAACGCGCGAAGGCCCCCTTCCCTCGGCTGAGCTCCGCGAAGGCCGAGGTGGCTTGGATGTGGGGCTCGATGCCGGCCAGGACGTCCCCGATGTGGCATTGGGGACGCTCAGCGCCGCCAACGCCACATCGGGGACACCGAACGAGCCACCTAACTCCTCCGCGTGAAGAGCGGGGATCACTCGCCCGGCTGAACGCTCTTTTCGAAGTAATCGGCCAGTTCGCCGGGCGTCGGGTTCTGTCCTTCGGCCGGGACCTGGTAGATGAAACCGACCAGCGGCCGGTCGGTCACGGTGAACACCAGTACCGCGGCGTTCCGCCCGGCGGCCGAGGAGTACTGGCCTTCCAGGGCGTTGCCCACCCATTTGGCCTCGGTGCGGTCCCCACCGGCCGATTTGAGCAGTCCGTCGGTGTAGGCCTTGAGCTTGTCCGC
The DNA here is from genome assembly GCF_055588925.1 of Amycolatopsis sp. NPDC041971. Lineage (NCBI taxonomy): Bacteria > Bacillati > Actinomycetota > Actinomycetes > Pseudonocardiales > Pseudonocardiaceae > Amycolatopsis > Amycolatopsis sp. NPDC041971. The sequence goes on along the minus strand of NZ_JBVJCE010000017.1, from coordinate 144,596 downwards.
GGAGTCGCTCTGCAGATAGGTCACCTGGGTGCCGGCGCGGCCCGGGGCGGAGCAGGTCGACGTCACACCGAGGTCCTCCGCCGGTTTCGCCGGCCCGTTGCCCATGCCGGGCTTGCAGTCACCGGTGTCGGCGATCTTCCCGGCGAGCTGGCGCAGGCAGCCGGTGAGGCCCTTGTCGTCGGCCGCGCCGGGCACCTTGCACTCCTCGGCGGTGTAGGTCGTCACCGACGAGGACGTCAGGAAGTAGGTGAGCCCGGCGGCGATCAGCACGACGACGGCCACGATGGCGCCGATGACGAGCGGCTTCTTCTTGCTCGCGGGCGCCTTGTCCCCGGTGGTCTGCCCGGACAGCGAGTACGTCGGGAAGTTCGCCGGCGCGGGCTGCTGCACCTGCTGCGGGCCGCTGTTCGGGTAGCCCGACTGCGGGAAACCGCCGGACTGGCCGGGGCCGGACTGGTAACCGGGGATCGACGCGACCTGCTGCGGTGGCGCGTACGGACCCGAAACGCCGGGGTGCGCACCGGTTCCCGCCGCGACCTGACCTTCGACACCCTGCGTACGCGAGCTGATGCCGTCGGAAGCGACGTGCTGGGCGCCGAGCGCGACCGCGGTCTCCGGCTGGTCGAGGCTGCCGGGGACGACGCCGAGCTTCTCCGCGATCAGGCTGCCGACCAGCGGGAGACGGCTCGAACCGCCGACGAGGTAGATGCCGGCGAGCCGGTCCGGGGTCATCCCCGCCGAGCGGACGACGCGCGCCACCAGCTCGACACTGCGCAGCATCGACGGCCGCACCAGCGCCTCGAGTTCGCCTCGCGTGACGAGGACGTCCTCGAACGGCTCCGGCATCGGGACCTCGGTCTGCGGGTGCCGCGAGAGGGCTTCCTTCGCCGCCTTCACGTCCTCCTGCAGCGCGCGTCGCGTACGACGGTCCGGAGTGGACTCGGGCCGCAGGACCCGCTGCCAGCGCTGGGGGTCCTTGTGCGAGACCTCACGGCCGACGTGCACCAGCAGCGCCTGGTCGACGTCGAGGCCACCGAGGTCGGGAAGGCCGTCCTCGGCGACGACGGTGAAGCCGCCGTTCGGGGTCGCGCCGACGATCGCGACGTCGAAGGTGCCCGCGCCGAGGTCGTACACGGCAAGTGCCTGGCCGGGCGCGAGCGTCTTGCCGGGGAACGACGCGAAATGCGCCGCCGCGGCGACCGGCTCGGGGACGAGCACCAGGTTGCCGCCCATTCCGGCGAGCCGGGCGGCGGACAACAGCACGTTGCGGCGCGTCTGGCCCCACTGCGCGGGGTGGGTGAGCCGGACCTCGTCGGGCAGTTCGCCACCGAGCTGGCGGGTGGTCTCGTCGAGGACGCGGCGCAGGATCGCGGCCAGCACCTCGGTGACCGGGATGACGTCGGTGCCGAGCAGGAGCGTCTGCTCGTCGATACGGCGTTTGGGGTTGGGTTCGAAGCGGGTCGGGTCGAGCCGGGCCCGGCGTTCGGCGTCCCGGCCGACCATGATCGTGCCGTCCTCGGTGGCGAACACCGCGGACGGCATGTTGGCCGAACCGTCGACCTCGACCACCCGCGGCGGCCTCCCGTGCGCCGAAAGGACGGCCACGGTGTTGGACGTCCCGAGGTCCACCGACAGGATCCGCACAGCACTTACCCCTTCACAGACGAACGGCGACCGCCCCAGCTCTGATCCGGTCGCGCTGGCCGTGATGCTCCCATGAGCGAGGTCACCGTAAGTGCGGAACCCGCCGAACTCGTCCCCGACCGGGCCGTCTCGAAGGGCTCCGTGTCTGTTGGTGAACCCGCATCCGCGATCGACGTCGGCAGGACGCAGCCTGGTCATCGAGGTAAAGCTGATCTTCTCGGGCGCCCTGCCACCGCGATAGCGGGGCCTTCGGCCGTGGCGGGTTCACACGTTCGGTCCTGTTGACAGGTCCATCTCAGCTCCGCCGATCAGGGCTCGGAGCGAAACTGTCGGTGGTCCGGCGCACTATGGAGGGCGTGGCAGACGTACTCGACCTCTTCTCCCCCGCGACCAGGGACTGGTTCACCGGGGCCTTCGCCGCGCCCACCCGCGCGCAGGAAGGGGCGTGGCGTGCCGCGTATGCGAAGGAACATGCGCTGGTCGTGGCCCCCACGGGCTCCGGTAAGACGCTCTCGGCGTTCCTCTGGGCACTGGACAGGCTCTCGGTCGAGCCGCCGCCGTCCGAGCCGCGGAAACGCTGCCGCGTCCTCTACGTCTCGCCGCTGAAGGCGCTGGCGGTCGATGTTCAGCGCAACCTGAGGGCCCCGCTGGCCGGCATCTCGCAGGCGTCGCGGCGGCTGGGGCTGCCGGTGCCGGACATCGAGGTCGGCATGCGAACGGGCGACACCACCGCCGCCGAGCGGCGCTCGTTCGGCAAGACACCGCCGGACGTGCTGGTCACCACACCGGAGTCGCTGTTCCTCATCCTCACTTCCTCCGCGCGTGACTCACTGCGCGGTGTGGAGACGGTGATCATCGACGAGGTGCACGCGGTCGCCGGCGGCAAACGCGGTGCGCATCTGGCGTTGTCACTGGAGCGGCTCGACGCCCTTCTGGAGAAGCCCGCCCAGCGGATCGGGTTGTCGGCGACGGTCCGGCCGATCGACGAGGTCGCCTCGTTCCTGGCGGGCGGCAGACCGGTCACCATCGTCCAGCCGAAGCTCGCGAAGACGATCGAGGTCCGCGTCGAGGTCCCTGTCGAGGACATGTCCAATCTCGACGGTCCTCGAGGGCCGAAGCAGAACGAAGACCTCGACGCTGGCCTCGCCCGGCTCCCCGGCTCGCTCGAGGACATCGACGGCGCACCGCGGCGGCCGTCGATCTGGCCCGCGGTGGAGGAGCGGGTCCTCGAACTGATCCAGGCGCACCGGTCGACGATCGTGTTCGCCAACTCGCGGCGGCTCACCGAGCGGATGACCGCGCGGCTCAACGAACTCGTGGCGGAACAGTCCGAACTGGAGCCGGATCAGCGGTATCCGGCCGAGGCGATCGGCCAGTCCGGGCTCACCACCGGCGCGGCGCCGGTGATCGCGCGGGCGCACCACGGCTCGATGTCGCGCGAGCAGCGCACCCACGTCGAAGAGGAGCTCAAGACCGGCCGTCTCGCCTGTGTCGTGGCGACGTCGTCCTTGGAACTGGGCATCGACATGGGCGCGGTCGATCTCGTCGTGCAGATCGAGGCGCCGCCGACGGTCGCTTCGGGGCTGCAACGGGTCGGCCGGGCCGGGCACCAGGTCGGCGCGGTCTCCAGCGGGGTGATGTTCCCGAAGTTCCGGGGCGACCTCGTCTCCTGCGCCGTGGTCGCGGAACGGATGGCGTCCGGGGCGATCGAGGCGGTGCGGTACCCGCGGAACCCGCTCGACGTGCTCGCGCAGCAGATCGTGGCGATGGTGGCGCTCGAATCGTGGACCGTCGACGAGGTGGCGGCGCTCGCCCGCCGCGCGGCGCCGTTCGCGTCGCTGCCGGACGACGCGCTGATGGCGGTGCTCGACATGCTCGCCGGCCGGTACCCCAGCGAGGAGTTCGGGGAGCTGCGCGCCCGGATCACCTGGGACAGGGTCAGCGGCGAACTGCACGGCCGTCCGGGTTCGCAGCGGCTGGCGGTCACCTCCGGCGGCACGATCCCCGATCGCGGCCTGTTCACCGTGATGACCCCGGGCGCCGACGACAAACCCGGGTCGCGGGTGGGCGAGCTCGACGAGGAAATGGTCTACGAATCCCGCGTCGGGGACACGATCCTGCTCGGCACCTCTTCCTGGCGGGTCACCGACATCACCCATGACCGCGTGCTCGTGGTGCCCGCGCCGGGTGAGCCCGCGCGGATGCCGTTCTGGAAGGGCGACGCCCCCGGTCGCCCGCTGGAACTGGGGCGGGCGCTGGGCGCGTTCGTCCGCGAACTGTCCACTTCGGAGCCTTCGGTGGCCAGGGAGCGCGCTGCCGTCGCCGGACTGGATGAGTACGCGTGCGACAACCTGCTGGCCTATCTGGAAGAACAGAAGTCCGCCACGCGGCATGTGCCGAACGACAAGACCGTGCTGCTGGAACGCTTCCGCGACGAACTCGGTGACTGGCGGGTCATCCTGCACTCGCCGTTCGGTGCTCAGGTCAACGCGCCGTGGGCGCTCGCGATCGCGGCCCGGCTGCGGGAGAACCGCGGGGTCGACGCCCAGGTGGCGCATTCCGACGACGGCATCGTGCTGCGGCTGCCGGAGGCGTTGGACGCCGAGGGCTCGGAAATCACCATCGGCGTCGACGACGTGCTGCTCGATCCGGAGGAGGTCGAGCAGCTGATCGTCGCCGAGGTCGGCGGTTCGGCGGTGTTCGCCGCACGGTTCCGGGAATGCGCGGCGCGGTCGCTGCTGCTTCCCCGCCGGGATCCGCGCCGCCGCACGCCGCTGTGGCAGCAGCGGCAGCGCGCGTCGCAGCTGCTTTCGGTCGCGGCCAAGTACGAGCGGTTCCCCGTCGTGCTGGAGGCGATGCGGGAAGTCCTGCAGGACGTGTACGACGTCGGCGGGCTGCGCGAACTGATGGCCGACGTCCGGTCGCGGAAGGTCAAGCTGGTCGAGGTCGAGACGCCGTCGGCGTCCCCGTTCGCGCGCAGCCTGCTCTTCGGCTACGTCGGGATGTTCCTGTACGAGACCGACGCCCCGCTCGCGGAACGGCGCGCGGCGGCGCTGGCGCTGGATTCGACGCTGCTGGCCGAACTGCTCGGCACCGAGGCGATCCGGGAGCTGCTGGACGCCGAGGTCGTCGCCGAAGTCGAGCGTTCACTGCAACGGCTCGATCCCGACAGGCACGCCCGCAACGCCGAGGAAGCCGCGGATCTGTTGCGGTTCCTCGGGGATCTCTCGATCGAGGAAGCCGCCGCGCGCGGCATCCAGCGGGACTGGCTGGCGGAACTGGAAGCCGCGCGGCGGGTGCTCCGGGTCCGCATCGGCGGCGGCGAACGCTTCATCGCCATCGAGGACGCGGGCCGGGTGCGGGACGCGCTGGGCACCGCGCTACCGGTCGGCGTGCCGGAGGCGTTCACCGAACCGGTCGACGATCCGGTCGGCGACCTGCTGTCGCGCTATTCGCGCAGCCGCGGCCCGTTCAGCGCCCGCCAGGCCGCCGAAAGGTTCGGACTCGGCGCTGCCGTGGTCACGGGTGTGCTGGACAGGCTGACCGCGCAAGGCAGGCTGGTCCGGGGCGAGCTGAGCCCGATCGGGCATCCGGAGACCCACGGCGTCGGAATGGAGTTCTGCGACGCGTCGGTGCTGCGCAGGCTCAGGCGGGCGTCGCTGGCCCGGCTGCGGGCCGAGGTGGAACCGGTCGAACCGGCGGCGCTGGGCCGGTTCCTGCCGTCGTGGCACGGCATCGGCGCGCGTGTGCGGTCGGCGCCGACGGCGGACGACGTGCTGTCCGTGGTCGAGCAGCTGGCCGGTGCCCCGCTCCCGGCGAGCGCCGTCGAGTCACTGATCCTGCCGAGCAGGCTGCCCGGTTACACCCCTTCGCTGCTGGACGAACTCACCACGGCGGGCGAGGTCACCTGGTGCGGCTGCGGTTCCCTGTCCGGCGGGGACGGTTGGCTGGCGCTCGCGCCGGCGGACGTCGCCGATCTGCTGCTGCCCGACCTCGACGACGATCTGCCCTCCGGGCCGTTGCACCAGGCGATCCTGTCCACTTTGGAGGGTGGGGCGCAGTTCTTCCGCCAGCTCGTGGACCGGGCGTCGCCGTTGGTCGAAACCCCGCCCAACGACGGCGAAGTCGTTGCCGCACTGTGGGACCTCGTGTGGGCCGGACTGGTCACCGGGGACACACTGGGCCCGTTGCGGGCGCAGGTCTCCGGTTCCGGCGCGGCGCACAAGCCACGACGGCAAGCTCCTCGTGGCCGGTACGCGCGGCTTCGGGCCGGACGACCGGCGATGCCTTCGCGCACCGGTCCCCCGACGGTCGCGGGGCGCTGGGCGCTCACCCCGGACCGCGCACCGGATCCGACCAGACGCGCGCTCGCCCGGACGGAGGCGTTCCTGGAACGGCACGGCGTCCTCACCAGGGGTGCGCTCGACACCGAGCGGGTGACGGGCGGATTTTCCGGGATCTACAAGGTTTTGCGCGGAATGGAGGATTCGGGCCAGGTCGTCCGCGGTTACGTGGTCGAGGGGCTCGGCGCGGCGCAGTTCGCGGCGAAGGGCGCGGTCGACAGGCTGCGCGCGCAATCCGGGAACCAGCGCACCACCACGGAGGGCGCCGTCGTACTCGCCGCCGCCGACCCGGCCCAGCCCTACGGCGCCGCGTTGCCGTGGCCTGCCGCGACAGGCGACCCGAAGCACCGTCCGGCACGGAAGGCGGGCGCGCTGGCGGTGCTCGTGGACGGCGTCCCGGCGATGTACGTCGAACGCGGCGGCCGGTCGCTGCTGAGTTTCACCGAGGACCAGGAGACGTTGCGGGCGGCCGCGCGCGCACTGTCCACGGCGGTGCGGGAAGGCTGGCTGGGTCAGCTCGCGGTGCAGAAGGCCGACGGCGAAGTGGCACTCACCTCGGAGCTTTCCACCGTGCTCCAGGAGGCGGGATTCCGGGCGACTCCCAAGGGGTTGCGCCTGCGGGCCTAGAATCGCGGCTCAGACCTGCGGAGAAGGACGTTCGAACATGGTGATGCGCGACCTGCGCTACTTCGGGGATCCCGTGCTCAAGACCGTATGCGACCCGGTCAAGACATTCGACAAGAAGATCGAGTCGCTGGTGACCGATCTCATGGACGGGGTGAGACCGGCCGGACGCGCTGGGCTCGCGGCGCCGCAGATCGGGGTCGGCCTGCGGGTGTTCAGCTACGACGTCGACGGGCTGAGCGGATACGTGATCAACCCCGAGATCGTCGAACTGTCCGAAGAGACGCATGAGATCGGCGAGGGCTGTCTGTCCGTGCCGGAACTGTGGTTCCCGGTCGTCCGCGCGAAGCGCGCGGTGGTGCGAGGTGTCGACCTGCGCAACAATCCCATCGAGGTCGAAGGCGTCGAAGTGCTCGCCCAGTGCCTGCAGCACGAGATCGACCACCTCGACGGCAAGCTCTACCTGGATCGGCTCGCCCCCGAACGCAAGAAGCGCGCACTGGGCGAGGCCCGCGGCAAAGACTGGTTCTGGAACCGCTGACCTCCCGCATTTCGTCCTCTGAACGCGGTGGTCGGGAGTGCGAACTACCGCATCCAGAGGACTAAACGCGGGGGTGGGGAAGCGTGAGGCGCAGGGTGCCGGAGTCGCCGGGGGCACGTTCGGGGCGGAGCCCCGCGCGGGCGGCGGTGCGATAGAGGGAATCGTCGCCGGGTAGGCAGACGGCGGCGAGTTCGCGCACTCCCTTGGCGGCGGCGAGGACGGCGAGCCTGGTCAGCAGGGCGGTGCCGATGCCTTGGTGCTGCCAGGAATCCTCGACCAGGAGCGAGACTTCGGCCGCGCCGGTGTCGGCCGACGGGATCAGTTGCCCGAAACCGATCACGTCACGGCCGCAGACCGCGAGCAGGCTGCTCCCCCGCGGCGGCATCAGGAGCCGGTGCAGCCAGCGGCGCGGCACGGCGCGCATCCCTGTGTGGTAGCGATGGAAAAGCGTTGTCATCGAGCATCTCTGGTGCAGCGCCGACACCGCTTCCGCGTCACCGGGGACACCCGTGCGCAGGACGATCGCGGCGCCGTCGGCCCGGTCGAGCACGACCGGACCGGTCACGTTGTCGCGGACGGCGGTCATCAGCCCGGTCAGTGCGACGGCGCGGCTCAGCTCCAGTTCGACGAACGGCGACCACCGGCGGCGCGCGACGAACGCGGTGCCGTCCCCCGCCGGGAACACCGCCCGGTGCCCGCCCTCCGTGCGGGCCGGGTTCGCCTCGATCGACGGGACCTTCGTGACGACGTCGGCCGCGAGGACACCGCGAAGGACCTCCGCGAGGCCACTGGGCTCCTCGACGGCTCTCTTGGCCGCAGTGAACGTCGCGGTGGCCGGATCGACCAGTTCGGCCAGATCCGCGTCGATGACGGCGGAGCATTCGCATCCTTCGTCGCGGATCGCGTCGACGAGCAGCTGCCGCGGCAGACCGGTGGCCGGCCGCAGGACGATCTCGTCGAGCACGCCGCCGGGCACCGGAAGCACCGACAGCCCGAGGATGTTGCACTCGAGGTCGGCCAGCCGGATCGCGATCCTGGCCAGGGTGCCCGGCCGGTCGTCCACGCGGATCCGGACCCGCCAAGCCGACGCGGTCGTTGTCTCTTCACCGGGGTGGATCTGGACGGGCCGGATTCGATAGGTCTCCATGACCTCCACGGTCCCGGCCGGATGTTGCCTGCCCACGGCGCGGGTGTTTCGCTCAGGTCAGCGTTCGACGCCCTCGCGCAACCCCGGCGAAACAACTAGCGGGGGGTGAGCACGCTGAACTCGTTGCCCTCCGGATCCACCATGGCCACGGCACCTTGTATCGCCGAACCCTGCCCTGTCGCGCCGAGCTCCCGCAGGCGCCGGACTTCGGCCGCCCGGCTTTTGCCTCGCCTTGGCGCGATCTCGAACCGCAGCCGGTTCCTGTGCCTCTTCGCCTCTTTTGTGGCGAGGAACTCGACCCACGGGCCGCGGCCGCCCGGTGGCCGCAGACCCACGACCGTTCCCTCACGGACGCCGATCTCCCAGCCCAGGGCGGCTGCCCAGAACTGCGCGAGCCGCTCCGGGTCGAGGGCGTCGGTGACGACCGAGGCGATCGCGCCGGCGCTCTCGTACTGTTCGCGCGGTTCGAGGACGCAGAACTCGTTGCCCTCGGGGTCCGCGAGCACCACCCACGGCACCCGCTTCTCCTCCGGCGGGCCCTGGCCGATGTCGATGTGCCGTGCGCCGAGGGACAGCGCACGGTCCACCAGTTCGGTCTGGTGGCCGGGCGAACGGCTCGCCAGATCCAGGTGCAGCCGGTTCTTGCCCCGTTTGCGGACCGCCTCGGAGCGGAACGCCGGTTGAAACGGGGCGTCCCAGCTGAACAGCCCTTCCCAGAAACCCGCCAGATCTCTGGGAAGGGCCGAGTCGAAGACCAGGTTCACCAGCTGTGCTGCCACACCTGAGAATCTAGACGGCACCACCGACACTTCCGAGTCTTGTAGGTGAACCCGCGTCCGCGATCGCGGACGCGGGTTCACGCGTTCGGTCGCTTTCAGGCACATCTTCGGCTCCGCCGACTGGCGCTGACCGGTTTGGCTTCCCCACCGACCGGTCATCGGGTCGCGAGCCGCAGAAGGGCCCAAAGTTGTCCCGCCATGTCCTGATCTCCGCTGACCGTCACCGCCATCGGACCCGCCCGGCCCCAGAGCCAGCGGTAGATCTTGTCCGGATGCCCGGTGATCAGATCGTCCGCGCGCTGGGCCTCCTCGGCCGAGCATCGCCAGGCGACCGTCTCCGTGGGCCCGGCTCTGGCGATCCAGTGGTGGCCCGCGGTGCGCACGCCGACCGATCCGGTCTTGGTGCCGGACAGACCCAGCAACGGCAGCCGCTGGCCGAACCAGAGCACCAGCGCCTCGTCGATCCCGTCGAGTGCCAGGTCTTCGGGGAGCACCGACACTTCCCGGCCGGCGGCGCTCTCCGCGTCGATCCGGTGGATCGTCGTCTCGTGCGCCATCCGCCGCCGCCAGAACCCGTAGCTGCGGTCCGCCGGCCACCAGGTCGGCGCCAGTTCCTCCGGGTCGTGCGCGGACAGTTCGGCGACGAGTTCGTCCCGGCCCTCGCGGAAGTACTCCTCCAGCGACTGCGTGGGCCCCGGTTTGCGCTGCCAGTGCTCGGGACGCCGTCCGTCGATGATCCAGCGGCGGGTGACCCGGTACACGCTGCCCACGTGCCGGAGGACCTCACCGAGTGTCCAGCCGGGGCAGGTCGGGACCGGCGCGTCGGCGGACGCGGTGTGCGCCACCTGAGCCATCAGCTCGGTTTCGGCGCCGATCACCTCCAGGAACCTGCCCTGGTCGATCATGGCCTGCCCGGCCATCGGGCACCCCCTCTCCATGGCGACTCAGGCCACATGCGCCGAATCACCCATCGGCAGCCCGTGCACCACCCGTCGGACGAGTTCCAGGAACACCGTGGCGGCCCGCGTCAGCTCGTCCGCCAGTTCGACGGTGACCTTGCCGGTGATCCCCGCCTGCGCGGCGGCCCGCGTCGCGGAGTTGGCCGCGAAGAACGCCGCCCACTCCTTCAATTCGGGCGCGACGGAGTCGAGCAGCACCCAGCCGCTCGCCGGCCGGGCACGGCCCCGGTGCGGACGGCCGCGAGCCTCCAGTACCGCCGCTGCGCCCCGCAGCGCGGCGAGATACGCCCCGATGAACCGCTCCGCGGGATCGTTTTCCCGCTCTGCCTCGGCGAGACCCCGCCTCGCCTGTGCGTACAAGGAGACCGCCGCGGGTGGTGCCGGCGGGCGCAACGACATCGGCAGGGCGGGCTGCGCGGTGCCCCCCGGCCTCTCGGCTTCGTCAGGGGACACGACCGAAACGGACATGACGACCCTCCTCCTGTACGTGAGCGCCGGCCGGTGCCCGGCGCCGAGGCGCTTCCCCCGCCCCCGCGCCGGGCACCTACCGGTGCGCGCTCACCGAATGTCGAACGTCTGTTCGAACAAGACCAATGTAACCCCGAAATGCCCTTTCCTCAACCCCATACCGGGGTGATCGCCGCATGTGGTGCGGGACACGGGATCGGCCACGTGATCTCATAGGCTCATGAGCACCATCGACCAGTCCGGGCATCCCTCGGTGGCCAAGGTCGCGGCCGCGCTCGCCGAGGCGGGACAGCAGGACGCCGCGGACGGGATCCGGATCCTCCCCGCCGAAGTCCGCACGGCCGCGCAGGCCGCCGAAGCGCTCGGTGTCGAGGTCGGCGCGATCGCGAACAGCCTCGTGTTCCGCGGCCGCACCGGCGGGACGGAAACGGCCCTGCTCGCCCTGACCTCGGGCGCGCACCGCGCCGACACCGATCTTTTGGCCGCGCTGACCGGCGCCGACGAGATCGGCAAGGCGGACGCGGATTTCGTCCGCGCGCACACCGGGCAGCCGATCGGCGGCGTCGCCCCGGTCGGTCACCCGAAGGCGTTGCCCACCCTCGTCGACACCGCGTTAAGCGCCCACGACGTCGTCTGGGCCGCCGCCGGGCACCCGAAGTCGGTGTACCCCACGACGTTCGCTCGCCTCGTCGCGCTGACCGGGGGCACTCCCGCGGACGTCGCGGGCGACGGGCAGGATGGGCGCCCGTGACCGCGATGTCCTCGGAATGCACCCGCTACGTCCAGCTGTCCGCGGACGAGTTCCGCGCCCGGCTCCCCGAGGCGCTGACCATCTACGTCGACGCCATGCGCTACCCCGAAGGCACGGCCGAGCAACGCGCACCGATGTGGCTCACGCACGCGCTGCGCGAAGGCTGGCGCTGCATGGCCGCGCTCGACGCGGACGGCGTCCTGCTCGGGCTCGCCTACGGCTACAAGGGCCGTGGCGGCCAGTGGTGGCACGAACAGGTCCGCCACGGCCTGACCCGCCGCGAGGGCCAGGCCGCCGCCGAGCATTGGATGTCCGACTACTTCGAGCTCACCGAAATCCACGTCAGCCCCGAAAACCAGGGGAAGCGGATCGGCGAGGACCTCCTGCGACGGCTGCTCGACGGCGTGCCCAACGCCCACGTCCTCCTTTCCACGCCGGAGGGCACCAGCCGGGCCTGGAACCTGTACCGGCGCGTCGGCTTCGTCGATGTGCTGCGGGACTACCACTTCGCCGGGGATCCCCGGGCGTTCGCGATCCTCGGCCGGACGCTGCCGCTCTAGGGTTTCGAGTAGGCGACGGCGAGCGCGGCGATGAGCACCGCCGCGCCGCACCAGCCCACGGCGCCGAGCCGTTCACCGAGCAGGGCCATGGACAGCAGCGCGGCGGTCAACGGTTCCAGCAGGGCGGACAACGCGGCCAGCACGGGATGCGCGCCTTCGAGACCGCGGAAGTACGCGGCGTACGCCAGCGCCGTGGGCACGACGCCGAAGTAGACGACGAGCGCGAGCACGTCGGCCTGGACCGGCACGGCCATCCCGAACCACAACGCGGCGGGGGTGAGCGCGGCACCACCGATCAGACAGCCGAACGCCGTGGTGGGCAACGGATCCAGCCCCTCGACGCGGGTCGCGGTCACCAGCGTCAGCGCGGCGAACCCGGCCGCGGCGAGCAGGGCGAACAGCACTCCGGCGGCGTCGACCTCTTCTCCGGGCGTCCACTGCAGCAGCGCGAGCCCGGCGAAGGATCCGGCCAGTGACACCGCCGTCCACCGCGTGGGGAGTTTCTTGGTCCTGACGACCGTCGCGACGGCGAGCAGAACGGGTGCGCTGCCGATGGTGGTCATCGTCGCGACGCTCACGGAACTCAACGAGACCGCGGCGAAGTAACTGGTCTGGAAGAAGGCGAACAAGCCGCCGACCACCAGGAGGCGACGGCGGACCTGTGTCGTGCGGGGAAGGCCGCGGAGGCCCCCGGTGAGCCAGAGGTAGCCGGCGGCGATCACGCCGCCGATGAGCAGCCGGTACGCGGCGACGCTCAGCGGATGGAGTCCCGCACGGGAAGCGAGCAGGGATCCGGCGAGGCCACCGGTCCCCCACAGAACACCGGCGAGGACGAGTGCGGCCGACGATCGGGCGCGCGTGGGTACGGCAACGGACATGGGGAAACGCTCCTGCGTCTGTGTCGGTCGGAAAGGACGTCGACGACGCGGGGTGCTTCAGTGCAGCACGGATCGGCCGGGCGGCTGGAACGCCGCGCGGCCGGAGACACCCCGCTCAGGAAGCGGGCGGTGGGGTGACGAGAAAGATCCGGTGCACGCCAGGGAACGTATCAAGGCTTCGGGGCGGGGGCACGTGAATTGCGGCACTTGGTGGGCCACGGTGGTTGCGAGTGGCGATTCGGGTTCTGGTGGTACAGGAAGGGGGCCTTCCTGTACTTAGGCGACCGGGGCCCCGGCAAAGTCGCATAACCGCTGATCAGCGGGTGTTGTGGTGACAGAGGCGGGCTCGTCACAATGGCCTGCTGACGCCTTCTGGACTGTCCACAAGGGACGCTTTCGGGGCGACAGTGCCCGATTCGGGCGTCGCGACCCCGGTCGAGAACGTACATAACGCACCAAATGGACATCCAGCGATCGGACAGTGTCCTTTGTGGACACTCGACGCTCAAGACACCCTGCCATCCGCCCCCGCCGGAAGTCCGGTTCGAATCACCAAGAACGCCACCGACCAGCGGCTATGCGACTTTGCCGGACCCTGACCCAGGCGCAAGGAAGGGGTCCTTCATGTACCGGGGCCTTCACACGCCATCGCTGTGGCCGATGGTGTCGCTGAGGCTCGCGGTGATGTGCCGAGTCCGTGAAGGACCCCTTGAGGGACTCAGGGTCCCTCAAGGGGCCCTTCACGGACTTCGGCCGGCTCCCGCATCCGGAGAACCCCTCCGGATGCCATGAACGGTCCGTTCCTTGCGAAATTTGCAAGGAACGGACCGTTCATGGCACTACCGGGAGCGGATCAGTCCAGCGCGGCCAGCATCTCCCGCAGCGTGTCCAGCCCCATCCCGCCGAGCGCCAGCGCCCGCGTGTGGAACTGCTTGATGTCGAAGGCGTCTCCCTGCCGGGCACGGGCCTCGTCACGCGCGGCGAGCCACAGGCGTTCGCCGAGCTTGTACGACGGCGCCTGCCCCGGCCAGCCCAGGTAGCGGTCGATCTCGTCGTGCACGTGGGCCGGGTCGGTGACGGTCCGGGTGAGCATGAACTCCAGGCCCAGCTCGGGCGTCCACCGCTCGCCCTCGTGGAAGCCGGTGCCCGCCGGGATCTCCAGTTCCAGGTGCATGCCGATGTCGACGATCACGCGCGCGGCGCGGAACAGCTGCTCGGACAGCATGCCGAGCAGCTCGCCATCGTCGGCGAGGAAACCGAGGTCCTCCATGAGCCGTTCGGAGTACAGCGCCCAGCCCTCGGCGTGCCCGGAGGTGAACGCCAGCAGCCGCTGGTACTTGTCGAGTGAGTCCGACTGGTCGACCGCGGTCGCGATCTGCAGGTGGTGGCCCGGCGCGCCCTCGTGGTAGACGGTGCTGACCTCACGCCAGGTGATGAACTCGTCCCGGCCCGGCGGCAGCGACCACCACATGCGGCCGGGGCGGGAGAAGTCCTCGCTCGGGCCGGTGTAGTACGCGCCGACGGTGCCGCCGGGCGGGGCGATCTTGCACTCCAGCTCCATGACCCGGTCGGAGATGTCGAAGTGCTTGCCGCGCAACGACTTCAGCGCGTTGTCCGACAGGTTCTGCATCCAGGCCTGGAATTCGTCCCGGCCGCGGACGACGTACTTGGGGTCGGCGTCGAGGACGGCGGCCGCCTCGGCGAGGGTGGCGCCGGGTTTGATCCGGCCGGCGACCTCCCGCATCTCCGTCTCGATGCGGGTGAATTCGGCCCAGCCCCAGGCGTAGGCCTCGTCCAGGTCGAGGGCGGCTCCGGTGAACAGCCGGGACCACAGTTCGTACACCTCGGCGCCGACGGCGTCCTTGACCGGCGCCAGCGGGGCGAGTTCGGCGCGCAGGAAGCCGGCGAACTCCGCGTACGCCTCCTGAGCGGCGTGGGCGGCGTGGGCGAGTTCCGCGCGCAGCTTCTCGTCGACGTCCTTCGCGCCCGAGACCAGTGTCTCGAAGAAACCGGCGTCGTCCTTCAACCCTGCCCAGGTTTCCGCCTGTTCGGCGACCTTGCCGACCTGCCGCAACGCCGACACCCGGCCGTCGTCAGCGGCCGCGAGCAGCGAGGCACGGACACCGTCGAGCGCTTCGGGCACCTTCGCCATCCGGGCGGCGATCGTCGCCCAGTCCTCCGCGGTGTCGGTGGGCATGAGGTCGAAGACCATGCGCAGTTCCTGCACGGGGCTTTCGATCACGTTCAGCGCCGCGACGTCGAGACCTGCCTCGTGGATCTCCAGCTGCAACCCGATCCGCTCGGCGAACACCGCCTTGGCCGCGCGCTCGCCGTCGTCGGCGGGTTCGGCCGCTTCGATCTCGGCCAGCGCGCGGGCGGCGATCGCGGCCCTGGCCGCGTGTCCGGCAGGCGAGTAGTCGGTCAATCGGTCGTCGTATCCGGAGACGCCGAACGTCGTCGCGGCGACCGGGTCGGCCGCAGCGTACTCGTCGACGTACCGGTCACAGATCTGGTGCACACTTCGCGCGGTTGAAGCCATGACCGGCACGCTACCGGGACGGCGGGCGACTTCGGTACGGAGTTACGCCCGGGCCGGGACCAGTCCGAGCCTGCCGACCACCTCACGCGTGGCCTTGGACCGGTTGAACGTGTAGAAGTGCAGGTCAGGGACACCTTCGGCGATGAGCCGCTCGCACAGTTCGGTCACCGCGTCGATCCCTTCCGCGCGGAAGGCCTTCGGGTCCTCGGCCAGCGGTTCGAGCCGGTCCAGCAGCCGCCGCGGCGCCGGCGCGCCGGACAGCTTGATCGACGTGTGCAGCGTCCGCGGCGTGGTCAGCGGCATGATGCCGGGGATGACCAGCGCCTCGCAGCCGGTGGCCGCCACGCGGTCACGCAGGCGGAGGAAGTCTTCCGGCTCGAAGAACAGCTGCGCGATCGCGAAATCCGCGCCCGCGCGCAGCTTGCGCACGAGGTACTCGGTGTCGGCTTCGAGGTTCGCCGACCTCGGGTGGCCGTACGGGAACGCCGAGACGCCGACGCAGAAGTCGCCGAGCGAACGCACCAGCTCCACGAGTTCTTCGGCGTAGTTGAGCCCGTCCGGATGCGGGACCCAGTCGCCGTAGACGTCGCCCGGCGGGTCGCCGCGCAGCGCGAGGATGTTCCGCACGCCGACGGCGGCGTACCAGCCGATGACGTTGCGCAGTTCCGCGACCGAGTGGTTCACGGCGGTGAGGTGCGCCATCGGCACCAGCGTGGTTTCGGTGGCGACGCGGGCGATGCTGCGGATCGTGCCGTCCCGGCTGGAGCCGCCCGCGCCATAGGTGATCGACATGTACGCCGGGTCCAGCGGCTCGAGTTCCCGGATCGACTTCCACAGGACCGCCTCGTCGGCCGCGTCGCGAGGCGGGAAGAACTCGATGGAGAACACGGGTCCATCACCCTGCAACCGCTCGACCACCGACGTCATACCGCCATGTTAAGGGGGAAAGTCCGCTGGCTGGGAGCCCCCTCTCAGGCTGTGGGCATGCGACCTCGGCCACTCGCGAGCGGTTGCCGAGTGGCGCCTGCCTGGGGAGACTCGATGACGAGCACAGGGAGCCGCCATGAGCGCCGAAACCGACACCAGCTGGGACGAGGACGTCCGCGTCGCGGTCTACCGCGCGTTCGCCGAGCACGGGAGGCCACCGACGGCGCCGGAACTGGCCGACGCCGCCCACGGATCGCTCGCGGTGGCGAAACAGGCGCTGCACCGGCTCGCCCAGCGGCGGCATCTCGTGCTCGACGAATGCGAACACGTCGTGATGGCGCATCCGTTCGCGGCCATCCCACTGGGTTTCTCGGTGATGGGCGAGCGGACGCTGTGGTGGGGTGGCTGCGCGTGGGACGCGTTCGCGATCCCGCATCTGGTCAAGGCCGAACCCGAGGTGCTGGTGTCCACGCGCTGCCGCGGCTGCGGCGAACCGCGGGCCCTGCTGGTGAACGACCAGGTGCCGCCGCAGGGCGATCTGGTCGCGCATTTCCTGGTCCCGGCGGCCCGGATGTGGGACGACGTCGTGCACACCTGCGGGAACCAGCGCCTATTCTGCGGCGAGTCCTGTGTGGACGATTGGCTGGCGGAAACGGGGCAGGACAAGGGCTACGTCATGGACCTGGCGACGTTGTGGCGGCTCGCGGCAGGCTGGTACGAGGGCAGGCTCGACCACGGCTACACCCGCCGGGATCCGGCCGCCGCGGCCGCGTACTTCACCCACGCCGGGCTGAGCGGACCGTTCTGGGCCTAGACCAGGAACCGGAGGGCCGCGGTGACGACGACCCCGCAGAGGATCGCGGCGAGCACCGGCACGCGCAGCGCGTAGGTCACCGCGATCGCGGCCAGCCCCGCGCACAACGTCCAGTCGACCTCGGACCAGGCCGGACCGGTCACGTCGGTCAGCACGAGACCGGCCAGCAGGGCGGGCGCCAGCAACGCGATCACGCCCGCCACTCGAGGCGGCAGTGTCCGGTCGCCGAGCAGGACCGGGCCCGCCGCCTTGAAGCCGATGCTGACCAGCGCGACGGCGACGATGGCGATCCAGAGCGTCATCGCCGCACCCCCAAGCCCACCAGCGCGGCCGCCGACGCACCGATCAGCGCGAGCCCGACCGGGACGAACAGCACCAGGATCCCGGCCAGGCACGCGGCGAGCGCCGCGGTCCGGACCGCCTGGCGCGAACGGCGCAGTTCGTCGATGAGCAGGACCAGGAAGAAACCGGGGAACACGACGTCGAGCCCGAACCTCGCGACGACGTCCGGCGGCGGCGCGGCCAGGACGCCGAGCACCGTCCCCAGCACCCACGCGGGCAGCTGGACGAGGGTGCAGCCGATGAGTTTTTCGCGATCGAAACGCCCCTCGCCGAGGTGGGCGGCCACCCACGAACCGTCGACGACGGCCTGACCCTCCCACGCTCGGCGCAACCGTCCTCCGCGCAGATCCGCGGCGACGGCGGCGCCCATCGGCAGGAACCGGGCGTTGATCAGGGCCGCGGCGCCGACCGCGACGGCGATGTTGCCGCCGCCCGCGAGCGCGGTGGCCATCGCGAACTGGGCCGAGCCGGAGAACACGAGGATCGACGCGGCGATCGGGGCCGCGATCCCCCAGCCCAGGGTCTGGCTGTACGCGCCGAAGGTGACGCCGAGTACGAAGGTCGCGACACCCAGCCCGAGCCCGACGCGGGCGCCGGACAGATACTGCCGCCGGAACGTTGTCATGACCGGACACTAACAAGCTAAACTGAGTTTGACCATTAGGAGGATCGGTGGGCGGCCATTGGGACGGGTACGACAGCATCGGCGGGAGCGTGCCGTTGGACCTGGTCAACACCATTTCGTGGCGACGCGATCCGGCCCGGCGGGAAGACCGGCTTTCGGGCCCGGAACGGCTGTCCGAATGGGTCGTCCTGGTCGGCGCGGGCACCGAACGACTGGAGATTTCCGAGGCCGTCCTGGGGACCGTGAAGGCGTTCCGCGAGACGCTGTATCGCGTCCTCGTGTCGGATCCACCGGATGTCACGGCGCTGCGAAAGCCCCTGATCGAGGCATACCGGCACGCCTCGCTCCCGCCGTCATTGCCGCTGCGGTGGGTGGTGCCGCTGGAGAACGGCGACGCGCTGCCGCACTTCCTCGCGCTGGCGGCCGAGGACCTGCTCCGGGCCGGGGAGCTGGAGCGGATCCGGGAGTGCGAAGGGCCGGGCTGCGGCTGGGTCTTCACCGACCACACGCGCAACCGGTCGCGGCGCTGGTGCAGTTCTTCGGACTGCGGCAACCGGGCGCGGGCGAAACGGCACTACGACAAGACCCGCGGCTGACGTCTCTTTCGCCACACTCCACCGCACCCGACTGGGTCACGGAGACGTGCTTCCCGGAGGATGTGCTCATGGACACGTCCGCCTACGACGCCCATCTGCCCGCCCACGTCGAGCGGGCGCTGGCCGGATTCCTCGAGCGCGCCGGTGCCGAAATCCGCCGCACCGAACCGGTCGTCGGCGTCGGGATCGACGCGCTGGCCGGATTCGTACTGGGCGGCGGCAAACGCCTGCGCCCGACGTTCGCCTGGTGGGGCTGGCGCGGCGCGGGCGGCGATCCGGCGGGGCCGGACGTCGAAGGGGTGCTGCAGGCGGTGGCGAGCCTGGAGTTGATCCAGGCGTGCGCGCTGATCCACGACGACCTCATCGACTCCTCCGATTCGCGCCGCGGTTCGCCGACCGTGCACATCGCGGGCGCGAAGCTTCACGCCGACAGCGGCTGGCTGGGTTCGCCGAGCACGTTCGGGCTCGCGACCGCCGTGCTGGTCGGCGACCTGGCGCTGGCCTGGGCCGACGACATGTTCGGGGAGGCCCCGCTTCCGCCCGCGGTCCTCGCAGCGGCACGGCCGGCTTGGCGCGCGATGCGGACCGAGGTGCTCGCCGGGCAGTACCTCGACGTCCGCACCCAAGCCACCGGCGACGCCTCACCCGAGGCGGCGCTGCACATCTGCAAGCTCAAGACGGCCGCGTACACCGTCCAGCGCCCGCTGCACCTCGGTGCCGCGCTCGGCGGTGCCGACGACGCCCTGATCGCGACGCTGCGCGAGTTCGGCGACGAGGTCGGCGTGGCGTTCCAGCTGCGGGACGACCTGCTCGGCGTGTTCGGCGACCCGTCGGTCACCGGCAAGCCCGCGGGCGACGACCTGCGTGAGGGCAAGCGGACGCTGCTGGTCGCGCTGGGCCTCCAGCGCGCGGCCGAACAAGGCAAGGACGCGGCGGCGAAGGTCATCTCCGACGCCATCGGCGACGCCCACCTGTCCGAGGACGCCGTCGAGACCGTGCGCGAAGCACTCCAGGACGTCGGCGCGGTCGACGCGGTGGAACGCCGCATCGACGAACTCACCGACTCCGCGATGGCGGCTCTCGACCGCGCACACCTGGCCGAGCCCGCCCCCGCCGCGCTGACCGGGCTGGTCGTCAAGGCGACCCAGCGGACGTATTGATGCGCACTGTCACCGGTCCGAGTGACCACGTGGTGGTGATCGGTGGCGGCCTCGCCGGGCTGTCGGCGACGCTGCACCTGCTCGGCGCCGGACGCCGGGTGACCCTGCTGGAACAGGACAAGAGCCCCGGGGGCCGGGCGGGACAGGCGGATTTCGGCGGCAACACCGTCGACACCGGCGCCAGTGTGCTGACCATGCCCGAACTGCTCGACGAGGCCTTTTCCGCGGTCGGCGAATCCCTGTCGGACAATCTGACGCTGACGCGCCTCGACCCGGCCTACCGCGCGAGGTTCGCCGACGGCAGCACGATCGCCGTGCACACCGAGGCCGCGGCGATGGAGGCCGAGATCCGCGCGGCCGCCGGCCCGGCCGAGGCCGAGGGTTACCGCCGGTTGCGGCGCTGGCTGACCGAGTTGTACGCGGTGCAGAAGGACCATTTCATCGGCGCGAACTTCGACTCCCCGCTCGATCTCGTACGTCCGGAACTGGTGAAATTGGCCGTGCTGGGCGGTTTCGGACGGCTCGGCCCGAAGGTCGGCGAATTCCTGCGCGATGACCGCGTGCGCCGTCTCTTCTCCTTTCAGGCGCTCTACGCGGGACTCGATCCGGCGCGCACGATCGGCGCGTACGGCGTCATTTCCTACATGGACACCGTCGGCGGGGTCTACTACCCGTCGGGCGGGATGGGCGAGATCGCGCGAGCGATGGCGAACGCGGCCGGACGCGCCGGCGCGGAAGTGCGTTTCGGTACCGAAGCCGCTTGGCTGGAAAGGGTTTCCTCGCGGGTGCGCGCGGTACGGACCCGATCGGGCGAGCGGATCCCTTGCGACACCGTCGTTCTCGCGACCGAGCTCGGCACCGCGTACCGGCTGCTCGGCGCCCGCCCCCGGCGCCCGCTGCCGCTGCGGTACTCGCCGTCGGCCGTCGTGCTGCACGGCCACGCGCCGAGAACGTGGCCGGAATTGGGCCACCACACCATCTTCTTCGGCCACGCCTGGGAAAAGACGTTCTCGGAGATCATCCGCGAGGGCAGACTGATGAGCGATCCTTCGCTGCTGGTGACCCGGCCGACGGCGACCGATCCCGGCCTCGCCCCCGGCGGTGATCAGGTGATCTCCGTGCTCGCCCCGGCGCCGAACCTGCGCCGCGGCAAGATCGACTGGCGCCGGGTCGGGCCCGCCTATCGCGAGGAGCTCCTGCGCACGCTGGAAAAGCGCGGCCTGACCGGATTCGCTGAGGACTTCGCCGTCGACGAGACGATCACCCCGGAGGGCTGGGCGGCACGCGGGCTCACCGCGGGTACCCCGTTCTCGCTCGCGCACACCTTCGCCCAGACCGGCCCGTTCCGGCCGGGAAACCTGATGCGAGCGGCGGAGAACGTCGTTTTGGCGGGCTGCGGGACGACGCCCGGCGTCGGCGTCCCACCGGTGGTGATCTCCGGCAGGCTGGCCGCGGGAAGGGTCACCGGCCGATGAACGGACTCGACGCCGCGGCATCCCGTTGCTGCGCGAGGAATCCCGCGACCGCGCTCGTGCGCTACGAAGGCATTCTCGACGAAATCGCGGCCCTCGGTCACGACGTGCTGAACCCCCGCTCGGTCGTCACTCGCCACCGTCGGCTGAAAGTCGCACTGCCGAGGCTGCCGGCGAGCGCGTGGAGCAACTCCAGGCTTAGGGTGCGAACATGACCACTGCTGCGAACAGGAAGATCCGGATCGGTGTCCAGCTGCAACCGCAGCACGCCGACTACAAGGCCATCCGCCGGGCGGCTTCGGAGGCCGAAGACCTCGGCGTGGACATCGTCTTCAACTGGGACCATTTCTACCCGCTCTTCGGTGAGCCCGAGGGTCTGCACTACGAGTGCTGGACCATGCTGGGCGCCTGGGCGGAGTCCACGTCGCGGGTCGAGATCGGCGCGCTGGTGACGTGCAACAGCTACCGCAATCCCGAACTGCTGGCCGACATGGCCCGCACCGTCGACAACATCTCCGACGGGCGGTTGATCCTCGGTATCGGCTCCGGCTGGTTCGAGAAGGACTACGACGAGTACGGCTACGAGTTCGGCACCGCGGGCGGGCGGCTCGACGACCTCGCCGAGGCGCTCCCGCGCATCGAGAGCAGGCTGGGCAAGCTGAACCCGCAGCCGGTCCGGGACATCCCGGTGCTGATCGGTGGCGGCGGCGAGAAGAAGACGCTGCGCCTGGTCGCGAAGCACGCCGACATCTGGCACGGCTTCGGCGACCCGGAGGTCGTGGAGCGCAAGGTCAAGATCCTCGACCAGCACTGCGCCGACATCGACCGGGACCCGAAGGAGATCGAGCGTTCGGTCGGTGTCGAAGGCAAGCCCGAGGAGCTGGGCCCGAAGCTGCTGGAGCTGGGCGTCTCGATGTTCACCGTGGCGACCGGCGGGCCGGACTACAACCTGGACAAACTGCGGTCCTGGATCGCTTGGCGGGACAAGCAGCAGTCCTGACCCGCTTTCGCGCGCTAGGAAGGACCTTTCCTAGTCCCGGAGCCTCGAGTACATGAAGGACCCCTTCCTTGCGCTAGACGCCGGGAAGGGGTCCTTCATGTACTCGAGGCTGGGGCAAGGGGCCTTCACGGACCTCAAGGCCGCTGCCGACGGTGCGCAGCGACCCGCTCCCGAGTCGCACACCGCGTCGAGCAGTATCGCCGCGGGCTCCCCCCACCCAAATGCGCGAACGGCTTCCCACACCCCGAAGCCGCGCACAGCCCGCCCGGCGGCGCCTGACGGTCCGCCAGCAACACCGCCAGCGCCAGCGCGGACGAGGTCACCAGCCACGCGTCCCACGGCCCGTCGTCGTCGGCGTCCACATGCAGATGCCAGCCGAACCCGTCGGCGTGCTCGGTCAGGCGCGGCGGATGCGCGTAGCGGGCCAGCAGCCGGTTGAGAACCTCGGCCGCCTCCGCGGCGTCCCGCGCCGCGAACACCTCACGCAACTCCGTGGCCGCCTCACACAACGAAGCCACATCCGAAGGTGCCAACTCGACCGAGGTCTCGCCGTGCGCTTCCAGTACGGCACGAACCGACGCGACCGAGGGTTCCGGCGCGAGCAGGACCTCCAGCAGATCCACCGCCCGTTGCGCCGCCGCCCGCGCCGAACGGCCGGGCAGGAAATCCCGCTGCGCTGAAGTCATATCTCACTGTAACGTCTCGTCCATGAAAGGCCGTTACAGACTCGCCGTCTATTTGACCGGCGCGACGGTGGCCAGGACCGGGGACGAACTGTCCGGGCCGGCGTTGCTCCTGCTCGGCATGAGCGTCGACGGCTCGGCCGCCACCGGATCCGCGCTGCTCGCGGGCCTGACGGTCTCCGCGGCGGCGGGCGGGCCGCTGCTCGGGGCACTGCTCGACCGCAGCCGGCGGCCCGGCCGGCTACTGGCGTGGGCGCTGCTCACCTACGCGGGCGGGCTCGGCGCGGTGCTCGCGCTGGTCGAACTCCCCGTGGCGATCGCCGTGGCCGTCGCGGTGGGGCTGCTCAACCCCGCTTTGGCAGGCGGCTGGACGGCCCAGCTGCCGAATGTCCGCGGCACGACACCGCTGGCGAGGGCGAG
This sequence comes from Amycolatopsis sp. NPDC041971, assembly GCF_055588925.1. Classification (NCBI taxonomy): domain Bacteria; kingdom Bacillati; phylum Actinomycetota; class Actinomycetes; order Pseudonocardiales; family Pseudonocardiaceae; genus Amycolatopsis; species Amycolatopsis sp. NPDC041971. The sequence continues at coordinate 121,324 of NZ_JBVJCE010000017.1, read as the reverse complement.
CACCCTGGACGCGATGACGTTCACCGCGGCGAGCCTCGCCGGGCCGGGACTCGCCGGGCTCGTGGCCGCGTACGCCGGCGCCCCGGCCGCGGTGGCTCTCGCGATCACACTGGTCGCCATCGCCTTTCCCGCCGCATGGTCGCTCCCCGCGGCCGAGGCGAAGCCCGCGACACCGATCCGCCGTCAACTCGCCGACGGGTTCGCCGTCCTCTTCCGCAACCGCGCGCTGCTGCGGGCCACCGCCACGTCCACGGTGTCCTTCGTCGGCATCGGGGTCGCCGTGGTCTGCTATCCGCTGCTCGGCGCCCAACGGCTGGGGAATCCGGGTTTCGGCGCGCTTCTGCTCACCGTGCTGGCCGCCGCGTCACTGGTCGCGAACGCCGCACTGACCCGCAGGCCGCCGCCACCGGACCGCACCGTGCTCGCCGGCACCGTCCTGCTGGGCGCGAGTTTCCTGCTCGCCGCATCGGGGCACGACGTGGTGACCCTGCTGACCGCCGCCGTGCTCGCCGGATTCGCCGAAGGACCGCAGCTTTCGGCGCTTTTCGCCATCCGGCATCGCGAAGCGCCCGCGCGAGCGCGGGCTCAGGTTTTCACGACGGCGGCGAGCGTGAAGATCACCGGGCTCGCGGTCGGCGCGGCGGCCGCGGGACCGTTGAGCGCACTCTCCGTAACCACGGCGCTGAGTGCCGCGGCGGCGTGTCAGCTCCTCGCGGCCGCGACGTATGTGCTGGTCAGAACTAGAAGGCCATCGCCTGCGCGCGCCGCTTGACCTCGGTGCCGTGGCTGGTGCGGAGCGCGTTGACCGGGGTGGACCCCGGCAAGGTCTCGTCCGTGCCGAAGAGCCAGCGCAGCATCTCCGTCCGGGTGAAACCGGAGTCCGCGAGCACGGTGATGGTGCCCGCCAGACCCTTGACCACGCCATCCTTCACCAGGAACGCGACCGGGACGTACAGCTCGCCCTTCCGCCGGACGGCGATCAGCTGGCCGTCGCGCAGCATCTGGCGGACCTTGTTGGCTGAAACGTTCAGCGCGGTCGCGACCTCCGACAGCGGGAGAACGGGCACATCTGCACCGAGAACGTCGTCGGCGACGGGAATACCACTCACAGGTGACACTGTGCCACATTCCGTCTCCCGCTCCATTGGTACGCATGGGTGGCGACGCGGTCATCACGGAGAGTGCCCTCCTTGTCACGTTTACCGCCGATTCGACGAAAAGACGGAAATCGTGATCCCCGGCGCGCCAGGTCCCGTACACCACGACATGGGTACTTCCGTACGATCCATAGCCGTGACACGCACGGATCCCACTCTGGTGGGCACTCTGCTCGAGGGCCGCTACCGGGTGGACAAGCTGCTCGCACGCGGTGGGATGTCGTCGGTGTACCGCGGCGTCGACACCCGCCTGGACCGCCAGGTCGCCATCAAGATCATGGACCCGCGGTTCGCCGACGACCGGTCGTTCGTCGAACGCTTCGAACGGGAGGCCCGCTCGGCGGCGCGCCTGCATCACCCGCACGTGGTGGCGGTGCACGACCAGGGTTTCGACACCCCCGGCGGCGAGGAGTCCGGCCGCGCGTTCCTGGTCATGGAACTCGTCGACGGCGGGACCCTGCGTGAACTGCTCGCCGAACGCGGCCCGCTGGATGTCGCGCTCGCCCTGAGCATCACCGAACCGGTGCTCTCCGCGCTGGCCGCGGCGCACGCCGCCGGTCTGGTACACCGCGACGTCAAACCGGAGAACGTGCTCATCGGCCGCGGCGGCACCGCGCTTTCGGGCGGCGTGGTCAAGGTGGCCGACTTCGGCCTGGTCCGCGCGATGGCCAGCGCGGGCACCACGAGTTCGAGCGTCATCCTCGGCACCGTCGCCTACGTCTCGCCCGAACAGGTCTCCACCGGCGCGACCACCTCGCGCGGCGACGTCTACTCGGCCGGGATCCTGCTGTACGAAATGCTCACCGGATGCCCGCCGTACACCGGCGACACCGCCCTTTCGGTGGCGTACCGGCACGTCAACGACGACGTCCCGCGCCCGAGCGAGTTGCGGCCGGGGATCCCGCCGTCGCTGGACGAACTGATCCTGCGCGCCACGCGCCGCGACCCCGAACGGCGCCCGGCCGACGCCGCGGCGTTCCTCGCCGAGCTGAACCACCTGCGCACCGTCCTCGGCGTCCCGGCGGTCCCGGTGCCCGTGCCGTTGCCCGCGGACGCCGACCGGGAGACCGACGCCGAACGCACCACCCCCGGCATTCCCGCCGTCCCGGCGGCGAACGCGGCCCTGGCCACGACGGTGCTGGCCCCGGTCGCCGAGGCGACCATGCCGGTCACCGGCCCGCGCGGAACGCAGGCGCTACTCCGTGAACCGCCGCCCGCCGCTCAGCCGCCGCGCACCCCGCCCCCTCGGCCCAACCCGGCCGCGGACGACGAGCGGCCGGGTTCGCGCAAACGTCTGTACCTGATGATCGCGGCCGCGGTGGTGATCCTCGGCGGCCTGATCGGCGCGTTCGCTTTCATCCTCAACGACTCCGGCCCCGGCTCGTCATCGGTGCCGAAGCTGGCCGGGATGAACCAGGCCGCCGCCGGTGACGCGCTCCGGTCGGCGAAACTGACCCCGGCCTACACCGAGGAGTACAGCGACACCACCGCGCAGCACACGGTGATCCGGTCCGATCCCGCGGCGGGCACGTCGCTCGCGCCGGGCGCCACGGTCAACGTCGTGCTGTCGAAAGGCCGTCCGATCGTGCCGGACATCCGGGCCGGGACGAGCCAGCAGGACGCCGAGACGGCGATCAAGGCCGCGCAGCTGACCCCGGTCCAGGGCGAACAGGAGTACAGCGACGTCGCCAAGAACAAGGTGATCCGCGTCGACCCGAGCCCCGGTTCGCAGCTGAACATCGGCGGGCAGGTCACGATCATCCTGTCGAAGGGCCCCGAACCGCTTCCGCCGGTTCCGGACGTCACGGGCCAGAGCAAGGACGCCGCCTTCCAGATCCTGCAGCAGGCGGGCTTCCAGCCGTTCCAGGCAGGCGAGGAGTTCTCCGACCAGTTCGCCGCCGGTCAGGTGATCCGTACCGACCCCAAGGGCGGCGGGAAGGCGAGCAGCCGCCGGATCGGGGTGTTCGTTTCGAACGCCGTCGAAGTGCCGAACGTGACGTTCAAGCGGATGGAGGAGGCGTTCCAGATCCTGCGACAGGCAGGGCTGGAGCCTGACCGTCAAGGTCGCGGAAACGGCAACGGGAACGGGAACGGAAACGGTGGTTTCGACTTCGTCCTACAGCAGGATCCGCAGCCGGGCACCAAGGTGCCGAAGGGCACGAAAGTGAAGGTCAGAGGCTTCGGATGACGCGAAAGGTGCGCTGAAACCGTTCAGTACCGGCATGGTCATCGGATACCGTGAAGCGCATGGTGGTCGTTGACGGCGTGAGCGGCAGGTCGGACAGGTTCACCCCGCGTTCTGCCGCGCCCGGTCCACGATGAGCTTCTTCACCGACGGTCCGCGCAGCCGCCCGCTGTTCCCGGTGCCGGAACAGGAACTGTTCGGCTACAACGGCCGCCCCTGGGTGGAGACGCCGCACGAGTACATCGTGCCGGCGATCCTGCCCTGGTCGATGCCGCTGGGCCGCGCCGAACGGACCATCGTGGCGCTGCGCGGCATCGAGGTGTGGCCGGAGTCGGTGTCCTTCCAGCTGTCGGTGTACTCGCGGGATCTCCTGCCCGGCGATCCCGGCGAAGGCCTCATCGACCACCGCCGGGTCCCCGACTACAACGCGCTGCTGGTCGGGGTGCTCTTCCCCGACGGCAGGCGGGCCAGTTCGGAGACCATCTCCGTACCGTCGGCCACCAAACCGGATCAGCCGGTACTACGCGCGCAGGGGCTGAGCGGTTCGGCCTTCCACGTCGACCACGAGATCTTCCTGTGGCCGCTGCCGCCCGACGGGCCGCTGGAGTTCGTCGTCCAGTGGCTCGAACGCGACATCGAGGAAACGCACACCGCGCTCGACGGCACCGCGATCCGCGACGCCGCCAAGGAGGCCGGCGAGATCTGGCCGGGCCTGCCCGGCAGGGAGGCGCACGGACTGCCGGTCCGCCGGGTGGGCGCGCAGGCGATGATCACCCCCGCCTGGCCCCGCGAATCGCAGGCCCCGCCTCCGCTGCCCCGGCCGCAACGGTCGTCCCCGCCGCCCGCCGAGGCGACAGCGGATCAGCCGCGACGCGGTGCGCCGCTGCCGACCCGCCTCCCCCGTCGGGCTCGCTGAAGACCGGTAACTCGTATCTCACGTGCTTCCAGCCGGAACTCGCGTGATTGAGGGCGGAACTCATGAGTCACGGCTTCGATCACGTGAGTCACGGCTTCAAACACGTGAATAACGGGTTCCGGGCTTCTTGCGGTAGGGCTCAGCGGAACGCTTCGACGTTCGCCACCGCCCACTCCGCATAGGTGATGCCAGGCCGTCCGGTGAGCTCCTGGACGACGCCCGTCGGCTTGTCGGGGTTTTCGGTGAAGTACGCGAAGCCGTCGAGCAGCCACTCGGCGATCTCCGCCGGGATCCCGGCGGCGGCCCACTGCTTGTCCGCCTCTTCCCGGGTGAGCTCGTGGAAGGCGACCTCCTCCCCGAGCGCGGCCGAGATGGCGGCGACCTGTTCGCGCTGGCTGACCGCCTCCGGGCCGCTCAGCGTGTGCTTCTTGCCGACGTGCCCCTCGGTCAGGATGACGTGCGCCGCGACGGCGGCGATGTCCGCGAGGTCGATCGGCGTCATCCGTGATTCGGGGTAGGCCTGCCGGACCACGCGCTCGGCCTTGATCGTCTCCGCCCAGCCGAGGGTGTTGTTCATGAACGCGCCCGGCCGCAGGAAGGTCCAGTCGAAGTCCGCCTCCCGGACCGCCTTCTCGATGATCGCGTAGTCCACGCCGCTCGAGTTCTCCACCGGGTCGTCGGCGTTGCTGCCCGACAACGCCACCACCCTGCGCACGCCGGCCTCCTTCGCCAGCTTCACGAAGTCGTCCACCTTGGCCGCCAACGGGGCCAGGTACACGGTTTCAATGCTCTTGAGCGCTTCCGGCAAGGTTTCCGGTTTGCCCAGGTAGCCCTTGGCGACCTCCACCTGCTCCGGCAGCGCCGCCTTCACCGGGTTGACGGTCAGTGCCCGGACCGGCGCTTCGGCGCGCACTAGTTCGTCGACGAGCAGTCTGCCGACGCTTCCGGTCGCACCGGTCACCAGGATCGTCACGATTCCCCACTCCTTTTCGTACGTCCTACGAGATCAGTTTAACCGTACCGCATACGAGAATGTAGAATCCAGCTTCACGGCCGAGTGGAGTGTGGATGGACTTCGAGCGCAGCCTCGAGCTGTTGTGGCGTGATCGCGGCGAAGCCCGGCAGGCGACCAGGGGGCGAAAGCCGAGATTGACCCTCGACCAGGTGATCGCCACCGCCATCGCGCTCGCCGACGGCGCGGGCGAGGCCACCGTCTCGATGAGCCAGATCGCGAAGGAACTCGGCGCGGGCACGATGACGCTCTACACCTACGTCCCCGGCAAGACGGAACTGCTCGACCTCATGGTGGACTCGGTGCTCGCCGAACGAGCCCTCCCCGGCCCGGGTGATCCCCGGCCGGACGGCTGGCGCGAGCAGGTGCGGCTCTACGCCGACCGCACCCTGGCCGTGTTCCGGGCACATCCGTGGCTGCGGTCGACGTCGATGGTGCGGCCGGTGCTCGGCCCCGGGCTGATGGCGGGCCAGGAGTACCTCATCGCGGCGGTGTCGGATATCGGGCTGGCGCCGCGCAAGGCGGCCGCGGCCGCGAACAGCATCGAAATCTACGTGCAGGCCAACGCGACGCTTTTCGCCGAGACCGCGCAGGTCGAGCAGGAGACCGGGCAGTCGACCGACGCCTGGTGGGGGCAGCGGTCGGTGTTCTGGGAGAAGTACTTCGACGTGGAACGGCATCCGGCCATGACGCGGATCTGGGAAAGCGGCGGCTACGACGCGGACACCTGCGAAGCCGCCGACGAGACCTTCGCTTTCGGCCTGGAGCGCCTGCTGGACGGCATCGAAGCCCTCGTCACCCGCTGATCCCTCCCGCATTTCGTCCTCTGAATGCGGTAGTAGGCAACACGAACTACCGCATTCAGAGGACGAAATGCCTCAGGAGACCGTCGGTAGATCGGGTGCCGAGACGTCGAAGACCTTGCCCTCACGCGTGAGTAGCGCGGCGAGGACCTTCGCCTTGCGTTCGGTGTCGGCCGAGGTCCCCCACCGCACGGTCTTCCCGTCGGCCAGCGCGAACTCGACGCTGCCGGGAGTCTTCGCCGTCGCGGTGGTGACCTGCTTGAGCAGCTGCTGCGGGATCACGCCGAGGACGCCGGTGACCGCGCGGGTCACCGGGTCGTCGGCCGACACCGACGGCAGCTTGAGTTCGGGCAGCCCGGCGGGCCGCTCCTTGACGGTTTTGAACACCACTCCCCCGCCGTCGACGAGGTGGATGCCGTCACCGCCGGGTCCGCTGTCGAAGAAGGCGATCGCGGCACGTTCGGTCACGGTGATCTCGATGGTGCTCGGCCACGACCGGGAGACGTCGACGGTGGCGATGCCGGGCATCTGCGCCACGCGGTCGCGGATGTCGTCGGTGTCCAGACGCAGCATCGGTTTCTGGTCCGGCACCGCCGCCGCGGCGCGAATCTGTTCCGCGGGCACGGAATTCGCGCCGACGACGTCGACCTGCCGCACGCCCAGCATCGAGCTGAACCACAGCAGGTAGACCAGCGCGACGACGGTCAGCACCGAAAGCAGCGCGACCCAGCGCCGTCGCATCTCCTTGTGCCTGGCCGGCCGCGTGATGCGGCGGCGGTCGTACCCGGACCGCCTGCCGCGCCGCGCCTTGGCGCGTTGGGCGCGTTGGGTGCGCGGACGCCGACCGGGTTCGGCCGGGCGGCGGCGTTCCCCGGTCTGCGTCATGGCTAGCCCGCCCGCCGGTCCAGTTCGGCCAGGATCTCCGGGCCGAGCTGCGTGACGTCGCCGGCGCCCATGGTCACCAGCAGGTCGCCGGGCTCGGCCAGATCCGCCGCGAGCTTCGCCGCGACGTCGAACGCGGGCTGATAGTGCACGGGGGTACCGGAGATCTGGTCGGCGATGAGCGCGCCGCTCACGCCGGGTTCCGGCTTCTCACGCGCCCCGAAGACGTCCAGCACGACGACCTCGTCGGCCAGGGACAGCGCGGCCGCGAACTCCTTCGAGAACGTCTTCGTACGCGAGTACAGATGCGGTTGGAAGACCACGATGACCCGGCCCGAACCCGCGGCCGTCCGCACCGCGCGCAGCTGCGCGTCGACCTCGGTCGGGTGGTGCGCGTAGTCGTCGTACACGCGGACGTCGCCAGAGCGGCCCTTGAACTCGAACCGCCGCCGGACGCCACCGAACGCGGCGAGCCCTTCGGCGAGTCCTCCGACCGGCGCGCCGAGCTCGATCCCGGCCAGCAGCGCGGCGATGGCATTCAGCGCCATATGCTCACCCGGCACCGCGACCCGCAGGACGATTTCCTCGCCCTGCAAAGAGATCCGGACGACGCCGCCATCGGGGGCGGGCGCGTAGTCCAGCACCTTCACGTCCTCGGCACCGGTGACGGAACGCCCGTAGCGGCGGACGCGGATGCCCTGCGCCGAGGCTCGCGCGCCCAGCTTCTCGGCGCCCTCGTCGTCACCGCAGACGATGAGCAGCCCGCCCGGCACGATCCGGCCGAGGAACTCGGTGAACACCGAGACGTACGCCTCGGCCGTGCCGTGGTGGTCCAGGTGGTCCGGCTCGACGTTGGTCACCACGGCGACCGAAGGCGAGTAGGCCAGGAACGAACCGTCGCTTTCGTCGGCCTCGGCGACGAAGACGCCACCCTCGCCGTGGTGCGCGTTGGCGCCCGACTCGTTGAGGTCGCCGCCGATGGCGAACGACGGGTCGAGCCGGCACTGCTGCAGCGCGACGGTCAGCATCGACGTCGTCGACGTCTTGCCGTGCGTCCCGGCGATGCAGGCGACACGGTTGCCCTCCATCAGCCCGGCCAGCGCCTCCGCGCGGTGCAGCACGGTGATCCCGCGTTCCCGCGCGGCCGCCAGTTCCGGGTTGGACTCCTTGATCGCGGTCGACACGATCACCGAGGACGGGCCCTCGGGGAGGGCGTCGAGATTCTCGGCGCGCTGGCCGACGGCGATCTCGGCGCCCTGGGCACGCAGCGAAAGGAACGCGCGCGACTCCTTGGCGTCGGATCCGGAGACCTGGGCGCCGCGGGCCAGCAGGATCCGCGCGATACCGCTCATCCCGGCGCCGCCGATCCCGATCAGATGGGCACGCCTGAGCGTTTCGGGGAGATTGTCAGGCACCAGCGGCCTCCAGCACGATCTTGGCAAGGGTCTCGTCGGCCTCTCGGTGGCCGAGGCCGACCGCGGCCGCGCTCATCTTCGCGACCCTGTCGGCGTCGGACACCAGCGGGATCACCAGCTCCGCGACTTTGGCGGGGGTGAGGTCGGCGTCGGCGACCATCAGACCGGCACCCGCGTCGACCGCGGGACGGGCGTTGACCGCCTGCTCGCCGTTGCCGTACGGCAGCGGGACGAACACCGCGGGCAGGCCGACGGCCGAAACCTCGGCGACGGTCATCGCGCCCGAGCGGCACAGCACCGCGTCGGCGGCGGCGTAGGCCAGGTCCATGCGTTCCAGGTACGGCACGGGAACATACGCGGGCCTTCCGGGGAACTCCTGGACGACCAGCGTGTTCTTCGGCCCGTGGGCGTGCAGGACGCCGACACCGGCGTCCGCGAACTCCTTGGCGGCGCCGGAAACGGCGCCGTTGATCGACACCGCGCCCTGCGAACCGCCGAAGACCAGCAGTGTCGGGGCGTCGGGGTCGAGCCCGAAGTGCTCACGGGCTTCGGCGCGCAGCGCGGCCCTGTCGAGCGAAGTGATGGAGCGGCGCAGCGGGATGCCGATGACCTCGGCCTTCGCCAGCGGGGTCCCCGGGACGGCGACCGCGACGCGGACGGCGAACCGTGCGCCGACCTTGTTCGCCAGGCCCGGTTTCTCGTTGGCCTCGTGCACCACGATCGGTGTGCGGCCGCGCGCGGCGAGGTACGCCGGAAGCGCGACGTACCCGCCGAAGCCGACGACGACGTCCGCGCCGACCCGATCGAGGACCTCACGGGTGCGCTTGACCGCGTCGCGGACCTTAAGCGGCATCTTCAGCAGTTCGGGCGTCGGCTTGCGCGGCATCGGCACCGGCGGGATCAGCTCCAGCCGGTAGCCCCGCGCGGGGACGAGCTTGTTCTCCAGCCCGCGCTCGGTTCCCAGCGCGATCACCTTCGCGTCGGGACGCAGGCGCATCACCGCGTCCGCGAGGGCGAGCGCAGGTTCGATATGCCCTGCGGTGCCGCCGCCGGCGACCACGACCACCGGCGCCTTGCCGGCGACCTCGGCTGCTGCGTCGGCTCTGACGGGGTTGTTCACCTATGACCTCTCCGATTTGCGGTACCCCGTTTCGCGGTACCGCGGTTCACCGCCGTTCGCGCGGCCGTCCTCCTGCCGGGTTCCCGTACCGAACGGCGCCGTTCCTGAGCGGGCGAAGGCCTCGCCGTCCTCGGCGCGGGCCTCGCCGCCTTGGCGGCGCCTCCCCTGGCCGCGGAGCCCTTGCGTTTGGCGGGCGGGCGGTACGGCTCGGGCGCGGGAAGCCTCAGCAGGCGTCCGAATTTACCTGGCCCCTGCGAGCGCAGTGCGGCCACCGCCTCCGGTTCGTGCCGGGCGGCGTTGGCGAGGATCCCCATGATGAGCATGGTGATCACCAGCGACGTCCCGCCGTAGGAGATCAACGGCAGTGTCACCCCGGTGACCGGCAGCAGGCCGACGACGTAGCCGATGTTGATACCCGCCTGCGCGACCAGGAACACGGTCAGCGTGCCGGACACGATGCGGATCCACGGGTCGAGGTTCCGGGTGGCGATCCGCAGGCCCACGATGGCGACGCCGGCGAACAGCCCCAGCACCACCACGCAGCCGATGAAACCGAGTTCCTCGCCGATCAGGGCGAAGATGAAGTCGTTCTGCACGTTCGGCAGGTAGCCCCAGTTGGACTGGCCCTGGCCGAGGCCCTTGCCGAACAGCCCGCCGTCGGCGAGCGCGAGTTTCGCCTGGTTGGCCTGGAAGCCGTCCGCGCTGGTGTCGGGGTCGCCGGAGACGAACGACAGGACCCGCGCGAGCCGGTACGGCTCGATGATGGCCAGCACCAGGACCCCGACGAGACCACCCGCGAGGATGACGCCGAACAGCCGCTTCGGCGCGCCCGCGAACCACAACAGGGCCAGCAGCACCACCGCGAGGGTGATCGTGCCGCCCAGGTCGGGCTGCATCATGACCAGCGCGAACATCAGCAGCGCGATCGGCACGACGGGGACGAGCAGATGCCGCCACTGGTTGATGATGTTGTACTTGATCACCAGGATGTGCGCGCCCCAGAAGGCCAGCGCGACCTTCGCCGCCTCGACCGGCTGGAAGGCGAACCCGCCGAACCGGAACCAGCCCCGCGAGCCGTTGAGTTCGGTTCCGAGCGGAGTCAGCACCAGCACGAGCAGCCCGAGGCAGGCGACGGTCGCCGTCGCCGAAAGCCGCCGGACGCGTTCCAGCGGCACCCGCAGCCCGACCCAGAACACCACCGCGCCGATGCCGACGAACATGATGTGCTTGCTGAACTGGGCGTACACGCCGGTGCCGGTCTTGGGGTTGACCGAAGCGACCGACGAGGCCGACAGCACCATCACGATGCCGATCACGGTCAGCACGCCGGTGAGTGCCAGCACCAGGTGGAACGAGGCGAGCGGCCGCGAAAGCCACGCCGTCAGCGCGGTGCGGAAGGCGACGAACGGGCTTTCCTTGCGTTCACGGCGCTTGCGCGGCGCCGACTCGCGCTTTCTCTCCTCAACCGCCGTCACTGGTCTCCCCCGCACCGTCGCGCAGGACACGGACCGCTCGCGCGAACGCGTCGCCGCGCTCGCCGTAGCTCGAATACATGTCCAACGACGCCGCGGCGGGGGCCAGCAGCACCACGTCTCCAGGGCGCGCCAGGGCGCGGGCCGCCTTCACCGCCGCAGTCATGGTGTCATCGTCACCCGAAGGGAGGCTCTCGACCGGGACATCGGGCGCGTGTCGCGCAACGGCGGCGGCGATCACGGGTGAATCCACGCCGAACAGGACGACTCCCCGCAGCCGCCCGGCGATCGAGCCGACGAGCTCGTCCACGGAAGCGCCTTTGAGCTGGCCACCGGCGATCCAGACGACGTCCAGATGCGCGCGCAGCGATCCGCTCGCCGCGTGCGGGTTGGTCGCCTTGGAATCGTTGATGTACCGGACGCCGTCGATCTCGCCGATCTCCTCGGCGCGATGCGGGGCGGGCCGGTACTCACGCAGGCCCTTGGCGACGTCCTCGCCGGTGACGCCGTACGCGCGGGCCAGCGCGGCCGCGGCGAGGGCGTTCGAGACGTTGTGCGGGCCGGCGGGCCGGACGTCGGCCAGCGTGCCGAGTTCGTCGGCGGTGGTCGCCGGGTCGGCGACGAAGGCACGGTCCACCAGCAGGTCTTCCACGATCCCGAGTTCGCCGGGGCGCGGGGTGTCCATGCCGAAGGCGATACGGCGGGCGTCCGCGGGCGCGTGCTCGTCGGCGAGCCGGGCGGACCACGGCTCGCCGACGTTGTGCACCACGTTCCGGGAGTGAGTGTGGACCCGCCCCTTCGCGGCCGCGTACTCCTCCATCGAGCCGTGCCAGTCGAGGTGGTCTTCGGCCAGGTTCAGCACCACCGACGCGAGCGGGGCCAGCGTGGACGACCAGTGCAGCTGGAAACTCGACAGCTCCACGGCGAGCACCTCGTGCCCGGCCCGCACCGCGTCGAGCACCGCGAAGCCGACGTTCCCGCAGGCCACGGCGTCGACCCCGGCGGAACGCAGGATCGACTCCAGCATCCCGACCGTGGTGGTCTTGCCGTTGGTCCCGGTGATCGCGAGCCACACCGGCGGCTTGTCGCGCAGCCGCCCGACGCGCCACGCCAGCTCGACGTCGCCGATCACCTCGATCCCCGCCTCGGCCGCCGCCACCAGCAACGGCGAAGACGGCTTCCAGCCGGGACTGGTCACGACCAGCTCGACCCCTTCGGGCGGCACAGCGAGACCGGGCACCAACTCGGCGCCGAGGCCTTCGAGTTCCGCCAGCCGTCCGGCGTCGCCGTCGGTGACGGTGATCCGTGCGCCCAGGTCCGCCAGGACGGGGACGATGGATTTGCCGGTGACCCCGGCTCCGGCGACGAGGACGTGACGACCGGCCAGTTCCACCGCTTATCCTCCGAGGCCGAGTTGCTCGCTGTAGAACAGCCCGAGACCGAACATGCAGCAGACGGCCGAGAGCAGCCAGAACCGGATGATGACCGTGGTCTCCGCCCAGCCCGCGAGTTCGAAGTGGTGATGGAACGGGGCCATCCGGAACAGCCGCCGCCTGGTCGTGCGGAACACCGCGATCTGCGCGACCACCGAGATCATCTCGACCATGAACAGGCCGCCGATGACGATGGCGAGCAGTTCGGTGCGGGTGGTCATCGACAGGCCGGCGACGAGGCCACCGAGGGCCAGCGAACCGGTGTCACCCATGAAGATCTTCGCCGGGGCCGCGTTCCACCAGAGGAACCCGACGCAGGCGCCGGTCGCCGCGGCGGCCACCACGGCCAGGTCCAGCGGGTCGCGGACGTCGTAGCAGGCGGCCTGCGGGGTGACCGCGCACGAGAGGCGGGTCTGCCAGAAGGCGATGACGACGTAGGTCGCCAGCACCATCGCCGCGGTGCCACCGGCGAGGCCGTCGAGGCCGTCGGTGAAGTTCACCGCGTTCGACCAGCCCGAGATGACGATGTAGCAGAAGATCACGAAGAACACCGACGGGAAGGTGATCAGCGCGAGGTCCCGCACGTAGGACAGGCTCTCCGAGGCCGGGGTCAGCCCGCGCTCGTCGGCGAACTGCAGGGCCATGATCGCGAAGACGATCGTGACCACCAGCTGGCCGACCAGTTTCGCGGTCTTGTTCAGCCCGAGGTTGCGCTGCTTGCGGATCTTGATGAAGTCGTCGAGGAACCCGACGAGCCCGAGGCCCACGGCCAGGAAGAGGACCAGCAGCCCCGAAGCGGACGGGCCGCCGGTGCCGTTGCCGCCGCTGAGCGAACTGATCAGATGCGCCACGAAATACCCGACGACCATCGCGATGATGATCGCGACACCACCCATCGTCGGGGTACCGCGTTTGGATTTGTGTCCCTGCGGCCCTTCCTCCCGGATCTCCTGGCCGAAGCCCTGCCGGGAGAACACCCGGATCAGATAGGGAGTGAGGAGGATGGAGACCAGCAGGCCCGCCGCGGCCGCGATCAGGATGCTGATCACGCGTCACCACCGTTCGAGCGTTCTTGAGAGGGGGAAGGGGGTACTACAGGGGATTCAGCGATCGGTGCGGGGGCGGCGAGCACGGCTTCGGCCACTCGCCACAGCGCGGCGGCCTTGGAGGCCTTCACCAGCACCACGTCCCCCGCGCGGAGCTGATCATGCAGCAGGGCGATGGCTGCCTCGACGTCGGGTACCAGTACCGACTCCTCGCCCCAGGAACCCTCCTGCTGGGCACCCTGGTGCGTGGCCGCGGCGGCCTGGCCGATGACCACGAGCTTGTCGATGTTGAGCCGGACGACGAGCCTGCCGATGCCGTCGTGCGCCGCGACCGAGTTGTCGCCGAGGTCGCCCATCACGCCGAGCACGGCCCAGGAACGGCGGTTCGCGCTCATCGACGCGAGCGCCTTGAGGGCGGCCCGCATCGACTCGGGACTGGCGTTGAACGAGTCGTTGAGCACCGTGACGCCGTCGGCCCGGGTGGTGACCTCCATGCGGCGGTCCGAACGCCGCTCGAGGCTCGACAGGCGGGCCGCGACCTCCTCGACCGTCGAGCCCATTTCCAGCGCCACGGCGGCCGCGCTGAGCGCGTTGCCGACTTGGTGCTCACCGTAGAGCGGCAGTTTCACCGGCGCTTCGCCGTCCGGGGTGACCAGGCGGAACGACGCGCGCGCTTCCCCGTCGAGGGTGATGTCGACCGCGCGGACCCGCGCGGACTCGCTCTCGCCGACGAACACCACCCGTGCTTTCGTCCGGCTCGCCATCGCCGCGACGTACGGGTCGTCGAGATTCAGGACCGCGACACCGCCGTCCTCCGCGCTCGGCAGCGCCTCGACGAGTTCGCCCTTGCCCTTGGCGATGCCTTCGCGCGAACCGAACTCGCCGACGTGCGCGGTGCCGACGTTGAGCACGACACCGATCCGCGGCGGCGCGATGGCCGCCAGTTCGGCGATGTGGCCGGGTCCGCGGGCGGACAGCTCCAGCACGAGCTGCCGTGTCGTGTCGTCGGCCCGCAGCGCCGTCCACGGGTGGCCCAGCTCGTTGTTGAACGAGCCCGGCGGTGCCACCGTCGGGCCGAGCGGCTCCAGCAGCTGGGCGATGATGTCCTTGGTGGAGGTCTTGCCCGCCGAACCGGTGACCCCGACCACGGTCAGGTGGTCGCCTGCCAGCTTCTGGACCACGTGCCGGGCGAGCTTGGCGAGCGCGGCCAGCACCGCGGCACCCGCCCCGTCCTTGTCCGAGACCAGCGCGAAGGCCCGCTCGTGGGCCACGCCGCCGTCCAACGGCGGCACGATCACGGCAGGGGCGTCGACCTCGCGGGCCGCGAGTACCGCGACGGCGCCGGACTCGACGGCCCGCGCGGCGAAATCATGGCCGTCGACCTTCGCGCCGGGCAGCGCGACGAACAGTCCGCCGGGCGTGATCTCGCGGGTGTCGAATTCGACGCTTCCGGTGACCTCGGCGGTCCCGTCGGTCCGATGCAGCCTGCCGCCGACGATGGCGGCGATCTCGGCCAGGCTGAGCACGATCACTCTGTCTCCAGACGTCTGCGGATGGCGGAGGCCAGCTCTTCCCGGTCGGAGAACGGGTGCACGACCCCCTGGACCTCCTGGCCGGTCTCGTGGCCCTTGCCCGCGATGAGCACGATGTCACCGGGCCGGGCGAGTTCGACCGCGTGGATGATGGCTTCCCGGCGGTCGGCGATCTCGATGATCTCGCCGCCCAGTGCGGGCCCGGCGTTGCGGGCACCGGCCAGCATCGCCGCCCGGATCGCGGCCGGATCCTCCGAACGCGGGTTGTCGTCGGTCACGATCAGCACCTCGCTGCGCCGCACCGCCGCCTCGCCCATCACCGGGCGCTTCGCGGTGTCGCGGTCCCCGCCGCAGCCGAGGACGGTGATGATCCGGCCCTCGGTGCGGGCGCGCAGCGCGTCGAGCCCCTGCGCGACCGCGGCGGGCTTGTGCGCGTAGTCGACGACGGCGGTGAACGGCTGGCCGAGGTACACCCGCTCCATCCGGCCCGGCACCTCGACCGAGGCGAGCCCGGCGACGATGGCTTCGAGCGGGACACCGGCGGTGTCGAGGATCGCGGCCGCGAGCACGGCGTTCGCCACGTTGAACTCACCCGGCAGCGGGATCTTCGCCGACGCGGCGAGTCCGTCGGGGCCGTGGAGGGTGAAGGTCTGCTCCCCCGCCGGGGTGGGGGTCAGGTCGGTGGCGCGCCACAGCGCGTCCGTTCCCGGCTCGGTGGACACGGTCACCGTGTGCGGGGTGAGGAGTGCGTGGCCCCAGGCGCTGTCGACGACGACCACCTCGGCGGTGGAGCGGCCGTCGAACAGCAGCGACTTGGCGGCGAAGTACTCCTCCATGTCCTTGTGGAAGTCCAGGTGGTCCTGGGAGAGGTTGGTGAAGGCGCCCACCGCGAAACGCGTGCCGTTGACCCGGCCCAGCGACAGCGCGTGGCTGGAGACCTCCATCGGGACGTGCGTGACCCCGCGCTCCACCATCACCGCGAGGAGGGCCTGCAGATCCGGCGCCTCGGGGGTGGTGAACCCGCTGGCCAGCCGCTCCCCCGCGATCCGGGTCTCGACCGTGCCGATCAGCCCGGTGGTCAGCCCGGCCGCCTTGAGCCCGGCGTCGACCAGGTACGACGTCGTGGTCTTGCCGGACGTCCCGGTGATACCGAGGACGGAAAGTTCCAGCGACGGCTCGCCGTAGATCCAGGCGGCGATCTCGCCGAGGGCGGCACGCGGGTCCGGGTGCACCAGGATCGGCACGCCGGCGTCGCGGAGCATCGGGCGCTCGGCACCGGCCTCGTCGGTGAGCACGGCGGCCGCGCCGGCGGCGATGGCCTGGCCACTGAAGTCCGCGCCGTGGGCGCGGGCTCCCGGAAGCGCGGCGAAGAGGTCACCGGGGAGGACGTGCTGCGCGCGCAGCGTGCTGCCCGTGACCGTCAACTCGGCCGCGGCCGGATAGTCGTCGCCGCCCACCACGAGCCGGGCGCCCGCCCTGGCGAGCAGCGTGCCCAGCGGCATCGGCTCGATCCTGGCCGGACGAGGGGGTGCGGCGACGGCCTTGACCGGGCTGTCCGGGACCTGGGCAGCCGTCGCGCCGGACCCGCTTTCGACGGCGGGACCGCTGCGGGGATCTGAAGTAGGCACCGACACAGCCAAGGAGGTTACCGGCGCGGCATTCGGGTGACTGAAGCGGTGCGGTGTGTGCACGCGACGATCACGTCCGTGGTAATGGGTTTCGTGAGCTCTCCTTGGCACGCAAGGGCTTCCGACTGTCGCTTGAGGACAGCGAGACTCGACGTGCCCACCTTTCCGCGCGGTGCTCAGCGCGGAAGCCCGTTCACGCACAGCGACGAGCGCGGCTCACGCCCCCGCGCCGGTCACCGACGTCGCGAAAGCCACTTTCGCACCGTTGGACGTCGCGAAAGTGGCTTTCGCGTCGTCGAGTGCCGGGGCCGCTCTGCCGGGGTGTCCGGAGCCGGATCACGCGTGTCCGGAGCCGGATCTCGCGTGTGCCCACCCGGATCTCGCGTGTCTGCGGCCGGATCACCCGCGATGCAGGAGTTCCGCCCTCGAGCACGCGAGTTCCGCCTTCGAGCACGCGAGTTCCGCTTCCGAGCACGCGTGTCACGTCAGGAGAGGACCAGCGGGACCTGAGGCGACGGGCCGTCCGAAAGCGGGATCTGGAATCGCTGCGCCAGGTACGCGGCCACCGAGTGGAACAGCGGCGCGGCCGAGAGTCCTTGCTGCAGGGTAGCGTCCGGGGCGTCGAGCCGGATGCCGACCACGAACCGCGGGTTGTCGGCGGGCAGGATCCCGGCGAAGGTGATGTTGTACAAGTGGTTGCTGTAGGTCTTCGTCTGCGGATCGACCTGCTGGCCGGTGCCCGTCTTACCGGAGATCTGGTAACCCTCAAGCGCCGCCTTCGGCCCGGTGCCGCTCTGCTGCCCGCGACCCTTCTGCGTGACGGCGCGCATCATGTCGCGCACGGTCTTCGCCGCCTGGGGGCTGATGACCTGAACGGTCTTCGGCGCCGATTCGGGAACGAGTGTCCCGTCCGGGTTGATCTTCGCCTTGACCACCCGGGGTTCCACGCGCAGCCCGTCGTTCGCGATGGCCTGATACATCCCGGCCATCTGCACGACCGTCATCGAAAGTCCCTGCCCGATCGGCAGGTTCCCGAAGGTCGTGGCCGACCACTGGTTGCGCGGCGGGACGACGCCCGGGCTCTCGCCCGGGAGGCCGAGACCCGTGCGATGGCCGAGACCGAACTTCTTGAGCAGGTCCGCGTACCGGTCCTCGCCGAGCTTCTGCGCCAGCAACAGGGTTCCGACGTTCGACGACTTCGCGAAGATACCGGTGGTGGTGAACTGCTGCGTGCCGTGGTGCCAGGCGTCCTTGACGACCTTGTCCGCGACCTGCAGCGAACCCGGTACCGCCAGTGTCGACTCCGGCGTGGTGATGCCCGCGTCGATCGCGCCCGCGGCGGTGACGATCTTGTTCACCGAACCGGGTTCGAACGGCGTGGTCACCGCGCGGTTGTTCAGGTTCTCCGTCTCACTGCGCGAAGCCGGATCGTTGAGGTTGACGGTCTTGTCGTTGGCCAGCGCGTAGACCTCGCCGGTCTTCGAGTCCATGATGACCGCTTGGCCGCCCTTGGCCTTCGACTTGGCGACATACTCGCTCAGCTGCCGCTGCAGTTCGTACTGCAGGTCGGTGTCGATCGTGAGCTGCAGGTCCGAACCCGGGACGGCGTTCTGGATGTCCCGTTCGGTGCCGGGGATGACAAGGTTGTCGTTGCCGTTCCGGGTGTTGACGATCTTGCGGCCCGGCGTTCCGGCGAGGTCGTTGTCCCGCGAGGCCTCGAGACCGTAGCCACCGTGCAGGTTGTGTTTGGAGACGTCCTTGTCGTCGGTGCGCCAGTTCGCGTATCCGACGATGTTCGCGCCGATCGAGTCGCCGGGATACTCGCGCTTCGAGCGCTTCTCGACGCTGATCCACGGGTATTCCTTGACGATCGACTCGGCGACCGACGGTTCGATGTCGTGGACCAGGTAGGTGAAGCCGTCCGGCTTATGGAACTTGTCCAGCAGTTCCTGCTCGGTGATCACCCCCGGCAGCTTGGCCGCGATCAGCTTCGCCGCGCCCGCCACCTCGGTCTCGAAGGTATTGCCCTTGGCCGGGTTCTTCGCGGCGAAGTCGGCCCTCGTCTTGTGGAGCCAGTTCAGGCTCACCGCGAGAGTCCGCACCTCGACGCTGAACGCGATCTTCGTCCCGTTGCGGTCCAGGATGGACCCGCGCTGCGCGGGACTTTCGATCACCGACGTCCGCTGCCGTTCCGCCGCCTCGGACAGCGCGCCGGCCTCGAACCACTGCACCTGCACCAGTTTGAGGCCGGCGAGCACCATCACGACGATCAACAGGATCCGGACGCCGGTGAACCGGCTCGGGTTTCCGCCGTTGCCCCGCCGGGCGGTGGCACGGCGGGTCCCGGCGGCGTAGGTCCGCCGCGCGCTGCCCGCCGACCGTGCCCTGGCCTGCGCCGGGCGGCCGGGTGGCATCACTGACCTCCCTGCGCCGGGGCGTTCTCCTGCGGTACCGCGGGCTGGTCTCCCTCGTACGGCGTGCCCTGCTGCGTGCCCTCGGCGGGCGGAGGCGACGTCGAATCGGCCGAGGTGACGGGCGCGTCGGCTTCGGCCTTCTTCGGCTCACCGACCACAGTGGACTGTCCATCCGGGCCGACCACGATATGCGCGGGGTCGCCGCCGGGCACCATGCCCAGTTCCCTGGCCTTGGGTGCCAGCGATGCGGGCGACTCGGCCTTCGCGACCTCGCGCTGCAACCGTTCTTTCGCCTCGGCGAGCCCGGCGTTGGTGGTACGGAGTTGTTCGAGCCGGTACGAATCGGCGATGGCCTGCGTGGTCAGCCACAGCGTGCACGCCACGCCGACGGCCAGCATGCCCATCATCATCAGCACGAACGACGCGCGCGAACGCGGCCAGCGCAGCTTGAGCTTCTTCGGCTCTTCCTTGACCGCGCCGCCTTCGGCGTCGGGGCGGTTGCGTTGCTGGTCTCGCTGCAGCAGGTCGGCGCGCTGGGCGCGGCGGGCGTAGGCGCGTTCGGCCGCCGACGTCCGGCCGCGGGAGGCGCGGGTGGACGTCGTGGTCTCGGTGGCGTCCGCCGTCTCGTCGACCGTGCTGGTCGCGCGGGCACGCCGTCCGGGCGCCGGTGTCCGGCGGCCGCGGGACTTCGCGGGAGCGGTCATCGTGCTCGGTCTCCGATCCGTTCGGCGGCTCGCAGCCGCACGGAGGCGGCCCGTGTGTTCTGTTCGGTCTCCGCCTCGCCGGCCTTCTCAGCCCCTCTGGTGAGCAGTTTCAATTCCGGGCCGTGGCCCGGCAGTTCCACCGGAAGCCCTTCCGGCGTCCGGGATTTCGCCAGTTCCGCGAAGGCTTGCTTGACCAGCCTGTCCTCGAGGGACTGATAGGACTCCACGACGATGCGGCCGCCGACGGCGAGGCAGGACAGTGCTCGCGGCATCGCTCGCCGCAACACCTCCAGTTCGCCGTTGACCTCGATCCGCAACGCCTGGAACGTGCGCTTCGCCGGATGCCCGCCGGTCCGCCTGCTCGCCGCGGGGACCGCGTCGTACAACAGTTCCACCAGCCGCCCGCTGCGCGTGAAGGGTTCCTTCTCTCGTTCCGCCACAACGGCTTTGACGATCCGCTGGGCGAATCGTTCCTCGCCGTAGTCGCGCAGGATCCGGATCAGCTCGCCGGGGGCGTAGGTGTTGAGCACGTCGGCCGCGGTGATCCCGGTGGTCGGGTCCATCCGCATGTCGAGCGGGGAATCCTTGGAGTAGGCGAAACCACGCTCGGCACGGTCCAGCTGCATCGAGGAGACCCCGAGGTCGAACAGGATTCCGTCCACTCTGGACAGTCCGAGCTCTTGCAGCGCGGACGGCATCTCGTCGTAGACGGCGTGCACGAAGTCGACACGATCACCGTGCGGCGCAAGCCGTTTCGCGGACAGTTCCAGCGCGTGGGGGTCACGGTCGAGTGCGACCAGGCGCAGCCCGGGGAACGCGGTGAGCAGCGCGTCGGAGTGACCGCCGAGTCCGACGGTCGCGTCGACCAGCACGGCCTCGCGGTCGGAGAAGACCGGCGCGAACAGTTCGACGATTCGCCTCAGCAGCACCGGAACGTGCTCGTGTTCGTCTGCCATGTCTTCCCCCCTTTCCTGTAGTGCCGGGGAAGATGCCGGATGCCGTCAGGTCCCTGTCCGCCCGCCTGCTGACCTGGTACCGGGGAAGGTGTACCAGGGCCACTGAGCGGACAGAGGCCTCACGGCATCCGTGTGGACGGTTCCCGGCGTGCCCGAAGCGTGAACCCGCGCCCCCCGACGGCGTGGGTGCTTCCTCGGTCACGTCTAGAAGACGCCCGGCAGAACTTCCTCTCGAGCCTTCGCGTAGCTGTCCTCGTGTTCGTCCAGGTAGCCCTGCCACGCTTGGGCGTCCCAGATCTCCAGCCTGGTGATCGCCCCGATCACCACGCACTCCTTGTTCAGCCCGGCATAGCGTCGGAGCTCGGACGCGATCGCGATACGTCCTTGCCCGTCCGGGCGTTGTTCGTCCGTCCCGGCGAAGAGATAACGCTGGTAGGCCCGGACCGCCTCGTTCGTGAACGGGGCGTCGGCGACCTTCCTCGCCATCTGCTCGAACTCGGTCCGGGGAAAGACGAAGAGACAGTGATCCTGTCCCTTGGTGACCATCAGCCCACCGGCGAGCGCGTCGCGGAACTTCGCGGGCAGCGTGAGCCGCCCTTTGTCGTCCAGTTTCGGGGTGTGGGTGCCGAGGAACATCGGCTCCACCTCCCTACCGATCCCGGCTGCGAACAACCGAACTCGGCCACGGGGCTCCCTTCTGCCCCACTGCGCACCACCGTACCCCACTTTTCACCACAGTCAACGCGGCGAAAGCCGCCACCACTCCGTCGTGTCAGACGTTTTCGCTGGTCAGCCAGGTGGGGCCAGGTGGGGGCTTGGTGGGGGACGGTGGCCAAGATCCCCCTGGCCGGGTATCGAAGCAACCTCATCCATGCCTGATGCGTCCGGATATCGGCCGCCGGAACCCTGCTGTGGGGCGAAAGGGGGGCGGAAGTGGGGAATCCGGTGGGGGACGGTCAGGACGGTGGGGACGGTGGGGACACTGTGGAGGGTGACGACGTCGGTTCATCCGATGACATGTCGACAAAGGACATCCCGTCACCCACCTCGGCGGTGACCCGCGTTTGCCGGATCCCAGCGCGCCCAATGTGGCATTGGGGACACCTCACCCTCGCGTGTCGCAGCGGAGAGCCCCGTAGCGACCGGCTCCAGGTCAGCGGTCCGGGTCCAGCAGCGAAGCGAGACGCGCGGCCAGCCGCGGACCGTCCACAGGGGACACAGTGACCCATGCTCGCCCGCCCCGGCCTTCGGTCCGCGCCGCGCAGTACGCGCCGACGTCGGTGTCGAACCAGGTCAGCCCGCCGGCCCGGTGTGCACGGCCGCCACGGTCGCGGGTCCGCACGGTGAACTGGCCCGCGCTGTAGACCGGCCGGGCCTGGATCGCGAGCACCTCGCGCAGCTGGTTGTCCGAGGCCGACGAGCGTCCGCCGTCGCCGAACACCGGATCTTCGAGGTCACCGTCGAAACGCGCCGCGGGCAGGCTGATGCCGTAGCCGGGGCCGGGCCGCAGCTCGGGCAGGACGTCGACGATCGCGGCGAACACCTCGCCGTCGCCGATCCCGGAAAGCGCGATGGTCTGTTCCGGCTGGGTGGCCAGTACGCCGTGCCGTCCGCGCGCGGCCGCGACCGCGCGGAACGGGGTTTCGGCCGTCATGTCGGCCAGAGCCTCGCATTCGACGTAGACCTCGGCGTGAGCGAGCAGGTCCAGCCGCGCTTCCAGGGCGGCGTCGAGCCGGTCCCCGTCATAGAGGCCTCGTTCGGTGAGGTTTTCGTAGACCGCGTCGCGGATCTCGGCGCGTTCCGCTTCCGTGGCGCCGACGCTGCGGACCGACAGCGGCCAGGGCGGGGCCGCGTGCCCCAGGTCGGACCAGAGGACATCGAACGCCGACGCGGAAACGCGGATCAAGACCGCCCCAGCTCCGGTGGCTTTCCGAAGGAGACCTGCGGGGTCAGCGAACGCAGTGAGGCATCGCGGGTGTTCATGACGTCGACGGCCTTGCGCCGGGCCTCTTCGGCCTCCGCGTGCTTGGCCTCCATCTCGTCGGCGAGCGCGGCGAGGAGCGCGAGGTTCCCGCGGGCGGCCGCGCCGCGAATCATCGCGCCCGGGTCGTAGTCCACCGGCGGCGGCATGTCGGCCCGGGCCCGCGCGGCCGCCTCGGCCTGTCCGGCGACGGCCTTCCCGAGCACGGACGAGAGATCCGCGGACCAGGTCAGCCAGCCGGACGCCTTGGCAAGCACGCCTCGGAGCGCGTCGCCCGCTTCCCCGCGCCAGTTCTCTTCGCTGCTGCCGACCAGTCCGGCGAACTCGGACGTCGCGTCGTTCATGCGCCGGGCGAGCGCGTCCCAGGCGGCGCCGATACCGCCCGCCGCCTCGGGGTCGTTGCCCGCTTCGACTTCGGCGGCCAGAGCTTCGTGGCTGTAGGCCTCGTATCGCGTGGCCGCGACCGGGACCTCGCGCCCCGGCGTCTCTCCTTCAAGCACGGCAGTTCTCCTAAGGCAGTTTGGGTTCGGCCAGTCCCGCCACCTTCACCGCGCGCTCGCAGGCGAGCGGGGTGTCGGTGAAGTTCGTGTTGCTCACGTCGATCTGGACGCTCGCCTTCTCCCCCATGCCGAGCAGGACCGCGCAGGTCCCGTCGGCGGCCTTTTTGTCGGCGACCTTGAGCGCGTCCCGGCTGCCGACCTTGATCTTGGCGGCGGTCTTGCGCGCGACCTCCAGGTCCGTCAGGCCGTTCCGCTCGTCCACGGTGATGGTGACGCCGAAGGTCGCGGGCACCGTCCAGTCGCAGGCGCGGGCGCCGTTGATCTCCTTCGCGACGCCGAGCACGTTGATCCCGGCCGTCGACCGGTCCTGCGGGCCGAGCAGCGCGCACGGATCCACACCGCGATCCGGCGCGGGCGCCGAGGACGCCGAGGACGAAGGAGCCGGGCCCGCACCGTCCGCGGCGGCCGGAAGCTTCGCCTGACCCGTGGCCCCTTGCCCGCAGGCGGACACTGTCATGACGGCGAGCGCGCCGCAGAGGGCGAGCCGAGGAAGGCGGGAGCTCATGGGTTCAGCCGCCGACACAGTCCACGTCCGCCGCCGCTTGTTCATCCTGGCGGGTGTAGCGGGCCAGGGCCTTCTCGATCCGGTTCTTGAGCGCCTCGAGTTCCTTGCCGAACGCCGTGAGCGCCTCGACCGCGGAGCCTTCGGCGCCGATCCCGTACTGCGCCATGAACTTGCCGACCTCGTCCGCGTATCCCCCGCCGAGGGGAACCGTGCGGCCGAGGACCTTGGCCTCACGGACCATCTGGCCGACCACGTCCTGCAGGGCGGAGATCTTCACGTGGGCGTCGGCGGCCAACTCCGGCGCGACCGCGAATCCGCTCAAGTCGAACCTGGGTTCGGCGGTGCTCACCTCGCTCATATGCGATTACGCCTCTCCGTAGTCGAGCGACCTCGCACCGGAGCATACGACAAAACCAGGCGTCAGCGGGAGCACCCGAAAACGCGCTCACCTCACCTGATCGAGGTAAAGTCTCTGGTTGCACAGAGTCATCGACTGGGGTTGGCGGGGTTCCCCCCGAGAGTTCGCCCGAGTTTGACACACTTCGTGGGAGGCTGACCGCTGCCCGAGGGACCACTCGGGCGTTGAAAAGCTGCCCTTCAGCAGACCTAGCGGACATCCAGCCACGCGGCATCAGGAGGTCGAGTGACGTCGAGAATCCAGTCTGCGACGCCCGGCGAACAGCAGGGTGAGCAGACAACCGGGCAAGCGCCGTACCCCACGGCCGCCGGCTCGGTCAGCGGCCGGCAGAACGGCCGTGTCGGCGCGGCGGGGGCGGGCCCCCGGCAAGGGGCTGGGGTGAATCCAGCGTCGCTCGACGAACTGCACGAGACCGCGCGGCGGATCGCCGCCAACGTGGAGCGGGTACTGGTCGGCAAACCCGACGTCATCCGCATCGCGCTCGTGACCCTGCTCGCCGAAGGCCACCTCCTCGTCGAGGACGTCCCCGGGGTCGGCAAGACCTCGCTGGCGAAGGCGCTGGCCCGCTCGATCGACTGCACCGTCAGCCGGATCCAGTTCACCCCGGACCTGTTGCCCAGCGACGTCACCGGGGTGTCCATCTACAACCGGCAGACCGGCGGGTTCGAGTTCCGGCCCGGCCCGGTGTTCGCGAACATCGTGGTCGGCGACGAGATCAACCGCGCCTCGCCGAAGACGCAGTCGGCGCTGCTCGAATGCATGGAAGAGCACCAGGTCACCGTCGACACCTCGACGTATTACCTCGAAGAGCCGTTCATGGTGATCGCCACCCAGAACCCCATCGAGATGGAGGGCACCTACGCGCTGCCCGAGGCCCAGCGGGACCGGTTCACCGCGCGGGTGTCCATCGGCTATCCCGACCAGCAGGCCGAACTGGCCATGGTCGACGAGCACGCCGGGCACAACCCGCTGGCCGATCTCGAGCCCGTCTCCGACCGTGAGTCGGTGCAGCGGCTGATCGAGACCGTGCGGTCGGTGCACATGTCGCCGGAGATCCGCCGGTACGCCGTCGAGCTGGTGTCCGCGACCCGTCAGGCGCCGGAGATCCGCCTCGGCGCCTCGCCGCGCGCGACCCTGCAGCTGGTCCGCGCCTCCCGCGCGCAGGCCGCGCTGTCCGGCCGCGAGTTCGTCGTCCCGGACGACCTGCACACGGTCGCGGTCCCGGTGCTGGCGCATCGCATGGTGCTCACCACGGAGGCGCACGCCGCTCGTCGTTCGGCCACCGACGTGGTCCGCGCGATCCTGCACCGCGTTCCCGTCCCGCAGGGCTCGAACCACCGCTGAGAGAGTCCATCCATGCCCCTGCCCTCAGCGGACAAGCCTCGCTCGGCTGATTGGATCTGAGCCATGCTGCGTGCTCTGTCCGGCCTGACCACACGCGGCCGCTGCCTCCTCGCCGCCGGCGTCGCCGCGGCGGTTTGTTCGTTGGTGCTCAACGAACGGGATCTGCTGCGGGTCGCGATGTTCGTCATCGCCCTGCCGCTGCTGGTCGCCTTCTTCATCTCGGCGACCCGGCTGCGGCTGGGCGCGGCTCGTTCGCTGCGCCCGGATCGGGTCTCGGTCGGCTCGCCGGGCGAGGTCCAGCTCGAACTCTGGCGCGACGGCAGGCTCCCGGCCGGCGAGGTGCTGCTCGAAGACGGTGTGCCGTACGCGCTGGGTTCGCGGCCGCGGTTCGTCGTCGAACGGCTTCCCCACGACCGCCGCGTCGCGCTGCGGTATCCGCTTCAGCCGGTGCTGCGCGGGATCCAGCAGGTCGGTCCGCTGCGGGCGACGATCACCGACCCGTTCGGGCTGTGCGAGTTCGAACGTGAGCTGATCGGGCATTCCCGGCTGGTCGTCGTGCCGAAGGTGGCCGGTCTTTGGGGGCTGCCCAGCGGCGCCGGGATCGGTGCCGGCGACGACGGCAGCATCCGCCTGCACGCCGGGCAGGGTGAGGCGGACGTGATCGTCCGGCAGTACCGCCAGGGCGACGACCTGCGGAAGGTCCACTGGCGCTCCACCGCCCGCCGCGACGAAATCATGGTCCGCGTCGAGGAGCGGCCCTGGCGTGGCGGAACGACCGTGCTGCTGGACCACCGCGCGGCCGCGCACCACGGCACCGGACCCGCCGCGAGCCTCGAATGGGCAGTCTCGTTCGCCGCTTCCGTCGGCCTGCACCTGCGCCGCTCCGGTCACCGCGTCCGGCTGATCACCGAACACGGCCAGACCCTGGCCGACACCCCCGGCGAAGGTGGCGAGCACTACGACAACGTCGTGCTCGACGTCCTCGCCGCACTCCAGCCCGCGCACCAGCGTGACATCACCCTCGGCCACGACCCGGCCGAAGGACAGGAACTCATCGCCGTGCTCGGCACCGTCAGCAACGAATCCGTGCACGAGCTGTCCCGGTACCGCCCCCGCGGGATCCGGAGCCTCGCCGTGCTGCTCGACACCCCCGGCTGGTCCTCCGGCGTCAACCGGCCGGAAACCCGCGCCGCCGCCACCGAAGAGTCGGTGGCGCTGCTGCGCGCCGCGGGCTGGGGCGTCGTCGTCGCCGGCCCCGGATCGTCGATGCAGCAGGTGTGGGCCGAACTGTGCCAGACGGCCACCCGCCGGGGCACGCTGATCGGAGGCGGCCTGTGACCGCGACCGCGCCACTCCGCCCGCACACCCCCCGGCCGCGTCCCGAAGCGCCGCCGGTCTGGACGAACAGTGTGCTCGCCCCGGTCGCCGCCGGGCTGGCCACGCTGTTCGCCTCCACCTCGCTCACCGGCGTCATCTCCGGCTGGGCGTGGTTCGGCTACCTGCTGGTCGCCGTCGTGCTGATCGCCTCCACCGGGCTCGCCCTGCGCTCGCTGCGCGCGCCGACCATCGTCGTCGGCCTGGCGCAGCTGCTGGTGCTGCTGTTCCTGATCACCGGGGCGTTCACCACCAGCGGGATCCTGAAGATCATCCCCGGGCCGGACGCGCTCGAAGAGCTGCGCGGCGTGCTCGCCGCGGCGGCCGAGCAGATCCGCGTCGGATTGCCGCCGGTCGAAGGCACGCCGCCGATCCTCTGCCTGATCACCATCGCGATCGGCCTGGTCGCGGTCCTGGTCGACACGTTGGCCGTGGCCGCCGCCGCGCCGGCCGCGACCGGCTTGGTCCTGCTGTGCGTGTACGCGGTCCCGGCCGCGCTGGCCGAGGACATGCTGCCCTGGTGGACGTTCCTGCTGGGCGCGGCCGCGTTCGCCGCGCTGCTCGCCGTGGACGGCAACCACCGGCACCGCCGCTGGCGCAACCGCGAGGCGCCGGGACTGGGCAATTCGGCGAGCACGTTGTCCGCGCCCGTCGGCGTGGTGGCCGCGGCGATCGCGATGGGCCTGGTGATCGGCACGGCCGTCACCGGTATCGGCACGGTCGGCAGTCTTCCCGGCGGGCAGGGCGCGGGCCGCGGCGGCGCGGGCGGATTCGGCGTCGAGCCGTTCACGCAGCTGCGCGGCCTGCTCGACCAGGGCGAGAACGTGGAGCTGTTCAAGGTCTACGGGATGGGCGCGGACAAACGTCTGCTGCGCGCGTT
Source organism: Amycolatopsis sp. NPDC041971 (assembly GCF_055588925.1). Classification (NCBI taxonomy): domain Bacteria; kingdom Bacillati; phylum Actinomycetota; class Actinomycetes; order Pseudonocardiales; family Pseudonocardiaceae; genus Amycolatopsis; species Amycolatopsis sp. NPDC041971. Next base: position 93,587 of record NZ_JBVJCE010000017.1, on the reverse strand, counting down.
CACCCTCGACACGTACACGCCGAACAAGGGCTGGGGGCTGGCGCAGAACGGCCGCGCCCAGCAGGGTGTGCAGGCCAACAAGGGCCTCCCGCCCGCTCCCGGCGACGACGGCGCCGGCCCCGCGCGGGAGATCCGGATCGAGCCGACGAACTGGGTCGACAACTGGCTGCCGATCTACGGCGCGCCGCGGTCGATCAACGGGCTGGCCGACAACTGGCTCTACGACCCGGTCGGCGGTGCCGTGTTCACCACGACCAAGCAGAACGCGCCCGCCTACACCGAGACGGCGTCGATCAAGGAGCCGTCCAAGGACGAACTCCGGCTCGACGACGCCCGCCTCGCCGAGGTACCGCAGCAGTTCGTGCAGGTCGACCGCGTCGATCCCAGGGTGGCCGCGAAGGCCAAGCAGCTGACGGAAAACGAGTCCAACAGCTTCGACAAGACCCAGGCGATCTGGTCGTTCTTCACCGCGCAGAACGGCTTCGTCTACGACACCAAGACCGCCGACGCCGCCGACTCCGACGCACTCGCCGACTTCGTCCTCAACGGCAAGCGCGGATTCTGCGAGCAGTACGCGTCCGCGATGGCCGTGATGCTGAGGTCGGTCGGTATCCCGTCGCGGGTCGCCATCGGCTTCACTTCCGGGACCCCGAAGGGCGACTACCTCTCGATCAGCTCCGAGGACGCGCACGCGTGGGTCGAGGTCTACTTCCAGACGAAGGGCTGGGTCAGCTTCGACCCGACCCCGCTGCTCGACGGCCGCGCGGTCGTCCCGCCGTACCTGCAGACCGACACGAGCAGCTCCACGACCAACGACACCCAGGAAGTGCCGAGCGCGCCCGCGTCGAGCGCCCCCGCCACCGGCACGCCCCGCGACCCGGGCGCGGACCTCGGCGCGGACGGCAACGGGGACCAGCAGGAGGAAGAGCCGCTGTGGCCCGCGATCCTCGCCGGAATCCTCGGTGGGCTGGCGGCCGCGCTGACCGTGGTCGTGATCGTGCGGTCGCGTCTGCGATACCGGGCGCTGTTGCGCTCGGGAACTTCCCCGCCCCGCGCCCCGGACTCGCCCGAGACCGCCCGCGAGAACGGCGGCTTCCTGGACAACCAGAACGTGACGAACTGGCTGCCGCTGATCACGATCGGCCTGTGGGTGGCGGCGTTCGCGTTCCTGGCGGCCTGGGTGTCGTGGTGGTTCGCGCTGGCGCTCGTGGTCGTCCTCGGCGGGCTCGGCACGCCCACGACGATCCGGGAGATCAAACGGCGGCTGCGGCTGCAGAAGATCGCGTCCCACTCCCCCGCCGCGGCCGACGCGGCGTGGCGGGAACTGATGGACGAATGCGCGGACCGCGGCCTGCCGCTGTCCGACGGCGACACGGTGCGGGTGGCCGGCCGGAAGGTCGTCGAGAAGCACCGCCTGGACGAGGAGGGCCGCTCCGGCCTGCGGACGGTCATCGGCGTCGTGGAGAAGTCCTGGTACTCGGACATGCCGGCGGACGATCAGGAGCTGGGCCCGGCCTTCGACGAGGTGCGCAACAGCCTGAAACGGAACGCGCCCATGTCGTGGAAGGGCCGCCTGTTCCCGCGGTCACTGCGGCGGGCGAAGAAGTAGCCCCTCCGGCGGGAGGGATAGGGCACGGCAGCTGTGACCAGGTCCGGGATGGGGAGTGACCCCCGGCGGGTGACGATGGAGGAATCTGGACACTCACCGTCCCGATTCCTCCATCATCACCCACTCACGAAGCCGACATGACAACGCGAACATGCCGACGAGGCGGTGCCTCGTCGGCATGTTCGCGTTGTGTGAGAGCTACTGCTCCTCGAAGCGCTGGCGGAAGCGCTCTTCCATGCGCTGGGTGAACGAACTCCGGCGCGGGGACGACTGGCCGCCGCCACCTCCGCCGGTTCCCGGGTCACCGCTGTCCTTACCGCCTTCCGGTTCGGCTCCTTGCCGAATCGACGTGACGGCCATCATGACTCCGAAGAACATCACGAGGAACCCGAGCACGCTGATCACCGGGATTTCGGCGACCCGGATATTGACCACCACGCCGAGCACCAACAGTGCGACGCCCACTACGAACAGGGCGATGCCCTGCAAACGCCGTCGGCGGGCGGGGCGGCGCAACCGGGTGCCTCGCACCGTGGATGCGAACTTGGGGTCCTCGGCATAGAGCTCGCGCTCGATCTGATCGAGCAGCCGCTGCTCATGCTCGGAGAGTGGCATCTTTCCTCCTCCGGCACAGCTGTCGCGGGCGCCGGGCCGCGCAACGTCATGGACCCAACAGACAACCCCAGGCGGGGTGTCTCTGTCCAGGATACGAGCCCCGCGCTCGTCCGACTACCCGATCCCGTATCCAGAAGGGATCAAATTGGCCGAAACCACCCGACGCGGCTCTCTCGAAGAGGGCCGAGCGGCCGATGTCACTGGTCACGGGGGGTCAGCAGTGACGCGGGCCGCACCGCACCGTCACCGAACTTAGACCTCACGACGTCGGCGGCGACTTCAGCATCCCGCCATCGGGGTTCCGGTGCGTCGAAAAGCAGCTGCTCTCCATTACTCTCCGTGTCCAATCCCTCGACTCTTACGCCGATCAGGCGGACTGCGCCCGTCGGCGCGTGCTCGGTGAGGAGTTCGACGGCGGTGCGATGGATGTCGCGGGCCACGTCCACTCCTACGGCGGTTGTCCTGGCGCGGGTGATGGTCTTGAAATCCGCGAACCGGACCTTGATCGACACCGTCCGCCCGCGCAGCCCCCGGCGGCGCAGGGTGGCGGCGACGCGTTCGGACAACCGGAGCAGTTCCAGCCCGAGCAACGAGCGGTCGTGGAGGTCGACGTCGAAGGTCACTTCGGCGCCGATCGACTTGTCCGGCGTCTCCGGGACGACCTCGCGCTCGTCGTGGCCGCGCGCGAGCGCGTACAGGTGCTCCCCCAGCGCCCGTCCGAGCGACCGCCTCAGCCTGGGCAGCGGGGCGGCCGCGACGTCGGCGATGGTGTGGAGGCCCTGCTGCCGCAGGTGCTCCTCGGTGCGCTTGCCGACGCCCCACAGCGCCGACACCGGCAGCGGGTGCAGGAACGTGAGCGTCTCGGCCGCGGGGACGACGACCATGCCGTCCGGTTTCGCCATCCCGGACGCCAGTTTGGCGACGAACTTGATCTTCGCGACACCGACCGAGCAGCTGATCCCGAAGTCGGCGGCCACCCGCTCCCGGATCCAGGCGCCGAGGCGGGCGGGTGAGGAGTCCAGCCGTTTGAGCGCCCCGCTGACGTCCAGGAACGCCTCGTCCAGGCTCAGCGGCTCCACCAGCGGCGTCAGCTCGCGGAAGATCCCCATGACGCCCTTCGACACCTCGCCGTAGAGCCCGGGTGTCGGGGTGATGCAGATCAGCCGCGGGCAGAGCCGTTTGGCGGTCGAGAACGGCATGGCCGACCGCACGCCGAACTCTCTCGCCGCGTAGCTCGCGGCCGCGACGACCGACCTCGGACCGCCGCCGGAGACGACCACGGGCTTTCCCGCCAGCTCCGGTCGCGTGCGCAGCTCGCAGGACACGAAGAAGGCGTCCATGTCGACGTGCAGCAGACCGCAGCCGGTGTCGTCGGGCCAGGTGGTGGCCCCGGCCGTCACGCGGTAGCGGGCCATCCCGCCGGGCAGTTCAGCGTTTCCCATGTTTATTTGTCGCGCGCTGCCGGAAACGTTTTGCCAGGGCGCACGTTGTGGATGTCAGCCGCGGTGGTCATGGAGTCGCCCTGCCAAAACGTTTCCGGGGGCCTTCGGCCCGAAAGAGGGCGCGCGACGGTGTAGTCGCCGTCGGGCGCGGGGCGCCCTCCGGCGACCTTGCGGGGACGGTAACCCGGACCACCGACAGTTTCGGCCGCGGCGTGCTAGGAACGGTCCGTTCCTTGCAAATTTCGCAAGGAACGGACCGTTCCT
>NZ_JBVJCE010000017.1:12897-89647 GCF_055588925.1 Amycolatopsis sp. NPDC041971 | reverse complement strand
GTTTTCGTTCGTGGGGGGCGGAGAATGTTCTTGTCCTCAAAACTCCACAAAGAAACGGCCCTTCCCCACCCCGGACCCCCGGGTCAGGCCGGGCGGTGGGCCAGGAAGTGCAGCCGGCTGGAGATGTCCCGCAGCGGCGGGACCGACGCCGCCGCCAGCTCGAACTCCGCCAGATCCTCTTCCCGCACCCCACCGGGCACGAAGTCCGCCACGACGCCGTCGCCCTGCAGCGACGTCACCTCGAGCCCCACGTCGATCAGCTGCGCGCGGAGGGCCTCGGCGTCGAAGCGCCGCAGCACGGTCTCCCGGCCGCCGCCGAGCACGCCGCTCTCGGCCCCGAGCAGTTCCCGTGCCTCCCCGAGCCGCCCGGCCAGCGCACGCTGCAGGATCGCGGCGTGGCGATTCGCCACCAGCACGGAGACCGCGCCGCCGGGTTTGACCGCGGCGGCCAGTGCGCCGAGCACCGCCGCCGGGTCGTCGACGACTTCGAGCAGCCCGTGCGCGAGGACGAGGTCGGCCGAGCTGTCCGCGACGTGGGCGCCGAGCGCGTCGGAGTCGTCGGCGACCACCGTGATGCTGCCGGAGACGCCCTCTTCCTCGGCGCGGCGGCGCAGGGTCGCCAGCGCGTTGGGGTTCGGCTCGACGACGGTCACCAGGCAGCCCGCCGAGGCGAGCGGCACCGCCCAGCCGCCGCTGCCGCCGCCGACGTCGACGACGTGCGGCTGTTGCGCGCCTCGCGCCCGTGCGGCCCGGAGTTCTGCTTCGAGAACCCGGCGAACCGCCCCCGATCCTCGCGTGGCCACGGTGTCCGTCTTCATAAACGCACAGGGTAATGCCCGCCTTCCGGGCGCCGCGGGGTGTAGTCCGATGCGGTGTTCGACACCTTGCCAAGGAGCCGCCCCGCCGACTGCCCGTAGGCTGTATCGAGTGCACACGGTCGCTGTTCTCAGCCTGAAGGGTGGCGTCGGTAAAACGACGGTCGCCCTCGGTGTCGCGTCCGCCGCGCTGCGTAGGGGTGCCCGGACTCTCGTGGCCGACCTCGACCCGCAAGGCAACGCCACCACCTCGCTGGACCCGCCCTTCACCGATCGCACGCTGGCCGACGTCCTGGAGACGCCGGTGCGCTCGGTGCTCGAACGAGCGATCGCGCCCAGCGTGTGGAGCGACCAGATCGACGTCCTCGTCGGCGCCGAAGAGCTCGAAATGCTCAACGAACCCGACGCCGACAACCGCCGCCTGGAGAATCTCTCCCGCGCGCTCGACGAACTGCACACCAACCCGCTGCGCGAGGAACCCTACGAACTGGTGATCCTCGACTGCCCGCCGTCGCTGGGCAGGCTGACCCGCTCCGCGCTGGTGGCCGCGGACAGCGCCCTGATCGTCACCGAGCCGACGATGTACGCCGTCTCGGGCGCCCGACGGGCGCTCGAGGCGATCGAAAAGATCCGCGAGGAGCAGAACCCGGGGCTGCGGCCGATCGGTGTCGTGGTCAACAAGCTCCGCGTGCGTTCCTACGAGCACCAGTTCCGCTTGGCCGAACTGCGGGAGAACTTCGGCCCGCTGGTGATGCCGACGGCCATCCCGGACCGGCTCGCGGTGCAGCAGGCCCAGGGCGCGTGCAGCCCGATCCACGAATGGCACTCCCCCGGCGCGCAGGAGATCGCGCTCACCTTCAACATGGTGCTGGCGAAGGTCCTGCGCTCGAGCCGGGCCGGACGGCATCGCGTCCGCGGCGACGAAGGGCCGGAGGCCACCGAAAAGCCCGCCAAGCTGAGCGACACCGGCACGGGTTGATCGCCGATGCCCGAAGGCGACACCGTCTTCCTCGCCGGCAAGGTCCTCGACAAGGCACTGGCCGGGAAGACCTTGCTGCGAGGCGAATTCAGGGTCCCTCAGCTGGCCACGACGGATCTCGCCGGACGTGTCGTGCTCGGCGTCGGCACGGTCGGCAAGCATCTGCTGACGCGGCTCTCCGACGGGATCACGTTGCACAGTCACCTGCGCATGGACGGTAAGTGGGCCGTCTACCGAGCAGGCGCGCGCTGGCGCAGCCCGGCGCATCACGCGAGGGTCATCCTCGCCACCGAGGATCTGCAGGCGATCGGTTTCCGCGTGCACGACCTCGAACTCGTGCCCACGGAAGAGGAAGACCGGTTGGTCGGGCACCTCGGCCCGGATCTGCTCGATCCACAGTGGACGGACGAACTCGCGGAGCGGGCGGCGGCCGCGCTGGCCGCGGACCCGGATCGCGAACTGGGCGACGCCCTGCTGGATCAGCGGATCATGGCGGGGATCGGCAACATGTACAAGGTCGAGATGTGCTTCCTGCTCGGTATCACCCCATGGACGCCGGTGTCCGAAGTGGACCCGGCGAAGGCCGTCGCACTGGGGCGCAAGCTGCTGAAGTCCAACGCCTGGCACACCTCGCAGACCACCACCGGCGATCTGCGCCGCGGCCGTGAACACTGGGTTTACGAACGGACCAAACAAGGTTGCTTCCGCTGCGGCGGACCGCTCCGGGTCGCGCCCCAGGGTGCCGGATACCAGGCGAGGCCGACCTGGTTCTGCCCGAAATGCCAGTCCGGCCCCGCTCCGAGCCGCTAAGCTGGCCTGGTGACGTTGTTCAAGCTCCCGCTCTACGGGGCCGACACCGAACGCGGCGACCTCGCTCCCTGAGTCGCCCGCTTCCACCGCACGTCACCTTCACTTCTTTCCCCAGGGAGCTTTGTCATGCCCGGAATCCTCACGGGCGAGGCGCTGCGCGCGTTCGTGCACGCCCTGCCGAAGGTCGAACTCCACCTCCATCTCGTCGGTTCGGCCAGCCTGCCCACAGTGCTGGAACTGGCCCGGCGCCGCCCGTCCGCAGGAGTGCCGACCGACCCCGCGGCGCTCGCCGAGTTCTTCACCTTCCGCGACTTCCCGCATTTCCTCCGCAATTACCTGGCGGTGACGTCGCTGGTGCGCGACGCCCGCGACATCCACACCCTTGTCACCGGGCTGGCGGCCGATCTCGCCGCACAGAACGCCCGCTACGCCGAAGTGACGGTGACGCCGTACAACCACGTTCTCGACGGGATGTCGGCGGACGACCTCCTCACCGGTCTCACCACCGGGCGGGCGGCGGCACGGGCGGACCACGGGGTGGAATTGGCCTGGTGCTTCGACATTCCCGGCGAGAAAGGGGTCGTCGCCGGGCGTGAAACGGTCGTGTTCGCGCTCCGCGAACGCCCCGAGGGCCTGGTGTCCTTCGGTCTCGGCGGCCCCGAGGCCGGTGTCGGCCGCGCGCAGTTCGCGCCGTTCTTCACCACGGCCAGGGAAGCGGGGCTGCACAGCGTCCCGCACGCGGGCGAGACCACCGGGCCCGCCACCGTCTGGTCGGCGGTGCACGATCTGGGCGCCGAGCGGATCGGGCACGGCGTCGGCGCGCACACCGATCCGGCGCTCCTGGAATACCTTGCGGTGCACCGGATCCCGCTGGAGGTCTGCCCCACGTCGAATGTCCGGACGGGGCAGTTCGCCTCGGTCGCGGCGCATCCCGTGCGGCGGCTGCTCGACCACGGCGTGGTGGTCACGCTCAATACCGACGATCCACCGATGTTCGGCGCCACCCTCGACGGCGAGTACGTGGCGGTCGCCGAAACCCTGGGCCTGAACGCGACCGAAATCGCCCTGTTCGCGAAGAACGCCGTGGAAGCGTCTTTTCTGCCTTCGGCGGACAAGGCCGTCCTGGTGACAGAGATCCAAGAAATCTTGTTGCAGGACCCCGAAGTCCTCGCATAGCGTGGCGGTACACGAGAGAGGAGGTGGTCCAAAGTTGTATTCCAACAGGACTCGTGAGGTGACTGTCCGCTAGCGGACTGCACGCGTAGGACTTTGAGCAGCGATACAACGCAAGTTGGAGCCACCTTCGGCTCGTCGTCTCTGCTTCGCGTGCTGCCTGATAGCGAATACCAGGCAGTCACCGGGCCCCCGAGGTTCCCGAGCACCGGTCCGGCTCGGGCCCGGCCGCCGATTCCGGCGTCCGGGAGCCGCCTCGGGGGTACCCTCATATCCGGGATATGGCCCTTTTGCGAGGCCCGAGGGACCACCCGCCGCCCTGGAACACCGTCCGCCGCTGTTCCGCCCACGGAACCCCTCCGACTGGATAGCCTGACGCCATGTTGCGGCCCGACTTCCCGATCATCACCCAGCGCCTGACACTCCGCGCCTTCACCTCGGCGGATCTCGACGGACTCAACTCCTTCCAGTCCCGCGCCGACGTTTCTCGCTACCTCTACTGGGGCCCGCGAAGCCGGGCAGAATCCGCCGCCGCGCTCGCCAAACGGGTGCACAGCAGCAGCCTGTCGAAGGAAGGCCAGTTCCTCGCGGTGGCCGCGGAACTGACCGAGACCGGGCAGTTGATCGGCGACCTGAACCTCGAATACCTCAGCAGCGAACGCCGCCAGGGCGAGATCGGTTTCGTCTTCCATCCCGATCACCACGGGAAGGGGCTCGCCGCGGAGGCCGCCGTCGAACTGCTCCGGCTCGGCTTCGAAGACCTCGGACTGCACCGGATCATCGGTCGCTGTGACGGCCGCAACACCGCTTCCGCCGCGCTGATGGAACGTCTCGGCATGAAGAAGGAGGCGCATCTGCGGCAGAACGAGATCGTCAAGGGCGAGTGGTGTGACGAACTCGTCTTCGCGATGCTCGAAGACGAGTGGAAGGCGAGGGGCTAGCGGCGACCAGGCATGATGGGGCCGTGCTCTTCGACAAGATCGTCCGCCCCGCTCTCTACCGGGTCTCCGGCAGCGACCCCGAAACCGTGCACGAACGCACCATCGGCACGCTCGCCAGGCTGAGCCGGGTCTCCCCCGCGCTCGGCGCGCTCGGCCGCGTCTACCGGACGGACGATCCGGTCACCTTCCTCGGTCTCCGCTTCCCGAACCGGGTCGGCCTCGCCGCCGGGATGGACAAGAACGGCCGTGCGCTGCACGCGTGGCCCGCGCTCGGTTTCGGCTTCGTCGAGGTCGGCACGGTCACCCGGCATCCACAGCCGGGCAACGACAAACCGCGGCTGTTCATCCTCGCCGGGACCGACGCGGTGATCAACCGGATGGGCTTCAACAACGAAGGCGCCGAAGCACTCGCCGCCCGCCTCGCCGCGGGCGGGAAGCCGCCGGTTCCGCTCGGCGTCAGCATCGGCAAGTCCAAGGTGACCCCGCTCGACGAGGCCGTCGAGGACTACCGTTTCTCGCTGCGGGCGCTGTACCCGTACGCCGACTACTTCGCGCTCAACGTCAGCTCCCCGAACACGCCGGGGTTGCGGGCGTTGCAGGACAAATCCGCGCTGGCCGAACTGCTTTCCGAACTCCGGAAGACCTCGGCCGAACTCGCCGGCGACGCGAAGCCGACGCCGGTGCTGGTGAAGGTCGCCCCCGACCTCACCGACGAAGCGCTCGCGGAACTGCTGGAGGTCTGCCTCGAACACGGTGTCGCTGGGCTGATCGCGACCAACACGACCTTGTCCCGCGAAGGGATCGCTCCGCCCGAGGCCGCCATCGGCGCGCAGGCGGGCGGACTGTCCGGCCGCCCGCTGACCGCGCGCTCGGTCGAGGTGGTGCGGTTCGTACACGACGAAACCGGCGGCAAGCTGCCGATCATCGGCGTCGGCGGGATCTTCGACGCCGGCGCCGCCGCACGGATGCTCGACGCCGGCGCGGGTCTCGTCCAGCTCTACACCGGTTTCGCCCTGCACGGCCCCGGTCTGGTCAAGCGGGTCGCCCGAGGTCTCGCGGCCCGGCCGTACTGACGAACCTCAGGTAGGCACGCCAGCACCGGTACTTCGTCAGCTCCGTCGCTTTCGCGGTGGCGAACTGGTCGCACAGGACGGCCAGCGGCGTCTCCCCGTTCTCCAGCCGGATCCGGCCGAGGACGAACGGGGTGGGCAGCGCGGCCGCGAAGGCACCGAGAGCTGCGGGCGATAGCCGCCAGCGTTCACCCGAAAGCATGGTGTGCTCGCCCGTGGCGTTCACCGGCACCACCCCCGGCTGCGGCGGATCGGTCGGCAGCAACACCATCCGGTAGCCCTCGCCGGTCTGGACCAGCCCGGTGAACCGCGCCCCCGCGGTGACCAGCCATCGGTTCAGCGGCTGCCCGCGCAGATGCGCGCCGAACACCACGAGATCCGCACCCGGTGCGGGATAAGGGAAGTCGGCCTGTTCGTCGGTGAGCACGGCGGCGAGGTCGATGGCGACCTGGTCGTCGAACGGCCGCACCACCACCGACACCCCGTACGGTCCGAGATCCGACGGCGACGCGGGCACCGTGACCGCGGCGAGGTCGAGCAGGCTGACGAACGCCGTGAAGCGCTCAAGGCGTTTCGTGACACCTTCCGGGTCGGACAACGCTTCGGCGACCTCGGGATGGTCGGCGACGGTCGGGAGGACCAGGGCGTCGTACTCGGACAGCATCCGGAGCGCGATCATCCCGGCCTCGGCGACGCGCTGCCTGTCCGCGGTGAAGCCGTCGTCGTGAATCAGCTCGCCCACCGCCAGCAATGCCGAGATTTCCACCGGCTCGACCAGCGCCCCGGACGCCCGCAGCGCCGAAACCGCGCCGAGGAAGACGGACCGGGATCGCAGCGACAGACCGGTGAGGGTGTCGGAGCCGGGGATCGCCACGCGCGGCCGATCCCCCGCGGACAGCCGGACGTCGGCGGGCCAGTCCCTGGCGAGCGGGTCGATCCCGTCGGGGCCGGTCATCAGTCCCAGCGCGCGCTGTCCCAGCGTGAGACTGCGCGCGAACAGGGAGATCCCCGCGCACGGTGCGGCCCCGGTCTTGGGAACGAGGCCCAATGTCGGTTTCAGCCCGACGATCCCGTTGAGCGAAGCGGGCACCCGGCCCGCTCCCGCCGTATCCGTGCCGACCGCCAGATCGACCAGCGCGAGCGCGACGGCGACGGCCGCGCCACTGCTCGCGCTCCCGGAGACGCGGGCGGTGTTCAGCGCCGCGCTCACGGCGCCGTACGGGCTGCGGGTGCGCTCGAGGTCGCTGCCGAACCGATCGCAGTTGGTCTTGCCGATCACCACCGCTCCGGCCGCGGTCAACCGGGACACCGAGGGGGCGCCGACACAGTGGACGTCCTCCCCCGCCGTGGGAAGACCGGCGACATCAGTGACATCAAGGACGTCCGCGACCGCGATCAGCGTCCCGGCGAGCGGCAGGTCCACCCCCATGCGAACGCGCTCATCGACCGCTTTGGCGTCGACGAGGGCGTCTTCCACGGGGCGGAGGGTGATCCACACGTCGGGCCGGTCGACCTCGGCGATCCGGTCGTAGGCCGCTATGACGCGTTGGTAGGAACTGGGAGGCGGGGCGGGGGTCGGTTCTGGTTCCGGGGGAAGCGTCGTCACTGGGCGTCCTTTCCTCGGTGGGGACGAGAAAGACCACTGCGCGAGATCCACTGTGTCCGGTCCGCCACCCTGGGACGCCCGCTCACGCGGGCTGGGTTCAGGCCCGAGCTGGGAAGAGCACTTCGTGCATGTAAGAGACGTTAAGCATCGCGCGTTGCCGCCACCAGCGGTTTCGAGTTACGCGAGCATTTCGGTATCGCACAGTGAGCGAGTCGTTACGCAATGGAGTATTAGCGACGACGAATGAGACGATGGTCCAGGAAAGCGCCTGCTCAGGATGGCTCTCCTGGCGAGAGTACGCCGGATCCGGAGGCATTCCGGCTGCGGTGGGTCGTGAGTGGCGATTCGGGTTCTAGCGAGCCCTCTCTCAGGCACCTACTGCGTGACCTGCGGCCTGATGTCGGGTGAGGTACATGAAGGCCCCCTTCCTGTACCTAGGCGCAAGGAAGGGGGCCTTCATGTACTGGGAAAGGACCTACCGGGCGCTGCCGACCCACCGCGGCCGAACTCAGGAAAGCTCGCGCAGCGCCATGGCCAATCCGGCGAGTTTGTCGGTCGCGTCGGACAGCTGCTCCTTGGACGACATCATGCCGTCCGAGCTCGCGGCGACGGTGTGCCCGGCGGCCGCGACGAGACCGCCGTAGCCGTCGAGACCGTCGTCGAGTTGCACGCGCAGTTGTTTGATGGCGGCGTCGAGGGCGCCCCGTTCCCGCTCGGGTGCGGCGTCCCGTCCGCGTTCGATGGCCTGGATCCGGCCCGCCAGCCCGCGCAGGGCCTGCGCGGCCTCGGTGGCGGTGGTCCGAGCGTCCGCGACGGCGATCTCCGACACCGGCATGGTGCCGAGCGACGTCGGCTGCGAAAGCTGGCGAAGCAGCTCTGTCAGCGAAGCCTCGCTCTCGGCGAGGCGCTCCATCGGCTCCCGCGCGACGGACCGCGCCGGGGGCAGCGGAGGCGGAGCGGCGGGCGCGGCGGGCAGCACGGTGCGCTTGAGTTCCCGCAGTCGCAATCCCGACCGGACGCTGAAGGTGCCGAAGACGATGGTGAACGCGCCGCCCGCGATGGCCTGGAGGATGTCGGCCTCACCGGCCTTCAGCAGGCCGGTGCCCGCGACGACGGCGAACAGTCCACAAAGGATGGTGAGGAGGATCCAGAACGTCAGCGCGCGAGAGGTCCGGCGCTTGCGTCGCTCCAGTTTGGCGGCTGGTTCGTTCCAGCGCGCCCATTTGGCCTTGGCGTCGGCCACGACCGGGATCTGGCCCGCGGCCATCGACGTCAGCTGCTGCGACATCTTCGGCATGGCGGGCATCTGCGGCATCTGCGGGCGCGGCCTGGGCGGCGCCGGCTGAGCGGGCCGCGAAGAACCCTGCTCGGAGGGCGGGATGTAGCGCTGCAGCTTCTCCTGCGCGCGCTGGGCGTAGTCGGGCAGCTTTTCGATGTGCTTCTCAAGCTTGGCGGTGAACTCCCCGAAGTCCTTGCGCCTGCCCTGGCCCATTGCCCTCGCCCCTGTCGTCAAGTGAGACCGGTCCCGCACCCCGCGAGGCGCGGGACCGGCTCTAGGTGGTGTGTCAGGCGGGGTTCTTGCCCTGTTCGGCCTGAACCCGTGCCTGGATCTCACGCTGGATGTCCGCGGAGCCCGACGACGCCTTCGGCGCCGCGGCGGCGGTCTTGCCGTCGGTCACCTGAGCGACGGAGTCACCCTTCATGGACGCGCGGATCTGCTCCAAGCGGGAATGCCCCGCGAACTGCGTCGTGGAGGCCTGGACCTCCATCATCCGGCCCTGGACGGAGTTCTGTGCGAGTTCGGCCGAGCCGAGCGCCGTGGTGTAGCGCTTCTCGATCTTGTCGCGAACGTCTTCCAGCGACGGGGTGTTGCCCGGCGCGGCCAGCTGGCTCATCTGGTTCAGCGAAGCGGAGACCTGCTCCTGCATCTTCGCCTGCTCCAGCTGCGAAAGCAGCTTGGTGCGCTCGGCCAGCTTCTGCTGCAGCATGGTCGCGTTGCGCTCGACGGCCTTCTTCGCCTGCTCCGCAGCCTGAAGGGACTGGTCGTGCAGGGTCTTGAGGTCCTCGATGTTCTGCTCGGCGGTGACGAGCTGCGCGGCGAAGCTCTCCGCCGCGTTCTCGAACTCGGCCGCCTTCTGCTCGTCGCCCTTGGCACGCGCCTCGTCGGCGAGCACCAGCGCCTGGCGGGTCGAAGCCTGCAGCTTCTCCACGTCGCCCAGCTGGCGGTTCAGCTTCATCTCCAGCTGGCGCTGGTTACCGATCACCGAGGCGGCCTGCTGGGTCAGCGCCTGGTGGTTGCGCTGCGCCTCCTCGATGGCCTGCTGGATCTGTACCTTCGGGTCGGCGTGCTCGTCGATCTTCGACGAGAACGCCGCCATCATGTACTTCCAGAACTTCACGAACGGGTTGGCCATCTCCTCCGCCTGCCTTCTCGCATCCCACGGGCTGTTACCTCGAGGTGGGGCGTCCCCTCTGTGATGTTGCAACGTCCCGACCCCGGCGTTGAGTTCCATCGTGTCAGGTCGGCGTCCCGCGTTCCAGGCGACCCCGACGGAATTCAGGGATCCCCCTGACTGTGATGTCCACGACCTTTCGGTTCACCGTCCGGTGACCGTGGGTGAAAAACGGCCGGAGTCAGCGGCGCAGAACGGTCTCTTGTTCCATCCGTGACAACTTCTCGGGGTTCCGCACCGCGTAGAGCCCGGTGATGAGGCCGTCGTCGACACGCAGCGCGACGACGGTGTCGACCTCGTCACCGAGCCGGAGGATCAGCGCGGGACGTCCGTTGACCTGCGCCGTCCGCATCGTCGTCGCCTCGTCGCGGACCGCGACGCCGGCGGCCAGCAGCCGCGCGACCATGGCCGCGCCCACGACGGGCTCCAGCACCGCCTGCACCACTCCGCCGCCGTCTCCGAGGAAGACGACGTCCGGCGAGAGGACGTCGAGCAGCCCCTGCAGGTCACCTGTCCGGACGGCGCGGTGGAACGCGTCGAGGACATCCTTGGTCTCATCGGGGGACGCGGCACCTCGCGGCCGCCGGGCGGCGACGTGCGCCCGGGCCCGGTGCGCGATCTGGTGAACCGCGGCCGGGGTCTTGCCGACTGCTTCGGCGATCTCGCCGTAGGCCACGTCGAACACCTCACGCAGCACGAACACCGCGCGTTCGGTCGGCGTGAGGGTCTCCAGCACCAGCAACATCGCCATCGAGACGCTGTCGGCCAGCTCGACGTCTTCGGCCACGTCCGGGCTGGTGAGCAGCGGTTCGGGCAGCCAAGGGCCGACGTAGGACTCCTTGCGGCGGCCGAGCGTGCGCAGCCTGCCGAGCGCCTGCCGGGTGGTGATGCGGACCAGGTACGCCCGCGGGTGCTCCACGGTGCCGAGGTCGACTCCGGACCAGCGCAGCCAGGTCTCCTGGAGGACGTCTTCGGCGTCGGCGGCCGAGCCGAGCATCTCGTAGGCGACGGTGAACAGCAGGTTCCGGTGGGCGACGAACGCCTCCGTGGCGGTGTCGGACATGGACGGCTCCTGTTCCTTGGCGAAGGTGTGCCCACCAGACGCCGCGTCCCCTCGATTTCTGCCACGTCGAAGCCGTGGCGCACGTCACGTCCCGCTCCTGTCAGAGCGGCCGGACCCCCGGCATCCGGTGGTCGTCCGGTTCAGCACACGACCACGAATGAGGACGAGATCATGGATTCCCGTTTCGCTTTGAACAGCAACGAGCTCGGCGCGAAGATCGGCAAGCGCTTCGCCGGAGTCAGTGTGGCCATCAAGGGTTCGACCCTGCCGAAGGTCACCCAGGAACTGGTGTCGCTGCGGGCCAGTCAGCTCAACGGCTGCGGTTTCTGCGTCGACGCCCACGCCAAGGACCTGGCGGCCGCCGGCGAACCCGCGGTCCGCGTCAACCTGGTCGCCGCCTGGCGCGAATCCACGGTGTTCACCGACGCCGAGCAGGCCGCGCTGGCGCTCGCGGAGGAGGGCAGCCGGATCGCCGACGCGCACCAGGGTGTCTCCGACGAGACCTGGGCCCAGGTGCGGAAGCACTACGACGACGATCAAATCGCCGCCCTGGTCTACCTGGTCGCGATGATCAACGCCGCCAACCGGCTGCTCGTCATCACGCACACCAAGGGCGGCTCGTACCAGGCGGGCACGTTCGACAACACCGCGAGTTGACGGGAAAGGCCCCAGGCGGACTGCCTGGGGCCTCTTCCGTGCACAACCTTGCTAGGCGGCGACCATCTTCGGTGCGGAGATGGTCGTCCGCAGTGCGGGGCTCATCCGCGGCGGTGGCGAGATCCGCAGGTCGGCCAGATCGTTGCCGATGAGCTCGGACACCAGGCGGCCGCCTTCGAGCTCGCCCGCTTCGGCGTTCTTCCGCTCCGGAGCACGCCGCTTGCCCGCCTCGACCTTCTCGTCCACCGGGGCGACCTCGACGTTGTCCATCGCCGAGACGTCCGCCGCGACCTTGTGCAGGAGTTCGCCCAGCGGAAGTTCCAGGGCCTCGCAAATCGACGCCAGCAGCTCGCTGGACGCCTCCTTCTGCCCGCGCTCGACCTCGGACAGGTAACCGAGGCTCACCCTGGCGGCGCGGGAGATGTCCCGCAGCGTTCGACGCTGGTTCGTGCGGGCGTGTCGGAGCCGGTCGCCGATCGCCTCGCGCAACAGCACGGTCATCACGCGCCTCCCTTCCAGGACTGACTATCCCCTACGTTACCCAGAGCGGTGCCCCGGGCGCAGGTGTTGACACGGCAATACGCCAAGGGCGAACGCGGCGATCATGCGAGATGTTCCCCCAGCAGGGCGAACGCGCCCTCGATCGCACCGGCCCTGACCGATGCTCGATCACCGCTCAAGTCCAGCGTACGGACGGTGAGCACGTCCGGGCCCGCGAGACCGACGTGGACGGTGCCGGGTGCCACGCCGTCCTGTCCGTCCGGACCCGCGACGCCGGTGAGGCCGAGGCCCCAGGTGGCGCCGCACCGGTCTCTCGCGCCGACGGCCAACTGCGCCGCGACCTCGGGATGAACGGCGCCATGCTCGGCGAGGAGGTCTTCGTCGACCCCGGCCAGCGTCGCCTTGAGGTCGGTCGCGTAGACGATCAGGCCGCCCCGGACGGCGGCACTCGATCCGGGGACCTCGGTCAGCGTCGCGCAGAGCAGCCCGGCGGTCAGCGACTCGGCCGTCGCCACCGTCTCGCCACGCTCGATCAGGTGAGTGATCAAGGTCTCAGTCTTCATGCGCCCGCGGCACGCCTTCCGGCGGCGCGCAGCCGCACCGCGCGCACGACGTAGTCGAGCCCCGTCACGACGGTCAGCACGACCGCGAGCCCCATCAGCACCCAGCGCACCGGCTCGGCCGACGCGGGCAGGGGCAGCAGGTACGCGGTGATGGCCGCGACCTGCGCGAGGGTCTTGGCCTTACCGCCTCGGCTGGCCGGGATGACACCGTGCCGGATCACCCAGAACCGCAGCAGCGTCACCCCGATCTCGCGGACCGCGATGACGATGGTGACCCACCAGCCCAGTTCGCCGAGCGCGCTCAGCCCGATCAGCGCGGCGCCGATCAGCGCCTTGTCCGCGATCGGGTCGGCGATCTTGCCGAAGTCGGTGATCAGCCCGTATTTGCGCGCCACCCAGCCGTCGACCTGGTCGGTGAACGACGCGATCGCGAACAGCGCGGTGGCGATCGCGCGCCAGAAGGTGTCCGCCCCGTCACCGGTGAACAGTGCCATCACGAACAGCGGCACCAGCACCAGCCGCGACATCGTGAGCAGGTTCGCCAGGTTCAGGGTCGGGACCGGGGTGGCCTCGGGAACCCGGGCGTGCTCACCGCCCGTCCCTTCACCGGCCCCGGCGTCGCTCGGGGCGGCATTCACCGGTCGGCCTCGAGCGGCGCGGGCCGCACGATCAGATCGACACCCTCGGAATCGACGACCTCGCAGCGCACGAAGTCACCCACCGCCAGTGGGGGCAGGTCGTCCGTCTCGATCAGGACGCATTCGCCGTCGACCTCGGGGGCCTGGTGCGCGGCACGGCCGATCGGGTCCTCGCCGTCCTCGGCCTGCTCGATCAGGACGTCGACGAAGTCGCCGATCCGGTCCTCGGCCCGCTGCGAGGTCAGCTCCTCGACCAGCGCGGAGATCCGCGCGACCCGCTCGGCCACCACGGACTCGTCGAGTTTGCCGTCGAAGGTCTCGGCCTCGGTGCCGTCCTCGTCCGAGTACCCGAAGACGCCCACCGCGTCCAGCCGCGCGCCGTTCAGGAAGCGCTCCAGCTCGGCGAGATCCTCTTCGGTCTCGCCGGGGAAGCCGACGATGACGTTGGTGCGGATGCCGGCGTTGGGCGAGTGCTCCCGGATCTGGTCGCACAGCGCGAGGAAGGAGTCCGTGGAGCCGAAGCGGCGCATGCGGCGCAGCACGGTCTCGCTGGAGTGCTGGAAGGACAGGTCGAAGTAGTCGGCGACACCCGGCGTGGTCGCGATGGCCTTGACCAGGCCGGGACGCGTCTCGGCGGGCTGGAGGTACGAGACGCGGACACGTTCGATCCCGGGCACCGCGGCCAGGCGCGGGACCAGCAGTTCCAGCGCGCGGGCGCCGTCACGGCCGAAGTCCTTGCCGTAGGAGGTCGAGTTCTCCGAGACGAGGAAGACCTCCTTGACGCCGTTCTCCGCGAGCCACATCGCCTCGGCGACGATCTCGTCCGGCTGCCGGGACACGAAGGAACCCCGGAACGACGGGATCGCGCAGAACGAACAGCGCCGGTCGCAGCCGGACGCGATCTTCAACGCGGCCACCGGGGAGGTGTCGAGCCGGGTCCGCAGCACCCGCGGGCCCCAGCCGTGCTGCGCGTGCCCCGGCACCTCGACCGACTCGGCGGCGGTCGGGCGCTGGACCGGGCTGATCGGCAGCAGCTTGCGGCGGTCGGAGGGGGTGTGGGATTCGACCTTGCGGCCCGCCACGACGTCGTCGAGACGCTCCGCGAGGTCCGCGTAGTGGTCGAAACCCAGGACCGCGTCGGCCTCGGGCAGGCTCTCGGCCAGCTCGTTGCCGTAGCGCTCGGCCATGCAGCCGACGGCGACGACCTTCTTGCCGGTGTCGGACGCCGCGAGCAGCGTGTCGACCGAGTCCTTCTTGGCGGACTCGACGAAGCCGCAGGTGTTGACGACCACGACGTCGGAGTCCTCGGGCTCGGCGGCGAGCTCCCAGCCACCCGCCGCCAGCCGTCCGGCGAGTTCCTCGGAATCGACCTCGTTGCGGGCGCAACCGAGGGTCAACAAGGAAACGCGACGGGTGGCGACAGGATCAGTGGTGGGAGAAGGCACGTGCCTTAGGGTAGCTGGCCTGTTCCGGGGGTCGGCGATCGCTCGCTCGGGCGAGTCCTCGACCGGGCGAGGGCTCGCGGATGGCTTAATGGTGGACGTGCCCTCAGACCCTCTCCTTCGCCGCCATCCGACCGTCCGCCGGGCGCGGATCGCGGACGTCCGCAAGATCAAGGCGCTGGTCGACTCCGACGCGGGGACGGTGCTGCTGGAGAAGGAGCTCGTCACCCTCTACGAGAGCCTCCAGGAGTTCTGGGTGGCCGAAGACGGTGACGACATACTCGGCTGCGGCGCGCTCCACGTGCTGTGGGAGGACATCGCCGAGCTGCGCACCATCGCCGTCGACAAGGACTCCCGGGGTCGCGGCATCGGGCACGCGCTGGTGGGGCAGCTGATCGACTTCGCCCGCGAGATCGGGTTGAAGCGGCTGTTCGTGCTGACCTTCGAGACCCACTTCTTCGCCGGCCACGGCTTCGTCGAGATCGACGGCACTCCGGTGACCCAGGAGGTCTACGAGGAGATGCTGCGCTCGGCCGACCCGGGCGTGGCGGAGTTCCTCGATCTGCCGTACGTGAAGCCCAACACCTTGGGCAACAGCCGGATGCTGCTGGAGCTTTAGCCGAAGGGGACGGGCGATTTCCCCCATCGCACGCGGCGATGGGCCCCATTCAGCCCTTCTTGGCGTGGCGGGCGACCCGGACCCGGTTGCCGCATAGCGACGGCGTGCACCAGACACGCCTGCTGTTGGCCGCCACGAACAGCATCGAGCAGTCGTGCGCGCCGCATCGCCGCAGCTGAGCGGCGCGCGGACCGGACACGAGGTCGATCGCGGCCACCGCCACGGCGGCGAGGGCGATCTCGCCGCCGTCGTCGCCGTGCCAGGACGTCTTCGCTCCCCCTGCGGTCAGCCGCGGGCTGGTGGGAACGGCGGCCGCGGCCGCGTTGACCCGCTCGACCGCCCACGCCTCGGGCGCCCTCGCGGCCACAGCCGCCTCCAGCACCTCACGCACCGCTGAACGCAGCCGCCTCGTCTGCGCGGCCGACGGCGGCCGGGCGCCTTCGGGCAGCAGGGGCGCCTGCGTCGACCAGAACCTTTCGTGCCCGTCGTCGAGCAGATCGACCGACGGCGAAACGGCCAGCATCACGGTGTCGGCGAGGTTCACCGCGAGATCGTCACCGGGGAGCGAGTCGAGATCGAGCATGCCTTGACACTATCAGGTACTAATGGTTCAAGGTAGTTCTAACCATTATGGAGTGTTCATGGCGACCATCCGGCACCGCTCCGTCAAGCTCGGCGACGTCGAGGTCTTCTATCGCGAGGCCGGTGCCCCCGACGCACCCGTTTTGCTTCTGCTGCACGGCTTCCCGACGTCCTCGCACCAGTTCGCGCGGCTCATGCGCCGTCTCGCCGGCCGGTGGCGGCTCATCGCGCCGGACCTGCCCGGGTTCGGGCAGACGGTCACGCCCGAGGGCTTCACGTTCACCTTCGACCGGCTCGCCGAGGTGGTCGGCGAGTTCGTGGACGCACTGGAACTGCGCCGATACGCGCTCTACGTCTTCGATTTCGGTGCTCCGGCGGGGCTGCGGCTGGCCGTCTCGCGGCCGTCCGAGGTCACGGCGCTGATCACGCAGAACGGCAACGCCTACGTCGAAGGGCTCGGCCCCGCGATGCCGGACTTCGCTTCCCTCACGGACGAAACCGAGGCACGGCGCGGGTTCGCGGAGATCCTCGAACCGGCACAGATCCGCTACCAGTACACCGGCGCCCGCGATCCGGAGACCATCGATCCCGCGAACTACCTGCTGGACCAGTACTTCCTCGAGCGCCCTGGCCGCGCGGAGGCGATGCTGGACCTGTTCTGGGACTACCGGAACAATCCGCCCGCGTACCCGCGGTTCCAGGCGTGGTTGCGCGAAGCTCAGCCGCCCGTACTCGCCGTGTGGGGTCGCAACGACCCGTTCTTCGTCCCTGCGGGCGCCGAAGCGTTCCGGAATGATGTTCCCTCGGCGGAGGTTCACTTCTTCGACACCGGGCACTTCGCGCTGGAAGAGGACCTCGAACCGATCAGCGAGCTGATCGACCGCTTCCTGGCGGCACACCTCTGAAAGGCGGGACATGGACACCTCGGTCACCGACCATCTGCTCGGCACGACCCGGTCGGTCCGCCGCAAACTCGACCTGGACCGGCCGGTGGAACCCGAGGTGCTCGAAGTGTGCCTGCGGCTCGCGCTACAGGCGCCCACGCCGGGCAACCAACAGGCGTGGCGGTGGCTCGTCGTGCGGGATAAGGAGGTGAAGGACCGGCTGTCCGAACTGTTCCGGCGGGTCGGGAAGGCGTACCTGGAGACGAACGCGGCGGCGCTGGGCGAGGCGATCACCGAACCCTCCGTGGCGCGGGCGTTCGCTTCGGGGCAGCACCTGATCGACGTGATCGACCGGGTGCCGGTGTTCGTCATCCCGTGCCTGACCGGCAGGCCGGCCGGTGACAACGCGACCGACGCCGCGTTCTACGGCGGGATCTTCCCGGCGGTGTGGAACTTCCAGCTGGCGCTGCGGTCACGCGGCCTCGGCTCGACGCTCACGACGTATCACCTGACGCACGAGGCGGAGGCGGCCGAAATCCTCGGCATCCCCGCCGACGTCACGCAGGTCGGGCTGCTGCCGGTCGCCTACACGACGGTGCCGGACTTCAAACCCGCGTCGCGCGTGCCCCTGTCGGAAGTGGCTTATCTCGACGGCTGGGGGAACTCGCTCTGAGCCTTGGACACCCGCAGGGTGACCTGGTCTCCCCTCGAACTCACGGCGACCAGGTCCACCCGGCAGGCGGCGAACTCGACGGACTGTCGGCCACCCCGCCCGGTGGAGGCGACTTCCGCCTTCGTCCGCTCACCGCGTCCCGGTTCGGCCAAGGCCAGCTCGATCACCGCCTCCCCTTCCCAGACGCAGGCCATGCCCGCGGCGCAGCGGGAATCGGACACCAGGCGAGCGAACCGGATACTGACGTCCTTCGACGCGACCTCGGTCGTGTCACCGGCGTTGAGGACGACGGTTTCCCCCAGCTCGACAGCGCCTCTCGCTGGCTGAGGCCGCTGTGCCGGCGCGGGGTGGACCAGCGTGGGCTGGGTCAGTGTGGGCTGGACCGGCGTGGTGTGGGTCGCGTCAGGTTGTTCGCGCGCCGCGGAGCTGCCGGCTCCGCAGGCGAGGCCGACCACGGCGCAGAGGACGATGAGCAGCTTCTTGGGCTCCACGTGTTCTGGACGTAGCGGAGACTCCGGTCCGTTGCATCGGTTTTCAGGTGTCTCGCGAGTGGTCAGGACGGTTCTAGCCCGAATCGCCACTCACGATTCCGTACCGTGCCGGTCTTTCGCGTGACGGGATGGACGACACATGCGCGGCCGGGCTACGCGGCGAGTCGTCCCTGTGGACACGCGGGACATCCATCCCGTCACGCGTGTCGTCCCGCTAGTCACGCGACACCGCCACCTACGGCGTTCCTTCGCCTGAGCCACGAGGTCGTATGAGGTACATGAAGGCCCCCTTCCTGTACCTAGGCGCAAGTAAGGGGGCCCTCATGTACTGGAACGGCGCGAAAGCGAGGAAAGGGACCTTCACGCGCAGCCGTGGCTGGTCGTGCTACTGAGGCTCAAGGCGGCGTTCCGCACCCATCCCAGTAGGGACTTGAACCCTCTTGGCTGACCAGCCTTGTCACTCACGAGGCTTGCTCAGTCGTCGGAGACGTCGCCACCGTTCGCGTCCCCGCCACCGCGGATCATGAACAACACCGACTCCAGCTCCTCCGGCTTGATCAGCACGTCCCGCGCCTTCGAGCCTTCCGAAGGACCGACGACGCCGCGGCTTTCCAGCAGGTCCATCAGGCGTCCGGCCTTGGCGAAGCCGACCCGTAGCTTCCGCTGCAGCATCGACGTCGAGCCGAACTGCGAGGTGACGATCAGCTCGGCGGCCTGCAGCAGGACGTCGAGGTCGTCGCCGATGTCGGAATCGATTTCCTTCTTTTCGCCGGCCTTCGCGGCGGTGACGCCGTCCTGGTAGTCCGGCTGCGCCTGTTCCTTGGCGAAGTTCACCACCGCGGAGATCTCTTCGTCGCCGACGAAGGCGCCCTGGATGCGGACCGGTTTCCCAGCGCCCATCGGCAGGTACAGCGCGTCACCCATACCGATGAGCTTCTCCGCGCCCGGCTGGTCGAGGATGACCCGCGAGTCGGTGAGCGAGGAGGTCGCGAACGCCAGCCGCGACGGCACGTTCGTCTTGATCAGACCGGTCACGACGTCGACCGACGGGCGTTGGGTCGCCAGTACCAGGTGGATACCGGCGGCACGCGCCTTCTGGGTGATCCGGACGATCGCGTCCTCGACGTCGCGCGGGGCGGTCATCATCAGGTCGGCGAGCTCGTCGACGATCGCCATGATGTACGGGTACGGCGCGTACACGCGCTCACTGCCGGGGGGCGCGGTGATCTCGCCGGAGCGCACCTTCTTGTTGTAGTCGTCGATGTGCCGGACCTTGTTGACCTGCATGTCCTGATACCGCTGCTCCATCTCCTCCACCAGCCAGGCCAGCGCCGCGGCGGCCTTCTTCGGCTGGGTGATGATGGGCGTGATCAGATGCGGGATGCCCTCGTACGGGGTCAGCTCGACCATCTTCGGGTCGATCAGGATCATCCGGCACTCGTCCGGCGTCGACCGCGCGAGCAGCGACACCAGCATCGAGTTCACGAAGCTCGACTTACCGGAACCGGTGGACCCCGCCACCAGCAGGTGCGGCATCTTCGTCAGGTTGGCGGTGACGAAATGGCCCTCGATGTCCTTGCCGAGCCCGATGACCATCGGGTGGTTGTCCTTGACCGTCGACGGCGCGCGCAGCACGTCGCCGAGGCGCACCATCTCGCGGTCGGAGTTCGGGACCTCGATGCCGACCGCGGATTTGCCGGGAATCGGCGCCAGCAGCCGGACGTTGTCGGTCGCCACCGCGTAGGCGATGTTCTTGGTCAGCGCGGTGATCTTCTCGACCTTCACGCCGGGGCCGAGTTCGACCTCGTACCGGGTGACCGTCGGGCCCCGCGTGAAGCCGGTGACCTGCGCGTCGACGTTGAACTGTTCCAGCACGCCGGTGATCGCCTCGATCATGGCGTCGTTGGCCTTGCTGCGGGACTTGGGCGCGTCGCCGAGCTTCAGCAGATCCGGCGGCGGAAGCTTGTAGTCGCCTTCGACGGTTCTGGTGACCGCCAGCGGAGGCTCGGCCTTCTTCGGCTTCTTCTCCGGGACATCGACCGGCTTGGCGGCCGGTTTCGGCGGTCGCAGCGGCGTCGGCGTTTCGGCGAGCGCGGCCTCGATGTCGAGTTGCTCGCCCTCGTGGTCGGCCGAGGCCTGGCGGCGGCGCGACGGCTTCCGCAGGCGGACCGACTTCGGCTCGGCTTCGGTGACGGCGTCGCGTTCGTCGTGGATGGCCTTGCGCTCGGCCTCGGCCTCTTCGATCTCTTCGGGGGCGAGACCCCAGTTCCGCAGCCGGTGCGGGATCTCCCGGACCGGGGTCCCGGTGAACACGAGGGTGCCGAACAGCAGCGCCAGCACCAGCAGCGGCACGGCGACCCAGGTGGTGACACCCATGGTCAGCAGGCCACCGGAGAACGCGCCGATCACCCCGCCGGCGTACATCCGGCCGTCGTTGGTCTCGGGCAGCGCGGTGAAGATGTGCAGCAGGCCGAGTACCGACAGGATGACCAGCAGCGTGCCGATCACCATCCGCGGCCGGGCCTCCGGCATCGGTTCCGAACGCATCAGCGCGACGGCCACGACGGTGAGCACCAGCGGCAACGTCACCGCCCCGGCGCCCAGCAGCGAACGCGTGCCGACCTCCACCCAGCCACCGATCGGGCCCGCGGCCCGCCACCAGACGCCGAACGCGATCACCAGCGCCAGCGCGATCAGGCCCAGCGCGAGACCGTCCCGACGGTGTTCCGGTTCGAGTTCACGGCCGCGGCCGACCGTCCGCGCCAGGGTGCCGAGCCCCTTCGCGAGCAGGTTCCAGGTGCCGCGCACGCCCTTGGCGAACGTGCCGGACGACTTCTTCCGCGGTGCCGGACGCCGTGGAGCGGGCTTCCTCGCAGCCGTTGACCTGGGCTTCGCCGGGGTACGCGGCTTTCGCGCCGGCCCCTTGCTGCCGCCGCTTCGCGCCGTGCTCCGTTTCCTGGTAGTCGACCCGCTAGCCATGTCTCCACGGTAGCCGCCTCGACCCTTCAGCCCCGGCTGCCACTCGGGGCACATCCGGAACATTCGTCTCAGATCACAGCTTGAGCGGCCATCCGGGTGAAAAGCGGTTCATGACATGCTCTGCCCCATGTTCGCGCTGCATCAGGATGAGAATTCGGCTCGCCGCGCCCCGGCCATCTGGCGCACGATGCTGAACATCGACCGGGGGCTGGTCAACTTCGTCGGCAAACTCACCGTGACCGGCGGTGTCCCGGTGGAACTGCGTCGGCGGCCGTTGCTCATGGCGGCCAACCACATCGGCGTTTTCGACGCGTTCGTGCTGATGGCGGCCTGCAAACGGATCGGCATCAACCCGCGGTTCATGCTGGCGGGGGGCATCCTCGACGCGCCGGTCATCGGCCCCGCGCTGCGGGTCAGCGGCCATCTGCGGGTGGACCGCAAACAGGCTTCGACGGCCATCGGCCAGTTCACCGAAGCCACCGAAGCGCTGCGGACCACCCATGACCCGTTGATCGTCTACCCCGAGGGCCGGATCAGCCACGATCCCGGTCTGTGGCCGGAGCGCGGCAAGACCGGCGCGGCACGGCTCGCGCTGGCCGCCGGGGTGCCGGTGATCCCGATCAGCCAATGGGGCGCGCACGAGGCCGTGTACTGGGGGACGGAGACCGTCAACGGGCCAGCCGACCTGGTGCCCCTCGCCAAGTCCGGCCTGAGCGCGCCCATGCGGCGGCCGCGGTTCAAGGTGCATTTCGGCGAGCCGGTGGACCTGTCTGCGGTCGAGCCGGAACGGCCGGGCGCCGGGGTCCGCGCGCACGCCAAGATCATGCAGGCGATCACCGACGGCCTGGTACCGCTGCGCCACGACGAACTCGACAAACCGCGCTTCCACGACCCGACGCGGCCGACCGACACCGTCAGTCCCTGGAAGAAGTACTGAGTTCCGGCAGGCTCGAACCGGGTAATCCGTGCGCAGCTGTCTAGCGGTACATCGCCGACGGCCTTTCAAGGACGGGTGAACGGAACCGCGCACCTGTCTTCCGCGTCGTAGGGTGGTCACACAGCGTCACGCTACGGGGAGGAAGCGGGATGACCGGCGGCTACGAGGTGGTCCTGGAATCGATCGGCGCGGCATCAAGCGCGGCGAAACGCGCTTCGGACGATGTCGGGAAGGTGAACCTCGCGGCCACGCTCGCCGACGTCGCGGCAGGCCTGCCGGGTGGCGTATCCGGTGAAGCGGCCCGGCTGCTCGCCGACGCCTGGGGCCGCGCGGTGCGCGGCTGGGCCGAGAACACCGCGGACTACTCCGCACGACTCGACGCGGCGGCCGTCCGCTACCGCACGAACGAGCAGGAGGCGTCGCGGGATCTGCGCGCCGCCGGGACGCCTGCCTGATGCTCACCTGGGGTGACGTGCGCCGGTGGGATCCGGCCGCGATCGGCCGCGTGGCCGACGCGCTCAACGACGGTTGCACCCGGATCATCGCCGCGAACGACGACGTCGGAGCCATGGCCGGCTTCACGGGCTGGACCGGCGAGGCGGCCACCGCCGCGTCGACACGGGGTGAATCGCTGACCTCCACCCTGGAGCGGCTCGTCGCCGAGGCATCCGCGGTCCGGCGGGGTGCCCACGAGGTGCAGATCGCACTGGACCGAATCGTCGCGTTCGTGCGGGAGACCGACGAACTGGCGCACCGGAACGGTCTGGCCATCGGCCCCGGCGGCGAGATCTCCGTCGGCGTCGCGCGGCCTGACCTGGCTCGCGTGACGGCGGAGCTGGCCGACCGGATCGAACAGGGCCTGCGCCGCGCGGCGGACGTCGACGCCGATTTCGCCGCGATCCTGCGCCGGGCTCTTCGTGGCGAGATCACCGAACAGGGTGGCGGCACCCTCGCCCAAGCGGCGGACGCCGGGGCCGCGCAAAGCGGCCTGTCGATCATCGGGCCACCGGAGAACGGCTCCCCCGGCGACAACAAGGCCTGGTGGGCAAGCCTGTCGGATACGGCGAAAGTCGCGCTGCTGCAAGGGAACCCAGGGCTCGTCGGGAATCTGGACGGCATCCCGGCGGCCGACCGCGACGCCGCCAACCGCGCCGTGCTCGCCCGCGAGATCGCCCGGCTTCAAGGCGATCCCAAACTCAAGGGCCTGGAAGCCATCGAACGACGGCTGGCCCAGTCGGAGCCGCAGGCGTTCCTGCTGGGCTTGGACACCAGCGGTGATGGGAAGGCGATCGTTTCGGCGGGAAATCCCGACACCGCCGCGAATGTGGCGACCTACGTGCCGGGAACCGGTTCGGAACTGGCGAAGATCGGCGGCGATCTCAATCGTTCCGACAAGATGTGGGCCGTGGCGACGACCGCGGGCTCGCCGTCGACAGCGGTGATCACCTGGCTCGGCTACGACGCGCCGAACGAGATCACCGACGCCGCGAGCGCCAAGTACGCCGATAGTGGTAAGGCGGCCCTCGCCGACTTCCAGGACGGGTTACGGGAAACACATCAAGGACCGCCTTCGCACAACACGGTGCTGGGCCACAGCTACGGCACCACCGTCGTCGGGCACGCGGCGGTCGACGGCGGCCTCGCCGCGGACGAACTCATCTTCGTGGCGAGTCCCGGCGTCGGCGCGCACGACGTGAGCGAACTGCACCTCGACGGGGTGAATCAGGACGAGATAGGCAAACACGTGCACGCGACGGTGGCCGAACACGACATGATCAACCTGGCCAACGTCGAGATCGCGGGGTACGACCCGATCCTCGGCCAGGATCCGACCGACGCGGACTTCGGCGGACAGGTGTTCACCTCGGCACCGGGCACGGATGGGTGGGGCGGGTACAGCACGGAGGCGCACAGCGAATACTGGGAAGACAACAACCCGTCGCTCCGGAATATCGGCCTGATCATCGCGGGAAAGCCCGCCTCGTGAGACTTACGCTTCTGACCGCTCTTCTCGTACTCTTGTCCGCTTGTTCCGCCGGAGGTGGAGACACCATGAAACCGACCATCACCGAACACGAAGCGAAAGACAAGGTCGAGCAGTACATCGACGGCGCGTTCTCCGCGCTACCCGGCTCGGCGGGACGGAAACCGTTCACCCAGCACAGGTCCGAATGCACCGACCCCACCGACGACGGGCCCCAAGGCCGCTTCGAGATCTCCGCGACCTATGAGGTGACCGGCCTCGAACCGGCACGGTTCGCGGAATACTTCGACGCCATCGTTCAGTGGTGGTCGGCTCATGACTTCACGGTCCTGACGGATTCGCGGCCGAAAGATCAATATGTTTTCGTCAGGAACAACGCGGACGCTTTCGACATGTCCGTACAGGCGAACGACCTCGGCAAGTTCTACGTCGGAGCGACCTCCCCTTGCGTCTGGCCGAACGGCACGCCCGAACCCCAGGCCGTCGAAGCCGCCGAACCCGGGCAGCCGGTCGCCTCTCCCCCGGAACCGGAACCGGGACCGGTCCGTAGACCGCGCCGCGCTCCCGTCGACGACGAGGACTTCGCCCAGACCGACTGGACCGACGGCGGCGCCTCCTTCTGACGGCCCACCATGGTCACCAGGCGGGTAGTGAAGGCCTCCTTCGCCACCTTCGGGGTCAGGGTTCCGGCAAAGTCGCATAGCCGCTGGTCGGTGGCGCTTTTGGTGGTTCGAACTGGACTTTCGACGGGGGTGGATGACAGGGCACCTTGAGCGTCAAGCGTCCACAAAGGACATTATTCGGCCGCTGAATGTCCATTTCATGCGTTTAGGTACGTTTTTCGATCGGGGTCGTGAGTGAAATTCAGGGCCAGAATCCTCTCTTTCACTCACGACCCGGTCGAATAACGCCCAAATCGGGCACTGCGACCTCGGAGACGTCCTATGTGGACAGTCGAGAAAGATGTCAGGCGACTGTGGCAAGCCCGCCTCTGTCGCCGCAACACCCACTTGACCAGTGGTTATGCGACTTTGCCGGAACCCTGACCTTCAGAGTAGGCAAGGAGGCCTTCACGGACCGGTGAGCGCCGGGGACCTCGCGACGATCCCCACCCGACGGGATCATCACCGTCAGCAGCAGCCAGCCAAATACCACCGCTCACGAGCCCGGACCGAAAACCAGCCGCTGGGAAAACGGGTCGCCCCGCCGCCACCGGACCTTTACCCTCCGGCCGTGACCGCCGAACTCGCCGCCGCCCCCGCCCAGCACGTCGCGCGTCGCGGCCGGGGCATCACGCTCATCCTGCTCGCCGCGCTCTTCTTCGGAACCTCGGGCGTGCTGGGCAAACCGGCGATGCAGGCCGGCTTGTCGCCGGAGCAGGTCGCGGCGATCCGTATCGGGCTGTCGGCGATCGTGCTGCTCGGACTGGTCGCCGTCTTCCGGCCGAAGCTCCTCAAAGTGACGAAGCGCGAGTGGCCGCTTCTGCTGGCGTACGGCTCGCTCGGCGTGGCCGGCGTTCAGCTCATGTACTTTCTCGCGGCGGACCGGATCCCGGTCGGGATCGCGATCCTGCTCGAGTTCACCTCACCGGTGCTGATCGCGCTGTGGGTGCGGTTCGTGCGGCGGGTGCGGCTGCCGAAGGCGATGTGGGCGGGGATCGCGCTGGCGATGACAGGGCTCGTACTGGTCGCGCAGGTCTGGGAGGGGCTGAGCCTGGACATCGTCGGGTTGCTCGCCGGGCTGGGCGCGGCCGTCTGTTCGGCGGGCTACTTCCTGCTCGGGAACGCGGTGTCGCGGACCGCGATCCGCTCGGCATGGTCACCTGGGGGATGACGATCGGCGCCGTCCTGGTGTGCGCGGTCGCGCCGCCGTGGACGATCCCGTGGGGTGTGCTCGACGCCCCGACGACGTTCGGGCCGTGGCGGCCGCCGGTGTGGTCGCTGCTGATCGCGTTGGTGCTGATCGCGACCGTCCTCGCCTACGCGACGGGCATGGCGGCGCTGCGTCATCTCCCGGCGTCGGTGGCGAGCGTCGTGGGGCTGGTGGAGCCGCTGATCGCCACCACCGCGGCCTGGCTGCTGCTGGGGGAGGCGCTCAGCTGGATCCAAGCCGCGGGCGCGGTCGTACTGCTGACCGGCGCGTACATCGTCCAGCTGAATTCGAACGTGGTCCAGACGGACTCAACCCTGCTGGAGGCCCCGTAGGTCGTTGATCTCCTGCTGCTGTGAACGTGACGTCGTCGCGGCGAGGTCGCGGGCGTCGGGGTTGCGGCCGTGCTGGGTTTCGACGTCGGCGATGCGGAGGCCCGCCTCGCGCTGGCGGATCAGCCGGGCGACGAACTGACGATCGAAGTCCTTTCCGGACAGTCCCGCCAATTCCGCCATTTCCCCGGGGCCGATGTATCCGTCGCGCTGGATATGTTCGAGGTTCGGGTCGTCCGGCGCGGGCTGACCCCAGGCCTCGATGAGCGCCGAAAGCCGCGCGATCTCAGGTTCGTGCGTGTCGATGATCCGCTTGGCGAGCACCTTCAGCTGCTCGTTCCCCGCACGGGTTTCCGCCAGTGAAGCCAGATCCACGCCCTGCTGGTGGTGCGCGAGCGCCTGCCGCGCGAACGCGACATCGGCGTCGTTGAACGGAGCGGCGGCCTGTTGCGCGCCCGGTGAAGACCCGGGAGGCGCCGTCTGCGACTGGGGCGCCTCGTCCGAGCAGCCCGCGAGCGCGACGGCGGCCAGGGCGACGGCGGGCAGGAACCGGAGGACGGCGTGCGACATCGAAGAGCTCCTCGGAACGCGCGGTGGAGGTGCCTAGGTTGGCAGAGCCCACATCGGCCTGTTCACCGGGGGTTGCGCAAACACTTTTCCGCCGGCACTCGTGGTGCGACAATCCCGCGATCCACCGCCGCTCCGCCAGGAGGTGACGGCGTATGGGCGCAGAAACCACGACCGAGCGGACGGGGTTGCGCCCGGACCTGCGGCAACGCCACGTCCGGATGATCGCGCTCGGCGGCATCATCGGCGCGAGCCTGTTCATCGGCAGCGGCGCGGTCATCCATACCGTCGGCCCGGCGGCCGTCCTCTCCTACGCCATCGGCGGCCTGATCATCGTGCTGGTGACGCGGATGCTGGGCGAGATGGCGACGGCCGCGCCGTCCCAGGGTTCCTTCATGGAATACGCGAGGACTTCGCTCGGCGGCTGGGCGGGTTTCACCGTCGGCTGGCTGTACTGGTACTTCTGGGTCGGCGTGGTCGCGTTCGAGGCCGTCGCCGGGGCGAAGATCCTCCAGACCTGGATTCCCGTTGTACCGCAATGGATCTTCGCTATCCGTGGCTGAGCCGGCTCACGCTCGCCGGGACGCTGGCCGTGGTCGCGTCGATGCTGTTCGTGGACGCGGACACGCGGGCCCAGCTGTACCTGAGCCTGCTCAGCCTGGATCCGGCCGAGAGCACGGTAAAGCACCTCTCCGATCGACGCGGGATCACGGCTGAGGAAGGCCTGGCCGCCGGTCGGGAGGACGAGCTGCCCGAGTCCGGCTTCGTCGGCGTCCGGGCCCGATCCCGGGGGAGAGCAAAGGCACCGGGCGCTCCCGGTCGTGCGGTTTTCCCAGCTCGGCCGGCCGCTGCCTGACCGGCGCCATCGGCAGGCAGCGCGAGCGCCAGTAGCGAGAGCGGCCTCCGTCTTCGGGTCCGGGCGGTGGCGTGGCGTCCCGCCGACTCTCCCGGCATGGCGTTCGAGGTTACGACACCCCACCCTTAGGGGAAGGCTGCGACTTTCGGCGTAGAAGAACCCTACCGAGGCGGGAGGTGATCGAACGCGGGTCGCGGAACACTTGCCCCGTAACGAAAACACTCGAAACCGGGGGAATCCGTGATGAACCGGCCCACTCGTGCGGAACAACGCAAAGCCCGCAACGCCCTGTTCGGTCAGGCGATCACGATCGCCTTCGCTCTGCTGATGACGGTGGCCGCCGGTCGGTCTTCATCGGGATGAGCCGTGCGTGGGCGACCGGCGAGTTCGCCCAAGGGCGCCAGGGTGACGGCCATGAGTGCGCGGCGTCGGGCCGCTCCACCCGCGCGTCGGTGAAGTCGGCGTCTTGTTCGAACACAGCGTCGGCGAAGGTGGTCGTCCCGTTGAACATCGCGGCGGCGAAGGTCGCGTACCGGGGGAAGGACGCGCCGCTGAAGTCGGCGTCGCCGGTGAAGCACGCCCTGTCGAAGTTGACGAAAGGCGAGAACCGGGTCCCGCGGAAGT
The DNA here is from genome assembly GCF_055588925.1 of Amycolatopsis sp. NPDC041971. Lineage (NCBI taxonomy): Bacteria > Bacillati > Actinomycetota > Actinomycetes > Pseudonocardiales > Pseudonocardiaceae > Amycolatopsis > Amycolatopsis sp. NPDC041971. The sequence continues at coordinate 61,539 of NZ_JBVJCE010000017.1, read as the reverse complement.
CCCCGCGGACGATCAGGCTGTCCTGGAGATCGGCACCCACGAGGAAAGTGTCCGCGAAGTCGGGCTCGACGAGTACCGCGTCCCGCAGTTCCAGCTCTTCGACCGCCCAGAATTCGAAAGGCCGGGCCTCCCCCGCGGGCCACCTGAAGTGCCGGGTGAGGAGCCTCTGCGCGGCGAGCCGGACGTGGAGCTCGTCCTCGTCTTCGACCGGGTACGCGAAGGGCTTGCGCAGGTAGGCGCAGGTCAGCCCGACGACGTCTTCCCTGGCGTCGGGTTCCTCGCGCCCGTAGCGCTCCAGGAGCGCGAAGCATTCGAGGCGCTCTGCGGCGTCCTCGCTGTCCATCATCTCGACGACGCGTTCCCAGCGGTCCCGCCGGAGTCCCGCGGCCACCTGTTCGGGCTGGAGCCGCCGGTCGCGGCGGACGCCCTCGATGTATGTCCGGAGGAGGTAGATCGCCCCCACTCCGAGCGCCACCCCCGCCAGCGCGGCCAAGACGTGCACCCCCACCATCACCATGCGGCGATTATGCGCGAGAAGGCCCTCCGTACGTCGTGAGTGGCGATTCGGGTTAGAACCCCAATCGCCACTCACGACCCGCTAGACCGGGATGACCGTCGGCACGATCATCGGACGGCGCCGGTAGGTGTCGGCGACCCAGCGGCCGACGACGCGGCGCACGGCCTGCGCGATGCGATGGGTGTCGGTGATGCCCTCGGCCTCGGTCCTGGCGAGTTCCATCTCCACCATCGGGAGCACGGCGTCGAGTGCCTTCGGGTCGTCGGAGAACCCACGTCCGGACACCGTCGGACGGGTCACGGCGCGGCCGGTGCTGGTGTCCACGGCGACGGTGATGGCGATGAAGCCGCCTTCGCCGAGCACGAGCCTGTCGGACAGCGTCGACTCGCCGACGTCGCCGACCGAGAGGCCGTCGACGTACACGTGCCCGACCTCGACGCGGCCGGTCCGCGTGGCCTTGCCGTCGACGAGGTCGACCACGACGCCGTCCTCGGCGATGACCACGTTCTCCGGCGCGACACCCGTGCGCACGGCCAGTTCACCGTTGGCGCGCAGGTGCTTCCACTCGCCGTGCACCGGCATGACGTTGCTGGGGCGCACCGCGTTGTACAGGTACAGCAGCTCGCCCGCCGACGCGTGCCCGGACACGTGCACCTTGGCGTTGCCCTGGTGCACGACGTTCGCGCCGAGCCGGGTGAGGCCGTTGACGACGCCGAAGACCGCGGTCTCGTTGCCCGGGATCATCGAGCTGGCCAGCACGACGGTGTCGCCCGCGCGGATCGAGATCTGCCGGTGCTCGCCACGCGCCATCCGCGACAGCGCCGAAAGCGGCTCGCCCTGCGAACCGGTCGACACGAACAACACCTTGCTCTCGGGCAGGTCGCTGGCCTGGTCGAGGTTGACCAGCAGGCCGTCGGGCACGTTCAGCAGGCCCAGGTCGGCGGCGATACCCATGTTCCGGACCATCGACCGGCCGACGAAGGCCACCCGGCGGCCGTGCCGGGTGGCGGCGTCGAGCACCTGCTGGACGCGGTGCACGTGGCTCGCGAAGCAGGCGACGATGACGCGCTGGTCGACCCGGCGGACGACGTCGTCGAGCACCGGGCCGATGTCGCGTTCCGGCATGACGAATCCGGGCACCTCGGCGTTGGTCGAGTCGACGCAGAACAGGTCCACGCCCTCGTCGCCGAGCCGGGAGAACCCGGCGAGGTCGGTCAGCCTGCCGTCGAGCGGGAGCTGGTCGAGCTTGATGTCACCGGTGTGCAGCACGACCCCCGCCGGCGTGCGGATGGCCACCGCGAGCGCGTCCGGGATGGAGTGGTTGACCGCGAAGAACTCGAGGTCGAAGGTGCCCACCTTGCGGCGCTCACCCTCGCGGACCTCGATCAGGTTCGGCCGCTGACGGTGCTCCTTGGCCTTGGCCGCGAGCAGCGCGTTCGTGAATCTGGAGCCGTAGATCTTCAGGTCCGGGAAGAGCCGCAGCAGGAACGGCACGGCACCGATGTGGTCCTCGTGCCCGTGAGTGAGGACGAGGCCGTCGATGTCCTCGAGGCGGTCTTCGATGGCGCGGAAGTCGGGCAGGATCAGGTCGACGCCGGGCTGGTCGTCTTCGGGGAAGAGCACCCCGCAGTCGACGATCAGCAGACGGCCGCCGAACTCGAAGACGGTCATGTTGCGCCCGACTTCGCCAATCCCGCCGAGCGCCACGACGCGCAAAGCGCCTTCGGGCAGCGCCGGCGGCGGGTTGGTCGGTCCGGGTCCGGTTGACAATGAACTCACCGAGGCATGGTCCCTACGCTGGTATGTGAGGTCGGCGCCGTGTAGGCCGCCGCTGAATCTGCTTGTGCCACCCGAGCACCATGCCAGTCACTGGCGGCGCTTTCGCCGAGCGGCACGCCTCCCTGGGCGAGATCGGCGGAAATCGCCTGGAGTTGCTCGTCGTTCGCGGCCACGATGGGCAGCCGCGGGTCGCCGATGTCGAAGCCGCGCAACCGCAGCGCCGCCTTCGAGAACGCGACCCCGCCGACGCGGGACATCGCCCGCAGGACCGGCAGCATGCCGCGGTGGTTGGTGCGCGCGGTCGAGGTGTCGCCGGACTCGTAGGCGTCCATCATGCCGCGGATCCGGCCGGCCACTACGTGCCCGATCACGCTGACCACGCCGGTGCCGCCGACGGAGAGCCACGGGAGGTTGAGGCCGTCGTCGCCGGAGTAGTAGGCGAGCTGGGTGTTCGCGATGACCTCGGAGCCGGCGATCAGGTCGCCCTTGGCGTCCTTGACCGCGAGGATGCGCGGGTGCTCGGCCAGCCGCAGCAGCGTATCGACCTCGATGGGGACGATCGAGCGCGGCGGGATGTCGTAGAGCATCACCGGCAGCTCGGTGGCGTCGGCCACGGTGGTGAAATGCGCGTAGAGCCCGGCCTGGCTGGGCCGCGAGTAGTACGGCGTGACGACGAGGATGCCGTGGGCGCCCGCCGCTTCGGCCTGCTTCGCCTGCTCGATGCTGTGTGCGGTGTTGTTCGTGCCCGCCCCGGCGACGATCGTCGCGCGGTCACCGACGGCCTCGACGACGGCGCGGATCAGTTCGGCCTTTTCGGCGTCGGTCGTGGTGGGGCTCTCCCCGGTCGTGCCGTTCACGACGAGACCGTCGTTGCCCAGTTCCACGAGGTGTTCGGCCAGCTCCTGCGCCCGCTTGAGGTCCAGCGCGCCGTCGGCGTCGAAGGGGGTGGCCATCGCGGTGAGCACGCGCCCGAACGGTCTTCCCGGCGCTGCGGTAGGTGGAGTGGACATGCTGTGAAGGTACCTCCTGCGGCCGTTCGCCCCCTTGCCGACGTGGTCATTCCCGAGAATGCGGGAGATTTTCCGTGGCGAAGGCGAACTCGGCGCAAACTCTTTGTGAGCTATTTGACCTTGGTCGTGATCCGGGCGGGGATCTGGCTTCCGTCAGCCTTGGCGAGCAGGCAGTAGTACCCACGCGAGTAGCTCGACGAACTCGACTCGTTCTCGTCCACGGGCCGCTTCCATTCCGCCTCGGTCGGGACGACCGCCCGCCAGGTCAGCGAGGCTCGCCGCGGCGCGGGCACGACGTTCGAGTTGAAGGTCGCCGCGCAGATCGTCTCGGCGATCCGGTTGACCGTTTCCGCCCCCGGATACTCGGCGATCTGCGCGTCGTCGTCGCCGGCCGACTCGACTTCGAGCAGTGCCCGCTTGGCGAAGATCTCCATCAGGTGGTCCTTGTCGCAGCTGACCCCGTCGTTCAGGTTGACGCCCTCTTTGAGCGGCACGTTGAAGCAGTCCCCGGACGAACCGAGTTTGACCTGGCCGTTGATGCCGTAGGTCAGGGTGGGCTGCGCCTGGTCGTTCCCCTCCGGCGCGGCCATCCAGCGGCCGAGGAAGATCCCGCCGACCAGGGCGCCGATCACCGCTATGGCGGCCAGGCTGAGCCACAGTGGACGGAGGTCGCGCTTGGCGGGCCCGGGCGCGAGCCTGGTCATCGGCTGGCCTGGCGGCAGCATCGCCGTGCCACCCGAAGGCGGGGTCGGCAAGGCCTGCACCCCCTGCGCGGCCGCGAGCAGGCCGTGCACCTGGTCGTACGACATCCGTGCCTCGGGTTTGGTGACCAGCAGGCCGAGGATCGCGGCGGCCAGCGGGCCCTGGACCCGGGTCAGGTACGGGGCCTCGGTCATGATCGCGTGCAACGTCGCGGCGGTGGTCGACCGTTCGAACGCGACGATGCCCTCCGCGGCGAAGAACAGCGTCGTGCCCAGCGACCAGAGGTCGGATTCGGGCATCGCGTCGCGGCCTTCGACCCGTTCCGGCGCCATGAACGCGGGCGAGCCGACGATCATGCCGCTGGTGGTGAGGCGCGGGTCGTCGGCGGCGTGCGCGATGCCGAAGTCGGTGAGCTTCACCCGGCCGTCCGGCGCGACCATGATGTTCGCCGGTTTGACGTCGCGGTGCACGATCCCGGCGGCGTGCGCGGCCCGCAGCGCGGACAGCACCCGCTCCCCCACCAGCGCGATCTGCTGGGCGGGCAGGGGTCCGCGGTCGCGGACCAGGTCGGCCAGCGTCGGCGCCTCGACCAGCTCCATCACGATGTAGGTGGCGCCGTTCTCGGTGACGACGTCGTACACGGTGACCACGGCCGGGTCGTTGAGACGCCCGGCGGAGCGGACCTCGCGCAGCATCCGCTCCGACAGCACCGAGGCGTCCTCGGGCGCGTTCGGGAACTTCAGCTCCTTGATCGCCACCTGACGGCCGATGACCTGGTCCTGCGCACGCCAGACGACGCCCATCCCGCCGCGGCCGAGTTCGCCCAGCAGGGCGTATCGGCCGGCGACGATCCGCGCGCCGGTGGCCTGATGCGTCTGCGGGGGCGGCCCGTACGGACGGGTCTGTTCGTCGGTCAAGGTTCGGTGCTCCTTCGGTTCGCGCAGGATGCTAACTCGGACCCGTTCGCGCCTCGAAAGGTTCCTTCTCCCCGCTTCTGGTTCAGACCGTGACCTCGTGCCCGGCTTCCCGGAGCGTCTTCACCGCGCGCTCGAGTTCGGGAGCCCGGACCAGCACGTGGTCGGTGTCGAAAGTGGACATCGAGAACAACGCCACCCCGGCGGCGGCCAGCTCGCTGGACAGCGCCGCGATGATGCCGGTCAGCGTGAAGGCCAGCGGCCCGCGGACCGAAAGCAACCGCCAGCCGTCCTCGACCGTGGCCCCGGCCGGCGCGAGACCGGCCGGGCAGATCACCGACAGCTCCTCGGGCGTGCGCGTGAGGGAGATCAGCACGGGCTCGCCGGGGTCGAGCAGGTTCGCCGGAATCGGCGCGTCCGGGGCGAGGCGGGCGACCGCGTACTCGCCGGGCCGGACGTCGATCGCGAGGCGTCGCATCAGCCCTCGAGCACCTTCGGGCTGGAAGCGACCTCGGTGCCGTCGGGCAGCGCGGAGATGGTGAAGTCCGCGAACACGTTGCCCGAGGCCTTCTGCAGCTCGCGCAGGCAGTCGATGGCCAGGGCGCGGATCTCGACGTCGGCGTGCTCGGTGGCGCGCATCGCGATGAAGTGCCGCCAGGCGCGGTAGTTGCCGGTGACGACGATGCGGGTCTCGGTCGCGTTCGGCAGCACGGCGCGGGCGGCCTGGCGGGCCTGTTTGCGGCGCAGGGTCGCGCTCGGCACGTCGGCGAACTTCTCCTCGAGCCCGGCGAGCAGCTCGGTGTAGGCGTCGACGGCGGCCTGCGAGGCGGCGAGGAACTTCGCGTGCAGCTCCGGGTCCTGCGCGATGACGTCGGGCTCGACGAACGCGGCGTCGCGCTCGGGGACGTAGCGCTGCGAAAGCTGCGAGTAGGAGAAGTGGCGGTGGCGGATCAGCTCGTGCGTCAGCGAGCGGGAGATCCCGGTGATGTAGAAGCTGACGGACCCGTGCTCCAGCACCGAAAGGTGGCCCACGTCGATGATGTGCTCGAGGTAGCCGGCGTTGGTGGCCGTCTTCGGGTTCGGCTTCTTCCAGGACTGGTAGCAGGCCCGGCCCGCGAATTCGGCCAGCGCCTCACCACCGTCGGCATCGGTCGACCACGGTACGTCCGACGGCGGGAAGAACTCCGTCTTCGCGATCAGTTGAACCTTGGGTGACACGGTCTCGGCCACGTTCGCACTCCCTTTCGACCCCTGCTCCACGACTTCGGGCAGCGTAACCGCAACCCTGTTCGACGGCGGGCCGACATCACGGTGACGTCATCGTCTTCTTGACTGACATCACTTCTGACGTCATAGTGGTGTCATGGATCTGACGCCGTACATCACAAGCCTTCGCGAGGACCTCGCGAACACGGCTTCGGCCGGCGACGAGCAGACGCGGCGCGCTGCCGCGCTGCTGTCGTCGGCGCTGGAGCCGGCCGCCCGCCTGACCATCATGAACGCCCTCGCCGACCTGGCCGCCGAAGTGACTTCAGCGCTGCCGGGGCATGCCGTCGACGTCCGGCTCGACGGCCGCGACGTGCGCGTCGTCGTCACCGGCTCCGCCGAGGGCACCGAGCAGTCCGCCCCCCGCCAGGAGGCGCCGCGGGAAGCCCCGCGCCCGCCCAAGGTGGACACGGGCGACATCACCCGCATCACGCTGCGCCTGTTCGAGCAGGTCAAGGGCCAGGCCGAGGCCGCGGCGTCCGCTCAGGGCGTTTCGTTGAACACATTTGTCTCGCAGGCCGTCCAGGGGGCGCTGGGCAAGAGCGGCGGCGAGCACTGGAACTACAAGCAGAAGCCGGGCGGCGGTGCCGGTTCGCACCTGCACGGCTGGGTCCAGGGCTGAGGGGACGGAAATGACCGAGGAAAGCATTCCCGCCGGTGAAGAGACCGTGCGCGTCGAGGATTTCGAGGCTGAGGGCCCGATCGAGATCGACGTGAGCGTGGCCATCGGCCGGGTGACCATCGAACTGACCGGCGAGAGCGGGGTCCACGCCGAGGTACGCCGGGACGGCGGCGAACAGCAGCCGTGGGTGGACGGCATGACGAGCCTGCTCAGCTGGGTCGGCGAACGTTTCGGCGACCAGCTCGGCGGTTCGCCGTCGGGTTCGGCGGACTCGGCGGGTGGCGCCGTGGCGCAGACCCGGATCGAGAAGGTCGGCAACCGGCTGGTCGTCCAGGCGCCGAAGGCTTGGCAGCTGAAGAACGTCCCGCTCGCCGTGACGGTCCGGGCGCCCGCCGGTTCGCACCTGGAAGTGCGGGCAGGGGCGGCCGACGTCACAGTCACCGGTTCGGCCGGACGAGCTGACCTCATGACCGGGGCGGGCAAGGTCGGCTTGGAACGGGCCGACGGCTCGGCGATCGTCCGCACCGGCACCGGCGACATCAAACTCGGCCCGACCCTGTCCGGTCTGCAACTGCGCACCGGCAGCGGCTCCGTCGAAGCGTCCTCGGTGAGCGGTTCGGCCACGGTCGCGACCGGCACGGGCGACGTCTGGCTCGGCGAGGTCGCGGGCGAGGTCCTGGCGCGCACCGGCAGCGGCGACCTCTCGGTGGCGGACGCCGCCTCCGGGACGCTGGAGCTGACCACCGGATCGGGTGGAGTCCGGGTCGGCATCCGCGGCGGTGTTCAGGCGGAGATCGATCTTTCGTCGACGACCGGGTCGGTGTCGAGCGAGCTCGATGTCGCGGAGAGCGCCCCTGCGGAGGTTTCGCTGAAGGTGCGGGCGCGCACCGGCACCGGCGACGCGGTGGTGACCAGCGCGGCCTGAACCGCGGGCCGAGGGGGGATCGGGGGACCTTTGCGCTCACTTTTCCACGGGGGTGGGAGCGAAGGTCCCTCGCTCAGCCGAGTGTCATGAATGACCCTTTCAGGACTTTGGCCCGAGCGCTGCCTCAGGCAGGGCGGCGAAGTAGTGAAGGCCTCCTTCACGGACATCCCCGTGGGAGCCACCGCTATGAACGGTCCGTTCCTTGCAAATTTTGCAAGGAACGGACCGTTCATTGCATTCGCGAGGAGGTCGGGCTCAGCGCACGAGGCGCGAAAGCACCGGCGCCAGGTCGCCCCGCTCCCCCACCACGACCCCGTCCAGCCCCTGCCATTCCGCCATCAGCCGCAGTTCCCCGGCGAGCTCACTCGCGACCCGCGCGACGTCCACGCCGAGCTCGGCGAAGGCGCCCTGAACGCGAAGTACCCCGGCGGCCCGATCGCATTTGAGGTCGACGCGGCCGACGAGCTCGCCGTCGAGCAGGAACGGGAACACGTAGTACCCGTAGATCCGTTTCGGCTCGGGAACGTAGATCTCGATGCGGTAGAAGAAATCGAAGATGCGCTCGGTGCGGGCGCGTTCCCAGATCAGCGGGTCGAACGGCGACAGCAGGGCCCGGCCGGTGACCGACCTCGGCGCTTTCGCCGCGACGTGCCGGTATGCCGGGGCGGGCCAGCCGTCGACGGTCACCGGTTCCAGAATGCCCGCGTCGACCAGCTCGGCCACCGCCCGCTTGCTGACGTCGGGGCCGAGCCGGTAGTAGTCCCGCAGATCCGGTTCGGTGCCGATGCCCAGCGCGACGGCGGCGCGGGTGATCAGTTCGCGAGCGCCTTCCTCCGGGCTCACCCGCAGCGACAGGATCTCCGGCGGGACCACGCGTTCGGTCAGGTCGTAGAGCCGCTCGAACGACCGGCGCGTGCCTGTGGTCAGCTGACCCATCCCGAAGAGCCACTCGCAGGCCTTTTTGACCTCCGACCGCTCCCACCACGAGCCGGGTCTGGAACCACCCGACTCACTCTCCAGCGCTCGCTCGATACCGCCCGCGCCGATCGGTCCCTGTTCCTTGACCACGGTGAGGATGTCGTCCACCAGCTGGGGAGTCTGCTCCAGCACCCGCGCGTAGTTCGTCCACCAGCCCATGCGTTTCGCCCCGGACCGCAGGAGCGGCCAGTCCGCGATCGGCAGCAGACTCGCCTCGTGCGCCCAGGATTCGACCAGCATCCGGGGTTTGCGCGCGGAGTGGGACCAGGCCGCGTCGTCCACCAGCGCGGGCTCGTACGCGCCGAGCCGGGAGAACAGCGGCATGTAGTGCGCGCGGACCGCGACGTTCACCGAATCCAGTTGCAGCAACTGGATTCGCGACAGCACGCGGTGCAGATGCCGCCTCGTCACCGCTCCGCCCGGACGTGACTCGGCGAATCCCTGCGCGGCCAGTGCGATCCGGCGTGCGACCGGCCCGCTGATGGTCGTAGTGCTCATCGTCGGAATGGTGCCATCCACCACCGACAGTTTTCCGCCGCACCGCTGACTCCACCTTCCTCCCCACCCCCACCCTCAACGGATGGAGCTTCGCTCCGCTGTAGGTTTCCTGCATGGCCGCCGCCGAAGTCCGCCCAGCAGTCGTGTCCGACGCCTCCGAAATCGCGCGCATCCAACGCGACACCTGGCGAAGCGCCTACACGGAACTGCTCGGCGAAGCGGCCGTCGCCGAACTTGAGGACGTGGACCTCGAAAAGACCTGGGCCGAAACGATCGAGTATCCGGGCACGCGCGTCTTCGTCGCCACCGAAGGCGAGTTCACCGTCGGTTTCTGCGTCGCCGGCCGCGCTCCGGCGAGCGAGGCGGCCACCGCGGACGGAGCGCTGCCCGACGACGCTTCGACGACGGCGCTCATCGCCTCGCTGCTGGTCGAGCCCCGCTGGGGACGGCGCGGGCACGCGGGACGGCTGCTGGCGAACGCGTCCGCCTGGCTGCGCGAGGACGGCGCCACGCGCGGGATCAGCTGGGTCGCCCAGACCGATCACGCGTCACTGGGCTTCTTCCGACGTGCGGGGTGGTCCCCCGACGGAACCGTCCGCATCCTCGACACCGGAAGCACGAACGTGCGCGAAGTCCGGCTCACCGGCGGCCTCGCCCTCGAGCTCACTCCCTGACTTCGCGAACACGACCCAGCGCATCACCGAGTACATGAAGACGCCTTCGCACGCCCCGGCGATGAGCCGGGAGAGGCGGTAGTCGACGCCCAGCGCGGCCAGTCCCGCGCCGACGCCGAGCAGGAACGCCACGTAGTTGACGATGATCGCGACGACGTACAGCACCGCCTGCCTGCCGACGGGCGCGTGCGAGCGGAAGTTCATGCCACGGTTCAGCACGAAGCTCAACCCGAACGCCGTCACGTACGCGAGCGTGATCGCCAGCCACACCGGCAGGCCGAGCCAGCTCCGGAGCAGGGTCAGCAAGATCAGGTCGACCCCGAAGGTGAACCCGTTGATGAGCGCGAAACCGAGGAAACTCGGCGCCACCAGCCGGGAAAGTCCGAAGGGGAGGCGCCGGACCACGGCCGCGCAGAAGTCGGCGAAGCGATCCGCGAAACCCTCGCCGCGGACCGCGTCGTGCACGTCGGCCACGGATTCAGCATGGCAGCGGCAGGTGGCCGCGAGCCGACGAACAGGTGATCTTCTGGTGCGGCCCCGAAGTCGGGAACGGGGGCTGTCCCCAGTGCGTCCTCATTTTCAGCTGATAACTTGGAGAGAACGAAGATAACGGGGAGGCAACGATGGTGGGCTGGTTGCTCCTGTCGTTCGGCGTCGCCTTCGGTTCGGCGATCCTGCCCGTGGTCAGCATCGAGATGTTCCTCATCGGCCTGTGCGCGAGCCAGCCGACGATGCCGTGGCTACTGCTCGGCGCCATCGTCGCGGCGGGCCAGGTGGGCGGGAAGACGTTCTACTACCTCGCCGCGAAGGGCACGATCAAGCTCCCGAAACCGCTGCACGACCGCCTGCACCGGGAGCGGCCGCCGACTCCGCGCCGGGAACGGTGGCAGGCACGGACCAAGAAGATGCGTGCCCGGCTCGACGCCCTGCGCGAACGCTGCCACCGGCATCCGCGCTGGATGGCGGGCACCTACGGGGTGAGTTCGGTCCTCGGCCTGCCGCCGTACATGGCCACGAGTGTCCTCGCGGGGCTGGTGCGGATGCCACTGGCGAGCTTCCTGGCCACCGGGTTCCTCGGCCGCTGGCTGCGGTTCAGCGTGCTGGCCGCCTCCCCCACCCTGTTCGCGGGCTGGTTCCACTACTGACATCCCGCGTTTAGTCCTCTAAGTGCGGGAAGCGGCTTCGAGTTCCACAGCGCGCCGCATCGTCGCGCGGGCCCGTTTCCGGTCGCCGGCGATCTCGTACGCGTACGCCAGCCGATACCAGACGCGCCAGTTCTCCTGATCCGCCTCGACCTCGGCGCGGCGCTCCTCGAACCAGGCGTCCGCGGCGTCGCGATCCACCCGGCCCGAAGGCCGCCGGGGCAGATCGGAGACGTCGGGCAGACCGCCTTCTTCGTCCAGCCGCCGCGAAAGCCGCTGGATCTGGACGCCGGAACGCCAGGTGGTCGCGATGATCCAGACCCCGAGCAGCGGCAGCAGCAGGACCCCGATGCCGAAGATCACCGGCACCGTCTCACCGCTGCGCAGCAGCACGATCGCACGGCCCGCCAGCAGGACGACGTAGACCGCGAGCGCGGCCGTCATGACCAGCGCGAGATTGCGGGCCCTCACAGGTCGAGGATGTTCTCGAGACCGACCGTCAGGCCGGGCCGCGTGAGCACCGAGCGCACGCCGAGCAGCACGCCCGGCATGAACGACGTGCGGTGCAGCGAATCGTGCCGGATGGTCAGCGTCTCGCCCTCGCCGCCGAACAGGATCTCCTCGTGCGCCACCAGTCCGGGCAGCCGGACCGAGTGCACGCGGACGTCCTCGACGAGTGCGCCGCGGGCACCGTCCACTTCGGACGTCGTCGCGTCTTCGCCGGGAGTGAGTCCGGCTTCCGCGCGAGCCTCGCCGATCAGCCGCGCGGTGTGCGCGGCGGTACCGGAGGGCGCGTCGGCCTTGCGGTTGTGGTGCAGTTCGATGACCTCGGCGGAGTTGTAGAACCGCGCCGCCTGCTGGGCGAACCGCATCGCCAGCACCGCGCCGAGCGCGAAGTTCGGCGCGATGAGCACGCCGACCGACGGGTCGGCCGCGAGCCACGAGCGCAGCTTCTCCAGCCGCTCCTCGCTGAACCCCGTGGTGCCGACGACGGCGTGGATTCCGTTGCCGGTCAAGAACTCCAGGTTGCCCATCACCGCGTCGGGATGGGTGAAGTCGACGACGACCTGCGCCTGCTTGAGCGCCGAAAGATCGTCACCGGCGTCGAGCGCGGCGACGAGGTCCATGTCGTCGGCGCCGTCGACGGCGTTGACCACTTCCTGGCCCATCCGGCCGCGTGCGCCCAGCACACCGACGCGAATTCCAGCGGTCATGATGCGATCACCTCGTGCAGGTCGTCCGGAAGGTCGTCGGCGTGAGCGTACGGCCCGACCACCGCCGCCGCCGACACGCCACCGGGGCCGCGCAGCAGAGTGCGAGCGAGCGCACAGACCTCTTCGGTGGTGACGGCGTCGATCCGCGCCACCGTGTCGTCGACGCCGAGATAGCGGCCGTAGTTCAGTTCGTTCTTGCCGATCCGCGACATCCGCGACGAGGTGTCCTCGAGACCGAGCACGAGCCCGCCCCGCAACTGCCCCTTCGCCCGCGCGACCTCGGCTTCGCTCAGCCCGTCCTTGCCGACGACTTCGAGCACCTCGCGGATCAGCCCGGCGACCTCGCCGAGTTTCTCCGGCTGGCAGCCCGCGTACACCGCCATGTGCCCGGCGTCGGCGTAGCTCGCGACGGACGAGTACACCTGGTACGCCAGCCCGCGCTTCTCGCGGACCTCCTGGAACAGACGCGAACTCATCCCGCCGCCGAGCGCGGCGTTGAGCACCGACTGCGCGAAACGGCGGTCGTCGTGCCGTGAAAGCGAACGCAGGCCGAGCATCACGTGCGCCTGCTCGGTGTCGTCGGTGTGCAGCGCGAGTTTCGGCACCATCGCGATCCGCGCACGGCCGCCGCGCGGCGCCACGGGCGTCGCCGTACCCGTCAGCTTGTGCCGCAAAGCCTTGCGTACCAAGCGAAGCACTTGAGCGTGCTCGATGTTCCCGGCGACGGCGAGCACCATCCGCGGCAACGTGTAGCGGCGCCGGTAGAACCCGCGCAGCGCCGACGCGGACATCTCCACGATGGACTTCTCGCTGCCGAGCACCGGACGGCCCAGCGCGTGATCGCCCAGGATCGCGCCGACGAACGTCTCGTGCAGCAGGTCTTCGGGGTCGTCGTCGCGCATCGAGATCTCTTCGAGTACGACACTGCGCTCGGTCTCGACGTCCTTGTCCGTGCACAGCGCCTCGAACACGACGTCGGTGACGAGATCCATCGCCAGCGGCAGGTCCTCGTCGAGCACCTGCGCGTAGTAGCAGGTGTGCTCCTTCGCGGTGAAGGCGTTGAACTCGCCGCCGACCGCGTCGATCTCTTCGGCGATCTGAGTGGCGTCGCGGTTCGTGGTGCCCTTGAACAACAGGTGCTCGAGGTAGTGCGCCGCACCCTCGACCGACGAAGGCTCGTCACGGGATCCGACGCCGACCCACAGCCCGACCGTCGCCGACCGGGAGGCGGGCACATGTTCGGTGATGACCCGGAGGCCACCGGCCAGCACACTGCGCTTGACCACCGCGCCGTCCGAAGTGGACTCCAGCGTGCGGGTGCTGCCGACGGGCTGTTCGTGCCCAAAGATCTGACGAGCCAACGGATCCCTTACTCACATGTCAGGAAAGGGTCGTTCAGGACGAAAAATGTCCTGAACGACCCTTTCCTGACGGTTCACATCGATCTGGCCGGACCTACTGGGCGTCGGCCTTCGGAGCGTCGGCCTTCTCGCCTTCGGCGGCCTTGGCGTCCTTGGCGTCCGCCGTGTCTTCTTCCTGGACCACGATCAGGCTGATCTTGCCGCGGTTGTCGATGTCGGCGATCTCGACGCGGAGCTTGTCGCCCACGTTGACCACGTCCTCGACCTTGTTGATCCGCTTGCCGTTGCCCAGCTTCGAGATGTGCACCAGGCCGTCCTTGCCCGGCAGCAGCGAGACGAACGCGCCGAACGCGGCCGTCTTGACCACGGTGCCGAGGAAGCGCTCGCCGACCTTGGGCAGCTGCGGGTTGGCGATGGCGTTGATCAGGTCGATCGCCGCCTCCGCCGACGGGCCGTCTGCCGCACCGACGTAGATCGTGCCGTCGTCCTCGATGGAGATGTCGGCGCCGGTCTGCTCGGTGATCGAGTTGATCATTTTGCCCTTCGGGCCGATGACCTCGCCGATCTTGTCCACCGGAACCTTCACGCTGGTGACGCGCGGGGAGTAGGGGCTCATCTCGTCCGGGCCGTCGATCGCCTCGGCGATGACCTCCAGGATGGCGAGGCGAGCGTCCTTCGCCTGCTTCAGCGCGGCGGCGAGGACCTCCGACGGGATGCCGTCGAGCTTCGTGTCGAGCTGCAGCGCGGTGATGATGTCCTTGGTGCCGGCGACCTTGAAGTCCATGTCGCCCATGGCGTCTTCGGCGCCGAGGATGTCGGTCAGCGCGACGTAGCGGGTCTCGCCGTCGACCTCGTCTGAGATAAGGCCCATCGCGATGCCGGCGACCGGCGCCTTCAGCGGGACACCCGCGTTCAGCAGACCCATGGTCGAGGCACAGACCGAGCCCATCGAGGTGGAGCCGTTGGAGCCCAGCGCCTCGGAGACCTGGCGGATCGCGTACGGGAACTCGTCACGCTTCGGCAGGACCGGGACCAGGGCGCGCTCGGCGAGCATGCCGTGGCCGATCTCGCGCCGCTTCGGGGAACCGACGCGACCGGTCTCGCCGGTGGAGAACGGCGGGAAGTTGTAGTGGTGCAGGTACCGCTTGTGCGTCTCCGGGGAGAGCGAGTCGATCTGCTGCTCCAAGCGGAGCATGTTCAGCGTGGTGACGCCCAGGATCTGCGTTTCTCCACGCTCGAAGAGCGCGGAACCGTGCGCCCTCGGGATCACGGCGACCTCGGCGGCGAGCGACCGGATGTCGGTCAGGCCGCGGCCGTCCATGCGGATCTTGTCCGTGAGGACGCGCTTGCGCATGATCTTCTTCGACAGGGCCTTGAACGCCGCGCCGATCTCCTTCTCGCGGCCCGCGAAGGCTTCGCCCTCACCGAGGCCGACCTTCTCCAGCACCGCGGCCTTGACCTGGTCGGTCGCGTTGTCGCGGTCCTGCTTGCCGGCGATGGTCAGTGCGTTCGCGAGTTCGTCGGTCGCGATCGCGGCGACGGCGTCGAACGCGTCCTGCTCGAAGGCGAGGAAGACCGGGAACTCGCCGGTCGGCTTGGCGGCGACGTCGGCCAGCTGCTGCTGGGCCTCGCACAGCACCTTGATGAACGGCTTCGAGGCTTCGAGGCCCTCGGCGACGGCGATCTCGTCCGGCGACTTACCGCCCGCGGCGATCAGGTCCAGCGTCTTGTCGGTGGCCTCGGCCTCGACCATCATGATCGCGACGTCATCACCGACGATGCGGCCGGCGACCACCATGTTGAAGGTGGCCTCTTCCAGCTGCTTCCAGGTCGGGAACGCGACCCACTGGCCCTCGATCAGCGCGACACGGACGCCTCCGACCGGGCCCGAGAACGGCAGGCCGGCGATCTGGGTCGAGGCCGAAGCCGCGTTGATCGCGAGCACGTCGTACGGGTCGTCCGGGTTGAGGCTCTGGACGGTGATGACGACCTGGATCTCGTTGCGGAGACCGTCGGTGAACGACGGGCGCAGCGGCCGGTCGATCAGGCGGCAGGTCAGGATCGCGTCGGTCGACGGGCGACCCTCACGACGGAAGAACGAGCCGGGGATGCGTCCGGCGGCGTACATCCGCTCTTCGACGTCCACGGTCAGCGGGAAGAAGTCGAAGTGGTCCTTCGGGTGCTTCGACGCGGTGGTCGCCGAGAGCAGCATGGTCTCTTCGTCGAGGTACGCGACGACGGCGCCGGCGGCCTGACGGGCCAGACGGCCGGTCTCGAAGCGAACGGTGCGGGTGCCGAAACGGCCGTTGTCGATCACGGCTTCGGTTTCGTGCACGGTGACTCCGGTGGAGTCGGTCATAGAGTGTATCTCCTCTTTTGATCCTCTGTAACGGCGCGAGTCTCCCACCCTGGGACCTGTTTCGCCTGCGGACGCTCGAGGAGTGAGGCCGGTCTTCGATCGAAGCCCCCGGGCCGTTACCCGGGAACCACTACCGAGGACCGGCGAACGGTTCCTCGTGCGCGCTCGCGCCACGCTCTTCGAAAAGACAGAGCTTCTTGTCTTAGACCGAGGGGGAGCGACCGTCGTGGCCACTCCCCCTCGGGTTCAAGCTATCGGCGGAGGCCGAGACGCTGGATCAGCGCACGGTAACGCTCGATGTCCACCTTCATCACGTAGTTCAGCAGCCGGCGGCGGCGGCCGACCAGCAGCAGAAGCCCGCGACGGGAGTGGTGGTCGTGCTTGTGAGCCTTGAGGTGCTCGGTGAGGCCGACGATGCGCTTGGTCAGCAGCGCGACCTGGGCCTCGGGAGATCCGGTGTCCGAGTCGTGCACGCCGTACTCGGCAAGGATCGACTTCTTTTCTTCGGTGGACAACGCCACTGTGGTGCTCCTAGATATCTGTGCCGTGCGGCCCGGACGATGTCTTCACGCCGGGTGAGACGGTCACGGCCGCCACGGACTGCAGCCGGACCCAATCATGAAGGCTACCAGCCTCGTGATCAGCGGCTTCAGGCGCGGGCGTGGTCCAACGCGTACGACCGGATCACCCGGTAGCGCGAGGACCCTTGCTCACGGTCACTGCACATCAGAACGGCTTCGGTCGCCGTCCAAGTCTCACTGGTGAACCCGGCCAGCCGCTCCACCCACGCGCTCGCGGCTTCCGGCCGGTCGCGGGGGAAGCGGGCCAGTGTCAGATGGGCCACATACGGCCTGCCTTCACTCCCCGCACCGGCCTTCGCGGCCAGCTCGTGGAGCCCGGTTCCGACCACACTCAACCACAGCACCCCGGGGAATGTCGCGGCCTTTTCCAGCCGGAGGCCGATCGGGCCCGCGCCGGCCAGCCGTCCGGCGAGCCACTCGTCTCGCCTGTCCGCGTCGTCCTCGCCGTAGAAGCCCAGGGTTACATGCCAATTTTCCCGCGTCGACCAGCGGAAACCTTCGTCCTCGGATGCGCCCAGCGCGGCGGCCACCTCGTCGAGGACACCGTCCGGCGGGATCAACGCACTGAAGAGCGTCATGGCGCGTGACTCACGTGATCAGAGCCGTGACTCACGTGATTGCGTGCGTAACTCGTGAGTTCCGCCCCCATCACACGAATCACGTCGTCAGACACGCGAGTCACGTCAGGAACCGCTCCTCGCCGCCCGGCGCAGCAGGTCCGCCAGCGCGGGGAAATCGTCGTCGAGGAGCTTCGCGGCTTCGGTGAGGTTTTCGTCCTCGCCGATGTCCCGCAGGGCCACGAGCACACCCTGGTCGTCGGCGACGGCGCCGACCGGGATGCTGTCCCTGCCCACCGTCGGCCGCGAATCGCGGACGTCCTCGAGCGCCTCCTGCATGGCCTTGCGGTCCCCCGCGGCGACCGCCGGCACCAGCACCTTGCGCTCCAGCATGATCATCTTGGCGAGCACGACCGGATTCCCGATCTTCGCGCGGCGCCCGCTCATCACCTGACTGAGCATGGGCGCGCTGATGCCGAGGACCTCGGCGAGGAAGGCCTGGGAGATGTCGAAGGCGACGACCAGTCTCCGCACGCGATCGCCGAGCGGCTCCCCGTACCACTCCCTCTGCAGCGCGATGTTCCGCTGGACGATTTTGTGGTCCTCCACCTGGTCCGCTCCCCTAACCCCATCGAACGCCATGCGCGGTCCGTGACATCTTGCCACCGGAACGCACGTGGACGGGCGTGTTTGTCGATTGTCTTCCGGCCGAGGCCGAAACGATCAGTCCTGCTCGCCGAGCAGTTCCCTGGTCCGGGCGACGTCCTCGTCGATCTGCTTCACCAGACCCTCCGACGTCGGGAAACGGACCTGATCCCGCAGCTTGGCGACGAAATCGAGCGCGACGTGCTGGCCGTAGAAATCCTCGTCGATGTCGAGGACGAAGGCCTCCACGGTGCGCTCCCGGCCCGAGAAGGTCGGATTGGTCCCGACCGACACCGCGGCACGCAGCCGCCGGCCGGAATCCGACGAACGGGTGAACCAGGCGCTGTAGACCCCGTCGGCGGGCACCGCCGCGAAACGCGGCGTCGACAGGTTCGCCGTCGGGTAACCGAGATCGTGGCCCCGGCCGTCACCCCGGACGACGATGCCCTCCAGCCGGTGCGGCCTGCCGAGCGCTTCGGACGCCGCGACGACGTCTCCGGCGTCGATGCACGAGCGGACGTAGGTCGAGGAGAAGGTGATCTCGTTCTCGGTCTGCTGTTGCGCGAGCAGCCCCTGCAATTCCGCGCCGTACGCGACGAAGCCGAACCGCTTCCCCAGGGTGCGGAGGAGGTTGACGTCACCGGCGGCCTTGGCGCCGAAGGTGAAGTTCTCCCCCACGATCACCGCCGCCGCGTGCAGTTTGTCCACGAGGACCTCGTGCACGAACTCGTGCGCTGTCAGCCTCGACAGTTCCAGTGTGAACGGCAGTACGCAGAAGACGTCGACACCCAGGCCCTCGACCAGTTCCGCCTTGCGGCGCAACGTGGTCAGCTGCGCGGGATGGCTACCCGGCCGGATCACCTCCGACGGATGCGGATCGAAGGTCAGCACCACACTCGGCACGCCCCGTTCGGCGGCGGCGCGGACCGTCCTCGAGATCAGCTCCTGATGACCGCGATGCACGCCGTCGAAGACGCCGATCGTCACCACGCACCGTCCCCAGCTCCCGGGAAGGTCACCCAAACCACGCCAACGCTGCACTTCTAGCCCCGTCTCCTCAGGCCCACTCCGTGCACCACCCTAAGTGCCAGTTGGCGAAAGCCGAGGAGGTACCCCGGAAAGCGACCGACGCGTGAACCCGCCCCGCCCGAAGGCTCCGCCATCGCGGTGACAGGACGCCTTGTCCACCGTCGTGACGTGGCTGACCAGGCTGCCCCCTGCCGACATCGATCGCGGACGCGGTTCACCGACGGACACTAGGCGGGCAGCAGCACGACCACCGAGCGGGCCAGTTCACCTTCGTCCGCGGCGAGTGCGAGCACCCGGCCGTCCGGTCCGAACATCCCGTAGGTTCCCTCGATCCCGGCCGCGGGCACCCTTTGTCCATATCGGACCGCCTGTGCCATGCGGACGTCCAGATCGCGGCGCGGGAACGCGGCGGCGACGGCGGCGTCGAGGTCCAGCGACAGTTCCGGGTTGTCTTCGAGCTGATCGAGAGTGCGGGCCTTGCCGAGGGTGAACGGCCCGACGGTGGTGCGCCGCAACGCGAGCAGATGCCCGCCGACGCCGAGCCCGGCGCCGAGATCGCGGGCCAGCGCCCGCACGTAGGTCCCGGACGAACACTCGACGACGGCGTCGAGTTCGATCCGGCCCGCCTCGCGGCGGGTGGCGAGCAGATCGAAGCGGTGCACGGTGACCGGACGCGGCGGGATCACGACCTCTTCGCCGGCACGGACCCGGGCGTACGCGCGTTTGCCGTCGATCTTCACCGCGCTGACCGCGCTCGGCACCTGCTGGATGTCGCCGGTCAGCAGGGCGATCCCGGCGGCGATCGCGTCGTCCGTGATCTTTTCGACCGTTTCCGGGGCGGCTTCGGCGATCGGCTCGCCCTCGGCGTCGTCGGTCGTGGTGGACAGTCCCAAGGAGAGGGTCGCGAGGTAGGTCTTGCGGTCCAGCGCGAGATGGCCGAGGAGTTTCGTCGCGCGTTCGATGCCGAGCACCAGCACGCCGGTGGCCATCGGGTCGAGGGTGCCGGCGTGCCCGACCTTGCGGGTGCCCATGAAGCGCCGCGCCCTGGCGACGACGTCGTGGGAGGTCATCCCGGACGGTTTGTCGACGATGACGAGACCGGGCGGCGGAGCGGGACGTTTCTTGGCTGGAACCTGATTGGGGCGCGACACGGGCCGAACCCTATCTTTCGGGCCTTCGCCTAGGACGAGACGGGCAGCGGCGCATCGGCGTCCCAGCGGCGGCGCCGGATCTGCACCGGGATCTCCTCGCCGCGGGCCTCGGCCTCGAACAGCACGGCGCGGGTGCGCCGCCACCACACGAGCATCCGGAACGTGCCGAACGCGAGCACCGCCATGACGGACAGCAGCGCCAGGCGGAACGTGCCGCCCGTCCACTCCAGCAGCACGCCGACCGCGAGCGCCGAGATCGTCGTGGCGACGAAGCCGCCGACGTTCACGACACCGGTCGCGGTGCCGACGCGCGAGAGCGGGTTGTAGTCCCGCGCCAGGGCGAAGCCGATCATCGACGCGGGGCCGCCGAGGGAAAGGAACGCGAACGCGGGGACCAGGACCGCGACCGGGACCGTCCCGTTCCAGCCGAGCAGGACCGCCCACATCACCGCCGCGCCGCCGATGTACCCGCCGACGAGCGGCATCCGCAACGACGGCCGCCGCCCGATCAAGCCGCCGACGATCGGGCCGCCGATCATCGAGCCGAACACGAAGACGATCAGCAGCGAACTCGCGGTGGCCTTCGGATATCCCTGTCCCTGCACCAGGAACGGGACTCCCCACAGCATGGTCAGCACGTTGGGGGCGAACATCGTGCTGAAGTGCACCCAGAAGCCCAGCCGGGTCCCCGGGGTGCGCCACGCGTCGGCGACCTGGCGTCCCAGCACCTTCGGAGGCACCTTTTCGCGGACGGGCTCCGGCACACCGCGTGGGATGTCTTCGACGCGGAGGGCGACGATGGCGGTGTAGAGCGCGGTCACCAGGCCGACGGCGAGGAAGGTCGGAGTCCAGCCGGGACCGTCGAGCAGCAGGCCCAGCGGAAGGGTCGCGGCGAGGTTGCCGACGTAACCGATCGCCCCGGTCAACGCCGCGAGCAGCGCGTACTGGCGGCCGGGGAAGTGCGCGGCGATCAGCCGCAGGATGCTCACGAAGGTCAGCGCGTCGCCGAAGCCGACGACGCCGCGGGCGAGCAGGCCGAGCGGGTAGGAATCGGCGACCGCGAGCAGGATCTGGCCGAGGCCGAGGAAGAACACGGCGCCGGTGAGCACGCGGCGCGGGCCGTAGCGGTCGACGAGGACACCGGTGGGGATCTGCATCGCGGCGTAGACGCCGACCTGCAGCACGGTGAACGTGCCGAGCGCGGCCGCGCCGACGCCGAAGCGGTCGGCGGCCTGGAGCCCGGCGACGCCGAACGACGTGCGGTGGAAGACGGCGAGAAGATAGACGGTGACGGCGGCGAACCAGATGAACCAGGACCGGCGGGCGGCTCGGCCTGTCACAGTGTTCCTCCTCGATGACGGCTCCGGGCAACAAGTGACGCCCGCGCTGCCGCCTCATATAGTTGTAACTCCTAAGCAACGACGAAACCTAGTCGTTACCCGGGTGGTTTTCGCCACACGCCGCTTTCTCCCGCATTTCGTCCTCTGAATGCGGTGGTTGCACGCGCAAGTACCGCATTCAGAGGACGAAATGCGGAGGGTCAGGCAGCGCGGACGGCGCCTTCCACGGCCCACCGCCCCGAGCGCCACCGCAGCAGCAAGGTCGCCAGCCGCAGCAGCATGAACAGCGAGAGCCCGGTCCAGATCCCGGCCAGCCCCCAGCCGAACGCGAGCGACAGCCAGATCAGCGGCAGGAACCCCAGCGCCGCGCTCAGCAACGTCGCGTTGCGCAGGAAGGCGGCGTCGCCCGCGCCGAGCAGGACGCCGTCCAGCGCGAACACGACCCCGGCGATCGGTTGCAGCGCGACGAAGAACCACCACGCGTGCGGGATCTGCCCGAGCACGGCCGCGTCCGAGGTGAACACCTGCGGCAGCACCCCGGCCACCGACGCGAACACGACCCCGAGGAAACAGCCGAATATCAGGCCGTACACGGCGATCTGGTTCGACAAACCGCGCGCCCGTCTGCTCGCACCGGCACCGAGGGCGGCGCCCACGAGCGACTGCGCGGCGATCGCGAGCGAGTCCAGGACGAGGGCGAGGAACGTCCACAGCTGCAGTACGACCTGGTGCGCGCCGACCGCCTCGGTGGACGTCCGCGCGGCGACCGCGGCGGCGGAGACGAAGCACGCTTGGAAGGCGAGGCTGCGCAGCACCAGATCCCGGCCGAGGCCGAGCTGGGCGCGCATCACCTTCGGCTCCGGGCGCAGCGCCACCCGCTCCCGCATCAGGGCCACGATGAACAGCGACGCCGAGATCACCTGCGCTACGACGTTCGCGATCGCCGAACCTTCCAGCCCCCAGTCCGCCCTGTACACCAGCAGCGGGCACAGCACGGCCGAGATCCCGTTGCCCGCCAAGACATAGCGCAACGGTTTCGCGGAGTCCTGCACACCGCGCATCCAGCCGTTGCCCGCCATCGTGATCAGGATGAACGGCGTGCCGAACAGCGCGATCCGCAGCCAGGAGACGGCGGCGTCGGTGATCGCGGCGTCCCCGGAGAGGACCCGGGCGATGGGCGCGGCCAGCAGCTGCCCCGCGACGATCACGACCAGCCCGACGATCACCGCGAGCCAAGTCGCCTGGACACCTTCGCGGACCGCGTCGCCACGACGTCCGGCACCGTGCAGTCGTGCCGTGCGCGATGTGGTGCCGTACGACAGGAACGTCAGCTGGCTGGAAACCTGCGACAGCACGACACCGCCGACCGCGAGCCCCGCCAGCGGAAGCGCTCCGAGATGCCCGACGACGGCCGTGTCCACCAGGACGTACAGCGGTTCGGCGGCGAGGACGCCGAGCGCGGGAACGGCGAGGCCGAGTACGCGTTTCGGCGGGACGCGCTCGTCGAGTTCGGAAGCTTCAGGCACCACCGCAGACTAATGGCCGGCTACGACAGTCCCGGACGCCGGGAAACCGGCAAGTCACCGCCGCGAGGCCACGAGGGACGGGGGCGCGGTCGCGATGATGGTGTCGAGGGTGGCGCGGGCGGTTTCGAGTGTGTCGATGGACGCGGAGATCCGTTCCCGCTCGCGAAAAAGGTCGTCGACGAGTTCCGGGCAATCGGCGATCAGCTGGACACCGTCGCTGCCCATACACGGCAGCACGTCGGCGATCGTGGCGGTGGACAGGCCGGCGGCGAGGAGATTCCGGATGTGCGCCACCACGAGCACGTCCGCCTCGGCGTACTCCCGATACCCGCTCGCACGCCGGATCGGGGCGAGCAGGCCCTGGTCTTCGTAATAACGCAGCAACCGCTGGCTGACCCCGGTGCGGCGCGCGAGCTCGCCGATCCGCATGAGTTCTCCGCTTGACTCTGCCATAGATGTGAGACTTTAGCGTCGGCCGAATGACAAGTCGATCGATCACGGAACCGGGGCGGGCGAGTCCGCGCACCTGGTTCGCGCTCGCGGTACTCGCGCTGCCCACGCTCTTGCTCGCGATGGACGTCACGGTGCTCTACCTGGCCGCGCCGCATCTGGCGGCGAGCCTGCGGCCCACCGGCACCGAGCTGTTGTGGATCATCGACGGTTACGGGTTCTTGATCGCCGGATTCCTGGTGGTGATGGGCAATCTCGGTGATCGCGTCGGACGCCGCCGTCTGCTTCTCGTCGGCGCCACGGCCTTCGCCGTCTTGTCCGTCGCCGCCGCTTACGCGCCGACAGCGGAGGCGCTGATCGCGGCGCGCGCACTATTGGGGATCGCGGGCGCGACCCTGATGCCTTCCACCCTGGCTCTGATCAGCACCATGTTCCGCGATCCGGCGCAGCGCGGGACGGCGATCGGGATCTGGGCGGCCTGCCTTTCGGGCGGCGTGGCGCTGGGTCCGCTCGTCGGTGGCGCGCTGCTGGAATCGTGGTGGTGGGGTTCGGTCTTCCTGATCGCCGTGCCGGTGATGGTCCTGTTGCTGGTCACGGCGCCCTGGGTCCTGCCGGAGCATCGCGACCCCGCGCCCGGTCGTATCGATCTGCCGAGCGTCGTCCTGTCGCTGGCGGCGACGCTGCCGACGATCTACGGCGTCAAGAAGGTCGTGGCGAGTGGCGAGTTCATGGCGGGCACCGTCGCGATCGGCGCGGGCATCGTCTTCGGCGTCGTGTTCGCACGACGGCAACGGGGGCTCGCCGACCCGCTGATCGACATGCGGTTGTTCGGCGAGCGGCGGTTCCGGACCGCGATGATCGTCATGACGGCCGGGATCGCCGTGACCGCGGGCGTCTACCTGTTCGTGACGAACCATCTGCAGCAGGTCGTCAAGCTTTCGCCGCTACACGCGGGACTGTGGTTGCTTCCCTCGTCCGGCGCGATGATCGTCACCTCCATGCTGGGGCCCGCGCTCGCGAGGAGGTTCCCGGCCGGGTGGATCGTCGCTGTCTCACTGCTGGTCTCCGCGGCCGGATTCGCACTGCTCACCGCATCGAGCGCGACGTCGGGATTGCCGGTGGTCGTACTCGGCATCGTCGTCGTTTATCTCGGACAAGGGCCGATCATGGCGCTCAGCACCGATCTCGTCGTCGGTTCGGCGCCACCGCGCAAGGCGGGCGCGGCGGCGGCCCTGTCCGAAACCGGCACCGAACTGGGGCTCGCGCTCGGTGTCGCGATTCTGGGAAGTATCGGCGCCGCCTTGTATCGGCACCAAATCGGCACTCACCTCCCACCGGGTACCGCGCAGGTCGCTCGGGAGAGCCACCACGAGACGGCGGCGGTCGCGGCGGAGCTGCCGCCGTCGATAGGCGCGGACCTCCTGCGGGTCGCCGACGCGGCGACCACCTCGGGCCTCGTGCTGATCGCCGCCGTCGCCGCCGCGGTATCGGCGGGACTGGCCGTCCTCGCGTGGCGAGCGGGGTGATCACGCCCGTCTGGTGCGCAGCATCCGGTCTCCGGCGTCCACATAGGACTCGAAGAATCCGGCGACCTCCTCGATCCTGGCCTCGGCGGGTTCGCCTTCGGCGGATCGTGCTCCGCTCCGGAGCACGCGGATGAAGGCGCGGGTCCGTTCGTGGCTGGCGGCGAGGAGTTGCTCGAACCCGCTCACCGCCTCGACGAGCAGACGGCGGCTGCCCGGTTGCGGGATGGTCCTGGCGAGTCCCCACGAGACCAGTTCGCGGACGGCCACGCTCACCGCCCCCTTGCTGAGACCGAGTGCCTCGCCGAGCTCGTCCAGTGACACGGGACCGGAGCCGAGCAAGAGCTGTCCATAGACCCGGCCTGTCGTGCGGGGCAGGTTCCACGAACCGAGGAAATCGCCCATGGCGGTGACGAACCCGGCGCGGTCGTCGGCGGCCGTCATGCCGGGGGCTCCGTGTTCCAGCCGTCGATGATGGCACCGATGGCCTTCGTCGTCGCCTCCGCCGCGTCGAGGGTGACCACGTGCCCGGCGCCGGGGATGACGTGCTCGGCCACGCCTTCGGCCCGCGCCCAGCGGGGCATCGCGGACGCGATGTTGCCGGTGCGGTCGCGGGCGCCGCGGATGAGGCCGAGCGGAACCGGCGAGCGGTGATCCGGTCGCGGGTCGACGAGTGACACGGTGGCTCGCCAGACGTCGAGGAAGACACTTTTGGGCATCCGGGCGAACACCGCCTCGCACTCGGCGATCCCCTCCGGTGTCTCGGCCGAGGCGCGGGCCATGATGCCCGGCAGCCGCGAGGCGGGGATCAGCGCCAGCGCCGGGGCGGCGAGCTTCAGCAGGAGCCGCTCCCCCGGGCCGAGCGGGCCGGCGTTCCAGGTGGAATCCACGACGATGAGGCCGTGTACGCGCTCGGGAAGACGGCGGACGAGTGCCTGCGCGAGATTCCCGCCGAGCGAGTGTCCGATGAGGATCGGCCGATGGAGTTCGAGGTGATCGAGCAGGGCGATCAAGTCGTCGAGCGCGGCCGCCGCGGTGAAGCGGGCACCCGGCGTGAGGCTCGACTCGCCGTGTCCGCGTTGGTCCCAGCCGATGACTCGGTGTCCTGCCTCGTGCAGGGCCTCCGCCTGCGCGTCGAACATCCGGTGGTCCATCCCGGCGCCATGGGTGAAGACGACTGGGCGCCGCTCCCCCGCCAGGTCGCCGTAGCGCAGCTCTCCACCGGCCCGGTGGAGCACACCGCTCATATTCAGCATTTTCCGAATATAACAAATCCCAGCAACAGATGCTGCAATCATCGGAATGATGTTGGTATCCTGTTTCCGCAGGCGACGGAAGGAAGTGTGATGGTCCGGCTGACACGAGCGCAGCAGCAGGCGCGGACCCGTGCCGCGGTCCTGGCGGCGGCGCGGGAAGAGTTCGTCGAGTACGGATACGGGGCGGCGAAGGTGGATCGGATCGCCGAGCGGGCGGAACTGACCAGGGGGGCGGTGTATTCGAACTTCCCCGGCAAACGCGCGTTGTATCTCGCGGTGCTGGTCGACCTGGTCGAGCAGGCGGGCACCCCGCTCGCCGTCGAGGAGCCGGGCTCGGCGGGAGAGGCACTGAGCACGTTCGCGCGGGTCTGGCTGGACAGGCTGCCCTTGGTCGACGACCCCGCCGCCGGGGGACGCCTGCGACTGCGTTCCCTGACCGGTGTCATCGAGGACGACACCGGACGAGTGGTCCTCGCCCAGACCGCCCGGCTGGAAGCGCTGCTGCTGGCGCTGACACTGGAGTCCTGCGCCTCCGAAGACCCGGCGGCGCGCCGTGTTCGCCTGGCCGAGCTGGCGTTGACGCTGCTCCACGGTGCAAGCCTCATCGCGGAACAGGCTCCCGGATTCGGCGATCCCTTCGACCGGGCACGCGCGTGCGAGCACCTGGCGAGCCTTGACCTCTCGGACGTCTGGGCACCGGCCCATCTGCCTTACGTGACACCCGCGGCTCGGATACGGGAGCCATGGGCGCCGCCCGCCGATGTCCGCGATCTGCTCACCGCGGACGTGGTCGATCTGGCCTCGGACGGCGTGGTGGTCGTGCTGGGAGGGGGACGGCTGGAAGCGGCCGAGGAGGCCGTGCGGTCGGCGCGTCCCGGTGAGCAGGTCACCATCGTGGTCGTCACCGGCGACCCCGCGAACATCGGCCAGCTCATTCTTTCGCGCGTCGGCGACCTGGTGGCGTGCCTGCGACAGGTCTCCCCTTCCCCGCTGCCGGGACACCTTCGTCTCGTGTTCGACGACGATGCTCGCGTCGCGGCCGCGATCGGCCTGGCAGACGTCGGCGACAGCACCGAAGCCGCGGTGCGCGTCAAGGGCGAGGCTGTCGTCGCCCGCGCTGAGGGCCGGGGCGCCGCATACGCCGTCGCGAACCCGGAAACCGCTCGTACCGAAGGGGCCACGACATGACCTGCGCCGGTTCGGATACCGGACTGCTCGTGCTGCACGCCCTGCGCTGCGGCGGTTACGCCGGATTGCCCCGCTTGTCGGCGACCAGCGGATTGAGTGAACCCGAAGTCGAGTCGGAACTGATCGACCTCGCGGTCGCGGGATATGTCACGCGGTTGAGCGGCCTTGACGCCTGGGGTTGTACCGAGGCCGGACGCGAAGCCGACGCCGAGCGCGTCACCGCTCAACTGGAGGCCGCTGGTGCTCGCGCGGCGGTCAGGGCGGCGTTCGACCGGTTCCTGGTACTCAATCCGGAACTGCTCGACCTCTGCACCGCCTGGCAGCTCCGCCACGTCGACGGGGAACAGGTCGTGAACGACCACGACGATCCAGCCTATGACGCCCGTGTACTCGATCGCTTCACCGACCTGCACGAGCGCACGGTGCCGGTGTGCCACGCCTTGGAGGCGGTGCTGCCGCGGTTCGGCCGATACCGCGTGCGACTGGCGAGCGCTCTCGACCGGGCCCGCTCAGGCGAACTGGCCTACGTCGCGGATTCGACCGCGTCCTACCACACGGTCTGGGCCGAGCTGCACGAAGATCTCCTTGCGACACTGGGCATTCCGAGATGAAGTGGCTGCGAGAGCTCACTCCGGACACTCGGGAAGATCGACGGCTCATCGGCGCGAAAGCCCACGGACTCCTCGAACTCCACCGGCTCGGACTGCCGGTCCCGGCCGGATTCGTCGTCACCACCGAAGCGTGTCGCGCGTTCCTGCGCGACGGCCACTTCCCCGACGGGCTCCGTGACGAACTGGCCGCGGCGACGCGAACGTTGGAAGAGGCCACTGGCTCGCCGCCGCTGACCGTCTCGGTGCGTTCCGGGGCCAGTGTGTCGATGCCCGGCATGATGGACACCATCCTGAATCTCGGGCTGACCGCCGGAACAGCGGCCGAGCGGCTGGAGCCGGCCGTCGAGACGGTCTTCGCCTCCTGGGAGACACCGCGGGCACGCACCTACCGGGAACTGCACGGCATCGACCACGAACTGGGCACCGCGGTGATCGTCCAGGAAATGGTCTACGGCAACCGAGACGACCGAAGCGGCACCGGAGTCGCCTTCAGCAGGAACCCCGACACCGGCGAGCCCACTCCGTTCGGTGACGTGCTGTTCGGCCATCAGGGGGAGGACGTCGTCGCGGGCACCTCACCTGTCCTGCCCCTCACCGTCCTCGCCACCCGGGAACCGGACGTCTGGAAGGCACTGACCGGCGCCCTGGGCCGGCTGGAAGACCACTACCGCGACGCGGTCTATGTCGAATTCACTTTCGAAACCGGGGTCCTGTGGCTCCTCCAAGTACGCCCCGGACGCTTCACCGGTGCCGCGGCGGTGAGGGTCGCCGTCGACCTCGCCGACGAAGGACGGATCAGCCGAGCCGAGGCGGTGCGCCGGGTTTCACGCCGGCAGATCGAACGTGCCCGCACGCCTCGCATCGCCCCGAAGGCGGATACGAAGCTGCTCGGTCGCGGGACAGGGGCATGCCCAGGCGTCGCCACCGGCAGGATCGCCACGACCACCGAGGCGGCGAGACGTCTGGCGACCGACGGCCCGGTCATCCTCGTCCGCCCCGAGACCTCCCCGAACGACATGAACGGCCTCGCCGTGGCGGCGGGCATCCTCACGGCACGGGGCGGGCCGGCCAGCCACGCCGCCGTCGTCGCCCGCTCCCTCGGCAAACCCGCCGTGGTCGGCATGGGCACGCTCACCATCGACGAGACGACCGCGTCGATCACCGTGGGCGGGCGCACTCTTGACGAGGGAATGCTCGTGACCATCGACGGAAGCGGCGGAGAAGTCGCCCTCGGCCGCGTGCCGACGGTCACGAGCGAGAACGGTGACCATCTGGAACGTTTCCTCGCCTGGGCCGGCGAAGACCCTTGAGGGCGGTCTCGGTCCAGGTGGTCGTGAGTGGCGATTCGGATTAGAACCAAGGGTGTCTTAGGTATCTACTGCGGGTGGGTCCGGGAACGCCGCCTGGAGCCTCAGTAGCACCACCGGTCACGGCAGCGCGTGAAGGCTCTTCCCGCAGTACATGAAGGCCCCCTTCCTTGCGCCTATGTCAGGGCCCCGGCAAAGTCGCATAACCGCTGGTCGAGTGGGTGTTGCGGTGACAGAGGCGGGCTCGTCACAGTCGCCTGACATCTTTCTCGACTATCCACATAGGACGCCTCCAGGGCTACGGTGCCCGATTTGGGCGTTTTTCGACCAGGTCGTGAGTGAAAAAGAGGGTTCTAGCCCTAAATTTCACTCACGACCCGGTCGAAAAACGTACATAAACGCATCAAATGGACATTCAGCGGCCGAATGGTGTCCTTTGTGGACACTTGACGCTCAAGGCACCCTGTCATCCGCTCTCCTCGGAAGTCCAGGTCGCATCACCATGAGCGCCACCCACCAGCGGATATTCGACTTTGCCGGGCCCCTGGCGCCTATGTAACAGGAAGGGGGCCTTCATGTACTTCACCCGACATCAGGCAAGGAACGCAGTAGATATCTAAGAGAGGGCCGGGCTAGAATCCGAAACGCCACTCACGACCGAGCGCGGTCCACTCACGACACTCAAGGGCGCGGTCCCGGCCCGAAGCCGGTCCATCGCAGGTCTTCCGGGAGATGCCCCATGTCGTTGTACATCAGCACCGACGGGGCACCGCCGTCGTAGTGGTCGATCACCGTCAACGCGGTGTTGCCACAGCTCAATCCCAGCCAGCGCTCCGGTGGCGCGTCGAGCGCGTCGCACACCAGCCAGGCGACCGGGTAAGCGTGCGTCACCAGCACTTCGTGCGTTTCCACCTCGGCGGGGCGAGCGAAACGCTCCGTCAACGCGGCGGCGATCCGCGCCCCCGCAGCCGCTTCCTCGGGGTCGTAGCCATCGAACAGCCCACGCCAGGCGGGAGGCGGGTCGGCGGGCACGTGCGGCACGTTGTCCACCAGCTCCATCGCCTCGCCCACCGACGCGCCCGTGAGGTGCTCGCCGAGGATCTCCGCGGTCTTCACCGCACGCGACAGCGGTGAATGCCAGACGGCGTCCACCGGCAGGCGTGCCAGCCGCTTCGCCAGCAGCTCACCCTGCCGCCGCCCCACTTCCGTCAACTCGCCGAACGGATCCGCGGCCCCGTGCCGCACCACGTACAGATGCCTCGTCGCCACGACCCGGCCCCTCACGTTTGAATGTTGATATCACTCTGATGTTAACAACATCGCACTAGCGGAGCGTGGCCATTCCCGGCGCCACCTGTACCGGGCGTACCCGAAACTCGGGGTGACGGGAGCCGGCCCGGCTGGACCTCGGCCTGGCTCAGCGGAGGAACGGTGCGTACTGGCGCTGAAGACGTAGTGCCTGCATCTGCCGCGTGGTGTCGAGCGTGACACCGACGAGGAAGACGAGGACCACCTGCAAGGTCACGCCGGCAAGGGGAACCCGCGGGCTCACGTCCAGCAGGGCCAGCCCGGCGACCGGGATCAGCGCGACCACTCCCGAGCAGAGAGCTCCGAAGGCGATGATCCGGCGGTTCACGTAGTCGAGGTACTCGGCGGTCCAGTTCCCCGGCCGGATCCCTGGCACGAAGCCGCCGACCCGTACCAGCTCGCTCGCCACCTTGTCCGTGTCCTGCGCCACGGCCGCTCTGATGAACGCGAAGAGACAGACGAGCATGAAGTAGATCACGATCCGCCTGGGATCTCCCTCGTCACGCAGCCACTCCAGCCAGGTCGCGCCGGGCCAGAGCACCGGCACGGACAGCAGCACCGCGGCCAGCACGGCGGGGCTGTTCGCCTGAGGGAACCGAAGAGGGATGTAGGTCGAGGTCCCGCCGTAGGTGCGCCTGCCGATCATCCGCTTGGCGTACTGCACCGGGACGCGACGCTGCCCCTGCGCGACGACGATCGTGATCACCGTGATCGACAGCGTCACCACGGCCATGACCGCGATGGCGGCCCAGCCCGTCTTTTCGTACAGGCGCAGGAATTCCGGCGGCAGCACGGCCAGCACCTGCGCGAGCAGCAGGATCCGGACGCCGGCACCGAAGCCCCGCTCGGTGATCACCTCGGTCAGCCGCAGGACCAGCGCCGTGCCCACCGTCAGGCACGCCACGGCGACGACCGTGTCGAGGGCCTCCTGACCGCGGAACCCGAGCACGCCGATCGCGCCCAGCAAACCGAGTCCGACGGTGAGCCGTCGCCGGTACCGCTTCAGTACACGGGCGCCGGCTTCACCTTCGGCCCGCAGCGCGGCCAGCCGCGGGATCAGGACGATCAGCGCCCGCAGGACGGGCGGCGCGGCCAAGCAGGGAAGGACACCGAAAGCGAACAGCGGCAGCGTGAACAGGCCGCCGCCGGTGAGGAGGTCGAGGATCCAGCGCGGCGGGTGGCCGGTTTCCGGTGTGCGGCCGGTCACGGAGGGGGTGGGCACGCTCTGGCCCAGGCGGAACACCACGATCACGACCAGCGTGACCAGGATCCGGCGGCGGAGGGAGGTGTGGGCGTTCATCGTGGAGATCACGGTAGGGACGACCGATGAAATTACGATGACACCGCCCGCCCTCAGGTCACAGCAAGGGCGCTCTCGCCAAGGCCGCCCTCAGCTTGTCGAGCACCTCGTCCGCAGTGCCCTCCACGGTGCATCCCGCCGCCCGGCGATGCCCGCCGCCACCCAGTTCCCCGGCCGCGGCCGAAACGTCGACACCGCCCGTGGACCGGAGCGAGATCTGCCACCGTTGCTTCGGCCCGGTCGGCTCGGCTTCTTTGAGCACCACGGCGACCCCGGCCTCCCGGGTGGACCGGACGACGTCGACGACCGCTTCGACCTCCTCCGTGCGGACGCTCCGCGCGACATCGAGTGTCACGACCGCGTGCGCGAGCCCGAAGCCGCGCGCCTCGTCCGGCTCGAGCCGGGCTCCCGCGAGCACGTCCGAAAGCATCGGCAACCACGCGAACGGATGGTCGTCGACGATCTCGCGGACCACCTCGTCCGGGTCCACACCCGCTTCGAGCAGCTTCGCGGCCATCAGATGGGTGGACGGCCGGGCCCGGCGGAACCCGCTCGTGTCGGTGACGAGCCCCGCGTACAGGCAGCGGGCGATCGGCTCGTCGAGCTCGGTGCCCATCTCCCGCAGCAACGCGAAAACGAGGACGGCGGTGGCTTCGGCGGTGTCGTCGACGACGTGGTGCGTGCCGTAGAAGACGTTGGACGTGTGATGGTCGATCACCAGGACGTCGCCCCCGGCCGCGCGGACGGCGTCCACCCTCGGCGCGAGCTTCCCGAGCCTGCCCGGGGTGGGCGTGTCCAGCGCGACCAGCAGCTGTTCACTCTCCGGCAGCTCGCTGGCGGGGACGTAGAGCCCGCCGACGTCCAGGCTCCGCAGGGTTTCGGGCATCTCCTCGGGCTCGCCGACCGAGACGCGGACCTTGACACCGCCGCGCAACTGGAGGGCCCGGGCCAGCGCCAGCGCGCTGCCGAGCGCGTCGGCGTCCGGACGGACATGGCCGAGCAGGGTCACGTCGTTCGCGCGCGCCAGCAGGGCGGCGGCTTCCTTGAGGTTCGGCACTGGAGTCGCTGTCACAATCAGTCAAGCTACGCTCTACCGGATGTCCGAGTACGCGATCCTGGTCTACCCGTCCGCCAACCGGGTCTACACCGACTCCACTCCGGCCCTGCTGCGCGCCGAACTGGCGGTGTTCGGTTTGTCCGCTTTGGAGACCGAGGTCTCGGAGATCGGCGAGACGGAACTCGGCGGCGTCGGCTACCTCACCTTCACCACGCCCGCCCCGTTGGGCGAACGCGATCTCGCGCTCCTTTCGAACCTTTCCGCGCTGTACGCGCTGTTCGAACTCGGCGACGGCGTCCTGAAGCCGGTGACGATCAGCCCGCTCGCGAACTTCGACTCGGATCTGCTGACCATCCAGAAGTACCCGGGCAAGACGAACGAGCTGTTCACCAAACTGCTCGTCAACGTCACGCTGCTGTCCACGGCGGACCCGGCCGCGATGCTGGAGAAGCCGCTGCACCTGCTGGATCCGCTCTGCGGCCGCGGCACGACACTGAACCAGGCGATGATGTACGGCTTCGACGCGACCGGTCTCGACGTCGACGGCAAGGATTTCGACTCCTACGAACTGTTCATCAAGACCTGGCTGAAGCAGAAGCGCATCAAGCACAGCGCCGAATCCGGTCAGGTGCGCCGCAACAAGGTCCGGCTCGGCAGGCGGCTCGACATCGGCTTCGGGATCACCAAGGAGCAGTACAAGGCCGGCGAGGTGCGCAAGCTGAGCTACCTCAACTGCGACACGCTCACCACGGACGAACTGCTGCGGCCGAACTCGGTGGACCTCATCGTCACCGACGCCCCGTACGGCGTGCAGCACGGCAGCCACCGCACACAGGACGCGTCGCTCGCCCGCAGCCCGCGCGACCTGCTCGCGGCCGCCGTCCCGGTGTGGACGCGGGTGCTGCGGCCCGGCGGCGCGCTCGGCATCTCCTGGAACACCAACGTCGCGCCGCGTGAGGAACTCGCCGCGATCCTGGACAAAGCAGGACTGCGGGTGCGCGAGGACGGTCCGTTCGCGGAGTTCTCGCACCGCGTGGACCAGGCGATCGTGCGGGACCTGATCGTCGCGGCGAAACCGGCCTGAGCGCGAGAGACGTTGCGACACGCTCCCGACGCTTCGCGAGACTCAGGCGATGCGTTCCCCCACGAACTTCAGCACGTCGGGCAGGATCCCGCGCCAGTAGTCGTCGTTGTGCTCCCCTGGGGTCATCTTCGCGACGGCGGGGTCGAGTGCCTTGATGAGTTTGCGGTCGGCGGGGGCGAAGGGATCCGAATTCCCGCACCACACCCCCGTCGCCGAGGCCGGAAGGTCGCCGGTGTGCAGCAGCGGCTCGTGCGATTCCCATTGCTCGCGATCCGCGAAGACCTTGCGGGACTTGGCATCGGGCCAGCTCACGAAGAGCGCTGCACTCGCCACGGCGACCGCCTTGAGGTTCTTGTGGTCGCGGGCGTAGCGCAATGCGCCGAAGCCGCCCATCGAGATCCCGAAGATCGCCGACGCCGGCCGCAGCTGGCGCTGGGCGAGCCAGCCGGGGAGTTCGTCGGACAGCATCCGCTGCGGGTCGTCGGCCTTGCCGACGTCCACCCAGTAGTTGTCACCGTCGACGGCGGCCACCGCGAAGCCGGGCAGCCCGGCGGCAACGGCTTTGTTCAGCGCGTCCTGGAGACCGAGGTTCAGGAACGTCCGGGCGTCCGCGCCGCGCCCGTGCAGGGCGACGCAGACCGGCATCCCGACGCGGGACACACCGTCGGGCGCGATGATGACGAGGTTGACGTCGCGGTTGCGGGCCGCGGACCGCATCTTCTGCACCGTGACCGTTTCGGTGAGCGGCGTCGGGGCGGTCGGCGGGGGCACCGGCGGCGGCCCCACCAAGGGCGCGTTCTCGGCGCCGCAGGCGGAAACCAGCGCCGAGCCGCCGAGGGCCGCGGCTCCCAGCAGCAGGCCACGCCGGCTCACGGCGTGGCCCACTCCCTCAGCTACGGGTCTCCCCATCGGCGAACTCATCGTCTTCGGCCTCTTCCCGCGGCGGCTTGTACGGGTCGGCTTCACCGGCGTGCTGCGCACCGGTCGCCCGCCGCGCGACCTCCGCATCGGCTTCCCTGGCCTTCGCGAGGAGGTCTTCGATGCGCTTGGCGTCCTCGGGAATGCTGTCGGCCACGAAGGCCAGCGTCGGAGTGTAGCGGACACCCGTGCCCTGACCGACCTTCGTGCGCAGCACACCGCGGGCGGACTCGAGCGCCGCGGCGGCGCCGGCGTGATCGGGCGTGGATTCCAGGTTCTCGCCGAGCACCGTGTAGTAGACCGTGGCGTCGTGCAGATCCGCCGTGATCTTCGTGTCGGTGATCGTCACGTGGTTGAGCCGCGGATCCTTGATGTCGTGCTCGATCGCGTGCGCGACGATCTGTGAGATCCGCTTGGCGAGCTTGCGAGCCCGAGCGGGGTCGGCCATGGGGATTCGTCTCCTCGAAAGGTCTTCTGCTAGTCATCCGGGCCGAGCAGCCGGCGGTGGGCGGAGAGCAATTCGAACTCCGGCCTTCCGGCCACGAAGCGCTCACACGAGTCGAGCACGTCACGGACGTGCTCGCCAGTCGCCGCGACCACGGCCACACCGATCAGCGCCCGCCGGTGCAAGTCCTGTTGACCGGCTTCGGCGACGGAGACGTCGAAACGCCTGCGTACCTCGGCCAGCACCGGCTTGATCACGGATCGCTTCTGCTTGAGCGAGTGGACGTCGCCCAGCAGGATGTCGAGCTCAAGAGCTCCTACGAACATAAGGGATTCTGGGTTGTCGAGAAGTGAAGCGGCGCTCCCCCGCCCAGATGCGGGGGAGCGCCGCCCGTGTCACTTACGCACGCGGCTTTTCGCGCTGCTCGTACGTCTCGATGACGTCGCCGAGCTTCAAATCGCTGTAGTTGCCCAAGGTGAGACCACACTCGAAGCCCTCGCGGACCTCGGTGACGTCGTCCTTTTCGCGCTTCAGCGAGTTGATCGGCAGATTCTCGACGATGACGTTGCCGTCACGGAGGAGACGGCCCTTGGCGTTACGCCGGATCTCGCCCGAGATGACCATGCAACCGGCGATCGTACCGACCTTCGACGACTTGAAGATCCCGCGGATCTCGGCCTTGCCCAGCTCGACCTCTTCGAAGATCGGCTTGAGCATGCCCTTGAGCGCGGCTTCGATCTCGTCGATCGCCTGGTAGATGACCGTGTAGTACCGGACGTCGACGCCCTCGCGGGTGGCCCGCTCGGTCGCCTTGCCCTGTGCCCGCACGTTGAAGCCCAGGACGATCGCGTTGGACGCGGTCGCCAGGTCGATGTCGGACTCCGTGACGCCACCGACACCGCGGTGGACCACGTTGAGCTCGACCTCTTCTTCGCCGACATCCAGCTGCATCAGTGAGGCTTCGAGGGCCTCGACCGTACCGGAGTTGTCACCCTTGATGATCAGGTTGAGGGTGCTCGTCTCCTTCAAGGCCTCATCGAGGTCTTCCAGGCTGACCCGCTTACGACGCGACGCGTTGAGCGCGTTGCGGGTACGGGCCGAACGCCGCTCGGCGATCTGCCGGGCGACCCTGTCCTCGTCGACGACGAGGAACGTGTCACCGGCACCGGGCACCGAGGTGAACCCGATGACCTGGACCGGACGCGACGGGGTCGCTTCGATGACGTTGACGTTGTGCTCGTCGACCATCTTCCGCACGCGGCCGTACGCGTCACCGGCGACGACGGAGTCACCGACGCGCAGCGTCCCGCGCTGGACCAGCACCGTGGCGACCGGACCGCGACCGCGGTCCAGGTGCGCCTCGATCGCGACACCCTGTGCCTCCATGTCCGGGTTGGCCCGGAGGTCGAGTGCGGCGTCCGCGGTCAGCAGGATCGCCTCGAGGAGACCATCGATGTTGATGTTCTCCCGCGCCGAGATCTCGACGAACATCGTGTCGCCGCCGTACTCCTCGGCCACGAGGTTGTACTCGGTGAGCTGCTGCCGGATCTTGTCCGGGTTCGCGCCCTCCTTGTCGATCTTGTTGATCGCGACCACGATCGGGGCCTTGGCGGCCTGCGCGTGGTTGATCGCCTCGACCGTCTGCGGCATGACGCCGTCGTCGGCCGCGACCACGATGACCGCGATGTCCGTGGCGTTCGCACCACGGGCACGCATGGCGGTGAACGCCTCGTGACCCGGGGTGTCGATGAACGTCACGAGACGCGGGACGCCCTCGAGCTCGGTCTCGATCTGGTAGGCGCCGATGTGCTGGGTGATGCCACCGGCTTCGCCCTCGCGCACCTTCGTCTTGCGGATCGTGTCGAGCAGTCGGGTCTTACCGTGGTCGACGTGACCCATGATGGTCACGACCGGCGGACGGACCTGCAGATCCTCTTCCTCACCAGCGTCTTCGCCGTAGGTGATGTCGAAGGTCTCCAGCAGCTCGCGGTCTTCTTCCTCCGGGCTGACGACCTGGACGACGTAGTTCATCTCGCCGCCGAGCAGCTCGAGGATGTCGTCCGACACGGACTGCGTCGCCGTGACCATCTCACCGAGGTGGAAGAGCACCTGCACCAGCGAAGCCGGGTTGGCGTCGATCTTCTCGGCGAAGTCGGTCAGCGAAGCGCCACGCGGCAGGCGGATCGTTTCGCCGCTGCCCTTGGGCAGGCGAACGCCACCGACGCTGGGCGCCTGCATGTTGTCCATGTACTCCATGCGCTTCTGGCGCTTGGACTTCCGGCCCTTGCGAGCGGGACCACCGGGACGCCCGAAGGCACCCGCGGTACCACCGCGGCCACCGGGGCCACCACGACCGCCGCCACCGCGGAAACCGCCGCCACCGGCCGGGGCACCGCCGCCGCCACCGGGACCGCCGCCACCGGGACGGAAACCGCCGCCACCGCCACCGCCGGGACGGAA
Organism: Amycolatopsis sp. NPDC041971; assembly: GCF_055588925.1. Lineage (NCBI taxonomy): Bacteria > Bacillati > Actinomycetota > Actinomycetes > Pseudonocardiales > Pseudonocardiaceae > Amycolatopsis > Amycolatopsis sp. NPDC041971. Next base: position 23,842 of record NZ_JBVJCE010000017.1, on the reverse strand, counting down.
ACCGCCGCCGCCGCCACCGCCACCGGGACCGCCGCGGAAACCTCCGCCGCCGCCACCGGGACCGCCACGAGCGCCGCCACCGGGGCCACCACGGGCTCCGCCGCCGGGACCTCCGCGGGCTCCGCCACCGGGACCACCGGCCGGACGGGCCGGGCGGCCCGGCATCATGCCGGGGTTCGGACGCGGGGGCATGTTGCCCGGGTTCGGCCGGTTACCGCCGGGAGCGCCGCCACCGGGACGCGGCGGACGGTTGTCGCCACCCTGCTGGCCGCCACCGGGACGCGGCGGACGGTTGTCGCCGCCCTGCTGGCCGCCACCGGGACGGGGGCCGGACGGACGCGAGGCCGGGGAACCGGAACCCACACCGAACGGGTTGTTGCCGACACGCGGGGTACGCGGGCCGGGCTTCGGGCCGCCGGGCTTGGGGCCCTGCGGCTTCGGCGGCACGACCGAACCCTGCGACGGCGTCTGGGACGCCGGCGGGGTGGCCGGTGCGGCCGGGGTCTCCTGCGTGGGTTCCGCCGGAGCGGCCTTCGCCGCCGGAGCGACCTCTTCCTTCGGCGCCGGCTGCCGAGGGCCGGGGCGCGGGCCCGGACGGACACCCGGGGTGGAGGGACGGGACGGCTGCTGGGCCGGGGCCGACGTGGAGGACGTCGAGGACGCCGAGGACGTCGTCGGCGCCGACGACGCCGCCGCAGCCGACTCCGCCGGAGCGGACGCCGCGGGGGCGGCCGGGGCCTCGGTCTTCACCTCGGGCGCGGGCTGGGCCTGCTTCGCGGCCGGAGCCGGAGCAGCGGGCTTCGCGGGAGGCGCGGGCGAAGGGCGGGGACCGGGAGTCGGGACCGGCTTCTTCTTGCCGTCCTTGGACGGGTACGCGTCACGGAGACGACGGGCGACCGGCGCCTCGACGGTGGACGACGCGGACTTCACGAACTCGCCCTGTTCCTTCAACTTGGCGAGAACTTCCTTGCTGGTGATGCCGAGCTCTTTCGCGAGCTCATGTACTCGGGCCTTGCCTGGCACAGCTCTCCTCATCTGGGGAGGCCGGCGGCAGACCCGCAGACCTCGTCCTATTGTCGCGCGTTCATTGATTCAGCTTCACGGCTGACTCATGACGGGTCGACCTGCTTCCTGATTCCATCCGGCACCGGGGATGTCCCGGCGCCCTTTAGCCTTCGGCGTGCCGCTCCAGGCGTTCGTGGACACCCTGGGCGTCGAGCGACCCTGGAACACGAAGTGCCCGGGGGAACGCCCTGCGCCGCTCGGCCTTGGCCAGACAGTCCGGCACGGGATGCAACCAGGCACCCCGGCCCGGCAATCGCCGACGTTCGTCGACGATCAACCAACCGTCCGCCGCGACCACTCGCAGCAACTCGCCGATCAAGGCCCGCTTACGGCAACCCACACAGGTGCGTACCGGGGTTTCCCGGTCATGCTGGAGGTCGGTTCCCGGCCGCGGGCGCTGAACCACTCGTAAGTCTACCGCTTCGACCTTCACTCAGCCGAACCGGTTGCCGCGGCGGGCCGCGTCTGCCCGGCGTGGGCTTCGTCACCCTGGTCAGGGGCGGCGTCACTGCGGATGTCGATACGCCATCCGGTGAGGCGGGCGGCGAGGCGGGCGTTCTGCCCTTCCTTGCCGATCGCGAGCGAAAGCTGGAAGTCCGGGACGACGACACGAGCGGTCTTGGCCCGCTCGTCGACGACCCGTACGGATACGACCTTGGCGGGCGACAGCGCGTTCCCCACGAACTTCGCCGGGTCTTCGGAGTAGTCGATGATGTCGATCTTCTCGCCGGCCAGTTCGCTCATCACGTTGCGCACACGCGCGCCGACCGGGCCGATGCAGGCGCCCTTGGCGTTGACGCCGGGCACCGTCGAGCGGACCGCGATCTTGGTGCGGTGACCGGGTTCCCGCGCGACGGCGGCGATCTCGACCGTGCCGTCGGCGATCTCGGGGACCTCGAGGGCGAACAGCTTGTGCACCAGCTTCGGATGCGAACGCGACAGCGTGATCTGCGGACCGCGGTTGCCACGCGAGACGGTGACGACGTAGGCCTTGATCCGGTCGCCGTGCTCGTAGGTCTCGCCGGGCACCTGCTCGATCGCGGGCAGCACGCCCTCGATGTCGCCCACCTGGATGATGACCATGCCGCGCGCGTTCGCGCGGGCGTCGCGCTGCACCACGCCGGCGACGATCTCGTTCTCCTTGGCGGAGAACTCGCCGAAGCTCTTCTCGTGCTCGGCGTCGCGCAGACGCTGCAGGATGACCTGCCGCGCCGTGGTCGCGGCGATCCGCCCGAAGCCTTCGGGGGTGTCGTCCCATTCCTCGTCGGTCTGGCCGTCCGGGGTGAGGGTGTGCGCGAGGACGCGCACCAGCCCGCTCTTGCGATCGATGTCGATCCGGGCGTGCGACTGGTGGCCCTCGGTGTGCTTGTACGCGGTGAGCAACGCGGTTTCGATCGCTTCGATCACCGTCTCGAAGGGGATGTCCTTGTCCCGTTCGATCGCGCGCAGCGCTGCGATGTCGACGTTCACTTCGGCTCCTCCTTCGGCTCCGTGGTGGCGGCGTTCAGGGCCGACGCATCGTTTTCCAACAGTTTCAGGTCCTCGGCAGGTGGTTGCTTGAATTCGATCTCGATGACCGCTTTGGCCACCGAGGCGTAAGAGACGTCCCGGAGCTCGCCGTCCACGAGCACGCGCGCGGATTTCTCCCCCGCGTGCCCCACCCGGCCGATGAAGGCGGTGCCTTCGGCCGGGGTGATCTTGACGAGGCGGAACTTCGCGCGCCGCCAGTGCCGCCGCACGGTCAGCGGCCGGTCGAGGCCGGGCGAGGTGACTTCGAGCGTGTACGCGCTCGCGATCACATGCTCGTTCTCGTCGAGCACGGCGGAAACAGCCCGGCTGACGCTCGCCACCTCGTCCAGCCCGACGCCGTCGTCCCCGTCGACGACGACCTTGACCAGCTGACGGCGGCCTGCCTGCTGGACCTCGAAGGAATCGAGGTCGAAACCCGCGGCCTTGACGGCTTCGGCCACGATGGGCTCCAGCCTGCTGGCGAGGTCGTTGGGCACGGTGGAGCGCTCCTGTTCGGCTGTGGGCGACCCGGCGGTGTGGATCCGGGTTCGGTAGTGGTCCAGCTTATCCGGTCACCCCCGCGCGACGCGCGAGCGGCGGCCCCGCACGGGGTACTGGCAGGATGGGGCGGCGTGACCGGAAGATCGACAGAGCCCACCTCGCCGAACCGTCGCACTTTCCTGCGGCTGGGAGCGCTGGCCGCGGTGGCCGTGCCGCTGGCGTCCGCCTGCTCACCCGGCTTCGACGAAAGCCCCGATCCGCTGGGCCCGTTGCTGCGTGCGGCGGAGACCGACGCGGCGGGCGCGAAGGCGTTGCCAGGCGCTGAGGGCGAAGCGATCGCGACAGCGCGGGCCGCGCACGCGGCGGCGCTCAAGACCGAGGTGGACCGGCTCAACCGGCCGAAACCGGACCAGGGCCCGGCGGAGAACCCGCCGTCGTCGGTGGACGGGCTCAAGGAACGGCTCGCCCAGGCCCGCAAACAGGCCGAAGGTCTCGTGCCTGCGCTGCCCCGCTACCGCGCCGGGATGGTCGCCTCGATCGCCGCGGGCTGCGCGGCACTGCAACAGAGCTCGGACAAACTCGGCCGCGGCGACGACGCCGGAGCCGTCGAAGTACCCGCCGGCGTCCAACTCGGCGGGGAGACGACAGAAGCCGTCCAGCAGGCACTGGCCGCCGAACACGCTGCCGTCTGGGTGTACGGATTGGCCAGCGCGTACCTGCCGGCCGCCTTCACCGGCGCGGTGAGCCGAGGCACGGCGGAGCACGTCAAGCGTCGGGACGTCTGCGAGCGGATGCTTTCCGCGGCCGGGCAGACCCCCGCCGGGCCGGAGGCCGCGTACGTGCCGCCGAAGCCGGTGACCGAGGCGAACTCGGCGATGGAACTGGTGGCGACGGCCGAATCGGACGCGACGGCGGCCTGGCTCGGCGTGATCGACCGGACCGACGACGCGGCTTTGCGGACGACGGCGCTGAACGCGCTGATCGGGTCGGCGCGGCGGGGGACCGCTTGGCGGGCCGAGTTCGGCGCGAAGCCGGTGACGATCGCGATGCCGGGCCAGCCGGCCTGAGCTTTCCTCCCCCGATTCGGTCCCCTACGCGCGCTAGGAACGGTCCGTTCCTGGCAAAATTTGCAAGCAACGGACCGTTCCTTGCAACCGGAGAGGGGGCCTCCGGTCAGCGCCGCAGATCGCCAGAGAGCCGCAAAGCGTCGGTCGCGATCCGCTCCAGCACCGGCTTGTCGGTTTGCTTGTTGTAGAAACCGGCCAGCACGATGGCCACCTCGGGGCCGGTGACGTGGGAGTCGTAGGCCGCGTCCTGGCCGGAGATCCTCGGGGCGCCCTGCGCCTTGAAGGTGCCGTCGCGCACCAGGTCGGACACGTTGCCCGTGCCGTCCTTGTCGGTGAGCGCCTTGAGCTGGGTCGCGGTGACCTCGCCGGGCATGGTGACGAGGACGACCGACACCAGCGCCTTCTTTCCGGCGGTCTCGGTCGTGTACAGCGCCCGCGACAGCCGCTTGCACGGCGTCTGGGTGAAGAACTCCTTGGTGTCGCCGTAGGACTTGCTCGCGCAGTCGGTGGTGACCTGCGGGCCCTCGACCAGTGTGTACTGGAACTGGCCACTCTTCGACGGCGTGTCCGCGACCGGGGTCTGCTCCGGCTCGTGCCGGATCAGCCACCAGAGCAGCGCGGAGACGACCGCGATGGCGACCAGCCCGGCACCTTTCAGCGCCAGGCCCTTGGTGTCCCTCGACGGCGCCGGCGCGGGCGGCGGCCCGCCCGGCCCTGCCGGTCGCACCGGCTGAAGCCGGGCCGTTTCCGTCGGTCCCGGGGTAAACTGCGCACCAACCACGGGAACATACGGTAGTTCACGCCACTCCGCTGGTTCACCTGAACGTGCTTATCACCCGTTCCACGTCGCCAGCCGTGTTGTAGAGATGGAACCCGAATCGCTGCCTTCCGGCCCGGGTACCGGCCACGATGCCCGCTTCCTTCACCCGGACGGCGTCGGCGTCGAGCGAGACGATCGCGCTCCCCTGACCGGGTGAACCGAGCGCTTCGAGGAGCGAGTCGGCGAGGCCCACGCAGTGCGCGCGGACGGTCTCGAGGTCCAGGGAACCGAGGTAGTCCAGGGAGACGGCGGCGCCGACGAACGAGAGCCAGGCCGGGGACAGGTCGAGCGACCGGGTGCCCTCCGCGAGCCGCAGGGGGAGGCCGTTGACGGTCCGCCAGCGGTCCTCCCCCGCGTACCAGTTCGCGGCGACCGGCACGGCCCGTTCCAGCACCCGCGGATGCGCGGCCAGCCACGCCGCTCCGCGCGGCGCGAGCAGCCACTTGTAACCGGCGGCGACCACCCAGTCGGCCCAGCCGAGGTCGAGCGGCCGCCATCCGGCGGCTTGGGTGGCGTCGAGCAGGACCGCCGCACCCGCCGCCTCGGCCGCGGCGCGCAGGCCGCCGAGGTCGATCTGAGCGCCGTCCGCCGACTGGACGACACTGACCGCGACGAGGTCGTGACCCTCGACGCGTTCGGTCAGCTCGGTCAACGGGACTTCGGTGACCTTCACCCCGCGGTACGCCTGAGCCGCGAACGGGAAGGTGACACTCGTGAAGTCGTTCCCGGCGACCAGCACACTGGCGCCGTCGGGCAGCCCGGCCGCCACGTTCGCGATCAGCTGCGAAACGGACGCCCCGATCGCGACCCGCTCCGCCGAGACCCCGATCAGCGCGCCGAACCCGGCCCGGGTCCGCGCGACGGGCTCGTCGAAATCCGCCGGGCGGGCCTCACCGCGTCGCCACCGCTCGACCGCCTCGGCCACCGCGTCGGCCGCGTGCGACGGCGGGATACCGATACTGGGCGTGTTCAGATAGCCGGGCGGAACGGCGAATTCGGCTCCGAAGGTCTGCATACTCCCGAGATTAAAGAGATTCCGGGAGCAGAGCCGCGACGTCGCCGTAGGACGGCGGCGTAAGCGGGAGTTCGCCGTCGTCGCGGACGGCCTCGACGGTGCGCAGTGTGGCGGCCAGCGCCATCCGGTACGGCAGCGATCCGAGGCTGATCCGCGCGACGCCGAGTTCCGCCGCTCCCGCGAGGGTGACCTTGCCGGGGAGGAACAGCAGGTTCAGCGGTTTCGCGACGGCCTTCACCAGCCGCTCGACGTCCGCGGGATCGGCGAGCCCCGGCACGAACACCCCGTCGGCTCCCGCGTCCACATAGGATTGACAGCGTTCGATCGCGGTGCCGATATCGGGCTCCCCCAGCCAATGCGTGTCCGTCCGCGCGTTGACGAAGAGATCCGGAGCCTGTTCCTTCGCCGCCGCGACTTTGGCCGCGTGCCGCACAGGATCGCCTAAGACGTCTTCGAGGTTGATGCCCACGACACCGGCTTCGGCGAGTTCCGCGGCCAGCGCGCCGACCTCGCCAGGGTCGTCGCTGAACCCGTCCGCGAGGTCGACACTGATCAGCGCGTCCAGCTCGGCGAGCCGCCGTGCCAGCCGGACGGTGGCGTCCTTGGAGGACGGGGCACCGTCCGGCTCACCTTCGGCGGCCGAGACCCCGAGGCTGGTCGTGCCGAGCGCCGGGAAGCCTTGCGCGCTCAGGAAGGCGGCCATGCCGAACTCCCAGACGTTCGGCAGGAGCAGCGGGGAACCGGGGACATGGAGTGCGGCGAATGCGGTCATGGCACGACGGTAGCCAGCGGACACTTCGGTGGCAGCCGAAGCGTCCGCTAGCCGCGCGGGTGATCCGATCCGTCAGGCCCGCTCCAGGAAAGGCGTCAGCAGGTCCGGCACGGACTCCTCGGCGAACAGCAGCCCCTGCTCCGCCCCCGCGTCGTACACCGCGTACGCCCCGACTCCAGCGGCCGTGGTCGCGACGACGGTCAGCAAACCCTTGCGCCGCTGGAAGATCGACTGCTTGACCGTCCAGCCGATCACGCCGTCGCGTTCCAGGGCGAACGTGCTCCGCCGCACGGTCCCGTGCCGTCCGACGAGGTATCGCCCGGTGATCCCGTGCCCGAGATTGCGGTAGGCGTCCAGTGCCAGCAGCACCGAAACCGGCAGCAGCACGACACCGAGCGCGGCGCCGATCACCAGCAGGACGTCGGTCAGCAGGAAGCCGAGGATCGCGAAGATCGCCACCAGGACCACCACCGAACCGACCCACCAGCGCAGCAGCCGTCCCCGCGCGGCGCGCGGATGTCCGGCTAGCCGGACGGCTTCGGTCGGTGAGACGGGCTCGCGCAGGACCGTCGCGGCGACCCGGTTGGCCGTCGCGACCGGCGCGGCGGGCAGGAGTGTGTGGTAGTCGGTCTTGTCCTTGTCGTCGCTCTGCCGCATGCCGGTCGCGATCGCGTCGACCCGCGCCGCGCCGGCGATCCGGTTCCCGAGCGGCTCGACGAGGTCGATGCCGCGCATCCGGCGTTCCTCGATCGAGATCGAGCGTGTGGTGAGCAGGCCACGGCGCACTCGCAGGGTGCCGCCGGATTCGCGGTCGAGCCGGTAGTTCCACCACATCTCGATCCACAGGCCCAGCGCGCCGACCACGCCGACGACCATCGCGATCGCCAGCAGGATCAGGATCGCCACCACCAGCGGGATCCCGCGGAACAGGTCGATCACCCAGTCGACCAGGCCTTTCTGCAGGCCCGCCCATTCGGAGACCTGCATGAGCCCGCCGCCCGCGGCGAGCCCCAGCGTCGGCGTGAGGAACGACATCGGCGCGTAGCGGATCCAGCCCCGGTTCAGTTCGGCGAGCGGCGCGTCCTCGTCGGTCTCCGTGGTTTCCGTGCGGCGCAACAGATCCGCGCGCAGCCGCTCGGCCTCGGCGCGTGAGACGGGGTTGAGCTTGATCCGGCCCTGTCCGCCCGATTCGTGCGAGCCGGTGCCGATGCTCACCACCGCGATCCCGAACAGGCGGTGCAGCGGGTTCGCCGTCAGGTCGACGTTGCGGATCCGTTCGCGCTGCAGGGATTTCCGTGAGCGGAAGACCAGTGTGAACGCCGTCTCCAGGCGGTCCGGCGTGACCCGGTAGCGCACTCCCTTCCAATAGAAGAAGTCCGCCAGCACGCCGCCGCCGACGAGTACCACCCCGCCCGCGACGACCCAGACGAGCGCGACCCAGAACCTCGCGCCGCCGCCCACGATCGCGATCGTGGTCGGGATCGCGGCACCGACGGCCGCGCCCGTCATCATCAGCGCGGTGACGGCGAGCGTCCGCTTGTCGAGGGTGTTCCAGCCCTCGAACTCGCCCGAGGTCATGTCGCGTCCCCCGGCGTCGCCTGCGTCGTTTCGGTGAGCTGCTCCGCCAGGCTCGCGGCCAGTTCGTGGTCGAGCCCGCGGATCTTGACCGCGCCCCGCGCCGACGCCGTGGTGACCGTGACGGTCGCGAGCTCGAACACCTGCTGCAACGGCCCGCGCAAGGTGTCGACGGTCTGGATCCGCGACATCGGCGCCACGCGCCACTCCTGCCAGAAGAACCCGGAACGCGCGTACACAGCGGTCTCCGTGACCTCCCAGCGATGGACCTTGAACCACCACAGCGGCATCACGATCACCCAGATCAGGCCCAGCACCGCGAACACCGCCGCCGGTGTCAGCAGCCAGATCCGCGCGGGCGTGATGAGCAGCCCGAGCACTCCCGGCACCAGCACCGGCGCGGCCCAGAAAAGCGTCCCCTGCAGCCGCCACCAGCGCACGACCCGCTGATCCAGCGCGTTCCGCGGCGGCCTCAGCCGCACCTTCCCCCGTTCGGCTTCCACCGAGTTCACCCCCGAGATCGTTTACAATGCGATCGCATCGTAATAACATGGGAGACTAGTGGCAATGCGAGCGCATTGCAAACGGCCGGAACGGATGGTGAAGGTGCCGAAGCAGGTGGATCACGCCGCACGGCGGGCGGAGATCGCCGAGGCGCTGACCCGGCTGACGGCCACCCGAGGCCTCGAAGGAGTCAGCCTCCGGCACGTCGCCGCCGAAGCGGGTATGTCGATGGGCTTGGTGCAGCACTATTTCAAGACCAAGGACGAGATGCTGCTGTTCGCCGTCGAACGCCGCTCGCAGGTGTACGAAGCGCGCATCAAAGGCCGGCTGGAAGCCAACGAACTGCCGTCGACGCCCAAGGCGATCATCCGCGCGATCATGACCGAGATCCTGCCGCTCGACGAGCGCCGGCGCGGCGACTGGCTGATGGGCGTCGCGTTCTTCATCCGCGCGATCTCGGATCCCGCCTTCGCGGCCGCGTTCACCGACGGCGTCCCTCAGTTGTTCGACCTGATAGCCCTCCTGATCCGGCAGGGACAGGACGCGGGCGATGTCGACAAGTCCGCCGATCCGATGCACGAGTCCGCGATCCTCTGGGCACTCGCCGATTCGCAGGGCACCAACATCGTGATGAAGCACCGCACCCCGGACGAAGCGCTGTCCACTGTGGACTACTACCTCGACCGGCTGTTCGGCTCGGCTCCCGGGGAATGAGGACGCGGCCGGCGAGCGCGAAACGGACGTCCTGGCCCGCGTGAAGTACATGATGGCCCCCTTCCTGTACCTAGGCGCAAGGAAGGGGGCCTTCATGTACCCCGGGAAGAGATTGGTGCTACCGAGGCTCAGGCCGCCTCAAGCGACGCCGGCGCCGTCGTGGTTCTTGCGCGCGTCGAGCACTTCGCCCATGTGGACGCGGGCCCATTTGTCGAGCATGTCGAGCGGTTCGGCGAGGTTGCGCCCGAGCTCGGTCAGCTCGTACTCGACGCGCGGAGGGATCTCCGGGTACGCGGTGCGCGTCAGGATGCCGTCGCGGACGAGACTGCGCAGCGTCTGGGTGAGGACCTTCTGCGAGATGCCGCGCACGCGTTTGCCGATCTCGGTGAACCGGAGCGGCCCGTCACCCAGCACGCCGACGATCAGCACGGTCCACTGATCGCCGATGCGGTCGAGCAGCGCGCGGGTCGGACAGTCGGGGTCGTACGGGTTTCCAAGCACGTGACCTCCTCACTCTCCGTGGGAGAGTAACACGCCTAACGAGAGGGAGCGGGCTGCATGAGCGCCTCGAACAGCAGGATCAGATGACGACGACCGCGCTCCCAGCGCGCCTCCAGTTCGGTCTGATCGCGGGTCGCCCAGCTGGCGATGAGGATGCCGCGGACGACGTCCATCGCCGTGTACACCGCGTGCAGGAACTCCGGATGCGCCGCGTGGTCCGGCAGCAGCGCCTTGCCGAACTCGACCAGGCTGCTCGTCGCGATCGGCTCGACCACGGCCATCTGGGCACGCAGTTCCGCGTCGGTCCGCGACGCCACCCACAGCTCCACGGTCGCCGAGAAGACCGGCCCCTGATGCATCTCCCACATCAGCTGCAACGCGTCGCCGACCGGATCGGACGACGCCTTGAGCCGGTCGATCTCCGCCATCGCGACCTCGGTGCGCCTGGCCGCGAGATGCCGGATCGCGGAGGTGACGAGGTCGGTCTTCGTCGGGAAGTGATGCACCTGCGCGCCGCGGGTCACCCCGGCGCGATCCGCGACGCGGGTGGTCGTGGTGCCCGCGTAGCCGTACTCGACGAGGCAGTCGATCGTGGCGTCGAGCAGCCTGACGCGCATCGCGGCGCTGCGTTCCTCCTGCGTGCGTCGTGGTGCGGCCATGCGCCTACTTTATGGTGCGCCGCGCGAGGCGCTGGCCACCAGGCTCTCGACCATGCGCCCTGGGCACCGGTGGTGGGCCGACGGCGCCCATGCCACCGCGAGCCGTTGGTCCAGGTGGTGGGGGGGGGGGGGGGGGGGGGGGGGGGGGAAAAAGGAATACGGGCGAAAAAAGGGAGAAAGAGAAGGACGCCCCGCGCGGGGGGGAGGGGACTTCCTTTTAAGGTTCTGGCTTTTGTGCCTCCG
>NZ_JBVJCE010000017.1:0-12887 GCF_055588925.1 Amycolatopsis sp. NPDC041971 | reverse complement strand
CCCTGTGGTTGGTTGGTGGGGGTGTTCGGGGGGTGGGTTTGGGGCAAAAACAAAACCCCCCCCCCACGACCAACCGGACCGACAACGAAGTCCCGCCCAGCCGGTGGCCACGATCCGTTTATCCACAGTGGTCAGCTCCGTGACCACGCCGAAGAGGGCGACCTCGCCCAACAGGACCCCACCGCCCGAGTATCGCCCACGAAAACTCCAACATCTCTCGTATCCGGCCGCGCGACGCTCCTCGCGGCGACTGTGCGCCGACAAGCTCCAGAAGCGGGCCGGCACCCGCGGCGAGGACGGCGGAGCCGCCCTGCGGTTAGGGTGATCGAGTGGAGATGTTGCACCTGCGGTACTTCGTAGCGGTCGCCGAGGAACTGAATTTCTCCCAGGCGGCCCGCAAACTGCATATGGCCGCCTCCCCGCTGAGCCAGCGCATCAAGGATCTCGAACACGAACTCGGCCACCGCCTGTTCGACCGCAGCACGCATCACGTCACCCTCACCGCGGCGGGCTCCGCGCTGCTGCCCATCGCGCGGGACGTCCTCGAACAGGTCAACGCGATCCCCTGGCGGCTGCAGGAAGCGGTGAAACCGCGGCGGAGCACCGTGTTCGTCGGGATGCCCGCCGGTGTCCATCCGGCCTTGCGCGAACGCGTCAAGCGGCTCGAAGAGCGCAGCCATGACCGGTTCGAGCTCAAACGCTGGCCGGGGACGACACCCGATCTGGTCGCCGCGGTGCACGAGGGCAAACTGGCGTTGTCACTGGTCCGGATGCCGGTCACCGATCCCGCGCTGGAGATCGTCCCGGTGCAGGTGGAGCGGCTCGGCGCCGTCGTCCCGGCCGACCGGTTCGCCGGCCGGGAGACCGTGACCATCGCCGAATTGAGCGATCTGTCCTACATCCCGTCCGCCTCGGAAAGCATTCCTGCCTATTCGGACGATATGGACCACACCTTGTCGAAGGCGGGCATCAAGAAAAGGCTCAAAGTCGGCGGAACCGAATATTCGGGCATTTCCGAATTGGTGGCGAACGGTTCGTCGTTCTCGATCACGATGCTCGACCCCGCCAGCCCGATGCATCTGTTCCTTGTCGATGGCGCCACCGTCCTTCCCTTCTCGGATTTCCGCCCTCAGCTGGAGACCGCCCTGGTCTGGCGGCGCGACCGCGCCGAAGAGGGCGACCTCGCCGAACTGGTCGAAGCGGCCCGCGAGATCTTCGCCGAACCACTTTCGACTTAAACCGCGCAAGAATGGTATGACCACTGTGGTCATACCATTCTTCGTTTCTTGATCATTCCCTTCCCTGCCATTCGCGCCTAACGTCGGTTGTAGAGCGAACAACGGCGAAGGGAAGCAAAATGACACAAACCGCTACCGGACCGCTGGACGGCGTTCGCGTGATCGACCTCTCGACGGTGGTCATGGGCCCGTACGCCGCGCAGATCCTCGGCGACCTCGGCGCCGACGTGATCAAGATCGAGTCCCCGGCCGACACCGTCCGGGTGGGCAAGTTCCGCACGACACCGGGGATGACGCCGCTCAACCTGAACGTGAACCGCAACAAGCGCAGCGTCGCCCTCAACCTGAAGGACGAGGAGCAGCGCGAGCAGGCGCTCAAGCTGATCGACACCGCCGACGTGCTGATCACCAACATGCGCCCCGGAGCGCTGAGCAGGCTCGGCATGAACTACGCCGACGTCGCCGCACGCAACCCCGGCCTGGTCTACGCCCACGCGCAGGGTTTCCGCAGCGACTCCGACCGCGCGGGCCACGCCGCCTACGACGAGACCGTGCAGGCGTCGTCCGGCTTGGTCGACGTCGCGAACCGCGCCCTGGGCAAGCCGGTCTACCTGCCGACGATCATCGGCGACAAGGTGTCTTCCCTGACCATCGTCTACACCGTGCTCGCCGCGCTGGTGCACCGCGACCGGACCGGCGAAGGCCAGCGCGTCGAGATCCCGATGACCGACACGCTGATCGCGTTCAACCTGGTCGAGCACCTCTCCGGGCATGTTTTCGAGCCCGCGGAAGGCGCGACCGGTTTCGGCCCGTCGCTGAACCCCGGCCACCAGGCCGTGCACACCAAGGACGGCATGGCCTGCGTGATCCCTTACAACCCGCAGAACTTCCGCGACTTCTTTCAGGCCGCCGGGCGGCCGGAACTGGCCGAGGATCCCCGGGTGAACGGCGACGCCATCGACGGCGCCGACCACGAAGCGCTGGCCGGGATGATCGCCGACTGCGCCCCGGCGCTGACCACCGAAGAGTGGACCGAGATCTGCGCGAAGTACAGCATCCCGATGGCCCCGGTCCTGGAACTGGACACCGCGCAGGACGACGAGTACGTCCGCGACGGTCACCTGCTCGACGTCGTCGAGCACCCGAGCGAGGGCGCGATCCGCACCATCGGCATCCCGGTGAAGTTCTCCGCGACCCCGGGTTCCGTGCGGCGCCTGGCTCCCCTGCCGGGCCAGGACACCGAAGACGTCCTGCGTGAACTCGCCACCACTCGCTGAGGAAGAACCATGAGCACGAACGAAGTAAGGACCGAGAGGATCGGCGGCACGCTGCTGATCACGATCGACCGGCCGCAGGCCCGCAACGCGGTGAACGCCGCCGTCGCCGCCGGTCTGGCCGAAGCACTCGACCTCCTGGAAACCGATCCCGGCCTGCGCGCCGGGGTACTGACCGGCGCGGACGGCTCGTTCAGCGCCGGTATGGACCTCAAGGCCGCGCTGAAGGGAGAGTCGCCCGAGATCCCCGGCCGCGGGTTCGGCGGGCTGACCGAGGCCGAGCTGTCGAAGCCGTTGATCGCGGCCGTCGAAGGCTGGGCGATGGGCGGCGGGTTCGAACTGGCGCTGGGCTGCGATCTGATCGTCGCCGCCGAAGACGCTCACTTCGGGTTACCCGAGGTGAAGCGCGGGCTGATCGCCGCCGGGGGTGGCGTGCTCCGGCTGCCGAAGCGGATCCCGCACCACCTGGCGATGGAGTTCCTGCTCACCGGCGAGCCGATCGGCGCCGAACGCGCCGGAGGCCTCGGCCTGGTGAACCGGGTCGTCCCGAGCGGTGAGGCCGCCGCGGTCGCCCTGCAGCTGGCCGAACAGATCGCCGCCAACGCTCCCCTGGCGCTGGCCCTGGTCAAGAAGATCGTCCGCGCCGCCGACGGAGTCCCCGACGCGCAAGCGTTTGCCACCCAGCGTGCGGAGCTCCCGGCGCTGATGAACTCGGCCGACGTCCGCGAGGGCATGCGGGCCTTCGCCGAACGCCGCGCTCCACAGTGGACAGGTGAGTGAGATGAAGCAGCAAGAAGTCCTCCGGCATGTGACCACGCCGCTCACGAACCCGGCGTACGCGCCGGTGGTGCCCCGGTTCACGAATCGCGAGTACCTGAACATCGTCTACCGCACCGACGCCGACGCCCTGCGCGCCGTCGTGCCGGAGCCGCTGGAGATCGACGAGCCGCTGGTGCGGTTCGAGGTGATGAAGATGGGCGACGTCAGCGGTTACGGGCCCTACACCGAGTCCGGACAGGCGATCCCGGTGAGCTTCGAGGGTGAGCGTGGCGAGTACCTGCACGCGATGTACCTCGACAACTTCCCGGCCACCGCGTCCGGCCGGGAGATCAGCGCCTACCCGAAGACCATCGGCTCACCGAGGTTGTTCGCCGAAAGCGGCGCGCTCGTCGGGACGCTCGACTACGGCAGCCAGCGGGTCGCGACCGCGACCATGGGCTACAAGCACCACCGGCTGGACGTCCCCGAGGCCGAAGCACAGATCACCGTGCCGACGTTCATGCTCAAGACCATCCCGGACTACGACGGTTCGCCCCGGGTCTTCGAACTGGTCCGCACCGAGATCACCGACGTGGTGGTCAAGGAAGCTTGGACCGGACCCGCGCGGCTGCAACTGTTCCAGCACGTGCTGGCCCCGCTCGCCGATCTCCCGGTGCTGGAGGTCGTTTCGGCGAGCCACATTCTCACCGACCTGACGCTCGCTCCGGTCAAGCCGGTCTTCGACTACCTGAAGGGAGCTCGGTCATGACTTTTCGCACCGCCGCGGTGATCGGCGCGGGCACCATCGGCCTGTCGTGGACGGCGTTGTTCGCCGCGCACGACATGGAGGTCCGGGTCTCGGATCCGCGACCGGATCTCGCCGACGCCGTCGCCGGCGCGCTGGAGACGTTCGCCCCGCATCTCGGCCGGGACGTCGCGGACCTCGCCGCTCGCGTCCACCTCGCCGCTGACGTCCCCGAAGCCGCCCGGAACGCGGATGTGGTGCAGGAGAACGGGCCCGAGAACGTCGAGTTCAAGAAAGACCTGTTCGCGACCCTGGTCCGCGAGGCACCGTCGCACGCGCTGCTGCTCAGCTCGTCTTCGGCGATCCCCTCGACCGCGTTCGCGGGAGAGCTGGACGACGCCTCGCGAGTCCTCATCGGACACCCGTTCAACCCGCCGCACCTGATCCCGCTGGTCGAGGTCGTACCCGGTGAGCGCACCAGCGCCGAGTCGGTGGACCGCGCCGTCGAGTTCTACCGGTTCGTCGGCCGCACGCCGGTGGTGGAACGCAAGGAGATCCCCGGCTTCGTCGGCAACAGGTTGCAGAACGCGCTGAGCCGCGAGGCGATCTACCTGGTGGAACAGGGGGTCGTGTCACCGTCCGAAGTGGACGCGGTGATGACGAACTCGCTCGGCATCCGCTGGTCCACGGTCGGACCGTTCCTCGGTTCGCATCTGGGCGGGGGCCCCGGCGGCTACCGGCACATGGCCGAGCACATCGGCAAGTCGATGAAGAAGATGTGGGCGGGCCTCGGTCAGCCCTCGCAGAACCCCGAAGAACAGGAACGGCTCATCGAAGCCGTGGAATCCGCTTACGGCTCCTCCACGTACTCGGAACTCGCCGAGGCGCGCGACCGCAAGCAGCTCGCGGTGCTGTCCGCTTTGGACAGTGCCCGCAGGGAGGAGAACTGAAATGACCGCCGACTTCTACGACTACGAGGACCTGCTGCCGGAAGAGGAGCGCAAGCTGCTGCTCAAAACGCGTGACTTCATGCGCGCCGAGGTCAAGCCGCTGGTGAACGAGTACTGGGCCAAGGGCGAGTTCCCGCACGAACTCGTCGGCAAGTTCCGCGAACTCGGCGTCGCCGGGCTGCCCTACGAGGGCTACGGCGAGCACCTTCCGGCCACCAGCCACCTGCTCAGTGGCATGATGGCGATGGAGATGACCCGCACGGACCCGTCCGTGGCCACCTTCTTCGGTGTCCACAACGGACTCGCGATGTACAGCATCTACTCGGGCGGCGACCAGGAACAGCGCGACCGCTGGCTCCCGTCGATGGCCGCGATGGACAAGATCGGCGCCTTCGCGATGACCGAGCCGCTCGGCGGTTCCGACGTCGCGGGCGGCATGCGGACGACGGCGCGTCGTGAGGGCGACACCTGGATCCTCAACGGCGCCAAGAAGTGGATCGGCAACGCGACCTTCGCCGACCTGGTCATCGTGTGGGCCCGCGACGAGGAAGACAACCACGTCAAGGGTTTCGTCGTCGAGAAGGACTCCCCCGGGTTCGTTCCGGTCAAGATCGAGAACAAGTTCGCGTTCCGGATCGTGGAGAACGCGGAGATCACGCTGACCGACGTCCGGGTGCCGGAGGCCAACCGGCTGCAGGGCATCGACTCCTTCCGCGATGTCGCCGAGATCCTGCGCGCGACCCGCGGCGGCGTGGCCTGGCAGGCGCTCGGCGTGATGATCGGCGCCTACGAGCTCGCGTTGGACTACGCCAAGGAGCGCGAGCAGTTCGGCCGTCCGATCGCGCGGTTCCAGCTGGTGCAGGACCTGCTGGTGAAGAGCCTCGGCAACATCACCGCTTCGTGGGGCATGCTGGTGCAGCTGGCCAGGTTGCAGGACGCCGGGATCTTCAAGGACGAGCACTCGTCGCTGGCGAAGGCGTTCGTGACCTCGCGGATGCGGGAGGTCGTCGCCTGGGGCCGCGAGATCTTCGGCGGCAACGGGATCGTGCTGGACAACGACATCATGCGGTTCTTCACCGACGCCGAGGCGATCTACTCGTTCGAAGGCACCCGGGAGATGAACACGCTGATCGTCGGAAAGGCCATCACCGGCCAGAGCGCTTTCGTGTAAGCCGCGCTTCGCGCGTGAAGGTCCCCTTTCCTCGGAGGGGGCCTTCACGCGCGTCAAGCGGTATTTGTCACCACAGGTGCTTTGGTTGCCGAAGGAGAAGCCGTCGCGGAAAGGCGGCGACTCTGGCGAAGCCCGCCGGGAGCTTCCGGCCCTGGAGGTCCGCCGCGATCAGGCTGTTCCGCGTCAGCATCTCGGCGAGGCCCGTCGAGCCGGAACCCGCCCTCCTGCTGGACCGCGAGCGTGTAGCGCGACGCGAACGCCGCGAAGTCACCGATGCCGCCCTGCCGCCCCTTACGCGGCGGGGTGCCGATGCGGACGAGGCCGTCGAGGTTGATCTGGTTGGACTCCGAGCAGTACGACGCGAGCGCGTCCTCCGTCGCCTAAACCGAGGCGATCTCCCTGCGCCTCAGTGCCCCGAGGACGCCTGACCGCTCAGTTCACACAGCCGGCCATCTCGGGCGGCGCGGAAGACTTCGACGAAGGCGGAGCGGCAACGGAAGAGGTGGCCGCCACCGGCTTGATCCCGATCCCACCGGTCGGCTCCCCCACCGCGGCGTCATTCGTCGACGTCAGCGCCGATTTCACGAACGCCTTCACCTCGGCCGGGTCGACCTTGACCGCGTCGCCGTCGGACGGCGTCGGCAGGGAGAGGCTCTGAACCGGGATGGTCTGGAACTTCAGCGCCCCCGAGCTCATTCCCCGCAGCTGCTGCGCGAAGCCGATCACATCCCAGCCGCGGTCGAGCACGACCGAGCCCTGGATCGCGCCGACCAGGGCGCTCAGCCTGATGGGATCGGTGAACGTCCCGGCGTCGAGGACGGTCTTGGCCATACTCGAAAGGAACGCCTGCTGCCGCGCGATGCGGTCCAGGTCGCTGGGCAGTCCGTGCCGCTGCCGGACGAAAGCGAGCGCCTGCGGCCCGGAAAGCAACTGTTTGCCGGCCGGGAACGAAGCCCCGGAAAACTTGTCCTGCACCGGTCCGTTGAGGCAGACCTCGACACCGCCGACGGCTTCGCTCAGCGCGGAGAATCCGGCCAGGTTGACGGCGGCGTAGTGGTTGATCGAAAGCCCGGTGAACTGTTCGATCGTCCGGATCGTGAGTTTGGCGGCCGCTTCGTTGGCCTTGACCTCGAGCTGGGGACCGCTCAAGCCCTGAGCGCGCAGTGTGTTCATCGCGGCGTGCTTGCCGCGGCTGTACGCGGAGTTGATCTTGTGCTTGCCGAATCCGCCCGCGATGTCCACATAGGAATCGCGCGGGATGGAGATGGCTGTCGCGCCCGCCCCGCCCGCCGGGATGTGGACCACGATCATCGTGTCGGTGGTGTCGCCGCCGTCGTCGTCGCTGCCGGCGTGCAAGGCGTCAAGGACGTTCTGCGGCAACGGGTTCCCGTTGGAGTCGGTCCGCGAGTCGATTCCGACGAGCAGGATGTTCTGCGCCACCTTCAGCGGCTCGCCCGCCGGGCCGACGGGCACCCGCGCGGAGGGCGCGATCACGTCGGCCGTGACGATCGCGTCGTCCAGACGGCTCAACTGCGTCCACGCGAAACCCGTGACCCCCAGTACGGCCGTCGACACCAGGCCCAGTGCGACGCGGCCGCCGATCCGCCGTCCTCGCGACGTGAGCAGCACGACCTTCTCCCCGCTTCCGTGAATGATCCCCCGTATTCGAGGATCACCGCGTTAGCTGGGAATTACCTGAGAAAAGTGTCATAACCGGGTCTTAAAGCCCGTTCGGACCAGCCAACGTGATCAAGCAGACAATCCGCCGCGACGCGGAGTGCCGGACCGACCGCGCAGCGCTTCCTAGCGGGGCATCCGGCGCCAGATCGCGCGAGGCACCACGCGCATCACGGCGAACATCAGCCTCAGCAGTCCCGGCACCCACACGGTGTCCCGGCGCTTCCGGAGCGCGGCGACCGTCGCGTCGGCGACCTGATCGGGGGTGCTCGAGAACGGCGCGGGCGACATGCCCTCGGTCATCCGGCCGACGACGAACCCCGGCCGGACGAGCAGAAGATGCACGCCGGTGCCGTGCAGGGCGTCGGCCAACCCGCTCGCGAAACCGTCGAGGCCCGCTTTCGCCGATCCGTAGACGTAATTCGCCCGACGGACCCGCACCCCGGCGACCGACGAGAACACCACGAGGCTCCCGCTTCCTTGCTCACGAAGCACATTGGCCACATGCGTCAGCACACTCACGTGAGCCACATAGTCGGTGTGCACGATCGCGACGGCGTGGCCGGCGTCGGCTTCGGCGAGCGTTTGGTCCCCGAGGATCCCGAAGGCGGTGACGACGACATCGAGCGGCCCGTGTCCGGCGACGACCTTCTCGAGGAACGGGCCGTGGCCCGCGAGGTCGTCGGCGTCGAACTCGACGGCGTCGACGGTCTCCGCACCCGCGGCCAGCAGCCGCTCGGACTCCGCGCCGAGGTCCCCGCTCCGTCGCGCGGCCAGCACGATCCGGCGCGCCCCGCCCGTGGCGAGCCGTTCCGCGACCGCGAGGCCGATCTCGCTGCGTCCGCCCAGTACCAGCACTGTTCCGCTCACCCGCCGCAGTCTGCCAGGTGGCCGGTCGCCCCCGGGCAGTGGCACGGTTCACAAACTGCAATTTTGCAGTATCTGCATCTTTGGGCGTATCGTGGTACCCATGCCCGAACCCGTCAAAGGTCTCCGCGAACGCAAGCGGCTGGAAACCCACCGCGCGCTGGCGACCACCGCCGTCCGGCTCGTCGCCGAACGCGGTCTGGACCAAGTGACGGTCGAGGACATCAGCGCGGCGGCGGGGGTCTCACCGCGTACGTTCTTCAACTACTTCGCGTCCAAAGAGGACGCTGTCGTCATCGCGCACGCCGACAACGCCGAGCGGACACGACGCACCATCGAGAAATTCCTCGCCGCGCCGAAGGAAATCAGCACACCGCGCGCTTTCGTCGACGCGTTGACGGAAGACTTCGCCCAAGTCGACGAGAACCGCGAAGAGTGGCTCGGCCGCATGAAGGCCATCCAGGAGAACGCCACCCTGCATTCGCGCGCGGTGGCCATGAACCACGACGCCATCGCGCCGACGATCGAGGCGATCGCCCGCCGCACCGGCGTGGATCCCCAGGCCGATCTGTACCCGGCACTGCTGCTGTCCGCGCTCGGCGGCGCGGTCAACGCCGTGCTCATGCACTGGTACCAGCACGACGGCCGGGTGTCCGCGCTCGACTTGCTGGACGAAGCCGTCGAAACACTTCTCGCCGGACTTCCGGAGCCCGGCGGCCGCGCGCGCTGACGCGCCCGGCATCACTGGAACACGAAGGGGGACCACCATGTCCGCATCCATGACCGAACCGCGAGAACCGGACGCGCCACCGGGCTCGATGGGCCGCAAACAGGTCCGCGAAGCCATGTCGGGGCTGATGATGGGCATGTTCGTCGCCATCCTCGCCTCGACGGTGGTCGCGAACGCGTTGCCGCGGATCGTTTCCGAACTCGGCGGCTCGCAGTCGTCCTACACCTGGGTGGTCACCACCGAACTGCTCGCGATGACCGCGACGGTTCCGCTCTGGGGCAAACTTTCCGACCTGTACAACAAGAAATTGCTGATCCAGCTCTCACTCGGGCTGTTCGTGGTCGGTTCGCTGGTCGCCGGTTTCGCGGGCAACATCGAACTCCTGATCGGCAGCCGGGTCGCGCAGGGCATCGGCGCGGGCGGGCTCACCGCGCTCGCGCAGGTGATCATGGCGGCCATCGTGTCGCCGCGTGAACTCGGGAAGTACTCGGGGATCTTCGGTGCCGTGTTCGCCGTCGGGACCATCGCGGGCCCGCTCATCGGCGGTCTCATGGTGGACACCTCGTGGCTGGGCTGGCGCTGGTGCTTCTTCCTGGGTGTCCCGTTCGCGATCGCGGCGATCCTGCTGCTGCAGCGCACCCTGAACCTGCCGACGATCAAACGTGACGTGAAGGTCGACTACCTCGGCGCGTTCCTGATCATGGCCGGTGTCTCGACGCTGCTGGTGTGGTCTTCGCTGGCCGGGCACCAGTTCGCGTGGGGCTCGTGGTGGACGGCCGGCCTGGTGACCGCCGGTGTGGTCATCCTCGGCCTCGCCGTCTACGTCGAGTCGAAGGTGGCCGAGCCGATCTTGCCGCTGAGCCTCTTCCGCAACCACACGGTCACCCTGACCACCCTCGCGAGCTTCCTCGTCGGTATCGCGCTGTTCGGCGGGACGGTCTTCCTTTCGCAGTACTTCCAGCTGTCGCTCGGCAAGTCGCCGACGGTGGCCGGGCTGCTGAGCCTGCCGATGATCTTCGGCCTCCTCGTCTCCTCGACGGTTTCGGGCCAGCTGATCAGCCGGACGGGTAAGTGGAAGAGCCATCTGCTGCTCGGCTCGGTGCTGATGACCGCGGGCCTGGCCCTGCTGGGGACGCTCGACGCCCACACGAACCTCGTCGTGCTCAGCGCGTTCATGGTGGTGCTCGGGACCGGCGTCGGCATGCTGATGCAGAACCTCGTCCTGGTGGCGCAGAACGACGTCGACGCCCACGACCTCGGCACGGCGACCTCCACGTTGTCGTTCTTCCGCAGCCTCGGTGGCTCCATCGGGGTGAGCGCGCTGGGCGCGGTACTCGCGAACCGGGTCGTCGCACTGATGAGTGAGAAGCTCGGACCGCTGCCCGGTGGCGGCGAGGGTGGCGCGGTGCCGAACATCGCCACGCTGCCCGAGCCGGTCGCGAACGTCGTCCGCGAGGCCTACGGGGACGCGACCAGCGAGTTGTTCCTGATCAGCGCGCCGATCGCGCTGCTGGTCGTCGTCGCCGTCGCCTTCCTCAAGCACAAACCGCTCAAGACCCAGTCGGGCAACGAGCGGTTGGCCGAGGAGACCGTCGCCTGACCACCACGAGCGAGGGGCCCGGTTCGGCGAACCGGGCCCCTCTCTTTTCGCGCGCGAAAAACACGGTGGAAATTCAGCAACGCGATCAAGTGGTTTCAGGCGGCATTGCCGACGCGAATCAGGCGGTGCCGTTCGCTGCCGGTCAGCCCGCCGAAAACGCCATGGTTCAACCCGTTGTCCACGGCGTAGGCCAGGCAGGCGGAAATGACCGGGCACCGTGCGCAAACGGTCTTCGCCCTGGCCGCCTGCCGTGCGCCGGGGCCGGTTTCGGTGACCGGGAAGAACAGTTCGGGATCCTCACCGCGGCAAGCGGCCACGCTGAGGTCACCCGCCATCCTCGTTTCCATTTTCCTATCACCTCCTCTTTTTCCGATTTTCCCTTCGTCGTCAAACGACTTCTTCCTCGGTGCCGGGTATCCAGTGGGGTGGTCCACGCAAACATCAACTTGACCGAATCGTTACACTCAGCGGCCCGCTCACTGCACCTGTCCTATGAGGGCATGCGCGTCAGGCGGCTGAGAGCGGTGAGTGCGGGTGATGGGCCACGAAGGGTTCGACGAGTTCTTCCACGCCGAATTTCCGCTGCTCACCGGCTTTCTGTGCAAGGTGGGCCACGCACTGGACCCCGCCCGGGACGCGGCGGCCGAAGCGATGCTCAACGCCTACGAGGACTGGCAGAGCATCACCCAGCCGAAATCGTGGGTTCGCCGCGTCGGGCAGCGGCGCGCGAAGGAGCAAACCGCGGTCCGGGCCGACTGGGCCTTGGCCGACGCGGGCCGGGAGGACAAACTCACCGTTCTCGCCGACGAGGCGTCGTCCATCCTGACCATGCTGGGGCGGCTGCCGAAACGCCAGCAGCTCGGCATGGCCTGGTCACTCGACGGCTACACCTCCCGGGAGATCGCCGGGATGCTCGGAATCGCGGAGGAGGCCGTCGGCGCGACGCTGCGCCACGCGCGCGGCCGGTTGGCGGAGCACAACCCCCAGTTCGTCGACCGGCTGGACAGCGCGAACGCGGCCTTCATCGACGCGCTGCGGATGGGGCTCGACGCCGACGACACCCTGTCCCGGATCAAGAACCGCGCGATGATCAGGGAACTCGCGCTGGTGGAGCCGGGTGCCCCGGCGGAGGCGGAACCCGAACCGGTGACGGCGTCGCGCTGGTACACCCTGGACGAGCCCGTCGTGGCCGCCGGACGAGGTGACCGGCGAGCGCTGGACCACCTGCTGACCACCGTCCGCCCGCTCGTGATCCGGTACTGCCGGGCGCGGATCGGCAGGCAGGAACGGACGTACGCCTCGGCGGACGACGTCGCGCAGGAGGTCTGCGTGGCGATCCTCCGCGCGCTGCCCACCTACCGCGAACGCGGACGGCCGTTCCTCGCCTTCGTCTACGGCATCGCCCAGCACAAGGTCGCCGACGCCCGCCGCGCCGCCGCCCGCAACCGCTCCGAACCCGTCGCCGAAGTCCCCGACGGAGCCGCCGATTCCGCCGGCCCGGAACAACACGCGCTGCACAACGAACTGAGCGACCGGATGGGCGAACTGCTCCGGATCCTGCCGGACAAGCAGCGGGAGATCGTCGTGTTACGGATCGTGGTCGGCCTGTCCGCGGAGGAGACCGCCGTCGTGGTCGGCTCGACGGCGGGTGCCGTGCGGGTGGCGCAGCACCGGGCTCTGACGCGGTTGCGCAAGATCCTCACGGACGACTGGTGAGTGATACTGAGAGGTAAGGCACAGGTGTCGGGTTGCGAAAGCCACTTTCGCGACGCCTGACGTCCCGAAAGATGCTCCTATAGATGTCAAGGGGTGTTGGTGAGGTTGTTGATGTCTGTGATGAGTGTTCGGTGGATTTCGCGGGCGACGTAGCGTTTGA
>NZ_JBVJCE010000016.1:170119-240580 GCF_055588925.1 Amycolatopsis sp. NPDC041971 | reverse complement strand
CTCTCGTCGAGGCCGGTCGACCGCGCCATTCTTCATAGCCGGAGCGGGATACGTTCAACACCCGGCAGGCCACCGCGACGTCGATACCGTCCGCGGCGAGTTCGTGGACCAGCGGGAACGTTACTTTGGGAGGATGTTCTCCCGCGCGAAGTACGCGGCCGCGCGTTTCAGGATCTCATTCTCCAGCTCCAGCTGCCGGTTCTTGCGGCGCAGCTCGGCGAGTTCTCTTTTCTCCGTGCTGGTCAGCTTCGTCGCCGAGCCGGTCTCATCCGTGTCGGCCTGGGCCATCCAGTTCCGCAGGCAGGACTCGCTGATCCCGAGATCTTTCGCCAGCGCGTCGACCGGTTTGTCGCCCAGACGGGCCAGCTCGACGGCACGCTGACGAAACTCAGGCGGATGTGGTGCAGGCACGAGAACATCCTCCCTGGTGACCGGCGGTCACCTCAGGTGAGGTGTCCGGACAACCGGGGGAAGCTCACCTTTCAGTCCGTCGCAGACCACGAAGAACACATCGCCCAGACCACGGTTCTTCATGTCCACCAACACTTGCATCCAGAACTTCGCGCCCTCGCCACCCTGGCCGGCCCACAGCCCGAGCACATCCCGGCGACCCTCCAGCGTGACACCGATCGCCGGGCTCTGACCTACTTTCGGTGGTGCTGTCCGAGGAGGATGCGGTGGCTTAGAAGAGCGATTCCGGCTCTTCCGTACATCTGCCGCTTGAGGAGCTTCGTTTTGGTGTTCACGCCTTCAGTTCGCCCATTGTGGTGATCGAGTGTGATCGCAGCTGTGACGGCGTCGATGTCCTGCTCGATGCCTCGGGCGAAGGAGTGCACGTGGGGTAGATCCGCCTCGCGTGCGCCGGTGGTCCATACCGCCAGCCGGGCAGAGTTGTCCTTGCTGGGAGCGAGCAGGTGCAGCGAAGGACCGCACAACCTTGGCCAGCGCCGCCATTTCGGGGCATGCCGCGGCAAGATTTTCGAGACGTTCGCGTTGCCGTCCGGTGAGATTCTCGGGCCGGGTCAGCAGCAGCCGGGCGGCCCGACGTGGCGAGAGGTGCGGACGCTCGTCGAGGTGCCGCCCCTGGTTCAGGTACCGCACAAGGAGATTCTGGCTACCGTTGTAGCCCAGAACGCGAATTTCGCCCAGCAGCGCGGTTGCCCCCACACCCGGCTCCTGTTCACGGCGGGCGCGTAGGTGGTCCCGGTACGGGTCGACCATGCAGGCCCGGTACTTGGGGACTCGCTGGATGCGCTCCGGTGTCGCCACGCGGGCGTAACGCTTGACTGTGTTCAGCGCCAGACCGAGACGGCGTGAGCAGTCCAGCAGCCCGACTCAAGCCTCGAGCTTGCACACGTCCGGAAGGACCCGTGATCAGCACCGCCGAGGCTCCTGGGCCGACAGGGAAGTTGCGGCGCATACGGTTGCGGGCCTGAGGTCCTGAGGTTCAGGGACGTGTCGCTTCCCGGCGCCGGGTGTGGAGACGGGGACGGTTGTCCGCTCGAGCGTGGGCAGGATCAACGATCCTTGCCGACATCGATGCCCAGGCAGCACTGCTGGCGGACAAGCGGGTACTACTCGTGCTGGACAGCGCCCACAGCGCCGAGCAGATCCGGCCACTCCTGCCCGGCGCCGCGGGCTGCATGGTGGTGGTCACCAGCCGCGACAGCCTCAGCGCTGCCCACCTCGGCCTCGGCCACGCCGAAGGCGGCCTGCTCCTGCGCCGCCATGCCAGAGACCTGTAGGACGACACCGGTTACCTACACAAGGCCGCCGAAGTCCGCCATCGTCTCCACGACGCTCAAACCCCGCCCTGAGCCCCTGCACGCTTCTATTGAGGGAAAGGCGAAGGTGGCGTGTCTGGTCGAGCGAGCATTGGTTTCGATGACCGAGTCCGCGACCGGCACCTTGTAAGTGTGGAGGTTTCGGGACGCCCAATGTCCCCAATCCTCCACACTCAAATACACGGGAGCGGGCGTGTCTGGTTCCGGGCGGAGAGCCACTTGGACGTCGTCGCAGGCTACCTGCGAGGTTTTCTCGGGCGAGTGCTGAGCCAAGCGGGTGTCGCGTGACTCCTCACAGTTGTTCGAGTTGGGCATCCTTTGTGGACTCGTAGAACTCGTGCACCGCGGACAGCTCGGCCGAGGTCAGCTCGACGTCCAGCGCGCGCAGGGTGTCGGCGAGCCGGTCGGCGGTGATCTCAGTGGTCTCGAGACTACCATCGGCGTACTCGGTGACGAGCCGGCGTCCGACGAACTTCCGCCCCACCCCCTCGGCCAACCGCATCACTACCAGCTGGCCGGTGAACGGCGAGCGAGGGTGGGTGGAGGTGTAATGGTGGAACACCTCGTAGTCGACCTGTCTGGCGGGCAAACCGAGGGTGGCGTGCAGCGTGTCCCAGCCTTCGGCTGCGCGTTTCTCGAACAGCCATTGACCGTCTTCCTGGCGGATCCGGTGCCGCCAGCCCGCCTGGTCCACCTCGGCGCCGTCGATCAGCGGGGTCGGGTGCAGCACCCAGGCGCCGAAGCCGACGTCCGCCAGATACTCGACGCCGTCGACGGGCACCACCACCAGCATGTGGGTGTACGAACCATTCGCCCGGTCCGGCCGCACCCTGGCGAAGCTGCGCCGCACGGCGAAACCGAGCTCCTCTAGCGCCGCGGCGAACAGCAGGCTGTGCTCGTAGCAGTAGCCGCCGCGGTTCCGACGGACTAGCTTGTCCATGATGGCCCTCAGTTCGATGCCGCGGTGCCGTCGCAGCACCACGTCGATGTTCTCGAACGGGATGGCCCGGACATGCGCGGCGTGCAGCGAGCGCAGCGTCTTCGCGGACGGCTCGGCGCGCGGGTGGCCGATCCGTCCCAGATAGGCGTCCAGGTCGAAGGCGGTGGTGTCGAAGCGGGCCACCGGGTCGGTGACCGGAAACCGCCCTTCGACTACGGCGTCACGGGCACTCATGAAGACACAGGAAGGGTCAGGTGTGAGGCGCGGACGCTGTCGTGGAAGACCGTTTGGGACGCCGGACGACCTTCGAACGCGCTCGCGTCGGACGGCCTGGTGCCGGTGTTGGGGTTGACGTCGTAGAGGGGGAAGCTGCTGCCGGCGATTTCGAGGCGGAGCCGGTGGCCGGGCGCCACCAGTGCGGCGGTCGAACCCACCTTGATCCGGTAGTTGTGCACCTCGTCCACCTTGACCGGTCCGTCCGGGCTGAACCGGGCGCGCAGTGCGCCGTCGCACAGGTTCACGGCGGTGCCGTCGGGGAAGACGTCCACCAGTTTGACCATCCAGTCCGCGTCCGGGGTGTCGATGGCCGCGTACAACGTCAGCCAGACGGTGCCGATCACCTCGAAGGGCTCGGTCACCGGAGCCGTGGTGTACACCAGCACGTCGTTGCGGGCCTCGACCGGCCGCTGATCGACCGGTCCCACCGGGACGATCGCCGCGTCGGCCGACGCCCGCCCGCCGAGGCTGGGCACCGGAATGGCCGGAATCGACACGAACACGTCCGGCTGTTCGTCGCCAGGGTTGTGCCGGTCGAGCATACCGTCCCCGGACACCGAATTCGCGCCGTGCCCGCGGTTCGCGCCGGAGTGCAGGAACCATCGCTGCTCCCGGGTACCCGGCGGTGGCCACGCGGCCGCCTCCCGCCATCTGTTGGCCCCCATCACAAACAGCTTGACCGGCGGGCTGTCCGGCTCATCGTCCCGGCCGGAGAGCCAATGCTCGAACCACTCCAACTGGGCGAGGTCCATGGTGTTGTGCGCCTCTTCACCGAAGTCGCTCCGGCCGGTGGTCGCGGACCACGGCACGTGCGCCCATGGCCCGATGACCAGCCGCTGTACCGCGCCCTGCTCGGCCAACCGCGCGTAGTTCTCCAGCGTGCCTTCGACGAAGGTGTCGTACCAGCCACCGAAGTGCAGTTGTGGCACGGTCATCCGGTCGTAGCGCGCACGCACCGAGACCGCTTGCCAGTACTCGTCCCAGGTGTCGTGCTCCAGCCAGTCGAAGAAGTAGCCGATGCCTGCCTTGCGCAGCTCCTCGAACTCCGCGAGCGGTCGCCGTCCGAACGCACCCGGCAGTTCTCCCGCGGCCTTGGCAACGGCCAGTGCGTCCGCGTGCCTGCCGTCGCGTACCGCGTCCTGGGCACCGAGCATCTGCAAGGTCCACGACAACACGAAGGCGAGGTTGAGCGCACCTCCGGTGTAGGTCCAGCCCTCGTAGAAGTCGCTGGAGGTGAACCCCGGCGCCGTGCACACCAGTCCGTCCGGCTGTTCGGCCGCGGCGAGGAGTTGCGCCGCACCGGCATACGAGAAACCGTACGTCGCGACCTGTCCGGTACCGCCGGCGAGCCTGGCCGCCCAGCGAACCGTGTCCGCCCCGTCCGCCGCCTCATGCCGGAACGGGTCGAACACGCCCCCCGAGCCGAACCGGCCTCTGGTGTCCTGGACGACGACGATGTACCCGCGTCTGGCGTACCAGGACGGATGCCGGTACACGACGGTCTGCGCGACCTCCTTGCCGTACGGCGTCCGCTGCACCAGCACGGGATACGGACCACCGTGCCGCGGGCGGTGGACATCCGCCCGCAGTACGGTGCCGTCCCGCATGGGAACGGCGACGCCACGCTCTACCACGACGTCCGCGGTGGCCTTCACGGCAACCGGACCGACTGGCTGTGCCGAAACACGTTACGAGGGTCGTATGCCGCCTTCGCGGCCTGCAACCTGCGGTAGTTGTCCGTGTAGTACAACGTGTGCCACGGGACGCCGGACCGGTTGTACGCCGGGTCGTTCAGATCGATGTCGGGGTAGTTGAGGTAACAGCCGTCGGTGACCGCGTCGGGAACCGGGACGCCACCGGTCGCGCCATAGGACTCGTAGTAGAAGTCCCTCAACCAGCGGATGTTCGCGGCGTCGTCCGCCTTGTCGTTCCAGTAGGACAGGTACAGGACCTTGAACGCCGAGTCGCGGTGCGCGAACGCGGTGTCGCTCCGGCCGACCGAGTTGATCTTGCCGCCGTAGCTGCTGACCATGAGTTGCGCCCGAGGGTTGTGGAAGTCCGTTCGAGTCAGGTGCTTGTACCACCCGGCGATCTGCTGATCGGTGTAACGAGCACGGTTGAAGGCCGACTTGAAGTCGCCGCGTAACGTCGGGTCGGCGAGGATCGGGTTGGCCGCACCGAGGTACTTGGTCGCCTGCAGCCACGGCAAGCGTTGCGGTACCTCGAATTCCGGTGCGGGAGCGAACTCACCCATCGCATTGGTCAACGGTCCATGCCGCAGGGTCACCCCGCGGGTGACGTCGGCGAGGAAGTCCGCGTACAGCTTCTCGGGATTCTTCGCGTTACCGGACACCTGCGTCAGCAGCCCGATTTGCCCGTTGGACTGGTGATTGAGGTTGAGGTAGCTGAACAAGGCGCTCTCCGGTTTTCCCGGCGCCGCATGCCGCACGTGCCAGTCACCGAAGTTGGCGGCGATGGTGGCGAAGTCCTTCTCCGTCAACGTTTCCCATGGCCACGAGATCGCCGCGAGCAGCACTTCGGCAGGCGGGCGGGGCAGCAGTCCGACCGGGTCGGCGCCGGTCGCGTCCTTGGTCCGGAACCAATACCGGGTGACCACACCGAAGTTTCCGCCGCCGCCACCGGTATTCGCCCACCACAGCTCCCGGTTCACGTCTCCGGCGTCCGAGGTCGCGATGACCGCACGCGCCTTGCCGTTGACGTCGACCCGGACGACTTCGACGGCGTACAGGTGGTCGACACTCAAGCCGAGTTCCCGGCACAGGACGCCCCACCCGCCACCACTGATGTGCCCGCCGACGCCGACCGTGGCGCACTGGCCCGCCGGGATGGTCACGCCCCAGATCCGGTACAGCTTCTCGTAGACGTCCAGCAGAGTCGCGCCTCCGCCGACCGAGAACGCGCGCATCGCGGGGTCGAACGCGACCTGGTCGAGCTCGGACAGGTTGATCACCACCTGGACGTCCGAGTTGAAGACGAAGTCCTCGTAGCAATGTCCGCCGCCCTGCACGGTCAGCCGCTTCCCCTGGTCGACCGCGAGCTGCACGGCGGCGACCACGTCCGCGGTCGACCGGGCCACGTGCACTCTCTCCGGGTTGCCGACCCACCGCTGGTTCGTGCCCCGGACCAAGTCCTGATATCTCGCATCGGCGGGCCGGACCACCACGGAGCCGGTCTGCCGGTCGGCCGGGGCATCGGTGGCCGCGGCCGCGGCCTGTGGCAACCCGACGGCCACCGCTGCCGCGCCGGTACCGACCAGGAAACTACGCCGATTATGTCCGATGTGCTTGTCGGTCATCGTACTGACTTCCTTTTCGCTGGAAAGGTGAACGTGAGGCCGCTCCTATTTGGTCTTCGGTCCCTCCCACCCGAAACGCGGGGCGATCGCCACCGCCCGTTCGAACTCCTCGGGACCCCACTGCGGAATCGGCTGGTTCGGCACGGCCGGTTCACCCGACTCCAGGAAGAATTTCTCGAACCCGGAAGGGGTGTAGGCGAAGATCGTATGAGCGACGTGCATGCCGACGTTCTTGAAACAGTGCGGAGTTCCGTGGGGGACGAAGACGTAATCCCCCGCCTTGCCGATGAACTTCTCGTCGTCGACCTGGAATTCCAGCTGGCCGGACAGCACGTAGAACGCTTCGTCCGACTCGGTGTGCACGTGCAGCGGCGGGCCGTTTCCCGGTGGGATCGAGGATTCCAGAACCGACAGCCGGCCGTTGGTCGCGTCGCCGCTGATCTTGACGGTGTAGACGTTGCCGTCGAACCAGATCGTTTCCCCCTCCCCTGCCGGGACAAGCGTCTGCTGCACGGGGGAATCATCCGCTCGCTGGCTCATGACACTCCTCGGTAAGAGGACCAGGGCAATTCCGGCAGATACAGCCGTACATCCGTCTGCTGCTCGTACGGCGTCCCCGCGGGAAGGTTGATCAATTCCATCTGCATCCCCCACGGCGTCACGAAGTACACCCAGCGGTCGCCGGCGATGGGACCGTCGGTGATGGTCTCCGGGTCACCGAGGACCTGGACGTCCGGCTGGGCACGCAAATACGCCGCGGCGGCGTCGACGTCCGTGACGTGGATGGCCAGATGGTGACCGCCCCAGTCACTGTTGCGGGGAATCTGCTTCCGCTGCTCCGGTGCGGTGTACTCGAAAAGCTCCAGGTTGGTCACGGGGCCCAGCCGCAACATCGCGACCCGGGCAGTGGCCCTGGCGTCCACGGCGAGCTTGCGGGTCATCCAGTCACCCTCGCTGTCCTTCACCGGCCCCTGGATATAAGCCGGCTCCGCGCCGATGACCTCGGTGAAGAACTCGACTGCCTGATCCAGGTCGGGCACCGTGTAGGCGACGTGGTGCACCCCGGTCGCCCCGGGGATGCCGCGGCGCGCGGTCACGCGACACCTTCCCTCGCCGGTGTGCCGGACACCTCGATCACCAGCCAGCTCAGGTTTTCCGTGCCCGGATTCACGAACCGGTGCACGGCTCCGGCCCGGGTGGCTACCAGGTAACCGGGGCACATCTCGTGCGTGACGTCGTCGACGTGCAGTTCGCCCGCGCCGGCGAGAACGAAGCAGAACCTGTCCGTACCGGTCTGCGCGTCCTTTTCTCTGCTGGCGCCCGGTGCCAGCGACGACCAGGTGATGACCTCCCAGGTGCGGCTCATCCCGTCCTGGCGGATCACCCGGTTCCCCTCGGCCTCGGACCCGTCGTTGACATCGGTGATGACCAGGTCCTCGTCCAGTTCGCGCAGGAGCTCGGCCGCGCGACCGAGCTCGGCGGCGGTCAGGTCGTGGAGGAAGCAGGCACCGCCGATGCCCACCGGGATCGGCATCCGTTGCAACCCGTCGCGGTGCCGCGTGGTTTCCCGCAACGCGGGTTCCAGCAGCCCGGGTTCTAGCAACGGGTGCCAGACGGGCAAGCGGAGCCTGCGCATCAGGCCGATGATCCGTTCGCGATCCTGCGTGGACACCAGGCCGCGTGCCTCGGCCAGCACCGTGGTGAGTGCCATGTCGACAGTGACGGCCTCACCGTGCAGAAGGGCGGGAAGGGCCCGCATCTCCAAGGTGGGGCTGAACGAGTGGCCGTAGTCCACCAGCCGCTCCAGCTCCTTCTCCCACAGGTTCGGTTCCAGCTCCTCCAGCATGCCGCCCACCGCGCGGCTGAAGACCTCCCTCGCCACGACGTCGCCGGTCTGTGTCTGGCCGGTGAGCCGTTCGGCGAGCAGTAGCTCGGCGTGTTCCTCCAACAGCCGGAACAACGTCGCGTCCTTGATCAGCGCGATCTTGAGGATCTCCGCGAGGCCGTTGCTGATGTGCCGGTCTTCCAGCGTGGCGAGAAAACCGCGGTCCAGCAACGCGACGGTCGGCGCGAAGTACGTGCCGACCCGGTTCTTGTGATCGCCGAAGTTCACCCCGGTCTTGATGCCGACTCCGGCGTCGACCAGCCCGATCAGGGAGGTGGGGACCCGGACGTAGGGGGTGCTGCGCCGGTACATGCCGGCGGCCAGGCCCACGATGTCCAGCAGGACTCCGCCACCGATGGCGATGATCGGCTCGTGCCTGCGGGAAATGCCGAACGAGTCGAGCCCCTTCACCACGGTGAACACCGACTCCATCGTCTTCGCCTCTTCCGAGGCCGACAGGACGCACAGGCGGTACTGACAGTTGTGGTGCTCCAAGTACTTGCGGAGGGCGTCGCCGTAGAGTTCGTGCACAGTCGCGTCGATCACGATGAATCGGCGGATCTGGTCGGTGCGAAGGGTGGTTCCCGCCTCCACCAACGCCGGGTTGGACGGATCGAGCACGCCGTCCGTCATCAGGACCTCATAGTCGACGGACTGTTCGGCCTGGACTCTCCACCGGCGGGCCGGGGCGGGTGTTCCCGTCAGCGCGGATTCGACCGCAGGTCTGTTCATTTCTTCGCGGCCACTTCGTTCACGGCCGACCGCACGGCATCGGCCACGGTCGCGATCTCATCCGACGGCGAGAACGGCTTGATGCCGAATCCGGAACCGATATAGGCGTCGTCGACCCCGACCGACACCGCGATCGACCGGCCGAGGATGTCATCGGTTCGGGGAAGCATGTTCGGCTCGTACCGCCGGTCGGTGGGATGGGCGGAACACGCGAAGGGGTGGTCCGACGCGGTGGGCGTCCGGCGCCCGAGTAGCTGGGGCATGTTCCCGTAATAGTGGCGACCCGAGTCGATGAGCGTGGACGAGCCGAGCAGGCCCGCCACCGCACGCGCCGTCTCGACGGACTCGAACTGCAGGACCAGGAAGGAGAAGCATTCCCCGTCCGGGTCGTTGACGCGTCGGCGCGTCACCCCCGGCAGGTCGCCGATCGCCTCCACGAGCGCCGTCTTCTGCTTGCGGAGTGTCCCCAAAATGTCGTCGATCTTGCGGAGCTGGCCGAGTGCCACGGCACCGCTGAGTTCGTGCATCCGCAGGTTCATCCCGAACAGCGAGTCGGCGTCGGCGATACCCTGACGCAGCGGCTTGAACCCGTGGTCGTGAAACGCGAACGCGCGTTCGTATGCCTTGTCGTCCGCGATCGTGAGCAGGCCGCCGTCGCCGCTGGTGATGATCTTAAACAGATTGAGCGAGAACGCCCCCGCGTCCCCGATGGTACCCAGCGCGCGGTTTCGGTACTGGCCGCCAGCGGCCTGGGCGGCGTCCTCGATCAGGAAAAGCCCGTGCTCATCGGCGATCCGCCGCAGTTCGTCCATCGCGGCAGGAGCGCCGAGCATGTGCACCGCGACAATGGCCTTCGTCGCGGGAGTGATCCGGCGCTTCACGTCCTCCGGGTCGAGAGTGAGGGACTCGTCGATCTCGGCCAGGACGGGAACGGCGCCCCGGTGGACGATCGCGGCGATAGAGGCGATGAAGGTGTAGCCGGGGACGATCACCTCGTCACCGGGACCGACGCCGAGTGCCACCAGCGCGGTGAGCAACGCGGACGTGCAACTGTTGACAGCGAGGCAGTGGGGGGTACCCGTGCGCTGCTCGAACTCGCGCTCCAAGGTGTAGACCATGGACGGTTCGGCCGATTCGTCGAATCGGTACCGGTTCAGCTGCCATGCGTCCAGCGCCCGATTGACCAGCGCTTTCTCTTCGTCACCGAGGAACAAGTATCCCGGGCCGCTCATGCGCGTGCCTTTCTGCCGAAGGTTGGTTTCCGGAGCGGAGAATTCCGTGCGCTGCCCGCAGCGCCATCGCCACGCTGGTCAGCGTCGGGTTGCTCGCGGTGCCCGTCGGGATGAGGCCGTTCCCGCCGAGGTAGAGGTTCTCGATCCCCCAGAGCCTGGAATCGGGATCGACCACGCTGGTGTCCGGGTCGGTTCCCATCCGGACGGTCCCCGCGATGTGCAACGGCAGGGTGGGAAGGATGAATCGCGGTTCGGATCCGGGCAGGTACGGCCCGAGCGCGGCGGCCGCCCGGCGCAGATCCGCCATCATCCGGTGCTGCCGCGTGCGATCGTCCTCGCTGAGCGAGAACTCGAAACCCACCTCCGGCATACCCCAGGCGTCCTTGGCGGTGTCGGAGAACCGCATCCGGTTCTCCTGCCTCGGATCGGCGAGCCCGAACCAACGCAGATCGACCACCAGCCGACTGTCGACCTCCGGATCGGTGACCATGTCGTCGTAGGGCAGATCGCGGTGGATCTGGCAGTGCCACGGGCGATCCCGCGATACCGGGATCCACACGTTCGGGTCGAGGTCGTCCGGCGGGATCGGCCTCGTGGCGCGCTTCACCAGGTCGTCCCCGAACAGGACCTGACAGAAGGCGACCGGCTGCTCGGTGAGGTAGCGGCCGAGCGACGGCGGGCGGATGCCGGAGGCGTGGAGCAACTGCGGGGTGAGCACGGCCCCGCAGGCGACGACATAGGTACTCGCCTCGACTTCGAGGGTCCGCCAGTTGGCGTGGTCGATGATTTCGGCGTATTCGATCCGCGAGCCGTCCGACGCCGGGACGAGCCGGGTGCACTGATGCTGTTCGTGCAGGCGGAACCCGTCGGTTTCGCCGTCCGCGAGCGGGCCGAGGATGGTGTCCACCCCCGTCCAGCGCACCAGCCGGGGGTTGTCCGTGCGGCGTTGTGCCGCCATCGGGAGTGGCTGGACGCCGTACGGGCCGGGCAGTTCCGCGTACTCGGTGGCGAGCGCGTCCAGCACGAGCCGATGGGAGATCGCGTCCTCGGTGAGGTCGGTGCGCGTGTTGAGCAGCGCCTCGGCGTCGCCGTAGAGTGCGTCCCATTCGGCGGCCGGGATGGCGTCCGACCGCTCGACGTCCGGGTGGTGCCGGGGAGTCACTCCCGTCCAGTGCGTGGCCATGCCACCCACCGCGTAGGTGGCGACGCCCGCGTCCAAACTGATCAGCCGGTCGGACCGGTCCGCGGCGGGGGCGAGACGCGACAACGGGTGCAAATGCCCGCGGATCAGCGTGCCGAACCGGTCGTGGCTGTGCTGGTAGGCGAGATGGTTCTTCAGGTGCTCGCCGGGGCGGCTGGACAACTGTGGCCCGGCGTCGACCATCATGACGTCGCGGCCGCCATCGACGAGTGTGCGCGCGAACGTGGCACCCACCGGGCCGGAACCCACGACGAGGACATCGACCTCGGTGCGTTCATGGTTCACCTGTTCCTCCTTTCTCGGGTCAGTCGGAAGGCGTGCGGGGCGGGAGCCGCCTGCTCACGGAAGCGGGCATCAGTGCCAGCACCAGCAGTTCCAGTGGGGAGCCCTCGGGAGCGCGCCACCGGCCACCCGTGGCATGGGAGAGGAGAACCAGCCGGCCTTCGTGGACGGGCAGCGGATCTTTCCCGTCCTCGAGGAACTCGCCGTTGCCCCGCAGGACGAACCACGCTTCCTCGATGTCGCCGCGGCCGCGTTCGTCGAGAACGGATCCGGGTGCGAGTCGGACGTAGTCGAAGGATTCGCACTCGCTGAACAACATCCCCCGGCGTCCGAGACACCGCCACGAAGCGTTGCCGGAGCCGCTGTCGAAGGTCTGGGTGAGACCGTCATGCGTGCTGGAAACGATCATTTCGCACCGCCCGCGCTCGCCGGGACGGCAAGACTCACCACAAAGAACTCCAGTCCGTCCGGGCCGCCCTCGATCGTGACCGCACCGAGGAAAGGCACCCCCACCGACACTCCGTCACGCAACGGAACGGTGGTGGATCTCGTCGTCGCGGTCCCGGTCCCGGCCAGGGTGTACAGCACGTGCTCCTGCTCCTTGGCCACCAAGGACTCGGTCCCGGCCGGATCGAGCCGCACCAGCCGAGCCCTGCGCAACGGTCCGGCGAGGTAGTCCAGCGCGTCGATGTCGCGGGCCTCGCGGAGGCCGATCACCTCGGCGCGGACACCGTCGGCCTCCCGCCGCGGTACACCGTCGGCCATTCCCGGGCCGGACACCTCGATGACCAGCCAGACCAGGTCATCGGCGCCGGTGTTGCGGATGCCGTGCCGGGTGCCGAGGCAGGTCGTGATCAGGTCACCGGCGGCGACCTCGTGGTCCGTGCCGTTGATCGTCATCACCCCGGAGCCGGCCACGACGTAATCGAACTGCTCGGTCCGGCTGTGCAGGTGCACGCCGCTGGCCGCGCCCGGCGGCAGCGTGGAGCGTTCCACCGCCTCCCACGGCCCGAACAGATTGTTCCGCCTGGCGAGACACTTCCACCGGGCGACCCGTTCGCCGCCGTGCATCTCGTAGACCTCGGACGGTTCGTCCAGGGTGGTGACCACCAGCCGGTCACTCATGCCCGTCTCCGACCAGCAGCCACGGTGCCGTCGGGATCCGGGCAGGCAGCCTGGCGGTCACCGCGACGGGCAGCAACGCGAACGAGAGCAGTTCGAGCTGACCATGGGAATCGTTGCGCACCGACCCGCCAGTCCCGTCGGACGAGAACAGCAGATCCCCGGTACGCAGGGGAAGGGACCGGTCCGCACCGTCGACGAACTGTCCCTGTCCACTGAGGACGAACCAGACCGCTTCGACGCCCGCGCG
Organism: Amycolatopsis sp. NPDC041971; assembly: GCF_055588925.1. Taxonomy (NCBI): domain Bacteria; kingdom Bacillati; phylum Actinomycetota; class Actinomycetes; order Pseudonocardiales; family Pseudonocardiaceae; genus Amycolatopsis; species Amycolatopsis sp. NPDC041971. Next base: position 227,560 of record NZ_JBVJCE010000016.1, on the reverse strand, counting down.
GCCCCGCCCGTCCCGCACGGCGCCCGGCGGCAGCCGGAGGTAGTCGATGGCCTCACATTCGCTGTGCAGCATGCCGCGACGTGCCAGACAGCGCCAGGCGCTGTCGTCCGTTGCCGAGCTCAGACCTTCGGCATGGGTGACGATCACTGGGCCGCCCCAGCGGCCTGCGGTGTGGCGAGACTGGCGATGAACAGCTCGAGCCCGTCGCCACCCGCTTCCACGGTGACCTTGCTGCCCAGCGGCAGGGTGAGTGCCACTCCGGAGCGCAGCGGGACGGTCGCCGATCCGGAGATCGCGTGCCCGTCACCCCGCACGGTGAACAGGGTGTGTTCCTGGTCCTCGGCGATCAGCGTCTCCTGCTGACCGGGTTGGAGCTGCGGCAGGCGAATGCGCCCGAGCGGGCCGCTGAGAAAGTTCCCGGCGTCGATCTCCCGCACTTCACGAAGATTGATCACTACGGCGTTGCTCATCGTTGTCCCCCCATGTCGATCTGTTTCTGATGAGTGGAATAGACGGCCGCCATCGGCGGTCCCACCACTTCGATGACCAGCCACTCCAACCGGTCATCGCCCGCGTTCCGCAGGCCGTGCCGGGTACCGAGGCCGTTCAGGATCAGGTCACCACCCTTGACCGGGTGTTCGTGACCGTCAAGGAGCATGACCCCGGTACCGGAGATGATGAAGTACAGCTCCTCAGTGCGGGTATGGATGTGGGCACCACTGATCCCGCCCGGCGGAAGCGCGGCCCATTCGATCGCCTCCCACGCCCCGAACAGGTTGTCGCGCCGGGCGAAGCATTTCCATTCGGACGCGCCATCCGTGCCGTGAACGCCGTAGACCACCGAGATCTCGTCGGTATTCGCGATCACCACGTGTTCGGCCATACCTCTCCTTCGAATCATCGAGCTGTCGAAATGCACGAGCCGGCCACCTGTATTCAGAGCGGACACCGTCACTCGACGAAACAGATGATAAGATCCAAATTTGATCAGCAGGCAAGATAAGTTGGAATGCCAGTGACACCGAGACTAGGTCAACGGCTAGCGAATGTCTATAAGAGACGACCGGAACCAGTTTATGTCATCAGTCGATGACAACTCAGGGCGACGACGCAGTGGCGGTTCGACGGTCGCAGGGTCACCAATGAAGGAACAGGAAGCTCGACGACTATTGTTTTTCGGCTCGCGAGAACTCAAGATCAAATGTCACCGGATGATCAATTGTCGCGAACTGCCCGCGCCGGATAAGCGGCCGCGGAACGTTTTCCAGGAAGGCAACCGCCCGATTCACTCAAGGTCGGGACTGTCCCGCCGGCGGGACAGTCATGGTCACGCGCGCCCCTGCCCGCCTTACTGCGATTCCGCGCTCAGCACGTCCTCGGCGGCGCGATCCAGGGCGAGTACCATCCAGTTCTCGAGATGGTTGTCCATCCGCTGCGCGGCCGCACGCCAGCGTTCGACGCGTTCCCGCGCCACGGAGACGCGAGGTATCAACAACGTCGAGGTCGCGTCGGCCCGCTTGTCCTGCCGTTGACCGCGCAACTGCCGCCGCAGTTCGTTGCGTGACCAACGCCCCGCTTCGGCGAGATCCAGCCACTTGTCCTGGTTCGCGCCGTCCAGGGCGGCGACCTCGGCGTGATGCTGGAAGCTCAGCAGTTCACGACGCCGCTCCAACGCGGAGCGCCGGGCGACCCAGGCGTAGTTCCGCAGCGTCTGGTAGTCGAGACCGGCGGTCTCGACAGCCAGGACGTAGCGGTCCGGGTAGTTCTCCTGACCGCAGACCAACCAGTCGCCAAGACACCAGGCCGATGAGCTGACGATGCCCGACAGTTGCGTCCCGGCGCGTTCCCAACAGCCATAAGTGAGGTTCGCCGGAAAATGCAGCCCGAGGCGGGAGATCAATATCCGGTCATTGCGGACCTGTGAACTGTTCGGCGATGTCGCTGCCCGCAGGATACTTCTTTCTGCTCGCGGCGGCACATTTCCCCCCGGAAGTGCTCAGAATTGTTCAACCGGTGAACTTGTGGTGAAACCCCAAAGCCTGGTCGTCGATCAAGCGGCCTGCACGCCAGGAAAACAGTCATAGTTAAGTCCGTCACACAACGAGGAGATCCACTTTGACTTTGACGCATGGCAGATTACCTCCCCAGTACGCGCATATTGCTGACTCTACCACAGGCGCCGAGGAGAATGGGCCACACATCGCGACGGGGAAAACTGGCGACGACTGAATCCTCGCTTCGACAGCTGCTTGCCGGGCTTATTCCGTCGACACCTCGAGGCCAGACCTCTGATTCGCCATCGCGGGGACCGTTAACCACTCTCCGGCTCACCTATCGGCCGAATGACCAGATTCTGGGACAGAGACACGTCGGCACAAAAAAGCAGAACAGCTTTGCCGGAATTTCCCGGGCCGGCCGGGCCGAAAGTAGGAACAGGCGATCCGGCGTTGACAATTCCCGGCCCGCATGCCGAGCACAAGGTCGGCCATGCCCCATCCTGCCCTGAGGGAGGCATGGCGGCGGGAACACAGCCGGTCGTGTTCCCGCCACCCCCGCTTGGTTCGGCTCCAGAGGGTCAGGTCAGAGTTGCTTCAGCATTCCGCCGTCGAGTATCAGGTCCGAGCCGTTCATATTGGGCACCCGGCCGGAAGCCAGCAGCGCCACCAGCACGGCCATCTCTGCCGGTTCGGTGAACTGCCCGGTGCTCATCCCGGTCATCGCGGGTACCTGCGCGAGGAACTCCTCGTGGTCGATCCCCGCGCTCTTGGCCAGTCCGGCCGCCATCCCGTCGGCCGCCGTCCAGACCGCGGTTCGCGTCGGCCCGGGCGAAATCGTGTTCACCCGGACACCTGCCTCGCCCACCTCGTCCGCGAGCGACTTGCCGAAACTGGCCAATGCGGCCTTGGCGGCGGAGTAGTCGATCAGCCGGGGCAGCGGCAGCCGGGAGTTGACCGAACCGATGTTGATGACGGTCCCCCGGCGTTCGAGCAGGCTCGGCAGGGCCGCGCGGGTGGTGCGCACCGCGCTGAAAAAGTTCAGTTCGAACGCGTACTGCCAGTCGTCGTCACTGATCGCCTGAAATCCGTCGGTGCGAGCGGGCGAGGCGCCGACGTTGTTGACCAAGATGTCGATGCCGCCCAGCTCGGCGAGCGCCCAGTCCACCAGTTCCGTCGCCTGCGCCGGCACGGTCAGGTCCACCTGCCGGGTCAACGATGTCGCTTCGAGCAAGGGTTCACTGGCCGTACGAGCACAGGCGGCGACCTGCACTCCCTCCGCGGCCAACGCTTGAACGATCGCGAGGCCAATGCCTCTGCTGGCGCCGGTGACCAGCGCCGTCTTGCCGTCCAGCTTGAGTTCCATCCTGCTCCATTCCCTTGAATACGCCTGTAATCGGACACGATATGGTTGAAACTTCGATCGTGTCGACTCCTACTTTCTGTCAAGTGCACGAAAACAGGAGATCGCCGCACTCCTTCGGAAGTTCCCGCCGCCTCTGATCTCCTGGTTTCGTGAACTGTGACAGCAGAGGTTGGTGAACGCCGAATCTTCGAGCCCGGATCCGGCGTCCGTGCCCACGGTATGCGCTCCACCGCCACCTCTCGCACCGGGTCGCCGCGGACACCACCCAGTGAGAAATTCGGCCCCGTGCAGCGGGTGTCCGCGGCGGCCGTGCTCAGCGGGCGCGGGCCACGCCGAGCAGGCCCCAGGCGGTGCGGAATTCACAGTCAAGGGACCTGAAACCTGCTGAATTCCCACTCTGACCAGATGTGAGGTGCCCATGGCAGGCGCACTCCAGAGCTGCTATTCTCGAGAAAGGGGCGGTGTCATCTACTGAATTTTCCGGCCGTATGACTATTCAGGCAGGTTCGCGGCTGCCCATTATTCTTGCGCCGAGTGCCAGGGGATCGCACCCGCCGAAGCAGTGCGACAGTCATTGAGCTGCGGGCAGCGACGAATACGGCCGTTCGCAGCAATGGAGGGTTACCAGGACATGAACCGTGTCGCAACGGTCAGCATCTCGCTGACCGCGTTGTTCCTCATTCCCTTCACCTTCAGCGCGACGTCCGTAGCACTCACCCGGATCACCGAGGATCTGCACACCACCTTCGCCACCACGCAATGGGTCGTCAACGGGTACAGCGCGACCCTCGCCGGCTTCATGCTGGTGACCGGTTCTCTCTCGGACCGGTACGGCCGCCGCAGGTTGTTCCTCGCGGGCGTCGCTTTGTTTTCGGTATGCACGCTAGTGAGCGCGGTGGCCCCCGACATCGTGGTGCTCGACCTGGCCCGTGTCGTGGCCGGGATCGGCGCGGCGGCCACGGTGACCGGCGCCAGCGCGGTACTCGGACAGGCCTTCACCGGCGCGGAGCGGACCAAGATCTTCGGCCTGTTCGGCGCGACCCTCGGGCTGGGTCTCGCTTTCGGGCTCACTCTGGCCGGGCTGCTGATCGAGTCGTTCGGCTGGCGCAGCGCGTTCTGGCTTCCCGGCGTGATCGGCCTGATCACGTTGGCGTTCTTCAGGTTCATCCCCGAATCGCGCAAAACCGCGGCGGCTCGGATGGATTGGAAGGGCCCGGCGGCGTTCACCTTCGCGCTGATGCTGCTGATCCTGGTGCTCGTGGAGGGGCCGGAGCTGGGCTGGACGTCCCCACTCGTGCTGATCGCGCTGGTGGGTTCGGTGGCCTTGTTCCTGCTGTTCGCCGGGATCGAACGGCGAGCCGCCGATCCCATGCTGGATCTGCGGCTGCTGACCTCCCCCAGATTCCTCGGGCTGTGCGCCGCCATCGTCGCCATCGTCTCGGTGTTCGCCTCGATGGTGGTGTATCTGCCCTCGTACTTCATGGCGACGCAAGCCGTATCGGTGGCCCAGGCAGGTGCTCTCGTCGTCCTGCTGACCGGGCCGATGCTGGTGGTGCCGATCCTGTGCGGGATGGCCACCCGCTGGGTGAACCCGTTGACCCAGGTGATCGTGTCCTTGGTGCTGATCAGCGCGGGCGCGGCCTGGTTCGCCGCCACCGACGGGTACGTGGGGCCGTTGCTGCTGATGGGCGTCGGGATCGCCATCGCGTTCGGCCTGCTGGACGGCCTGGCCGTCGGCAGTGTGCCCGCCGAACAGGCGGGGATGGCCGCGGGTCTGTTCAACACCACCAAGCTGACCGGGGAAACCCTCGCCGTCACCGTGGTCGGCTCGATGCTGGCCGCTCGGACCTCCGGAGCCCTTGCCGGTGCGGAGTACCCGGCAGCCATGGACCTCGCGCTGTGGGTGCTCGGCGCCCTGTGCCTTGGCGTGGCACTGCTCGTCGCGGTGCTGTTCCGGACTTCGGAACCGGAGCCGGAGACGCGGCGGCGACGGGCGTCGGTATCTTGACGGCGGGCCGGAACCTCCTGAGGCGACCGGGAAGTCAGCCGAAGTTTGCCAGCGCGTGCGCCAGTTCCGCCGGTATCCCGGCAGGTAGGACCTGCGCTACGACGACGGCGTCTACCGGCTCACCCAGCGCCGCCACCTGGTCAACCACGGCACCGAGCCGATCACCCGCTACCTGATCCGCATCTCCGTCGACCGCTACCCGGGCGACCCCGAACGCTCCAACCAGCTCTACTCCGAAAACCCGCTGACCTGGGACGAGATCGACCTGCACGCCTGGCATGGCCGCGGCCGCGCCAACCCGATGGACTGGACCGCCCACCACGACCGCGACGCCTTCAAAGAAGTGTGGCTCCTTTTCTCTGGCACGCACGGACACTTTCCCCTGTATCCCGGGGAATCCTGCTGGATCGAATACGAATACACCGTCAGCGAAGAACACTGGGCAACTGGTTCCAACGCGCGGTGCGCCTGCCCACCCGCACCCTGTCGGTGTGTTTGGACTTCCCCGCCGAACTCGCCGCCTCGGTCTGGGGCCTCCACGCCTCGATGACCGCACAGGCAATGCCGTTCTCCACCGCGATCGGCCGCGACGACACCGGCGACCGACACATCTTCTCCTGGTCCTGCGAAGACCCGCCCCTGCACGCCCGCTACAGGCTCGAATGGGACTTCCGCGGCCGCGCACACCGACGGCCCGCCGCTCAAACCGAGCGAAGTCATGGCATCCCTCGGCATCGTCCAGGACACCGACCCCGCGCTACGCCGCACCGCCCGCCGCTTCGACCTCCCGGCCGAGGCCGAGGACGCCCGCGGCGTGGTCACCGCGCTGAACTCCGCGTGCGAACGAGTCGCCCAAGCCCACACCTTCGGCAAAGGCATGGGCATCGCCGCCCCGCAGATCGGCATCGACCGCGCCGCAGCCATCGTCCGCACCCCGGACGGCGAAGCGATCACCCTGTTCAACCCCACCATCATCGAAACAGGCGGCGACACCGACGAACAATACGAGGGATGCCTGTCCTTCTTCGACGTCCGCGGCCAAGTCCCACGCTCGCACGTGATCCACGTCGAGCACACCACCATCGACGGGACCACGAAAGTCACCGTGTTCGGGCGCGGTGTCGCCCGCCTGGTCGCCCACGAAAACGACCACTCCACGGCACCCTCTACACCGACCACATGCGAAACGGGATTGACCCAATCCCCGTCGAGCAATACCGCGGCACCGGCGCCACCTGGAAGTACTGACGCCCCGCCTGACAATTCCGGACAGGACCACGGGCGACGCTATCGATCAACAACGCCGTGCATAGCCACCGCCAGGCACAATCTCGGACGCGCCACTCCTCCCAAGAGCAGCAACCGCATTTCAAGCAGTTCCTGACCGAGCGAGAGCAGTACCTGGACAGCCACAGGGTCGAGTTCCCCGCGCCTAGCTGCGGCGAAGGCTTACACACCGACGGCTGACAACGATCGAAAGGTCGGCGGACGAATTCGCCGTCAGCTAGTGCACGGGGCCCTGCGGTCAGCAGGGGACTCGATTGACAATTGGGTCGACGAGCTTGACCGACCCCCGGTCAGTATCCGGGTACGAAGAGGTTTCGGCCAACGATGCTCGGCACGGTGTACATGCGTCAACGGGAACCCGGTGACATCTTCGACTTCTTCGCCACCACCGGCTGCGCCCGAATCGGGATCAACGTGGAAGCGGCTGAAGCCACCCACCATCACGGAACCACGCCCGTCCTGGCTCAGGCACGTCAGTTCTGGCGCGAGGCGATCGCCTGGAGCCGTGACCATCCCGACATCGAGATCCGGGAAGTCGAGCACCTACCGAAGCTGCGATGTGCAGCCGAAGCCGCCGGCCACGTCAGCACACGAATCATGAAAGCCGTCGAAGCCCTCAACTTCGTGGTCGACACCGGCATCTACCTCGTCGACAGCCTGCGGGCAACCCTGGAAGGCGGTTTCGAGGGCTACCTGACCTACCGCTACCCGTCCCCACCCCCGCCCGGCAACGGCGGGACGGGTCCGGACGGCAGCATCGTTGGTGAAGGGCGAACCGTGGACGTCCTCTGGCGACTCCGGGGCGGCACTGAAGGCAACCAGCGCGGCCAGGCATATCTGGTCTTGCCCGACAAGATAGCCATGAGCAGCCTCGACCCGCAGGTAATCACCTGCCTCAACCGCCGCTACGTCCTGCACGACTTCGCCACCACAATTCCATGGGGGCAAGAATCAGCCTACCCAGCCACCTGTGACGACATACACCCAGAAATCAACCTACCCAGCAACGCACGCAACTGGATCCTAAGAATGTCTAACGGGCAGGCGTTCTTCGTCAACGCCAACGGGCACCTGGAGAACATTGTCAACGGTGGCCAGTACATCGCCTGCGCACAGCGGTATTACGTCCTCGACGACTACCCCGCCGCACTGGTCGTCCGGTTCGGTGACCGAACTAGCGCACCACCAGCAACCTGCGGTTAGTCAGCGAACCAGCGCATCGAAACCGTGGCCACCGCTCAAACGCAGCGGTGGCCACGGCCACGTATGCAGCACAGCAGTGTGAGGATTCCCGCCGCTGCCAGCTCAGCGTGTACGACCGCGCGCAGGCCGTCGCTCATGGATTTCGACGCGGCCTGATTCACGGAAGGGGCGCCGCGGGGACAGCACGATGCCGATCGCGTTGCGTCGTTCAATAACGCCTCCCGTACCCGAACCCGGGCGTATTAAAGGCGACGTGCTCGTGTTCGCGAAGCTGGCGTAAATGTCAGCATCGGCGTACGGGGCCCTGGCGGATAATGATGCCGTCACCATGATCGAGACCATCGTGGTTACCGGCACCGGGTGTGCCCACGAGGATGTCGTTGCCGCCTTGCCGGGGACCACGTGTCGGAAGCCCGGGCTGCCGGTGAAGGTGTCGTAGCCACCGTCGTTGATCGTGTCGCTGCCGGGCTTCCAGACGCTACCGCACCAGCCTGGGGCAGCAGCGCATATGGCGTACGCCCCGAAGTCGGCACACGCGACTTCGACGATTTATAACACTTCAACAGTGCTCAACGGTATTACGTAACAAGATACCTGACATAGTCGAGTTCATCAGGGAGGGCAAGCAGTTCACTCGCTCGACAACGATCGAGATTTAGAAAGTGTATCCGCTGCCTCCGACAATCGGCGAGCACGTCTACGGGACATCGCCGCACACCAGGTTCGGTACCCCAGATGTGGCGAGGGTGCGTTCTTCCCCGGCAACCGAATCGACTCGGCCCGGAATTGCAGAGAGGAACAACGACCCATCATGCCTGCCCCCGGCCGCCAATCCGTAATTCCCACACTGAACGATCGCCGTCGTCGGCGAGGAGCGGTCCTCGCTCTGATCGTGGCCCTCGAACTCGGTTCCCCGGCAGCCGCGAACGGCGTGACGGGGACCGCCGGGTTCGACCGAATCACGGTGACGGTGTCCATCGACGGCACCACCGGGATCTGGACACCCGCGCAAGCCTCGATCACCACACCAACGACAACGGGTTCCACGACCGCATCCCCTGAACCATCTGCGGGTCTGCCGGGCACTCCGACCGGACCTGAGACGACGCTTGCCACACCTACGCGGTCCGATACCGCGCCCGTCGACGAGCCGCCCAACCCAAGCGAAACAGCCTCACCGACCCGGCCCTGACACCTCGGGCCACCTGCACCGACCGGTACACCCTGCCCACCCATTCCGTGGCCACCGGCCACAATTCCATCCACCAGAAGGAAGATCACCATGCGCATCACCAAGAAAGCCAAGCCCGTCATCGTCCTCGCCATCACCGGCACGGTCCTCGGCCTCAGTGGCTTCGCGATCGCCTCGTTCGTCCAGGACAGCACCGCGGGCGGCGTGGCCGGCTCGGCCGAGGCGATGTCCCCCGCCACCGTGACCGGCGCGCAAACCGGTGTCCTGCTGCCCGGGGAAAAGGGATACGTCACCTTGACGCTGTCCAACCCGAACGCCAACGTGAAGATCAAACTGGTGTCGGTCACCGCGGGCCAGGTCGTGATCGACACCGTCGCGAACGAGACCGACAAGCCCTACTGCCAAGGCCAACTCGAACTCTCCACCACAGGCGCGGACCCACTACAGCCAACCTTGGCCGTGAGCGAAGCCAACTTCCCCTACAAGCTCACCGACGCGGTGACACTCAAGCCCGACACCGACATCCGCTGCCAGGCCATGACCTACCACACCACCTGGGTCACCCAGTTCCAGGCCGTCCGCTAAGCCCCAGCGCGACAATCACGAAGCCGATGGGCTCGTGATTGTCGCGCGGACCTGCACCCACTGGCCTCCGGCCACCCGGCCGGGAGGTTCCGGCTCCAGACAAGGAGAAAGTCCATGACCGACACCAGGAGAGCCACCCCGGGTAGTTGCCATCACCGCCGTGGGTCTCAACGCTGCCATGCTCGCCGCGTTCGTGAGCTTCACATAACCATCGCGACGGAAAAACGGCAGGTCAGCGAACCAAGGTCGAGGCGTGGCACGGTACTGGCAACCCTCCGCGATTGTGCCTGAATCGGTACCCGCGACATCCCAGCTGTGCGTGGAGTGAACCAGATAGGCCAATCGGGTGTACGTTACGACGATGTGTAAACGAATTGAGCCGCAGGTCGACCTATTTGGACGTCTGAAGTGACGCAGCGTGGTGCGTAGTGGACCGCGTATCCCGAAAATGATTCCTTGAGGTGACGCCCACAGTGAGCAGCCACATCTAGCCGGACCACGATGCGCCGCACCTGCGGCATTTCCGCGAGCTTGCGCAGCAGTGGCAAATTTCCCGGTTCTTCGAACCGTCCACGCGTTCCGCTACCGCCCCCGGCACGCGCGCAGATCCCGCCCATGGCCGATCGTGACCACGATACTGGTGCTCGCGGTCGTGCTCGTGCCGATCGACCCGGCCACCGGATCGATGGCGGCCGCGACCGCCGGCGGGATGATGATGGTGATCCGTCATGTTCGTCGGCTTCTGCGCCAAGCGGACTCCAGGATCGAGACCATCTTCGCCGATGAACTCGACACCCGCCCTCACCAAGGGGTGGTTCCGACAAGGAGGGAGACCTGAACATGAGCTATCAGGAGTGCATGTTGTGAGAAGACGCTTATTTCGTAGTGGTGACAACCAAACTCTGGGCAGTCCCACACGGCGCGCTCCGGCCAGCGTTGCAGTGACGGTGTTCGATTTGGACAGTCGTGCACTGAAGTGGGTCAACTGTCCGGAAAGAGCGAGGCGTCTCAGTCAGACCGCGGTCATTGGTGTGGGATGGGTATGCCCGCGGCGCGCAGTTTGGCTTCGACGAGCGTGTTCAGGCGTGCCCAGGTCGCCTGGTCTTCGAGGTGGTGGTTGATCAGCCCGTATCGCGTGGCGTCATCGGGCCGGGGCCGGTAGTCCGTCGGCGGGGCCAGGTACTCGGGGTGGGCGAGCAGGTGGTCCGCCAGCGCGGACGCCAGCTCCTCGATCCGGGGGTCGTCCGGATCCCAGGACCGCGCGTCCCAGCCACACTTGGTCAGGTCGACGAACTCGCGATCGTCGAGCCGCTGTTCGAGCTGGGTCAAGTAGATGTCGAAGAGTTCCGGCGCCAGTACCCTCGCGAGCACCAGGGCTTCTCGTTGGCTGGCGACGTAGTCGGGATCGAAGCCGAGCTCGGTGAGCCGGTTCAGGATCGTACGGGCTCGGTCGGGTAGGAGGAGCCGGTCGCCGTCGGCGAGCTGTCGCAGTGTGTCGCGCCGGGCGATCAAGTCGGCGATCCGCTCGGTGAGGCGCCGTTCGACATCGACGAGTCCGGCGGTGAACTGCTCGGCGTCGGCGTCGACCAGGGGTCTGACTTCGGCCAGTGGTACGCCGGCGGCGGCCAGGGTTCGGACCTGGACCAGCCGCAGCAGGTCGGCCGATCCGTACCGCCGGTAGCCGGAGCTGTCGCGTCGTGGTTCGTCGAGCAGCCCGTGCTGGTGGTAGTGCCGCACGGTCTTCACCGTTATCCCGGCGAATGCCGCCGCCTGACCGATCGTGACGCCACCGGTCGACGGGACCGAGGTGGTCGAGGGAGCCATGCGACAAGTGTGCGGCCTGACCCGAGGTCAAGGTCAACCCCGTCCTCCCGCCGCACGGCCACCTCGAAGGTGTACGGGTCCTCAGCGCGCGGCCCGCTCCCCGCAGAACACCTCGGTGAGGAGCTTGTCCAGCGCCTTGGGGAACGCCGTCACCAGGTCGACTTCGGCGTCTCCGCCGGTTATCGAAGCGGTCAGGGTCTTACTGCCGTCGGGAGTGCTGTACATCAGCGCCCCGTAGCCGATGGTGTTGCCATTGTGAAGGAAAAGGGTGCCGCCGCAGGTCGGGTTTGCGTCCTGTACGTGCACCCCGAGGCCGTAGCCGCTCTTCGGGTGCGGCGTGCGCATCTCGGCCAGCAGCGAGGCTGGCAACAGCTTGCCGCTCATCAGCTCGGAGAAGAACGTGTGCAGATCCTGGGTGGTCGAGATCATGTCACCGGCGCCGAAAATCAGGGACAGGTTCTGGCGAGTGACGTCGACCGTCTTCCACTGGCCGGCATCCTGAAAGTGGTAGTAGCCGTGGGCGTGCGGGCCGGGAATTTCCGCCCGGGCGCCCGGCACCACCGTGCCGGACAGGCCCAGCGGCCCCACGATCCGCCGCTCCATCTCCTCGGCGTAGGAGTGGTCCGGTGCGAACTTCTCGATCAGCAGTGCAGCCAGGGTGTAGTTGGTGTTGGAGTAGTTCCAGTCCTTCCCCGGCGTGAACAGGGGCCCCTTGGACAACGCGAACCGCACCAGGTCCTCCGGCTGGTAGGTGCGGAACCGGTTGTCCACCCATTCCTGGCCCGTCGAGGGAAGCCCCGGCATGGCCTTTCCGGCGTAGTAGTCGCCGGTGTAATTGAACAACCCGCTGGTGTGCTGCAGCAGCATCCGCACCGTGATCCCCCGGTCCAGCTTGAACTGCGGCAGGTAGCCATCCACGGGGGCGTCCAGTTCGATCTTGCCTTCGGCAACCAGTTGCAGCACCACGGTCGCGACGAAGGTCTTGGTGTTGCTCCCGATCCGGAACAGACCGTCCGTCCGCGGCTTCGCCGGCTTGCCCAGCTTGCGTACCCCGGCGCTGCCCGACCACTCGCCCCGCTGATCATGCACACGCAGCTGCATCCCGGCGAAACCCATATCGACGAACGCCTGCATGGCTTTCTGCAAGTCCGGGCGTCCCCGCTCGGCAGCCGCTTCCAGGCCCTTCGGGGCGGCCATCCCGGGCGCGACCGCCCCGATCATCAGCGCGACAGCCAGCGCCGTGACCGCCACTCGCCGCAAGACCCGCGGCATTCGCGCCCTCTTCTGAAACCCTCCGACCGGCGAAGCCAGCCGAGCCGTGGAAGTGATGTTGTTCCTCATGTGGCCAGGCTTCAGCCTGACCCAGGGGCGGGGTCAAGTCCTTCCGTCGCACGACGGCCCTTGCTTGGGTCTGTCAAACGAGCGGTGTCTCTCGGACGCATTCGGAGTCGGGCCTGCGGATCTTCGCCTGGTGTCAGGAGCGTGAACTTGTGCCGCTGGCAGCGGGGCGGGCACAGATCGAGCTGTACGTGCGGTGGATGCAGGAAGTCCGGCGGTTCAAGCCCTCCACGGTGTCGCACCGGATGTCGGTCGTCACTGGCTTCTACCGCACCTGTGTCATCGACACCGTGCTCGAGCATTCGCCAGCTGAGTTTGTGCGGCGTCCAATCGTGCCTAGCGAATCGCCGAAGGCCACATCTGCGTTCTCGCCAATGGCCGGTGTCGAATTCGGGCAAGCCCTCTTTTACCTATGCGAATCATGGCGATTTCTTGGTCAGCTAACCACGGACCAGCCGTCCGGCAGCAGGAAGTATGGCGACCTGGTGCTGAGGCTGGCCGTGTCGGCGTACCTGGCGTGGTCCTGCGATGTCGGATGCGGAGCACGGGCACCGTGTCCTGCGGTGCTCGAGCCCGCGCTGGTTTCGCTTCCGGCGGCTACGGCGGCGGTTCGCGTACATGGCCTCTGATACCCCTTTGCCGGGGAGCGCGCGTATGCGGGGCAGACTTGCATCGCGCTCACCGATCGAATTCTGTTTCCACGAGTCGTCTGAAGGCGCCGAGCAGGTTGCCCCAGTCGCCGTTGAGGTTGGCGGTGAGGCGGTGCTTGCCGTCCTTGGCGCCAAGGGAGAGGGTCCAGGTACCGGTGATGGCTCCACCGTTGCCCCACACGTCGGTGCCCCTGGGTATTCTCTCGGTGTAGATGCCCAGGCCGTAGCGGGTGTTCGGGAGCCAGCCGGCGCCCTCGGTTGATGTGGTCGTCAGCAGTTCCCGCTGCTGCGCGGGTGGGAGGAGCTGGCCGCCGAACAGGAGGCTGAAGAAGCGGTTGAGGTCACTGAGCGAGGAGACCAGGCCACCGGCGGTCCAGGCTCTGGACGGGTGCACCTGCAGCGAGAGTCGTTCGGGGGTGCCCGAGACCAGGCGGTGGACCTGGGACGCGGACAGGTCGATGCCCCGTTCCTGCAACAGCGGAACCAGCTCGGTGGCGGTGAAGATCCCTCGGCCGGCCATGACCACCCGCAGCCGCCAGGCGTAGCCGACTTTTCGCTTCACGACAGCACTTCCGGACCGGCCAGGGCCGCGGCGACCACGCCGTCGAGGTGGCGGCGCAGGGTGCGTTTGCGGAAGTCCGAGCCGACACAGGTGTAGATCGAGGTGGTGGACGCGTGCTCGTGACCGACCTGCTCCTGGATTATCTCGAGTTGGTCGGCGCGACAAGCTGTTGACCTGTATGTTCATGTCGCGGTAATTGTCCGTGACGTAGCGGATGAGAGCATCGGAGGGCCTTTCAGCGGGGGCCGATCGTTACCGACCTAGGATTGTTTGTCGATGTCACGTGATTCCCGACGGTCTGCGTGGACTTCCGGGGTTCGGGCACCGTCCGTGCAGGGTGGGCGTTGCGGGCAGACGACGTTGCCTCGTCGTTGCTGCGAGGGGCGTCCCGGGCGTGGGCCGTTCGTCGGTAGGCGGAGGCTGCGGAAGTTATTCGAAGGCACGCGCGGTGTCGTCTTCGGTAGGTTCTGAGGATGCGGCAATTCGCGGATATCGAAGACCTGTCGGGGCTTGTGCGTGACGCGCTGGGAGCGGGATGCCGCGTAGTCACGGTGGACCGGTTGCGCGGGGGGAGCAAGAAGGGGGTGTACCGGGTCCGCCTTGATGGAACCCGCACAGCCAGCGTGATCGTCTACAGCTGGGCCGAAGCCGAGAACTTCTGGCCAAGCGCGCAAGAGGCCGACCCGGCTGATCCGTTCGCGCCCGCCTCCGGCCTGGTCGCGTTCTTGGCCGCGCAGCGTAGCTTGGACGGACTCGGGGTACGGGTTCCGCGGATACACCTGGCGGATGACAGCCGGCGCCGTTATCCGGCGGACGTCGCCGTGGTCGAGGACGTCTCCGGCGGTACGCTCGAAGCACTCTTCGCAACCGATCCCACGCGCGCCGCGAAAGCCCTGGGCGACCTTGCCGAGATGCTTGAGGTGATGCATCGACACCAGGGCCAGCACTACGGCAGGGTAGACCTGCTGGAGCGGGGCGGATCCGTTTCCGAGGTCTCGTGCGAGCGACGAGTTCTCGACCGCGCCCTGCGGGACCTTGAGGAGGCGGCGGGGCGCGACGGGCGCATCGCGGCAGCTGGCGCCGCATTGCGCCACCGTCTGCGGGAACTGGCCGATCGGGTGAGCCCTCGCACGGAATACGGGTTGATCCACGGAGAACTCGGACCCGACCACGTCCTGGTCGATGCCGACGGGCACCCCGTCCTGATCGACATCGAGGGCTTGATGTACTTCGACGTCGAGTGGGAGCACGTCTTCCTCCAGCTCCGCTTCGGCGAGCAGTACACCGCGCTGGCGCGGCCTAATCTCGACCCGCAACGGCTCGCCCTTTACATGCTCGCGATGCGTCTGTCGCTGGTGGCCGGTCCACTGCGTGTCCTCGACCGCGACTTCCCTGATCGAGCGTTCATGCAGGAGATCGCGAAACACAACGCGAACGAGGCACTGGCGCTCCTGCCACTGGTGTAGCCCTGGGAGCCAAGCCGTCATCCAGGCCCAGTTCGCGGCGGTAGGTTGCGGTGGCTGGCCACCGGCCCGGTGGAGGCCTCGCCCGCCGCGGTGAAGGCCGAGGTCACGAAGCTGACGTTCCTACGTTCGCTGGGTGCGCACACCCTGGACCTGTCGGTGCTTCCGGCGGAGCGGCGCCGCTTCCTGGCCACGATCGGGCGCAGGTTGACCTCGCAAGCGTTGGAACGGCGCGATCCGCAGCGCCGGTACCCGATCCTGCTGACGTTGCTGGCGCAGTCGGTACCGAGGTGCTCGACGAGGTCGTGCAGCTGTTCGACCAGGCACTCTCGGCGCGGGAGAGCAAGGCCGAACGCAAGATGCGCGACACGCTGGCCGAACGCGGCAACGCCGGGGAGGACCGGCAGGCGCTGCTGGACGATCTGCTGGCCATCATCACCGATCCGAAGATCAACGACGAGCAGATCGGCGGGCTGATCAGGGGTGAGCGGATCGGCTGGCCCCGGCTCCGCTCGGCGCTTTCCCAGGCCACGCCCCGGTTGCCGCGCGATCACGGGCACCTTGCGGCATTGGACGGCTCGTATGGGTATCTGCGCCAGTTCACCCCGCAGGTGCTGGCCGAGGTGCGGTTCGCCGGTGGGACCGCGGCGGCCGGGCTGCTGGAAGCGGTGGAGATCTTGCGCGGCCTCAACGCCACCGGCGCTCGCCGGGTGTCGGCCGACGCGCCGGACGGGTTCGTGTCCGCGCGGTGGCGCGGCTATCTGGAGATGGCGGCGAAGTCGGGCAACACCAACGCCTACAGGCACTACTGGGAGCTGCGCACGCTGCTGGCGCTGCGGGACGGGCTGCGCCGAGGCCGCCGTTACCACGTGGCGCAAACACTTGCTGCGCAAGAAGAAGCCAGCCCGGCCACGATCAACCAGGCACTCGCCGCGGTCACCCTGCTCTACGAACACGGCCTGCAACTACGGATCAGCGTCAAACGCGCCCGCGTCCCGCGGCCCGGGGAACCGGACGCACTCAGCCCCGCCGAGCAGGGCAAAGTCGAACGCGCCGCGGCTCACCGCGGTGCCCGGGACGAGGCAATCATCGCCGTGCTGCTCTACGCCGGCGCCCGGGTAGAGGAATGCGAACGCCTCGACCTCGAGGACGTCGCGATCACCGCGCGCACCGGCAGCATCCGCCTGCACGGCAAAGGCGACGAAGTCCACGACGTCCCCCTGCCCGCCGTCGCGCGGCAACGCCTGTCCGCCTGGATCGCCGAACGCGGCAACCACCCCGGCCCGCTGTGGACCGGCCAACGAGGCAGGCTAACCATTTCCGGCATCACCCAGGTCGTCCTTGCCGTGGGCGTGGCCGCCGGAACCACAGGCCTTCGCCCTCATCGGCTACGCCATACCTACGGCACCCGGCTTCGCCAAGGCGGCGCTGACGTCGCCCAAGTCCAGGCACTGCTCAACCACGCCTCCATCGAGACCTCATCGCGATACTTCCGAGCCGGGAAAGCCGAGCAAGCCACCATCGTCGACACCGTCTTCGAGCAGTAGTCAAACATCAGCCTGACCAGCCGTATCACGGGAATTGGCGGCTCGTGACACCGTCCTTAACGACAGGCCAACTACTACTCCATCGCCGACCTGGTTGAGTTGTTCATCGTCTCCCGCCGACGGTGTACTGCACCGGGAGCCGAAGGGTTACCGAGGCCACGAGCAATGCCACCGCGACAACGCCCATCCCCGTCAGATACGCCGCGTGGTAGCCGCCCAGCAACGCCACCGCGGGCTCAGCGCCAGAGGCACGTAACGACTCCATTCGCGTTGCCGACAGGACCGCGAGTACGGCGAGTCCCAGCGCGCCTCCCACCTGCTGCGTCGTGTTGAACAGGCCGGACGCCAGTCCCGCGTCCGCCGGTGTCGCGTCGGACATGCCCTGCGCCATGAGCGCCGGCATCGCCATCCCGAACCCGACACCGAGCACGACCAGCGCGGGCAGCACGTCGACCGCGTACACCGCGTCGACGGGAACGCGACCGAGCAGTCCGAGCCCCAGCACGAGCAGCGCGAGACCTGCCAGCAATACCCGCCGCTCGCCGAACCGCGTGTTCAGCTTCGCTGAGAGCCCGAGCGACACAACGGCGATCGTCGCCGCCGGCGGGATCATTGCTGCCCCCGTCGACTGCGCGTTCAACCCGGCCACCTGCCGCAGGTACAACACCGTCGTGAACATGAACCCGAACATCGACGCGACAAGCAGGAAAAGGACGACGTTCGCGCCGGACAGCATGCGCGAACGAAACAACCGCAACGGAAGCAACGGGTTCTCCGCCTTCGCCTGCCGCACCACAAACCCGGCAAACAACGCGAGCGCCACCGCACCAAAGCCTGCCGTGTGCGGCGACAACCAGCCGTACCGCTCGATATTGGTGATCGTGTAGACCAGCGTCATCAACGCGGCCGTCACGAGCACAGCACCAGGCACGTCCGTGCGCGCCGTAGGTGTACCGGGCTCCCGAGGCAGCAGCCGTGCGGCGAACCCGAGCACCGCGACGCCGATCGGCACGTTGACCGCGAAAATCCAGTGCCAGCTCGCCGCCTGCGTGATCAGACCGCCGGACAGCATGCCGATCATGCCTCCCGATGCCTGCACGAAGCTAAAGGCACCGATCGCCTTCGCGCGTGCGCCGGGTTCCGGGAACAGCGTGACGATCATGCCGAGCACCACCGCGGTGAGCGCGGCGGCGCCCGCACCCTGGACGAACCGCGCGACAAGCAGGACCTGCGCGCTCCACGCGAGCCCGCACAGGGCCGACGCCGCGGTGAACACCGTCAGCCCGGCAAGGAACACACGCTTGCGGCCGAGGATGTCGCCGAGCCGTCCGAACAGCAACAGCAGACCGCCGAAAGCGATGAGGTAACCGCTGGTGACCCACACGAGCCCGGACTGGGTAAAGCCGAGGTCCCGTTGGATCGCGGGCAGCGTCTGGAGGAGCGGTCCCGTTGCTCGTGTCTTCCCGCCGCGAGGGCGAGATGACCGCGAGCACTAGGAAGTGTCTGCTCCGCTGTGTAAGTGTCAATGAGCCACACCGCCGGGACGGCTACATCGACGACTCTGTCATGATTTCCGTGTAAGCCACGGAAATCATGACAGAGTCAGGCGTTCGGGGTCGTTGTCTTCGTCGGCATCTGCGACACGACCACAACTTCGACAGGAGCGTCGTTCACATAGCTCTGCAATCCTCGCCCGTGGCTCACCGACCCAGCCGGGACGTCGCGTTTACCGAGCTCGTGGTGATAACAGTCATGACGGGGTGCTAGTGGCCGGCCACTAGCACCCCGGTCGAGCAGAATCTCTTGCCACTGATGACGCCCCGGGGCTGCGCTATTCCCAGGTTGCCGCCGCAGACCGCGGCCGGCGACAGTAGCGTGGACGATCCAGATCTCACTCAGGAGCAACTCCTGCACTCATTTCTAGTCCGTTGACGACGACAATCGATCGAGGGACCAGTTCATCTGACGCTCGAGCACGGCCCATTCCAACGTCGCCGTGGGTGTCACGAGCCGGACCACATCCGTGCCGGGATCAACCGAGAGCACCTCGCGGCCCGTGGGGCTACGACGCTCACTCACATCGATCTTGTCGACAACGATCTCCACCGCTTGCCGCCGCAGGAATCGCACGGCACCGACGAAGGGCACAAAATGGACCCGGCCGGGCGACAACATGGCCTCGCCAGCCCACCACTTCTCGCTCAACCCGTCGTGCGTACCGGTCACCACCCGGACGCTGCACTCAAGCCGGTCGACGCGCTGCAGACGTCTCACCCGACGCCGCTGCAGTATCACGCCAACACCAGCGGCGATACCACCGCCGACAACGGCGACAATGAGAATACGGATGATATCGGACACCCCAAACCTCTCTCCACGCTGCAATACCGCTCAGTACTATGTTGGCCGACAGACCGGAGCGGCGTCACCACCTGTGCTTCGTGGTCCGGGACATCCAGAGCGCGACCGAGGACCTCACGCGCACCCTGGGTGTGACCTGGAATCCGGTCCGTGGCGGCAAGCTCGGGAACTGGGAATACAGCATCGTCTTCTCCGTCGAAGGGCCACCGTTCTTCGAAGTGATCCAAGGCGCCACCGGCAGTCCCTGGGACGCGACCGACGGGGCTCGCTTCGACCACATCGGCTACTGGTCCAGGGACGTCATGACGGACAAACAGCGCCTGGAGGCGCGGGGCGCATCGATCGAGTTCAACTCCTGCCCCCACGGTCGGTCCTTCACCTACCACCGCCTCGACAGCATCGGAGCACGCGTTGAACTGGCGACATCGCGGCACAAGACGGATTTCTCGCCACCTGGGCCCCAGAGGGGACGACGATGCCGGTACTTGACCTCGACGACCCCACCACCGAACTGTGACGGTCACGCCGAACGCCCGGACATCGGCAGAAGAGGACGCTGTCGACAATGGCATCCACAGGCAGACTGACCATTGGGAGCAGTGGTCCGCCGACTCCGAAAGCGGCGCCCACAGGAGACCAGGTATCGAGTCCACGGGCGAAGGCAATCACCCACGGCTGCCACTGGCAGCCCGACTCTCACACTAATTTTCCTGGAGCAATCCTGGAGCACGGCGCCAGTTACAACAGCGCCCAACGACGCCGAACCGCATCGAACAGAGCGCAACTGCTCCAGCCGACCAGGGAGTTCTCCATAACCGCAGGTCAGGGCGCTGCTTGATCCTCACTGGCAGTGAGGGGGTCATGAACGCTGTTCTCGCAGTTCAGAGAGCTTCGATCTAACCGACACCGCGTTCAATGTCATCCGCCTACCGCTCAAACCGGCTGTCCGAGAGCAGCACACTGAGCGCTGACACAGCCACGATCTTCACCGTGCTTCACGTACCCCACCGGAGACCCGCGTCCAGTCGCGCCCACCCCGGACGCCGGGACCGCCTGACATGACCGCACCGGTTCCAAAATGCGCTGTGCGAGGGCGAAATCGTTGACGTCACTGGCCTTGTACTCGAGTACACGGATCACCCCTAGCCGACCTACGACCACACTCAGCTTGTCCAGCTGTGGAAGCAAATAACTCCGAACCTACTGAAGTCCCCACCGCAGCGGTTGTGACGAGCAAACAGAAAGGCTGCTACGCCACCAACCGGCCCCGCAGAGCACACCGGAGCAAACGGAGACATAACGGAGCCCAGCCACGATTGACGCCACGGCGAAATTGCCGCCGAAGGACCAGCGTTCCTGTAGGTCGGAAGCGATGTTGATCTTGTGGGCCGGGTCGGGCTCGAACCGACGGCCAAGGGATTATGAGTCCCCTGCTCTAACCAACTGAGCTACCGGCCCCAAGGGTGCCCTGACACCTCCGCGGGAGCCGCCCAGCCCGAACAGCGGGTTTGCGAACGCACAGAAGTCCCAGTTCGCTCCAAGTTATCACAGCGCTCACCTGCCACGATCGCCCAGGGTTTCCGGCAGGGGACGGGGGTCCGCTCGTCCACGTCACGGAGACCGACGCCGTGCGGCTCGCCGCCGGGGACACGCCGACCATCGGGATGAGGCATGGGTTCTCCCGCCCATCGGGCAGGGAGGCGCTCGTGGCGGATCCGGTCGCCATCGGGTTCGGTGTCGTGGTCGCCATCGGCGTCGTGTTGTCACTGGGCGTGAGCATCCGGGTACCGCGGCGAGCCAATCTCCGTATCGACGCGATCTTGTCCGACGAATTGGCCTACCGGCCGCCGCGGTGGTCGAATACTGGTCCTGTTTGGACGGTCGGCCGCCCGCCTTCGGCGCCGGACGTCCCGGTGAACACCGTGCCCCGGCGACGGCGAGCGCGGCTCTCCCTGGTCCTCATATTCGTCCTTCCTCGGTTCGGGCAGGCCGAACCCGACAGCCGCGTCGCGATCGTTACGCCACTCCGAGCCGCCGCAGCGCGGGCCGCCACCGATTGCCGCCGGTGGCCAAGCCCAGCGCCACCAGGCCCGCGCAGTACTTGCTCACCGACTGCTCACGGATCCGCAGTTTCACCAGCGCCTCGGTGACGCTGTTGCGTTCGGAGGCCGACTTCACCTCCAGCAGCACCAGATCGCCCGCGGCGGCGAGGTGCCGCGAACCCGAACGCCAGATGAGCGAGGTGTCGCAGGTGATGCGCGCGTCGGCGGTGACGAGGGTGGTTCGACGGTAGTCGGTGACCAACGCGGGAGTCAGCGGCCGGGGCGCCGGATGGCCGTAGGCGGCGGTGAGGGCGTCGTCGAGGAACGTCAGCGCGGGCACGGTCAGGCCGTGCGCCGCCTCGGCCGGATGCGGGCGGCGGACCTTGACCGTTTCGTCGCGCCGTCCGCTGACCTTGAGTTCGCAGTAGGTCTCGGCCGAGTCGGTGTAGGTGCGGGTGCGGATCTTGAACCGGCGCCGCCGGTCCTGCCGGTGCGCCCGGAAGATCGCCAGATCCGGTGTGTCGAAATAGGTCGACGAGTAGCCGAACACGCGCTGCCCGTCGATTTCCAGGCAGTGCGGTGACACCCCGAGCGCCTCGGTGACGGCCAGGAAGTCGTTGAGTTTCAACACGTATTTGCGGTCCGTCCGGCTCATCAACCCGCTCTTGGCGACGACTTCCGCCAGCGACAGCGACGGGAGTCCCTTGGCCACCGCGGCGACGGTGGCCGTTCCACGCCCGCTCATCGATGCCCCGCCGGAGCGCCGCGGACGACCGCGGCGGCGTCCGGGCGAAAGCGGACGTCGACGACGGTGACCTCGCGGACGTAGTCCACTTCGGACACACTGTGCCGCACGACCGTCCCGCCGAGGCGTGCCCGCAGTTCCATCAGCATCGTCTGTTCGTCGGGGTACACGGTGTCGAGCACGACCGTCCGCCGCTGGGGGCCGCGGGTTCGCGACGGGTGGTCGGCGACGTACATGACGGCGAGCAGCAGGACGTTGAAAACGGCCACGATCCGCCAGTCCGCGGACGGCAGCCCGTTCACCAGACCCAGTACCAGCGCGACGAAGTAGTACGCGACCTCCTGCTGGCTGATCGAATCGGACCGCAGCCGGATGATCGACAGCACCCCGAACAGGCCGAGCCCGAGCGCGCTCGCGGCCGGTACGGAAAGCAGTACGGCGACCGAAACGCAGACACCGACGTTCAACGCGAGGTAGGCGCAGGCGAGGTCACCGCGGTGGTGGCGACGGGCGTAGATGCCATAGGCGAGGATCACGGCGGCGACGAGGTCGACGGCGAGATGCAGCAGTGTCGTGGTCATGGAAACCACTGTGCCGCCGGAAGAAGAGACCGTCGTGAAAGCATGATGAGAACCGTCTCATCGGGACTCACCGAGCCGGTAGCCCATCCCCCGCACGGTTTCGATCCGCTCGGCGCCGATCTTGCCGCGCAGGTACCGGATGTAGACGTCCACCACGTTCGATCCGGGGTCGAAGTCGAAACCCCAGACCCCGCCGAGCAACTGTTCGCGGGACAGCACCTGGCCGCGATTGCGCAGCAAGGTTTCCAGCAGCGCGAACTCGCGGGCGGTGAGGTCCTTCTCCTCCCCCGCCACCGAAACCCTCCGCGTGCGCAGGTCGAGCGAAAGCTCCCCGGCACGCAGCACCGACGGTTCGGCTTCGGGATTTCCTCGTAGCCGCAACCGGATCCGCGCCAGGAGTTCCTCGAACGCGAAGGGTTTGGCCAGATAGTCGTCGGCGCCGCCGGACAGTCCGGCGACCCGGTCGACGACGCCGTCCCGGGCGGTCAGAATGATCACCGGCACCGTCCGGCCCGCTGCGCGCAGGGCCCGCAGCAGATCCGAACCGTCGAGGTCCGGCAGTCCGAGGTCGAGGACGACCAGATCGTGTGCGCCGGTCAACGCCTCGGTCAGCCCTTCGGAGCCGGTCTTGACCCAGCGGGTCGCGAAACCCTGCGCCCGCAGTCCTTTCTCGACGAACGCGCCGATCCGGGCGGAATCCTCCACCACCAGCACACTGGTCACCGGTCCATCCCTTCCGCGACGGGCATCTCGATGGTGAACCGCGCGCCTTCGCCGGGCGCGGTGTCGAGCAGGACGCGGCCGCCGTGCGCCTCGGCGATCGCGGCGACGATCGCCAGGCCGAGCCCGGCACCGTCGTCGCCGCTTGAGTTGCTGCCGCGTTTGAACCGTTCGAAGATCCGGCTCCTCGAATCGGGCGGGACGCCCTCTCCGGTGTCACGGACCCAGAGCCGCGCCGTCGTCGCGGTCACCTCGGAGCCGAGGGCGATCTCCTGGCCCGGTGAGGTGTGCCGGACGGCGTTGGAGACCAGCTGCAGCAAGGCCTGCGCGAGGCGCTGACCGTCCGCGCGGACGGTCACCTCGGCGACCGCGTCCAGCCGCCAGACGCGGTCGGCCAGTGGACGGGCTTTGGCGAGGGTCTCGACGGTGAGGTCGGCGAGGTCGGTGTCGCCGGGCGTGAGGAAGTCGGGGCTGCCGGATTTCGCGAGGACCAGCAGATCATCGACGATTCGTTGCATGCGCCCGAGTTCGTCGAGGACCAGACGCCGCGTGGCCGCGTTCTCCTCCGGGTCTTCCCCCATCAGCTCGATATGGCCACGGACGATCGTGATCGGCGTGCGCAGCTCGTGCCCGGCGTCGTCGATGAAGTCGCGCTGCCCGGCGAAGGCGCTCTCGAGCCTGTCCAGCATCGTGTTGAAGGTGCGGCCGAGCGCGGCGACGTCATCCGAGCCCCGGACCTCGATACGGCGGGAAAGGTCGGTCTCGCCGATCTGTTCGGCGGCCAGGCGGACCTCCCGCACCGGCGCGAGGATGCGGCCGGCGACCAGCCAGCCGATCAGCCCGGCCAGCACCAGCGCGGCCCCCGACATCGCGGCCATCACGCCGACGACGTCGTTGATCTCGCCGGCGGCGTGGTCGACGAACTCGACGATCACCAGCGCGCCGCGGCCCGGCGAGCCCTCGATGGTCACCGGGACGACGCCGTAGCGCGCCGACCCGACAGCGGTGGTGACCGTGCCATACGCCGGGCTCGTGGCCCAGGCCAGTTCGGCGACGAACTTCGGGTCGGTGTCGAGCCGCACCGGCGGCTCGACGGCGCTCCGCCTCGACGCCACGCCGTCGCTGATCGAGAAGAACGTCTCGTACTTCTCGGGCAGATTCCGTTCCAGATGACGGCCGAGAACCGCCTCGACGGTGGCGGGCCTCCCGGCCGGGCGAGCGTCCGGCGACGCCAGGAAGGCCCGGAGCTTGCCGGTCTCGTGCGCGATCTCGTTGTCGAGCCGCTGGTCCAGCTGGTTGTGCAGGACGGTGCGGGTCGCCAGCAGCGACCCGGCGAGCGCGAGCAACACGACCAGCAGGACCCACGCGAGGATCCGGGCGCGGGCGCTCATCGGCCCCGCTCAGTCGTCGAGGTCGAACTGGTCGTCACCGTCATGGTCATGGTCACTGCCGCCGTCATGGTCATGGCCATCATCGAGGTCGTCGTCGTGCCCGGCCGGCCGGGGCGGGACGACGGCGGGCGGGGCCCCCGCCTCCCCCGGTCCGGTGACGGCCCGCCCCGCGGGGGCGACGACCGCCGGGCCGAGGTCGGGCGGCGAGGCCGCGGTGGCCGCGATCACGGCGAACGTCCCGGTGGCCGCCACCACGACGGCGGCGACCCCGGCCAGGACGATGATTCGGACTCGCATGACACCAGGCTGGCCGGCGCCGGTGAGTCACCGATGAGGCCTCGATGAGAACTTTCTCATCGAGGCGCGCCTCACCGACGCGCGTGGGGATACTCCGGTGAGCGGTGCTGGAAGGAAAGGATGTCGGGATTGCGGATCGTGCCCTCGCTGATCTCGATCGCCCGGTCGATGGTCGGATCGGCGGCCCACGCCGATCGGCCCGCCAGCACCTGCTCCAGATGCGGCAGCAGGGCGCCGCTGATCTCCCAGGTCGCCGAATCCCAGAGGTAGGACGGGCTGTGGTCGACGGCGTAGTAGGTGAGGCCGCCGACCTCGAAGGTCGGCTCCATGAACGTCGTCGGCTTGGCCCAGTCGAAGCCCATCGCCTCGTCACAGGAAACGTCGATGACGAGGCTCCCGCGCCGGAACGCGGCGAGGTCTTCCTCGACGAGGAACGTCAACGGCGCCTTCGGGTCCTGCAGTACACAGTTGACGACGATGTCGTGCCCGGCGAGGAACTCCGCCAGCGGCACGCGGCCGTCCTCGGTGATCGCGTGGCTGCGGCGGAGGTCTGCCGGGCTCTTCAGGTCGTGGTCGAGCCGCACGATGTTCGCCGAATGGATCGGCGAACCGACCGCGGTGACACCGCGGTGGGTGAGGACGTGCACGTCGTGGATTCCGTGCGCGTTCAACGCCGTCACCGAACCACGCGCTGTGGCACCGAAGCCGATCACGACGGCGCGGAGACGGCGGCCGTAGTCACCCGTCGAGCCGGTCAGCTGCAGCGCGTGCAGCACCGAGCAATAGCCCGCCAATTCGTTGTTCTTGTGGAAGACGTGCAAACCGAAAGAACCGTCGCTGCGCCAGTGGTTCATCGCTTCGAAGGCGATGAGCGTCAGTTTCCGGTCGATGGCCAGCTGGGTGAGCTTGTCGTCCTGGACGCAGTGCGGCCAGCCCCAAAGGATCTGTCCGGGCCGGAGTTCGGCCAGGTCTTCCGCGAGCGGTTTGGCGAGGAGCACGACGTCGCGGTCCGCGATCAGTTGTGCACGGGAACGCATACCCCCGACCAGGGGCGCGAGATCCTCGTCCGGGATGCCGAAGCGTTCTCCGTAGCCGTTTTCGAGAAAAATGCGCTTACGGAGACCGGAGTCGATCCGCTCGAGATGTCGCGGATGGATCGGAAGCCGCCACTCGTTTTCTTTTCGCGAGCGGGAAATGACGCCGAGAGTGAGTTGGTCCACTTGGGCCCCTTAAATAGACCTTCAGTCTAAACGCAGAGTTCGAGCCCGTGTCGTCCTCGGGTCCCATCCGGCCGTTCGGCCCGGTACGGAGCACCGCCATGACGGCGGTCGCGCACAGGAACACCGTGGACCATCCGAAACACGTGGCCCGGTCCCCTTCACCCCTATAGCGTAAAGTCTCCTTGCATCCAAGGGGGAATCCGTGCGTCTTCGGTCCGTGTTCTGTGCCGGCTTGATCTTGTTCGTCGCCGGGTGCGGAAGCACGCAGAAGACCGGTCAGGTCGCCGTGCCGAGCACCGCGGCGTCGAGTCCGGCGACGACGGCGGCCCCCACCGGGACCGAGCAGGCCATCCCGCGCACCCGGATCTCGCTGCCGGTTCCGGACGGCATGCGGGTGGAGCCGAGCCTGCCCGGCCTCGGCCGGGCGAACTCACGGACCTCCATCGTGGTCGTGGAGCAGCCCGTGAACGGCAAACCGGTCCGCGAAGCGATGACCGAGACAGCCGCGGGCTTCACCACCGAACAGGCCCGGCAGAAGGGGCTCGATTTGGAAAAGCCGGTCGAGACCACGATCGCCGGGTTCCCGGCCTTCCTGACCAGCGGCGTCCAGCGGGCCTCGATGGGCACGTTCGACAAGGTCAACGCGATCCTCGCCGCCGAGGACGTGCTGGTGATCATCACCGGCACCCTCGAACCGGGAGACCCGCTGACCGTCGACGACTTCAGGAAGACCATCACCGGCGCCCGCTGGAGCGCCGAGGCCACGCCCGGGAACATCGGTTTCGACCTGACCCCGGCGGAGGGCTACCAGCGGAAGGAATCCGCCGTGAGCCTCAGTTTCACCCGTGGCGCGCAAGGTGGTCCGAAGCTCATCGCCTCGCCGTCGATGGGCGAGCCGCGGCTGCCCGAGGACAAGCGCGCCTACGCGGCCGACAGATTCGGGAAGTTGCCATCGACGCCGTCCGTCGGCACGGTGACCGAGGTGGCGATCGCGGGGATGCCCGGTTTCGAGATCGTCGGCCAAGACGGCAAGGGCAAGACCGTGTTCGCCGTCATGGCGTTCACCGAAACCGGGTACATCTTCGTCGTCGGCGATTTCGATCCGGCCAAGGACGGCGACCAGCTTCCGGCCTTCAAGCAGATGGCGCGGTCGTTGGTGCTCAAGTAATCACTCGAACGCCGCCGCGGTGGGACTCGACGCCTTGCCGCCCGGTCCCGACTCACTTCTTCTCCTGTGGTGACAAGGGTTTCCACCAGCAGCCGTCCTACGTTCCCGGTCGCTCCGGTCACCACGATCATGGTCACTCCCCGGGTTCGCGTCTGGTTGGACGCGGCCGAAGCTACCTTCCCTTAGGGTCGGGCTCATGCCCGAAACCGCACTCGGCCCGCTGCGCGTCCTCGACTTCTCGCGGGTGCTCGCCGGCCCGTTCGCCACCATGCTGCTGGCCGATCTCGGCGCGACGGTGATCAAGGTGGAGCGACCGGGCACCGGCGACGACACCCGCAGCTGGGGGCCGCCCTACGACGCGACCGGCCAGGCGACGTACTTCCAGTCGGTCAACCGGAACAAGACGAGTGTGGCGCTGGACCTCGGCGACCCGGAAGACCGCGCCCATGCTCGCGCGCTGGCGCTGGAGGCCGACGTCGTGGTCGAGAACTTCCGGCCCGGCGTGATGGACCGGCTCGGTCTCGGCCCGGAGGTCCTGCTGGCGGCGAATCCCGGCCTCGTCTTCTGCTCCGTCACCGGTTTCGGTTCCGGCGGCGGCGCCGCGCTGCCCGGCTACGACCTGCTCATCCAGGCCGTCGGCGGGCTCATGAGCATCACCGGTGACCCGGCGGGCGAGCCGCAGAAGGTGGGCGTCGCGCTCGTCGACGTCCTGGCCGGGCTGTTCGCGAGCGTCGGCATCCTCGCCGCCCTGCGCCACCGCGACCGGACCGGGCAGGGGCAGCGTGTCGAGATCGACCTGCTGTCCAGCCTGCTCGCCGCGCTGGTGAACCAGGGCAGCGCGTACACCTCCGGCGGGGCGGTCCCGGCGCGGATGGGTAACCGGCACCCCAGCATCGCCCCCTACGAACTGCTTCCCTGCGCCGATCACGAACTCGCCCTCGCCGTCGGCAACGATCGGCAGTTCGCGGCGTTGTGCGAGGTCATCGGCCTGCCGGAGGTCGCGGGTGACGTCCGCTTCGCGACCAATCCGGCGCGGGTCGAGCACCGGGCCGAACTCCGCGCACTGCTCGAAGACCACCTGGGCAGGCGCCCGGCGGCCGAGTGGGCGGCGGAGTTGAGCGCGGCCGGGGTGCCCGCCGGGGAGGTCAACGACGTCGCGGGCGCGTTCGCCCTGGCGGAACGGCTCGGCCTGAGCCCGACCGTCGAGCTCCCCCGGCCCGACGGCACCTCCGTGCGGCTGACCCGCAACCCGATCGGCCTGTCGGCGACACCGCCGCGGTACGAGACCGCGCCGCCGGACGACCCCGGGCAGCTCACCCTTCCCTTGCCTGGTTGGAGCTGACGAAGGGCTGTCAGCGGACTGTCAGTGCTTCGTCAACGTCGGCCGCGAAGCTCCTGCCATGACCAACAGGACAGTCCTCATCTCCGGCGCCAGCATCGCTGGGCCCGCTCTCGCGTTCTGGCTCTCCCGCCAGGGCTACGCGGTCACCGTCGTCGAGCGGTCGGCGGAACTCCGCACCGGCGGCCAGGCGGTCGATTTCAAGGGCTCGACCCATCGCACCGTGCTGGACCGGATGGGAATCCTCGAGGAGGTGTACCGGCGCCGGACCGGCGGGCAAGACCAGACCATCATCGACGCCACGGAGCGGCCGCTGGCCGTCATGCCCGGCGAGTTCACCGGCGGCGACGTCGAGATCCGGCGCGGCGACCTCGCCGCGATCCTCTACGAGCGGACCGCTCAGGACTGCGAGTACGTCTTCGGCGATTCCATCGCCTCGCTGACCGAAACGGCCGACGGCGTCGACGTCACCTTCGAGCGCGGTGCCCCGAGGCGGTTCGACCTCGTCTTCGGTGCGGACGGTATCCACTCCACAGTGCGACGGCTGGCGTTCGGTCCGGAAGCCGACTACGTGAAGCACCTCGGCCACTACTACGCCCTGGTCGAGACCGGGGAGGGCGACGACTTCCGCGGTCCGGGCGGCACCTCGGTCATGTACAACGAACCCGGCCGCCTCGCCGCCACCGGCGGGCCCAAGGCGGCCGCGTTCTTCGTGTTCGCCTCTCCCGAAATCGCCTACGACCGCTACGACACCGGGCAGCAGAAAAAGATCCTGACCGCCGCGTTCGCCGACGGCGGCTGGCGGCTGCCCGAACTGATGGAGGCGGTGAAACGCTCGGACGACGTCTATCTGGACTCGATCAGCCGGGTCACGATGGACCGCTACTCCAGCGGCCGCGTCGCGCTCCTCGGCGACGCTGCGTACGGCAACACCTTGGCCGGCTTCGGTACCGGCCTCGCCGTCGTGGCCGCGTACGTCATCGCGGGCGAACTCGCCGCGGCGAACGGTGACCACGAGGTTGCCTTCCGCCGGTACGACGAGAAGCTCCACGCTTACGCCAAGGTGACCCGCGGCGCCAACGCCGGCCCGTTCCTCGCGCCGCCGACGAGGCTGCGGATCAAGCTGCGCAACGAGCTGTTCCGGCGCCGGTTCATGCTGCGCTCGATGCTGTGGATGACCGACAAGTTCGCCACCGACATCACCCTCGAGGAGTACCCGGCGCTCGCCCGTCGGTGCTGGCGGCGGGCGATCACCTGAGTTTCGGCGTGCGCGATCCACCGTGCCGTGGTCGGCTGGGTTTCCCGCGTGACGTTTCCGGGGAAGCCGTGTCGTAGGAGTTGTCACCGGACGTAGGTGATGTGAAGGGAGCTTCGGCATGACGGCGCTGCACAGGTGCGCTCGATGACGACGTCGGCGAGAAGCGAGGCGCCCGCGGCCGGCGAAACGGTGCTGGACGACACGACGCTCGTGGCCCGCGCCCGCGACGGTGAGATCCGTGCGTACGAACAGCTCGTCCTGCGGTTCCAGGGGGCGATGTACCGGCTGGCGCTGCGGATGCTGGGGAACAAAGGGGACGCCGAGGACGTCGTGCAAGAGGTGTTCCTCGTCGCCTGGCGGCGGCTCGACCAGCTACAGGAGGACGCGGCGTTCGTCGGCTGGCTCTACCGGACGACGACCAACCGGTGCCTGAACGTGATCCGCGCCAGGAAGCCGGTGGCCGACGTCGAGCTGGACCAGCAGGAATCCGCCGGTTCGGCGGGGCGGCCGGATCGCGCGGCCGAGACGAGCGCGCAGCTGGCGGCCTTGACCGGGGCGCTGGACCGGCTGACCGCCGAGCAACGGGCCTGCTGGCTGCTGCGGGAGGTCCACGGCCGCTCCTACGAGGAGATCGCGAAAACGATCGGGGCGACCACCACCGCGGTGCGCGGACGCATCGCACGAGCACGAGCGGAGTTGGCGGAGGTGATGGCGCCATGGCGATGAACCCCGCGACTCAGGACTACCTGCTCCCGTGCGGACGGGACGTCGAACTGGTTTGGGAACGTCTCGACGAGGTCGACGCGGGACGCGCGGACGCGCACGAACTCGATTGCCCGCATTGCCGGGCGACCCACGCGAGCCTCCGGGTGCTGCGCGGGCTGACCAGGGAGCTGGCCGACGACGACACCGAGCCGTCGGCGGATCTCACCGGCCGCATCATGTCCGCGATCCGCGCCGAGGTCCGGCGCCGCGACCTGGTGCCGCTGGCCAGCCCGGAACCGGGTGAGGTGCAGGTGAGCGATCAGGCGGTCGCGGCGGTGCTGCGGTTCGCCGCTGACTCCGTGGACGGCGTCCGCGCCCGGCGCTGCCGGGTCCGCCGGTCGGGCGAAGACGCCGGCTCGCCGGCCGTGGACGTGGAGCTGAGCCTGGCGATCCCCCATGATTTCGACGGTGACTCGCTGGGTGTGGTCCGTGAGCGGGTCACGGCGGCGGCGGGCGCCAGGGTCGGCCTTCGCCTGGCCCGGCTCGATCTGGTGGTGGAGGACATCTATGACGCGTGAGCATGCCTCTGCCAGCCGACTGGCCGAGACGGTGATCTCCCCGCCGGTGATCGCGGCGGTCGCCGCGCACGCCGCGGCGAAGGTTCCCGGCGTGGTACGCCTGGAACCCGGTTTGCGCGGGCTGGCCGGCTCGCTGACCCGGATCGCGCGGCAGCGCGTCAAGGGCCTCGAACCGGCACCCACCGAAGGAGTCCGCGCGTTCGTCGAACAGGACGACGTGCGGGTGGAGATCGACCTTTCGCTCTCCGGGCTGGACCAGGCGGCCGCGACCGCGCAGGCGGTGCAGCGCGCTGTCAGCCGGGCGGTCACCGAGGCGACCGGGCTCACCCTGTCGGCCGTCTCGGTGTCTGTTTTGGACATCGAAATCCGTGGAGGACTGTTGTGACCGCACGTTCCGAACTGACCGCGTCGCTGCTGAGCACGCTCCGCGACGTACCGGGGCTGCGCGCGGCGACGCCGTCCACCACGGCCGCCGCCTCGGCGGTGCCGTGGGATCTCGACGTGATGGCCGTCGACATCACCGAGAACATCGTCGAGATCCGCGTCGTCGCGCTGGAGGTGCCGATCCCGCCGCTCACGGAGGTCGCCGGGGCCGCCTTCCGTGCGGTGCTGACCGGAACCCCTTGGGAGAACGCGAGTCTGCGTCTCGTGGTGACCGATGTGGACGCAGCCGCGCTCGTTCCCTGACAGACGAAGATCGCGGTGGCCGCACCCGAGGGCGTGGCCACCGCGATCACGGGGTGGGAACCTAGTTCTTGTTGGTGCCGGGGGTCATCACCTTGTCGATGACGAAGACGGTGGCGTTTTTGGTGGGGATGTTGCCGCAGAGGATCTTGGCGCCGTTGACGGTCATGTTGTCGCCGGTGCCTTCGATCTTGAGCGGGCCACCGGCGGTGTTCAGGCTTTCCAGGGTCTTGGCGGACTCGAGGCCCTTGGCGTCGTAGCGCTTGGCGACGACGTGGTATTGCAGGATCGGGGCGAGCTGGTCGGGTTTGCCCGCGAGTTCGTTGAACTTGGCGTCACCGAGGGCGGCGAAGGCCGGGTCGGCGGGGGCGAACACGGTGATGGCCTGCTGGCTGTTGAGCGTGTCGACGAGGTTGGTGGCCTTGACCGCGGCGACCAGCTTGGTCAGCAGCGGGTTGGTCGAGGCGGCGCTGGCGACGGGCTGCGGGCCCATCGAGTCCAGCGAACCGGGCTCACCGCCCTGCGGCAGCTTCGAACACGCCGGGCCGAACACATCGGCGTTGGTGGTCACGCCGTCACCCGAGGCGGCACTGGACATCGGAGCCGACATCGACGAGGACGGGGCGGGCGCGGGGGCACTGCTGGCGTTACCGGACGAGGCATTGTCGCCACCACTGCACGCGGACAGGGCCAGTGCGGCGACCGCGGTGAAACCGATTCCTGCGAAACGAAGCTTGCTCACGGAAAATCACTCCATTTGTTTTTTCGGACTCTTACCGGGTATTCGGAACCACGACGGAATCGGATTGCCACTCTTTCGAGTGACACCGATCACCGTGCGGTGAAACTGAGGACATGCCAGCCGGTCGCACCGTCCGGAACGGTTCCGGCGCGGGCGTCGGTCTGGGTGTAGCCGGATTTGTCGACCGCGCGGACGGTGACCTGGTGACTGCCGGCCGGGACGTCGAATTCGGTCCACCACATCCGCCACGTGTCGAGACCCACCTCGCGGGAAAGCATCGCGGGCTGCCAGTTCCCGCCCGCGCCGAGCCGGACTTCGACCCGCTCGACACCGGTGCGCTGCGCCCACGCGACACCCGAGATCCGGACCTTGCCCGCGGGTACCGTTTCGAATCCTTTCGGACTGTCGATCCTGGACTGCGTTTTGATCGGGGCCTGTTCACCCCAGCCGCGGTCGAGCCAATACGCGCGACGTGCTTTCCAGGTGGTGATCTCCAGGTCCTTGACCCATTTCGTCGCCGAAACGTAGCCGTAGAGACCGGGAATGACCATCCTGGCGGGAAAACCGTGTTCGACCGGCAGCGGTTCCCCGTTCATCCCGATCGCCAGCATCGCGCCCCGCTCCGGATCGAGCGCGGCGACGACGGGGCTGCCCGCGGTCCAGCCGTCGACGCTGGTGGAGAGGATCTGCTCGGCACCGGGCAGGACTTCGGCCTCCCGCAACAGATCCCCGAGGTCCACGCCGATGAAGTTCGCCGTGGACACGTAGGTTCCGCCGACCTCGTTGGACACGCAGGTCATGGTGATCGTGCGCTCGATCAGCGGCCGGTTGCGGATGTCGTCGTAGCTGTACCGTTTTTCGTTGCGCACCATGCCGTGCAGGCGGAGGCTCCAGTCCTCGGCCCGGACCTGCGGCACCGACAGGGCGGTGTCGACGCGGTAGAAATCGCGGTTTGAGGTAAGGAACGTCGGCGTGCCCAGTTTGGCGAAATCCGCGTCGGCCGGGATCGGCGGTGCCGGCTCGGCGGGAACGAGCCGTCCGACGGCCGCCCGGGAAGACTCCGCGTCTCGCGTGCCGGCGAGAAGCTGTCCTCCGGCCCCCGCCGCACCTGCGGCGACAACGGCACCCGCCCCGGCCAGCAGCACCGACCGGCGCGACGGAGCGGCACCGGAAGCCCCCTCGACGGTTCGGGACCTGGCCGTGGCGAGGCGATGCAACCAGACGAAGACGCCGACTCCCACGATCAGGCTGGCCAACGGAGCGAGCAGGGCGACCGAATCGAGGTCGGGCCGCTGCGCCACGGCGAACCCGCCCAGCAGGCCGAAGGCGGCGATCAGCACGATCCCCGGAACGGGCGACCGGCGCGAGGCAACCCCCGCCGCGGCGGCGGCGAGCACCATCACCACGGCCATCCCGCCGAGCAGCACGAGTTTGTCGTAGATACCGAACGTGCGGATCGCGAAATCCTTCAGCTCGATCGGGGTCAGATCGATCGCACCGTTGCCGACCGCCAGGTACGGCGAAGCGTTGGCGCTGATGAACCCGGCCACCAGATGACCGGCCGCCAGTGCCGCGGCGAGGGCCACGACACCGATCAGCGCCGATCCGAAGAAGGGGAGGCGTGGTTCCCGATCGGCCCGCGAAGTCTTCATGCCAGGTATTCGCAGCCGTCGGGCGCACGGGTTGGTTTCCTTTTACGGCAAGGGAAATCGGCGCTTCTCGCAGAGGTCCTCACCAAGTGTTCGTAGCGGAAGCCCGCACGGACAGGTCACGAAACGGACACGGCGCGAGCCAGGGTTCCGGACCGCGTTCGGCCGGGTTGTCCCCCCCCCCCCCCCCCCTCCCCTCCCCCCCCCCCCCCCCCCCCCCCCCCCCCCCCCCCCCCCCCCCCCCCCGCCCCACCACCCGCCCGAGTTGCCCCGCTCACCCCGACTTGCATGGTCATACACACCTATGCATATACTTCCATCATGTCCAAGGTACTCACCTCTCTGCCTGTCGGCGAACGCGTCGGGATCGCCTTCTCCGGCGGCCTCGACACCTCGGTAGCGGTCGCGTGGATGCGCGAGAAGGGTGCTGTGCCGTGCACCTACACCGCTGACATCGGCCAGTACGACGAACCCGACATCGCGTCGGTCCCTGGTCGGGCGAAGGCCTACGGCGCCGAGATCGCGCGGGCCGTCGACTGCAAGGCCGCATTGGTCGAGGAAGGGCTCGCGGCACTGGCCTGCGGCGCCTTCCACATCCGCAACGGCGGTCGCACCTACTTCAACACGACCCCGCTCGGCCGCGCGGTCACCGGCACGCTGCTGGTGCGCGCGATGCTCGAGGACGACGTCCAGATCTGGGGTGACGGCTCCACCTTCAAGGGCAACGACATCGAGCGGTTCTACCGCTACGGCCTGCTCGCGAACCCGTCCCTGCGGATCTACAAGCCGTGGCTGGACGCCGCGTTCGTCAGCGAGCTCGGCGGCCGCAAGGAGATGTCCGAGTGGTTGCAGGCCCATGGCCTGCCCTACCGGGACAGCACCGAGAAGGCCTACTCCACGGACGCGAACATCTGGGGCGCGACGCACGAGGCCAAGTCGCTCGAGCACCTCGACACCGGCATCGAGATCGTCAACCCGATCATGGGCGTCCGGTTCTGGGACCCCGAGGTCGAGATCGCGCCCGAGGACGTCACGATCGGCTTCGAGCAGGGCCGTCCGGTGACGATCAACGGCAAGGAGTTCGCCACCGCGGTCGACCTGGTCCTGGAGGCCAACGCGATCGGCGGGCGGCACGGGCTCGGCATGTCCGACCAGATCGAGAACCGGATCATCGAGGCCAAGAGCCGCGGCATCTACGAGGCGCCGGGGATGGCGCTGCTGCACGCGGCGTACGAGCGGCTCGTCAACGCGATCCACAACGAGGACACCCTCGCCAGCTACCACAACGAAGGCCGCCGCCTCGGCAGGCTGATGTACGAGGGCCGCTGGCTGGACCCGCAGGCGATGATGCTGCGCGAGTCGCTGCAGCGATGGGTCGGCGCGGCCGTCACCGGCGAGGTCACCCTGCGGCTGCGGCGCGGCGAGGACTACTCGATCCTCGACACCACCGGCCCGTTCTTCAGCTACCACCCGGACAAGCTGTCGATGGAGCGCACCGAGGACTCGGCGTTCGGCCCGGTGGACCGGATCGGCCAGCTCACCATGCGGAACCTCGACATCGCGGACTCGCGCGCCAAGCTCGAGCAGTACGCCGGGCTCGGCATGGTCGGTGGCGGGCATCCGACGCTGATCGGCGCCGCGCAGGCCGCGTCGACCGGACTGATCGGGGCGATGGACGCGGGCGGCGCGCAGGCGATCGCCTCACGCGGCAGGGCCTCGGCCGAGGACGAACTGCTCGACCACGCCGCGATCGAATCCGGCACGGACTGACCCGGCCAACCGGGACGCGAAAGCGCCGGGCGCGCGGCATCGAAGCCGTTCGCCCGGCGCTGTTCTCATTCGGCCGGTGGCCGGGTCACTTACCGCTGAGCTCGGACCGCCGTTGCCCCAGTTCGTCGATCAGCCGCTTGATCTCGACCTGACCGATCGCTTTGGCCAGAACGGAGACCGACGCGATGCTCTCGATCTGGTACTGGACCGGCACCCCACCCGAGGCCTGCGACTGCGCTTCGGCCTCCGTCTTCTTCTCCGCTTCGACGGAGGCGAAGACACTTCCGGCCCCGCCGTTGACGCAGCTGATCGAAGCCGAGCCGTTCAGCGGCAGGGTCGCCGTTTCCCGGCAGCTGCCCGCCGAGCGGCCGCCGATGGTCACGTTCGCGGTCATCGTGGCGTTAACCTGACCGGTGACCTTCCCGCCGCTGTTCGCCGAGGCGGAGTTGGACACGTTCGCGGTCACCGTGCAACCCGAGCCGCTGCATGCCACTGTCGCCGCGCCGTCCATGTCGAACCGCACACCGGTGTCGACGGCGCCGGACAGCTTCTGGGTGTTCACCATCAGGTTTTCGTAGACTTCGACGGTCTCCGACGGCGACAAAGCGTCCACATCGGAGTCACCGAACCCCGCGCCGGGCGGCATCTGCGGCTGTGACCCCGCGTCGGGCATCGTCGGGACCTTGGGAACCGACGGCATCCCGCCGGGCATCTTCACGGAGTAACGGAGGAGCCGGTGCGGCGCCTCCTTCGAGACGTACAGGTCCCCGGCCGGCGTGCTCGCCTTGAGCGCCGGGACATCCCGGACGGTCTCGTTCTGGTCCCCGGGAATCTCCTCCGCACGCTCCAGCGCCTCGCGCAGGCGGGCGGCGAGCTTCTCCGGGGACTCGAACTGCTGGAGGACCGGGCCGAACAGCGCGTCCTCACCGGTGATCCACCGGTCCTTGAGGTCCTCGGTGCCCGCCTCCGAGTCGGCTCCCAGCCCGGGCAGCAGGCCGTCGGGGGCCTTGAAGAAGACCTTGCCGCCGACGACCAGGATCTCGATCTTCTTGCCCTGGAAGGACATCGTGCCGGACGTCTCGCCGTACGCGGTGGTCTTCACGTCCGTCTCGATCATCCCGCCGACCGCGGAGGTGCTGTTGCGGACGGCCGGCGCCGAGGAAAGCCCGGCCAGCGCCTGTTCGAAGGGTTCGCGGCCCGCTTTCGACGGCCACAGCAGCCAGGTCGTCAGACCGGCGAGGAGCACCAGCACCAGCCCGGCGATACCGCCGAGCAGCAGCCACCGGGGTTTCCGCGCAGGCGGCGCCGGTGCCGGTTGGGGGACCCAGCCCTGCGGCGGCGGCCACTGCGCGCCTCCGGGTGGGAATGTTTGCTCCACGTCGCCCTCCATCACTGAAATCACCAGAGGGCATGACGCTATGGAGGGATGATGAAAACTTGATGAAACGCGAGGGCCGGATCCCGGCCGCGCCGGGCGGACGCGGCCGGGAAGCGGATGTCAGCCCTTGCGGGCGAACGAGATCCGGTGCAGCCGGCCCGGCGTTTCGTCGGCGAGGTACAGTTCGCCGTTCTGATCGGTGCCGAACGTGGTGGCGTCGAGGGGGAACTCGCCGATCCGGGCGCTTTCGTAGGTGCCGTCGGCCTTCTTGCGGACGGCCCAGGCGGTTCCCTGGCAGAAGTCGGTGGCCAGGTAGGTCCCGCCCGCCAGCGAGGCGTACTTCCTGCCGCGGTAGACGTGCCCGCCGATCACCGCGCAGCCCTCCGTGCCGGAGATG
Organism: Amycolatopsis sp. NPDC041971; assembly: GCF_055588925.1. Lineage (NCBI taxonomy): Bacteria > Bacillati > Actinomycetota > Actinomycetes > Pseudonocardiales > Pseudonocardiaceae > Amycolatopsis > Amycolatopsis sp. NPDC041971. The sequence continues at coordinate 189,516 of NZ_JBVJCE010000016.1, read as the reverse complement.
TAGTGGAAGACCGGATCGGTGTAGGTCACGCCTTCCTCGCAGCGCGTCTCGTCGAAGACGACCGGCCCTTCCTTGCAGGACCAGCCGAAGTTCGCGCCGCCCTTGCCCTTCGCGAGGTGGTCGACCTCCTCGAACCGGCCCTGGCCGACGTCGCCGATCCACAGCGAACCATCGGCCGGATCGAAGGAGAACCGCCAAGGATTGCGCAGACCGTACGCCCAGATCTCCGGCCGAGCGCCCGCGACACCCACGAACGGGTTGCCCGCGGGGACGCAGTAACGCAGCGGACGGCACGCGCGGTTGACGTCGACGCGCAGGATCTTGCCCAGCAGCGTGTCCAGCCGCTGCCCGCTGGCCAGCGGGTCGCCGCCTCCGCCGCCGTCACCGATCCCCCAGTACAGGTAGCCGTCCGGGCCGAAGGCCAGCTGGCCACCGTTGTGGTTGGGGAATTCGGCATGCGGCTGGGTCAGCAGTTCGGTGAGCTCACCGGTGTCCAGCCGGACCCGTGCCAGCGTCACCGCGCTGTCGGACTTGCGGGTGTAGGCGACGTACGCGCGCCTGTCCTTGGCGATCGCCAGGCCGAGCAGCCCGCGTTCGACGTCGGCGCCGTTCACCTTGGCACTGATGTCCAGAACCGGCTTGGCGGCGAGCCCGGTCCTGGGATGGTAGGCCCGGACGACGCCTCTCTTCTCCACGATGAGGATGCGGCCGCTCCCGTCGTTGAACGCCGTGATCGCGGTCGGATTCACCAGCCCGGACGCGACCTGGGTCGCCGTGGCGGTCAGCTCGCCGAGCGGAACACCCCGTGCTTCCCCAGGTTCCGCGCTGCTCACGGCCGGGACCAGCGCTCCGGCCAAGGCAAAACCGGCCAGCAGGGACAACCCCCGGCGGAGGTGCCGTCGCGTCATGTGGACTCCAATCGCCGTTGAATGGTCTGGTCCAATTCAACAGCGACCGGAGGAGCGGCGGTACCTCCATCCGCGAGCTTTTCGTCGGTTTCTTTCCGTCGGCGCCTCGTAGCCCACTCGCCCAAGATCGTTTTCCGGCTGTTCACTCTTCTTTCGGGGCAATCCGGACATGAGCCATACCCCTGAGTAGCCATCTGTACGACCTCTGTATGCTCCGCTCTCGCCCGATGGGAGTACTTATCCCCCATGTGGGCGAGCCGTTGCGGTCGGGGCCTGTGGTCGCATTCGGCACTGGCATTCGTGGTCCGTATTCGGATAGGAGACACATGCACGGCAGGTCAGTTCTGGTTCGCGGCGGGATCGCGGTGGCCACCGCGGCCGTCGCGCTGACGATGGCCGCTCCGGCCGCCCTCGCGGACGACGGCGCGGCTCGCGGCCGGGTCATCGAAAAGGAGGGCGCCGGCGGGTTCGGCGTCAACTTCGAGAGCGGGAAGCCCGCCAGCGCGGTGCTGTTCACGCTGAAGCTGTCCGACGGCAGCAAGCTCAAGATGTACTGCGTGCAGGTCGAGGTCGGCATGCGGACCGACCAGGACATGATCGAGCGCCCGTGGAACAAGTACCCGGACACCAAGTCGCCGTTCAACAAGAACAGCCCGAAGCTCAACTGGGTGCTGCACCACGGTTACCCGGCGGCGTCGGTGAAGGCGCTCGAAGGCACGCTCGGCAAGAGCGACGTCAAGCTCAACGGTGGCCTTTCGGTCAAGGAAGCCATCACCGCGACGCAGGCCGCGGTCTGGCACTTCAGTGACGGCAAGGACCTGAAGCGCGCCAACCCGATTTCGGGCGGGGCCGCCGAAGATTCCGCCGACGTGCTGGCCCTCTACGACTACCTCGTCGGCAAGGACAACGCCGGCATCGGCAAGCAGCCGAAGCCGACCCTCGACATCGGCCCGGCCAAGAACGAGGGCGCGACCGGAACCCGGATCGGCCCGTTCAGCATCGCCACCAGCGGTGACATCACCGAGCTGACGAGCAAGCTGCCCGAGGGCGTCAAGGTCACCGACGCCGACGGCAAGGCGATCAAAGCCGCCGACGTCAAGGACGGCACGAAGGTCTACATCGACGTCCCCAAGGACGCCAAGGACGGCTCCGGCTCGTTCTCGCTGAAGGTCAGCGGCCACCTCGACACCGGTCGCCTGTTCGTGGGCGAGAACTACGACAAGGTGCCCGCCCAGTCCCTGATCGTCGCGGAGTCCGAGAAGACCTCGGTCGTCGCGAACGCGACCGTGACCTGGAAGCAGGGTGGCGCGCCCGCCACCGACACCCCGGCCCCCACCACCACCCCCGGTGGCGCCGAATCGGGTGGCGGCGACGAGCTGGCCAACACCGGTGCTTCCGCGACCATGCCGCTGGTGATCGGCGGCGCGCTCCTCGGCGCGGGTGTGCTGATGGTGCTGCTGGTGCGCCGTCGCCGTAGCGAGGCGTAAGAAGCGAACGAACAAGCGGGGCCGGTCCACAGTGGACCGGCCCCGCTTTTCGTTGCTTCGGGTGCTCCTGGGGTGTGTGGCGGATCGGGAGAAGCTGAGTGTCCCCAATGCGACATTGAGGACACCGGACCGTTGTGCTGGATCACAACGCGCACCCCGCCGGAGCCGTGCTCCGTCCAAACCGGAACAGTCACGGAAGAAGAAACGTCAAGAACGCGTCGATAAATGATGTACGGCCCTGTACACCATCGGTTACCGACTGGTAGGTTCCGGGCATCCTAAACGTGATCCACTTCATGATTCAAAGGGGAGTCATGACCCGTAAGCCCGCTCGTCTGCTGGCCGTCGCGATCGCCCTCATCGTCGGTTTCGCCGCCGCGCCCGCCGCCTCCGCCGCCCCCGCGACCGATCCGTTCTACGGCTACGACGGCAGCGAACCGCTGTCTTCGTACAGCCCTGGAACGGTCTTGAAGACCCGGACGCTCAATTACCACGTCCTCGGTATTTCCACGCCGCTCAAGGTGACCCAACTGCTCTACCGGACCACCGACGCGCGGGGAAGGCCGTCCGCCAACGTCACCTCGGTGCTGCGCAGCCTCACCGGCGACAGCACGAAAGCCGTTTCGTACCAATCCTTCTACGATTCACTCAATCCCGAGCACGGCCCGTCGAGGGCGATCGCGGGTGATGTCTCGTTCGGCGGCCTGATCGCCAACGCGGAGTCGCTCTTCATCGCGCCGGCGTTGCTGCTGGGCTACAACGTCGTCATCCCCGACACCGAAGGCCAGAAGGCGAACTTCGCCGCCGGGCCGGAATACGGGACCAACACGCTCGACTCGGTCCGCGCCGCGACGCGGGCGCCGGAAACCGGAATGAACGACAAGACCCGGTTCGGTCTCATCGGCTATTCGGGTGGTGCCATCGCTACCGGCTGGGCCGCCGCTCTCGCGCCGGACTACGCCCCCGAGGTCAACAAGAATCTCGTCGGTTTCACCGAAGGCGGCGTGCTCGTCAAACCGTCGCACAACCTCAAGTACGTCAACGGAAGCATCGCGTGGACCGGCGTCATTCCGATGGCGCTCATCGGGGTATCGCGGTCCTTCGGTATCGATCTCAAACCGTACGCGAATTCCTACGGCCTCCAGGTGCTCAAGGACCTGGAAAAGGCGTCGATCGCCGACGCGCTCGGCCGTTATCCCGGGCTGACGTGGGAGAAGTTCGTCAAACCCGAGTACGTCAACCCGAACACGGTGCTGCCGTACGTCGAGGCCGTGAACAAGATCAACCTCGGCTCCGCGCCGACACCCACCGTGCCCGGCTACATCGCGCAGGGCAACAACGGTGTCGTGGAAGGCACCTTCGGCAACCCGCCGGGGATCGGGACCGGTGACGGGGTGATGGTCGCCGGTGACGTGCGGTCGCTCGCGCGCCAGTACTGCGCCACCGGCAACAAGTCGATCAAGTACGACCAGTACAACACGTTGAGCCACGTCGGGGCGGCCGTCGCCTGGGCGCCGCAGGCCATCGGCTGGCTCAACGACCGGTTCGCGGGCAAGCCCGCGCCGTCCACCTGCGGGAAGATCGCGCCCGGCAACTCCCTCGCCCCGGAGGTGCCGGTCAGCTGAGGCGCGGAAGTCCGTGAAGGCCTCCTTCCCTACTCCATCCATGCCCCCGCCCTCAATGGGCGCGCTGCGCGCGGACTGGACTCAAGTAGGGAAGGAGGCCTTCACAGACTTCGGGACCGGTACCGTGCGGCACGTGAGCGAGCACCGCAAGCTGCCGAAGGGGCCGCACAATCTCAGCCGTGACGAGGTCGCCGGAACCCAGCGGGCCCGGCTGATCGACGCGGTGCTCGAGAACACCGGCGAACGCGGCTACGTCGCCACCACCGTCGGCCATATCACCGCCACCGCGCGGGTGTCGCGGACCTCGTTCTACGAACAGTTCACCGGCAAGCAGGACGCGTTCCTCGCCGCCTATCGGGAGATCACCGGCGAGTTCATCACCCAAGGTGTCGCCGCGGGCGCCCAGGCCGCCACTCCGCTGGACGCCGTCACCGCCTGCTGCGACTTCCTCGTCGACTACGTGCACCGGCGGCCCATCGCCGTCCGCGCCGTTCTGCTGGAGATCTACGCGCTCGGCGACGCGGGACTCGAAGCACGGGAGAACACCTTGCGCGCCGGGGAAGCCGTCTTCGACCGGACGGCGAGATGGCTGCGCGCCACCGATCCCACGCTGCCGTCACCGCCGCCGTTCACCGCGCGGACGGTGGTCGCCGCCACCATCGAACTGATCACGCAGGCCATCTGGATCGGCACCGAAGACGCCTACGGCCAGGCACGCGAAGCCGTCCGCTACACTTGGCTGCTCGGCTTGTTCGGGCACCGGAGCGTCGGCGCTTAGCGGGTGAGGCGCCGCCGTTCGAACTCGACGATCAGCTTCGGGTACCGGCGCGGGAGCAGCCGGACGAGCCTGTCGACCAGTTTCGCGTCGTTTCCGACGAGCACGCGCGGTTTCCCGGCCTCGACCCCGTCGATGATGATGCGGGCGGCCTGGTCGGCCGGCATCTTCAGCAGCTTTTCGTTGTACAGGCGGACACGTTCCCGCTGTTCGGCGGTGGGCTCGACACCTCGGGCCTGGGCTTCCTTCAACGCCGCCGAGGCGATGCCGGTCTTGACCCCGCCCGGGTGGACGACCGTCACCCGCACCGGATGCCTGCCCGCGATCATCTCGGTGCGCAATGCCTCGGTGAACCCGCGGACGCCGAACTTGCTGGCGCAGTAGGCACTGAGCGTCGGCTGGGCCATGAAACCGTTGAGACTGGAGACGTTGACGACCTGCCCGTCGCCGGAATCGATCAGATGCGGCAAGAAGGCCTTGGTGCCGTTGATGACGCCGAAGAGGTTGACCGCGATCGTGCGGTCGTACAGCTCCCACTCGGCGTCGAGGACGGTCTGCCCGCCGCCGGCGATCCCCGCGTTGTTGTAGATCTGGTGCACCACACCGAACTGCCCGGCGACGGTGGCCGCGTACTCCTGGACCGCCGCCCGGTCGCTGACGTCCAGCGCGGCGCCCTGCACCTCCGCGCCGAGGGCCTTGACCTCGGCGACGGTCGCGGCCAGCCCGGTTTCGTCCACATCGGACAGTGCGAGCCGGGCACCGCGCCGGGCGAGTTCGAGGGCCAGCTGACGGCCGATGCCCGAACCGGCACCGGTGACGACGGTGACCTTGCCGCGAACGCTGTTCATCGGGTTTCTCCTGCCGGGTCGCGGGCCAGTTCGGCGGTGAGCTCGACGAGCCTCTCGACGAGGTCCGGGGCGATGTGGTGGCCCATACCGGGGATTTCGACGTAGCGGGCACCGTCGATGGCCTTGGCCGTCGACCGTCCGCCGCTGTGGTGGACCATACGGTCGGTGTCCCCGTGGACCACGACCGTCGGGCAGGTGATGCGGCCGAGTTCGGCGGTGCGGTCGCCACTGGCCTGGATCGCGCCGATCTGGCGGGCGATACCGCTGCGGGCCCGCCGCCCGCCCGCCCGTTCCCAGAGACCGGTGGCCCAGGCCGTTTCGACGTCCTTGTCCAGTGGAAACGAGGCCGAACCGAGGTGGCCCATCATCGCCAGATGCCCGGTCACCGACTCCTCGACCGTCTGCGCGGGCCGCCTCGCCATGCGCAGCAACGTCGACCGCGCCGGCTGCCCGACGCGGCGGTGCCCGGTGGTGGAGAAGATCGACGTCAGAGACAGGACACGGCCGGGATTCCGGGCCGCGACGGTCTGGGCGATCATGCCGCCCATCGACATGCCGACCAGATGCGCCCGCTCGATACCCAGGTGGTCCAGCAGGCCGACGGTGTCCGCCGCCATGTCCCCCAGGTCGTACGCGCCCGGCAGGGGCCGGGCCAGCAGTTGCCGGAGCTTGCCGGGATTCGGCGCCTTGACGCGATCCGAGCAGCCCGCGTCGCGGTTGTCGAACCGGACGACCCGGAAACCGCGGCGGGTGAAACCATCGATCATTTCCCGCGGCCACGACGTGAGATCGAGACCCAGTCCGGCGATCAGCACCAGCGGCACACCGTCGGCCGGGCCGTCTTCGCGGTAACAGATCCTCGGGCCGCCGGGCAGGTCGGCGAAGCTGTCGGTCACGAGCTCACCGCTTCCCGGACGTTGGCGTGGGAGAAGTGCAGCTCGGGATCGGTGATGTCGTCCCCGCGCAGCAGCTTGATGTCCGAGTGATAGCTCATCGACGTCAACCACGGCATGCGGTCACCTTGGCGCGGGAGCTGGTCGAGCGCGCGCTGGACGTATCCGGCGGCGAAGTCCAGGAACGGCTTCGTCGGCATGTCCGGGTCGGCGACGACAGGACGGCAGACGTCGTAGCCGTGGGCGTCCATATGCGCCAGCAGGCGGCAGAAGTGCTCGCACAGCAGGCCGATCTTGAGCGTCCACGACGAGTTCGTATAACCGATCGCGAACGCGGCGTTCGGCACGTCCGAAAGCATCATTCCCTTGTACGCGACGGTTTCCGGCAGGATCACCGGTTTGCCGTCGACGCTGAGCTCCGCCCCGCCGAACACCTGGAGGTTCAGGCCGGTGGCGGTGACGATGATATCCGCTTCCAGCTCACGCCCGGATTCGAGCAGAATCCCCTTTTCGGTGAAGGTCGCGATCTTGTCGGTGACGACGTCGGCCGTCCCCTTGCGGATGGCGGCGAACAGGTCGCCGCCGGGTACGGCGCACAGCCGCTGGTCCCACGGGCCGTACGGCGGGTTGAAGTGCTCGTCGACCGGATAGTCCTTGGGAAGCTGCTTCTTGTTGACGTACCGGATGAGCCCGCGAGCGGTCTTCGGGAACTTCTGGCAGAACTGCCAGACCGCGAGTCCCTTGCGGATGTTCTTGCGCCGGGTGAGCGCGTAGGCCCGCTCGTCGCCGAGGATCTTGCGCAGGCCGTTGGCGATCTTGTCCTCGCGCGGCACCGGCATGACATAGGTCGGGGTGCGCTGCAGCATCGTCACGTGCGCCGCGGTCCCCGCCATCGCCGGGATCAGGGTGACCGCGGTGGCGCCGCTGCCGATCACGACGACACGTTTGCCCGCGTAGTCGAGGTCCTCCGGCCAGTGCTGCGGGTGCACGATCGTGCCGCCGAACCGGTCCCTGCCTTCGAAACGCGGGGTGAAGCCCTCGTCGTAGCGGTAATAGCCGCCCGCGTTGAACAGCCAGGCCGCGCTGAGCCGGGTGCGCTCGCCGGTGTCGGTCCGCTCGATCTCGAGCAGCCAGCGGGCCTCGTCGCTCGACCAGGCCGCCGAGAGCAGCTTGTGGTGGTAGCGGATGCTGGGCTCGAGGCCGTTCTCGGTGACCGTCTCGCGCAGGTACGACAGGATCCTGGACGCGTCGGCGATGGACTGCTTGTCTCGCCACGGCTTGAACTCGTAACCGAAGGTGTGGAGGTCGGAGTCCGACCGGATGCCGGGGTAGCGGAACAGGTCCCAGGTGCCGCCGGACGTGCCGCGGGCCTCCAGGATGGCGAACGTCTTGCCCGGGTTCTCGGTCTTCAGATAGCGCGCGGCCCCGATCCCGGAAATCCCGGCACCGATGATGACCACGTCGAGGTGCTCGACGGGTGTGCTCGTCGTCATGCGGTACTCCAGCCTCGTCTCGGTTGCCTCCACGATGCGGGGCAAGCGGGGAATTGCGCTAGCACTATCTGCACCATCATGATGCACTCATGGTGCAAACTGCCGCATCTCCGTGGCCGACCCTGTCCGCCGAGGCACGCGACCTCTTCCGACGGGGCGCGGAGATCGTGCTGCATCCGCGCGCCGAGTGGATCGAAGAACTGCACGAGGCCTCGCTCGGCGGGGGCAGTATGCGCGCGGTCGCCGAGGACCCCGTCCTCACCGAAGGCACCAAACGCGCGAATCTGGCGAATCTGCTGCACTGGGCGGCCGCCAACGTGCAACGCCCCGGGATGCGGGTGTCCGCCAACCTGAACCAGGAAGTGCTCGACGGCGCCCGCGACATGGTGCGCCGCGGCTTCGACTCCGGCGGCCTCGACGCCTACCGGCGGGCGCAGGGGGTGGCCTGGCGCCGCTGGATCGAGATCTGCTTCGACCTCACGTCCGACCCGGTCCTGCTCCGCGAGCTGCTGAACGTCTCGTCGCTGTCGATCACCACGTTCATCGAGGACACCGTCGCCGCGGTGTCCGAACGGATGGCGGCCGAACGCTCGGAACTGACCCGCGGCGCCCACGCCGAACGGCGGGCCACGGTCACCCTGCTGCTGGAGGGCGCGCCCATCAGTCGCTCGCGGGCCGAAGCCCAGCTCGGCTACCCGCTCGCCGGCCCGCATACGGCCGCGATCGTCTGGAGCGGCTCGGCCACGCCGTCGTCCCAGCAGCTCGAAAGCGCCGCCGAAACCCTCATGCGGGCCAGCGGCACTTCACACCGGCTGACCGTCGTCGCCAGCGCCGCCGCCCTCTGGGTGTGGCTGCCCGGCCGGACCCCGCCGCGCGCGGACCGGCTCGCCGAAGACCTCGCGCCGCATCCCGACGTCCGCGTGGCGCTGGGGCGGCCCGGCGGCGGGATCGACGGCTTCCGCCGCAGCCATCTGGACGCCGCCGCCGCCCAGCGGATGCTCGCCAGGCTCACCTCACCGCGGCAGATCGCGCGGTATCAGGACATCCAGCTGCTCGACCTGCTCACCGGCGACCCGGCGCAGGCGGGCGAATTCATCGCCGACACCCTCGGCGAACTCCGGCACGCTGACGCGGAAACCCGGGAAACCGTCCGGGCCTACGTGCACGAACTGGGCAACACGACGCGGACCGCGGAACGGCTCTACACCCATCGCAACACCGTCGTCCGACGGCTGGCACGGGCGGACGAACTGCTTCCGCGCCCGTTGGCGGAGAACGCGGTGAACGTGGCCGTCGCGCTGGAAACGTTGCGGTGGCTGGGAGTGTCATGAGCCGGTGATTCGTTCTAACGACCCAAATCGCTTACGACCCGCGGCAGGTCGAGGTTCCGGAGCATGGCGCGCTGTTCGGCGGTCGGCTCGCCCTCGACCGTGATGGTGAACGGGGGCGTTTCCTTGCGGTAGCGGAGAAAGTTGCCCCAAGCGATCCCCAGGTTCGCCAGCCCGGTCAGGGAGCCGGTCGACACGCGGATGACCTCGAAAGCGCCCGCGTCGCTGGATTCCGCGGTGCTGATCGTCGCGGACCGGACCACGTCGGCGTCGTCGCGGAGCCAGTCGTAGAACTCTTTCAGCGCTTGCTCATCGCCGGCGGCGTTGATCGTCAGCTCCACGGTGCCTCCCTCGAAACGCGATATCCCTACCAGTCGTGGCTTCGACCCCAGGCGTAACAAGAATCCTGACCTGAGATCTGACCGGTGGTTCCCGTTGACCGGCCGGTGACGACGGCAATTCCCGTACCGGTGGGGAAACCGGTGAACGCCACGGCGGTGGTCTGTGTGCTGTCGTGCGACCCTCTCGACCCTTCACGGGGGCGGCGCTGACCAGGAACGGCGTCCTCACCGAATCCTGCGACACCGGCCAGAATTCCTGTGACGGCAACCAAAAGCAGTTCAAGGGTATTTTCATGCGGTTCCTCACCGACCGAACTGCCGCGACGAATTCCCCGGTATACCGTGACTACGCCCGACGGCAGGCCGACTCTTTGGCCGTCCACTCGCGACCCGCTGGACCGGATCGGCCAGCGCTGGACGGGCGGGACACCGGACCAGACCGACTGGCGGACCCAGGCGAGCGTGCTCACCACGGCGCCGTGAGTGCTGCCCTCCTTGCGGGGGCCTCTAGATTGAAGGCATGGTTTCCCCCGCTGAGAAGGCCACCCGGCTGCAGGAATTGCACGCCGCCCCCGAACTGCTGCTCGTCGTCAACGTCTGGGACGCGATCACCGCGAAGGTCGTCGCCGAAACACCCGGCACGCAGGCGCTCGCCACCCCCAGCCACGGTATCGCCGCCTCCCGCGGCTACCCCGACGGCGAGAAGATCCCCCGCGACGAGATGATCGCCGAGGTCGCCCTGATCGTCCGGTCGGCGGGCGATCTGCCGGTCACCGCCGACCTGGAAGCCGGCTACGGCGATCCGGGCGGCACGGTCGCCCGCGCGATCGAGGTCGGCGCCGTCGGCTGCAACCTCGAAGACCAGATGAAACCGCTGGACGAGTCCATCAAGGCCGTCGAGGCCGCGGTCGCCGCCGCCCAGTCCGCCGGTATCGACTTCGTGCTCAACGCCCGCACCGACGCCTTCCTCAGGGCGGGCGACCGTGACCCCGAGGAAGTGCTGGCCGAGGCGATCACCCGGGGCCGCGCGTACCTGGACGCGGGCGCGTCGAACGTCTTCGTGCCCGGCAAGCTCGACGAGACCCAGGTCGGCAAGCTGGTCGAGGCGCTGGGCGAGCGCAAGGTGAACCTGATCGGCGTCCCGGGCTCGATCCCGCTGGCCACCGCGCGGGAACTCGGCGTCTCCCGGGTGTCCTACGGGCCGTTCAGCCAGAACGTCGCGCTCACCGCGCTGGCGAAGCTCGCCGAAGACGTCTACGCCGGCGGCGGCCTGCCCGCCGACATGCGCAAGCTGAACTGAGGGCCGGTGTTCGCCTCCCGGCTTCCGCCCTGTGGCGGTTTCGCGTGATTGGAAGGCGAACACACGTGACTGGACGGCGAACACGCGTGATCGGAGGGCGAACACGCGTGATTGGGCGGACGACTCGCGGCGGGGCCCGGCCGCGCGCGTGTCGTCCGCCGGACCGCAAGTACGAGACCGCCGGTCACGAGCTTCGTCATCGGCGGTGATCCCCATGGCGCTGTAGGGTTTCCGCATGGTGCGCGGAGTCGGCCGGACCGAAGGATTTCTGCTGGTCGGCGTGGTCGTCGCGGTGCTCGTGGCGACCGGGGTCCAGGCCAGGTCGCCCGGCACCTGGCTGCTGGAAGTCGGCTGGGTGCTGATCGGGCTGCCGCTGGTGGTGGCACTGCGCAAACGCTTTCCCTTGACCCGCTTGCTGTGCTGGCTGCTGGTGCTGCACGCGATCGTGCTGTGTTACGGCGGCCAGTACACCTACGCGGAAACCCCGGCCGGGGAATGGATGCAGGAGCTGATGGGCACCCAGCGGAACAACTACGACCGGTTCGCCCACGTCGTCCAGGGTTTCGTCCCGGCGATCGCCGTACGCGAAGTGCTGCTGCGCCGGTCCCCGCTGCGGCCCGGTGCCTGGCTCGCGTTCCTGACCGTCTGCGTCTGCGTGACGATCGCCGCCGGTTTCGAGTTCGTGGAATGGTTCAGCGCGCTCGTCGCCGGTTCGGGTGCGGACGATTTCCTCGGCACCCAGGGGGATGTCTGGGACACGCAGTGGGACATGTTCCTCTGCTTGTGCGGCGCGGTGCTCTCCCTGCTGGTCTGGCGCCGCGTGCACGATCGGCAACTTTCGGGTGATCGCGCGGGTTAGAGTGGCTCGCGTGAGAGGGGGAACCGCATGACGCCGCGCGTCGGTGAAGACTTCGGGGGATTCCGGATCGACGGAATCCTCGGCCGCGGCGGGATGGGCGTGGTCTATCGCGCGTGGCAGCACCGCATGCGGCGGCCGGTGGCGCTGAAGGTCCTGCCGCCCCACTACGCCGAAGACCCGGTGTACCGCGAGCGTTTCGGCCGCGAGGCGGCGGCGCTGGCCAGGCTCGATTCGCCGCATGTCGTCGCGGTTCACGACCACGGTGAGGTGGACGGCTGCCTGTACCTGGCGATGCAGCTCGTCGACGGACCCGATCTGGCCAAGGTGCTCGAAACCGGGCCGATGGACCCGGACCGGGCGCTGGCGGTGGTGGACCAGGTGGTCTCCGCGCTCGGCGACGCGCACGCCATCGGTGTCGTACACCGCGACGTCAAGGCCGCCAACGTCCTGCTGCGGCCCCGTGCCGCGCACCACGACGAGGATTTCGCCTACCTGTGCGACTTCGGCATCGCGCGGTCGGCCGAGATCGACCGCGGCGCGGAGACCAGCGGCGTGATCGGCACCGTCGGCTACATGGCGCCCGAACGTCTTCGCGGCGAGCCCGCGACCGCCGCTTCGGACGTCTACGCGGTGGGCTGCCTGCTGTGGGTCACCCTGACCGGCGAGCTGCCTTACAACGGCAGTCAGCCCGAGGTGATCGTGGCGCACGACCGGGCACCGATCCCCCAGCTCGTGGTCGGCGATCCGCGCACCGCGGCGGTCAACGATCTGCTGAAGTCGTTGCTGGCCAAGGATTCCCGGGACCGTCCGACGGTGCGTGAAGTACGCGACCGCATCCGGGTCATCCGCGCCGACGCGCTGCCCGCCGGTGTCGTCGCCGAGCAGCCTCGCCGCCGCCGGACCGCTTTGGTGGCGGGTCTGGTGGCAGGCGCGGCACTGGTGATCGCGGTCGTACTCGCAGCGGTCTTCCTGATGTCGCCGGGAGTGCCCGCCGCCGACCGGATCGGCCGCAGCACGCCGGCCGGGCTCACCTGCTCGCCGGTGGCGGCGGCCGACGAGGGCGTCCGCGCGCAGGTCGTCTGCCAGACCGGCGGCGAGACCGGCGAACTCCGGATCGCCGCGCTCGACGACGCCGACGCGGCCGCCGCCTACCTGCGCACCGGCGCCGGAACGGACCCCGCCGGTCTCACCGCCGGCAAGTGCCCCGGCGACCTGCCAGCCAAGCAGTCCTGGTCGCGCGACGGGCACAACGGGACGCTGGTGTGCACGGTGCTCGGCACGACCACCCGGTACGCCTGGACCGACGACGAGCACGCGACCGTGTCGGTGCTCGACGGCCGGGTCGGCACGCCCTATCCCGCCGACCTGCGCGCCGTCGAGGACTTCTTCGCGGCGATCCGGTTCGGCTGAATCACCGCGAGCCGCGCTGCCAGCGTTCCAGCAGCGCCTCCGGAGATGAGCCCGGTGCGCCGAAGAACCAGCCGTAGACCAGTTTCGCGTCGTCGTCGAAATAGATGGCCGGGCTGCGGTCGTCCGCCGTGACGAACCGGATGAACTGGCCGACGGCCGGGCCGCCGAGGCGGTTCCAGGTCCGCACCTCGACACTTCCCGGCACCACACCGCCGTTCGCCGAGTTCTCCGAGCGCAGCTTGATCAGCGCGTCGTGGTCGGACGCCGAGCTGAACACCAGCATCGCGCCGTCGGACAGCGGGCATTTGACCGTCTCGGCCGTGCCCGTCGTGGCGGGGACCGCCTGACACCGCGCGGACTGCTCGTTGAGCACGTGTGCCTGCGCGAAATCCCACAGCGCGCCGGAGGAGAACGCGACCCCCGGCACCTCGGGGCGCTTGAGCACCCCGAACTGACGCGCGTCGTAGAACTCCACCAAAGCGGGTAGTCCGGTCTTCTGTGCCGTCAGCGTCGCGCTGACCGGCCGGGGACTGTCGACGTCCCAGTAGACCGTCGATTCCCCGGACGGGAGTTCTCGCATCGCGAACGCCGCGCCCTGACCGAGATTGCCCGCCGAACGCACCGCTCCGGTGGCGCTCGCGAGTGCCCTGGACTCGGTGAGCCTGCCCGGCACGTCGTAGGTGACCAGGGTGAGCGCGTAGAGCCCGGCGTCGCAGCCGACCCGTTCCATCTCACCGGGTTTCGCGGGCTGCTGGGCGCACCGGACCGCGCCGTCGAGCAAGCGGGCGCCGAGCGCGCGGTAGCGACCGGCGACCTGGTCGAGCGCGTAGCGGTCCGGCGGTGGCGCGGCGGGCTTTTCCCGGCCCTGGACGAAGACCACCACCCCGGTCGCGATCGCGGCCACCAGCAGTGCCGCCCCGCCGAGGAGCCATCTCTTGCGTGCGCCGGAGGGAAGCAGCCGTGTCGTGCGGCCCGGACGGCCGTCCCAGGTGAGCCGGTTCTCCGCACGCGTGGGGTTCAGCGGAGGCCCGGTGGGTTCGGGGTCGCGCGGGAGGGCCGCTTCCAGCGTTCCCGAACCGCGTAGCGCGGCCACGAGCGAATCGATCTCGGCCGCGCTGAAAGCGTTCCCGGATTGCTCCAGCGCGGACCGGAGTGCCACCGGATCGGTCAGCGCGTGGCGGCCGAAGCGGCGTACGACTTCGGCGAGCCGGGGATCCTGGTCGTCCATCACGCGTCCGGATCCGCCCAGAACTTGCGGAGCACCTGCTGATTGTCGGTGCCCGCCTGCATGTAGACGGCGACCCCGGTCGCGTCCTCGTCGAAGTAGAGCCGGGCGTAGCCGTTTTCCGGCTCCAGAAAGCGGATCCGGGTGCCGTCGCCGCCGCGCGGGGTGCCGACGGGAATACCCGCGCGGATGCCCGGCTGCCCTGGCACGTATTCCCAGCGCAGTGTCCGGATCGACCCGGGCCGTGCGCCATCGTTGTCGGTCTGCAGCACCTTACGCAGATTGGTGAGCTGATTGCGGAAGAACAGCACGCGGAAACTGGCGATGATGCCGGAACCCAGCTCGCAGTTGACGGTCTCCCGGACACTCACGATGGATTTCGCCGCCTCGCAGCGGACGTCGGGGTGATCAAGGTACGGTTTCGCCGCGGCGAGCAGTTTCGGATCCTTGAAGGCCGCGGCCGCTTCCTCGGGGACCGGCGCCGAGGAGGATCCGCCCTGGGGCGCCGAGCCCAACGGCGCCGAAGTGGGCACGGAGGACGACGACGGCGGCGTGACCGGCGGACCGGCGGCCCCCGGCTCGTCGTCACCGCGGAGCGCGAGGCTCACACCGGTCGCGGCGAGGGCCGCCACCACGACCACGGCCCCCGCGATCACGGCGATCCGCTTGCCTCGCTTCGGCTTTTCACCGGCCAGCACGGTGGTCAACGCGGTGGTCGGCTCATCGGCCGCGGTGTCCCTCGGGAGATAGCCGAGTGCCGCGCCGAGTTGACCGCACGCCCACTCCGCCCCCGCGTCACCGCCGCAAGCGTCTGTCGCGGCCTGGCGTGCTTCGGCGGGCGTGCCCCCGTCTTCGAGTACGGCGCGCATCCGCTGGGCCGCGCCCGCCCCCGCCGCCGCGGCGAGCGCGTTGATCTCGGTGTCAGGGGGCGGATCGGGAAGACTGCGCAGAGCGCCGGTGAGGACGATCGGGTCGGACAGCGCGTCGCGTCCGTGCCGGTCCACCACGTCTTCGAGTGCGGTCAATGTGGTCATGGCGGTCAGTTAAGCCCATTTCGCTTCAAGGTCGCTTCAAGCTGCCGGAGGAACCTGGGATGATCGGCACCGTGACGGTGGAGGTGCGGTTGCTGGGACCGGTGGAGCTGGTCGTCGACGGCGTACCCGCCACACCTGGTGGTCTGCGGCCGCGGGCGGTGCTCGCCGTGCTTGCCGCTTCCGGAGAGGCGCCGGTGAACGCGACCAGGCTGGCGGAGGCGATCTACTCCGACACCGGCAAGCCCGCGTCCCGCGCCACCGTACAGGTCCACGTGCACAATCTGCGGCGGAACCTGGGGGCGCACGGGGGATCCCTGCTCCACGGACCGGCGGGTTACCGGCTTCTCGGCGTCCGCGCCGACATCCGCGAAGCGGAGGACGGGATCGGCCGGGCCAGGGCCGCCGAACGGGCACGCGACACCGGCGGCGCCGCGGCGGGATACCGGCGGGCACTCGAAGTGTGGCGGGGTCCGTTCTGCGCCGACCTGCCGGATCACACCGCCTTCGACCCCGCGCGCGCCCTCTACGCGGAGATGCGCTGGGAGGCGCTGGAGGCGCGGATCGCCGCGGATCTGCGCGCGGGTGACGTACCCGGCCTGGTGCGGGAACTCGAGGATCTGGTCTCCGAGCATCCGCTGCGGGAACGGTTCTGGGGTCAGCTGATGGTCGCGCTCTACCAGGAAGGACGCCAAGCCGAGGCGCTGGACCGGTTCCGGCAGGCGCGGCGGGTGCTGGCCGAGGAGGCGGGCGTCGATCCGGGGCCGGCGTTGCGGGAACTGGAACGCGCGGTACTCGCCCACGCCGGGACGGCGACCCTGCTGCGGGTGGCCGCCCCCGGTGCCGCCGGGGCCTGGCGACCGGCGCTGACCTGGGTCGACGGCACGGGGCGGGCCCGCCTGCGTGAACTGCCCGTGCTGGGGCGGCTGGCCATCGGCCGGGACGCGAGTGCCGACGTCGCGCTCCGCCACGACGGCGCCGTTTCCCGGGACCACGCCGAGATCACCGTCGGCGAGAGCGGCGCCGTCCTGGTGGATCTCGGTTCCCGCAACGGGACCTTCCACAACGGCGAGCGCGTCGCGGGGCCGGTCCCGCTCGCTCCCGGCGACGTCGTACGCTGCGGCGACACGGTACTGGCGGTGACGAGCGGCGGGGCGGCGGTCAGCCCGGTGGACGGGACCACCCGTTAGAACGATTCTTCATGGATCGACGGTATGTTTCAACGAATCACCTGTAATCCAGGTAACCAAGCAACGATCTCCTGTTCTGCGTGTCCGGCACGGCAGATACGGTCCTCGGCATGACTTTGCGAGCCGCGACGATGCGGCGGAAACCGGTCGCCGATCTGATCGCCGACAGTGATCACGGCACGCTGAAGCGTTCCCTCGGGCTCGGGCAGCTCACCATGCTCAGCATCGGCGCGACGCTGGGCAGCGGGATCTTCGTCGTACTCGCAGAAGCGGTCCCCGTGGCCGGCCCCGCGGTCGTGCTGTCGTTCGTGCTCGCCGGGATCACCGCGCTGTTCTCCGCGCTCTCCTACGCCGAACTCGCGGGAATGATCCCGGTGTCCGGTTCGTCCTACTCCTACGCCTACGCCACGCTCGGCGAACTGGTCGCCTGGGTCTGCGGCTGGTGCCTGGTGCTCGAGTACGGCGTCTCGGTGGCGTCGGTGGCCGTCGGCTGGGGGCAGTACCTCAACGAGTTGCTGCGGCTGGCGTTCGGTTTCGCCATCCCCGACGCGTTCAGCCAGCCACCGGGCTCGGGCGGAATCGTCAATGTCCCGGCCATCGTCGTCGTGCTGCTGGCCATGTTCCTATTGCTGTCCGGCGCGAAGGAGAGCGCGCGGGCCAACGCGATCATGGTCGTGGTCAAGGTCGGCACGCTGGTGCTGTTCTGCGCGATCGCGTTCTCCGCGGTCCGGGCGGCGAACTTCGCCCCGTTCCTGCCGCTCGGCCTGGCCGGGCTGAGCGCCGGCGCCGCGAAACTGTTCTTCTCCTACATCGGTTTCGACGCGGCCTCCACGGCGGGCGAGGAGGCGAAGAACCCGCAACGGGATCTGCCGAGGGCGATCCTGCTCTCGCTCGCGATCGTCACCGTGCTGTACTGCCTGGTCGCCGTGGCGGCCGTGGGCGCGCTGCCGTGGCAGGAGTTCGACGGCAAGGAGGCCGCGCTCTCGCACGTGCTCGGCGCCGTGTCCGACAACCCGCTGTGGGCCGGGCTGCTGGCCGTCGGCGCCATCGTGGCGATCTCCAGTGTCGTGTTGACCGTCCTCTACGGACAGACGCGTATCCTGTACTCGATGTCCCGCGACGGCCTCGTCCCCGCCTCGCTGTCCAAAGTGGACGCCAAGACCGGCACTCCCCGGATCAACACCCTGGTGGTCTCGGGCTTCGTCGCGACACTGGCCGCGTTCATCCCGCTCGGGAAGCTGGCCGACGCCACCAGTATCGGCACGCTGTTCGCCTTCGGGCTGGTGAACATCGCCGTCCTGCTGCTGCGGAAGCGGCAACCGGAGGCCCCGCGCACGTTCCGCGTGCCGTTCTCGCCCGTCACGCCGATCCTCGGGGTGCTGTGCTGCGGTTACATGATGCTCAGTCTCGATGGCGAGACCTGGATCGTCTTCGCCGGTTGGATGGCGCTCGGCCTGCTGATCTACTTCGGCTACAGCATGCGCCGATCCCGGCTGGCCGCGGATTCGCCCGTTCGCCGCCATAATTCCTAGCCTGTACAGCCGTAGTACGCGCCGGATCATTGAATTACCGGTGATCGGTAGGGGACACTTCCGTCCGACCCACGGAAAACCCTACCGTGAAACGAGGTCCCTATGCGCCGATATGGCATTACCGTGCTGACCGCGTGCCTCGTCCTGTCCCTCACCCCATTCCCCGTCTCCGCCACCGCTCAAGAGACGGAACCCGCCCGCGCTCCCTTCTGCTATGAAGAACCCGTACAACCGAAAGCCGATGTCAGTGACATAAAGGCCGGATTCCAGTCCACGAAGTGGCTTCAGACGATCCAAGCCGTGTACAAGCGGCGCTGGCCCAGCGGCGAAGGACTCGCGATCGCCCAGGCCAAGGACAAGTACTTCAGCCAGTTCGTCGACAAGACGAGCTTCAACGCGCTCGCCGAGTCCCTGATGGTGGCGATCCACGAAGAGACCCACATGTGGGATCTGGATCCTTCGAGAACCTCCTGGGACGTGTACGTCTCCGCGTGGATCGACGCTTCCCGCAAGGCGATGAAGGTGCCGATCCACGGCGGCTTCCCGCGCCGCGAAATACTGCCGCTGATCACGGACGGTCTCACGCGTTCGATGGACGACATCTACCTGCGGGACCAGCAGCAAGGGTCGTACCGGATGCAGGGGGTCATCGCGGAACTCAACGCCGGGCTCATGGGATTGCCCGCCGCGACCGTCGTCGCCGAGTACATCCAGGGAGTGGGCGCGAGCAATTCCCGGGACATCGCGGCCACGAACATGCGCTACCTTCAGCTCTACCTGCGCGTCGCCAAGACGAAACATCCCGATTACTGGGCCAAGATCAAGGCCCAGCCCGAACTGCGCGACTTCGTGCTGATCGAGTTCCTCCGGACGGCCTACTGGCTGGATCAGTCCGCGCCCCACGCCGCGAAACTCGGCAGTGCGGACGTGGCCAAGATCGTCGCCAAGAACTACGCCCCGGAGAACGTCGCGATCATCGAGGAGTTCACCGGCGCCAAGGTGAACACGGGTTCGTCCAGGAACTGCACGGTCTGACGCCGCACGGCTCGGGGGGGGGGGGGGTCGGTGGGGGGAAGGGGGGTTTCCATAGTGCGAAGAGTGGGGGCGGCCGTCGTCTTTTTTTTGGGGTGTTTTTGGTGGGGGGGGAACCAT